>CAIUQR010000028.1 GCA_903901335.1 uncultured delta proteobacterium | reverse complement strand
TTCCTGGCTCTTCAGCAAGGTGAACGGCATTTCGTTTAAAATCCTGATCGTATTTTCTTCGTTGAACACTCATATCTTCCTCCTGCCAATTCCTTTAATATTGGCTTAACCGAGTGTCCACTCTTTTATAGCAGGATCACTCCTCAAAAAATCCCTTTCTGTTGTGTCTGTTGTGACATAGACCCTGCTGAACACATTAGACAGCGCCTGATATATTCCAGTTTCCAAATCCTTATATGGAGTGTAACTGACCGAATCTCCGCCGCCGCCTGCGGTGATGACTTTTAGTCTCCTGGTCTCTTCAGGAATATAATAAGCTACTGATTTCGCGATTCGAGACTGGTCGTTCTTGTAATTGAGAGATGTGAGATTTGGAGAAATTGAAATAGGATGAGGGGTACAACCGCTGCATTCGACAGCGACAAAAAGGAAAAGTACCAATCGAGCCATATAGATCATTGGATACCCTCTAAGCGTTATGAATGGTCCAAAAACCGGAAACCTATATCATTCAAAAATGATTTCAACCCTTCAAGATTTCATTGGAATATTTAGAGCGAGAGGACCAATTTGGATTGAGACTATCCTGTATATACGTAACAAAATAGCATCGGCCAAAGGTCCGCATATTTCCAGTAAATCCGGACTAATTGACCAAACGGACAGTAAAAACCCAAATGAGCCTCCAACCATTCCCTGTATGTCCAAATCGATTAGAAATGTTTAGCAGTGTTTTTCCCCGTCGAAGGTGTACCCTTTTCGATCTGTTTCCAGAAACTCCCCTGCCAGTTATCAATCCACCCTTCCTCGGCAATCCAGGGTGGCAGTATCACCTGAAAATAGGTGGCTAGCGAATAGACATACGGCTCGTACATTTGACGCAACTCATGCAATTTGAGATCAATAGCAACCCCCTTCCGTAATTTCTGACCTCTCTCTGTGAGGAGGGTGCGCAACCTGTCCAGTTGTTCGGGTGGCAGACGGTCGCATTCAGGTTCCTTCGGATTGGTCCTGAAGACCAGCGATAGGTCGAGAACGGCGTGCCGGGCAATGGCAAAGGTAAGCTCAGCCTGTCGTTCACTGGCTCCTTCCAAACCGGCAATAATCAGCGCACAGGTATCGAGTATCGCAGTCAGAGCAGCCAGCCATGACTGGTTGTCGTGTTGGGAACGGAAATAGGCTAGTACCGGGTAGGAGAGATGTCCTTCGAGGAGCTCAGCCGACCAGTGCTCCCATTCATGCAGGAGTTGCCTAAGAGCATCTTTTCCCCGTTCATGAACGTGTCGGCTGAGGATTTCCGAGGCGGTAGGGGGTGAACCGGCGCGGGCGTCGAGAAGCGAAATACTCACCTCGCGGCGTGCGAAGGATTGGTTAAGCGCAGGCAGATAACCTATGACCAGTGCTAGGAAAGCAAAGCCCAGTCCCGATTCAACAACAACCAGCAACCGTGCAATATCTGAACGGGGAAGAACGTCTCCCATCCCGAGGGTAAAAAAAGTCGTCCCGCTCAGGTAGAAATCGGCAAAAAAGCCGGCTCTTCCATCTATGGACAACACTGCCGAGCCGAGTGCCCAATGAAGGAGGGCAAAGCCAGTGATCAAGCCACCAGCCCATATACTCAAAAGCAGCAGGAGCGACAGGGGGCCGAAGTAGCTCAACCAGGTTTCACGCTGTCGGACAGGTATCAGGGTATTGACCATCCAAACCCACGGTCGCCAGCTGCTCCGATAGAAAAACCGGGTCAAGCGAAAGCGTCGTGTTACTCGACGCGGCAGGACAATAGTTTCGAACCCTTCCCAGAGAACCAGCAAAATCAGGGGGATGCCGAATAGAGTTGCAATAATTGCCACATTGACCTCTGTCTGTAAAAAATCCCCTTTGTTGAGAACAAGGAAGCCAAACCCCCTGATAACTCTTGTCAAACTTTTAATGTTTCCAAGTCATGGGGATTTTAAAAAACTCTATATTGTTTTTTCTCTTTTGTCCTAGAAAAATTCAACATCTTTCCTAGACTGTGAACCCATTTGCTCAGACATGCTTATTATCAAGGCCAATCGAGCCCTATTCTCTAGGAAGTGTGGAGTGGAGATTGGTTATTTTGTTTTCTTTTCCAGTACTTCTTGAGACCAAGATAAGGCAGCCATAGTCTGCGGAAAACCTATAGTGGAAACCAGCAGCAGCAGAGTATGAATGATTTCCTCCGAACTTGCTCCTGCCTGAAGCGCCCTTCGGGTATGGGAACATACCGATCCTTCGGACTGCCCGGCGGCTGCCGCTGCCAACTGAATCAGATGGGAGGTCTTCTCATCGAGGGGACCAGCTGTGCGCAGTGTTGTTCCGAGTTTCTCTACAGCACTGATAACCTCTGGGAACTTTTTGCTGACTTTCTTGTAAAACGATGGCTTGCCTTTATCCGACATAAATATCTCCTTGGAAAGATGTTGAATGGTTTGTGGCATGGATAGATTTTCAGTCCTAAAAGATGATGGGAGTATTTCCCTCGATTCGCATCACAGTTGTTGTATGATATCTATTCCTCGCGTGGCGTTTTGGAGAGAATATCTACTGAAGTCCTCTCTGAGGAATTATAAACGGACTCTTTAAATAGAGTCCATCAAATCCTTGCCACCTCAAGTGCAGATACTTCCCACAGATGTTGACTCCCAACAATGGTTTTTCAAAATTTTCTTTTGACCACACGATAAATTCCACAACTTCAATAACCTGCGAAAATTATCAGCATCCTGCCATTATATCAATCACTTTCTGGGTATTTGCAAATATCCCGGTGTATTCCCCGCAAAATAGAGTGCTGACTTGATCCGGAAATCACTTAGAAGGTTCGTGTCTGGAAAGATGTCACTTACAGTAGCTATACAATAAAACAGGGGAAATCCTCCCTGTAAGTCGGCACCTAATGGAAAAACCTTCTGTATATGCATCAAAAAAGATCGAGGAAGTCACATAAATTGTCATATGGATTGGAACCAAGCAGGTCGTCGCCTCAGTCAATGGAGATTCATGCTCAATAGATATTCTTCATTTCAGTGATAGTAATCTTTATATCCTCTATGAAACTCTGTGGTTCCAGTACTTGAGCCATATTTCCCCAAGACAGAATCCAGCGTTTTAACTCCAGTAGATGATTCACCGTCAGTGATAAAACAGCTGAGCCGTCCGTGTTTTCTTCAATTTGCTGAGTAGGATGCCATTTCCGCTCTTTGAGGTAACCGGCAACCTTTTTGTTGAAATGGATCTTTACGTCCACTTCATCCTCACTCCAGTGAATCCCGAAATGGCTTCCGGTCAGTTTATGAAAATCAAAGCTGGCTGGGATCTCGAAGGCATCCGGCAACAGCTTCGCCTTGAGCATCCTGGCAAAGCTGAATGTTCGGATTTCCTTGCGGAGATGACAGAACCCGACAACGTACCAATCACCTTCAAAACGGATGCCATGATAAGGATCTAGAATCCGTAGTGATGGTTCGCTTCCAGGTGTCTGGTGATGCACTTCGAGTTTGCGGGACAACCGAATAGCACTGGTAACGGTCTCCCATATACCGGGTTTGATAATCGTGTTGGAGGGTGGGAACACCGTAAAACGTGAAGGCTCGTTTCCAGGATCAAAGGCTATTTTATTCGGAAGCGAGTCTTCGATCTTTTTAAAAACCGAGCACAGACTATTGTAGATCGCTGTTCCCTCGTACTGGATGAGAAGTTTATCGGCGAGATAGACGGCAAAAAGATCGCTTTCTTTGATGTCGATGGCCGGTAACTTGAAATTCTTCTCAGTGTAATAATAGCCACGATGTTTCGCAGAGTATTCCAAAGGGGCATCGAGTTGATACCGCATGTAGTCCAGATCCCGCTGTATCGTTTTCCTGCTGACCTCGTATTCTTCAGCAAGTTTCCCGCAGTTTGGAAATCTACCGGTGTTTATCTCCCGGTCAATGAAGAGCAGTCGTGAATGCTGCGGTTTATATTTCGCCATTTTGATATTCCTTTTCCTGGTTGGTCACTATTTGTCCTACCACACCTGCTATAACGTGTGAAGAGCAAGGAACAGTATTTGAAAAAGGATTTGATGTAATACCGATTTATGTGGCTTCGATCATGAGCTAATGAATTAACATTTACCTATTCGATGGAGATATTATGAGTGAAAAATTGATGAGCAAATATCGGCAAATAGTTGATAGTTCCGGCGTTTTCAACCTTGTTTCTATCAGTTCCGTCAACCGGCATCCGCAGCAATATATCGTAACCAGGGGAAATTTGAGTTCGGTCTATGCCAGCGATACGCCTAATTCGAAGAGGAAAAAGAGTTCGCTCGACAGGTTTCGTTGTTCCTACCCTGGTTGCAAACAATCACTTATCGAGGATACATCTCAACAAGTTTTGTTTCTCAGATTGACTCGAAATGTCACCTGCAGTGAAGCGAAATCTGTGCTCGGAAAAATTGCTGACGCAGTTGATGAAACTGACGGCTTGGTTGGTTTTCATTTTCTTCACAGCAATGCTTTTGAGTCTGTTAATGATCTGGACAATTCGTCAATTTGTCACGAGGTCAAGTAAAGTCCAATCAAAGGGACGAGGTTAAACAAGAGTATGCCAATTTTATAGACAGCGAGACCTGCATAATGAATGGTGTCAAAGGTCACAACCGAGAGTTTGAACCAACGCCCGTGCATTCTATGCATCCAGCCATGGGCAAATACAAAAACACCGAACCAGATAAAAAGAATTAGGTAGTTGATACCAGTACACCAGAGAAGGAGATTTCTTATCTCATAGATCGTCACAGTTCACCTCTATGCGCTGTTCTTGAATCGTTCAAGAAAAAACCGACAAATACGACTCACAATTTTATATGGCATTTCAAAGACATTTGACAACATTCCCTTGTATACATTTCTTTTGACACCGCCCAGCTTAAAATCAGACTGAAACTTGTTGCCACATGAAGGGCAAGCCATAAGCACTCCACCAATATCTTTAGGAAATCGTAACTGCTGGCCGCATTCGGGGCATTGCTTTTCAGTATAATCAATCATGCGTATATTTGAATTTTATTAGGCAGATTTATCGGAGATGTGCTGACTTTAACCGGTAGTATTATGAGCTGATGCATGCAGAGGCAGTATCAGTGGCGCTTCTTGGGCTTATCCAGGTAGTCAACCCCCTCTTCGTGCAACTCCTTCAGCTTCGCTTCAATTTTTTCGCACAAGGTTTTCAGCACCTTGATGCGCGCAAAGTCCTTGTCGTTGGCTTCCACCAGTGTCCACGGGGCAAGCTGTGTGCTGGTTCGATCCACCATGTCACACACGGCCTGTTCGTATTGCTCCCATTTTTCACGGTTGCGCCAGTCCTCCTCGGTAATCTTGAAGCTCTTGAATCCAGTTTTCTGCCTATCCTCGAATCTGCGCAGTTGCTCGTCCTTGGTAATGGTCAGCCAGAATTTAACGACCAGCATTTTGTGCCTGACCATTTGCGCCTCGAACTCGTTTATTTCGCTGTACGCCCTCATCCAGTCAGTCTCCGGGCAGTATCCTTCGACGCGTTCCACCAGCACCCGGCCATACCAGGAACGATCAAAAATAGTCACCCGCCCCTTCCGCGGAAGATGCCTCCAGAAGCGCCACAGATACGGTTGAGCACGTTCTTCCTCTGTGGGGGCGGCAATGGGAATGACCTGGTAATAGCGGGCATCCAAGGCGGCGGTAATGCGGCGGATGCTTCCCCCCTTGCCGGCAGCGTCGTTACCCTCGAACACCGCAATCACCGACATGTACTTGAACTTGGAGTCTCGCGTCAGTGCGTTCAGCTTGCCCTGGTATTTTTCCAGTTTGACCTTGAATTTATCTTTGTCCAGGGCCTGCGTCATATCCAAAGTATTCAACAAGTGCAGATTGTCGATGGGGGGCAGCAAGGGCGGTGCCAGGACCTTGAGCGGCGGCGCTTTTTCCTGTTCCAGCCGGTCCTGAATTGCCTTGAGAATAATCCTGCCTACGGTCAGGTTACGGTAATTTTCATCCTCGCCTTCCACTATCAGCCAGGGAGCCTCAGCTGTGCTGGTGTGACGGATAACGTTTTCATGGACTTCCTGGAATTTGTCATAGGCCTTAAAGTGTTTCCAGTCCCGGTCGGTGACTTTCCAGCGGGTCAAGGGGTTCTTTTCCAACGATTTGAGGCGTTTTTCCTGTTTATCCTTTGAGAGGTGCAACCAGAACTTGATCAGCAGGGCGCCTTCGTCCACCAGCATTTTTTCCAGGAGTTTGGCACGCTCCATACTTTGTTCAAGATCGGCCTCCTTGGTAATACCATTTACCCGGTTCAAGATCGGCCATGTGTACCAGGAGCCAAGAAATACACCGATTTTCCCCTTTGGCGGCAGGGCTCGCCAGAAGCGCCACATCATGGGACGATCGAGTTCCTCGTCGGAGGGTTCGCCCATGCCATGGGTTTGGATGTGGCGTGGATCCATCCATTCATTGAGCAGATTGACTGTAGCGCCACGTCCCGCGCCATCCAATCCGCCGATCAGGATAATCACCGGAAACCTGGCCGATTGCGCCAGTTCCATTTGGGTATTAAGCAGGGCCTCACGCAAGGGAGGAACTTCCTTCTCATAAACAGGTTTTTTGATTTTGTGTCCCAATTCCGCAGATTCAAACATAATTCTCCACCTCTCCTGGTTGGGCATTAAATGTGTTGAACACAGATGCAAAAAATCGCCTCATCTCTTCCCAATCTTCCGGTACAGTTTCACCCCTCACTTCTCAATACTCGCGCAGATCAAGTAGAACTCCTGAGTGCCGCTGCCAGGGCCATGGGATCCGCCACACTCACCATGAGTTGTTTCAAACGGACGGGAAATCCCATAACGTACCCGCGTTGGGTTGGTTTCAGGTCAATAGTCAGTATTCTCTGCACCGATCCGTTCACCAACCATCGACCTGCGAATCCATGTACCCCTCGACTCAGCAGGCGCCCATGCGTTTCCGCAGCTGCAACTACAGCTCCTTTCGGAAAGGAAGATCGAAACGCCCAGCCCATTCGCACCCTGACCTCCTCGCTGTTCACCTCCACATAAGAGCTCGAAGGTGGAAGAAACAAGGTCCTCGACAGAATCTCGTACCATGCGTCGAACTGAATGAAAAATCGCTGTGGTTTCACGGGCTCACTTCTTCAATAAGTTCTTCTACAGAACTGCGTTTTTATGCGGTAGAAGGAAAGGATCATTTTACATTCCATGTTCAGCGAACTGCACGGGGCGCCACTTCAGGAGTCTGTCTTCCAAAGCGGTCAACAGATACTCCGCCGCCAGCGCTACCACAGCAAGCACGATCATCGCGGCAAAGACGCCTGCCGCATTGAAAGTACCCTGGGCAGTCGCTATGAGCAAACCTATGCCATGGCGCGAACCGAGAAACTCGCCTACCACCGCGCCTACCAGAGCAAAGCCGAAGCTGACATGCAAACTTGCTAAGATCCAAGTCAAGGCCGACGGAATCACTACCGAGAATGTCACCTGGCGCTTGTTTGCCCCAAGGATATACGCATTGGCGATCAAATTCCGATCGGCCTCCCGTACGCCCTGAAAAGCATTACCGAATACTACAAAGAAGACCATCACCACGGCCAGTGCCACTTTCGAGCCCATCCCCAGGCCGAAGATGATAATGAAGATGGAGCCAAGAACGACGCGCGGAATGGCATTGGCTATCTTGATGTAAATACTGAAAACGTCTCCGGCAAGTTTATTGCGCCCAAGCGCGATGCCACAAAAAATACCAAGCAGGCTGCCAATAAAGAACCCGATGACTGTCTCCTCCATGGTCACCAGCAGCTCTCGCCACAGTGGCCCCTGGGCGGTACCTTCAGTCAGCCATACAGCCAATTGCGTATATATATCGCTGGGTCGCGAGAAAAAGAAGGGATCGATTAACCCGTACTTGACCGCCAATTCCCAAGTCGTGAGAGTAACGACAGCCAATCCGATACGAAGAAAGATGACCAGGCGGCGCCGGTTGACTGCTTTGGCAATCGCCTGGCGCTCTTCTTCACTGGCCGATCCGCTGGAGTTCGTTGCCGAAAATATATTCATAGTCGTAGTAGAGTGGTCATCAGATTTGCACCTCATTCTTCAAGTCGTGCCATATTTGCTTGGAGAGGTGAATAAACTGCTCGGAATAGCGAGCCTCCGACACATCGCGCGGCCGTGCCAGGGGGATATCATAGCTGCTCTTAACCGTTCCCGGTCCTTTCGATAAGACCACAACACGGTCAGCCAGGGCGATCGCCTCCTCGATGTCGTGGGTGACGAAGATGACCGAGGCTTTCAGCTCGGACCACAAACTGAGAAGCTCTCCCTGCATCAGGGCCCGGGTCTGCACATCGAGCGCGGCGAAAGGCTCATCCATCAGCAGGATCTTCGGTTCGTTGATGAAGGTCTGAGCAAGCGCCACCCTTTTACGCATGCCGCCGGACAGTTGATGCGGGTAGTGGTGTTCGAAACCGGCGAGGCCAACGCGGCGCACCCAGTCGGCCGCCATTTTTTTGGCTTCAGCAGCATTCTTCCCCCGGTAGATGGGGCCGATTGCGATATTGTCGATCACGTTTTTCCACGGAAAAACCGCATCGGTCTGAAAGACGAAACCGATATTCGGATCAATCCCGGCAACCGGTTTGCCGAACACCTTCACCAAGCCGGTCGATGGTGGGCTGAGACTCGTAATCATACCCAGTGTGGTCGATTTTCCGCAGCCGGTGGGGCCAACGATGGCGCAGAAATCGCCTTCATTGACACAGAGGCTCATTTCTCGCAAGGCATGAGTGATCTTGCCCTCCGGACTGATGAATTTACAGCTGACGTTTATCAGTTCAATTACGGGGGTCGGCATTATTTTGCTGCCTTTACAAACTCGGTGGTGAATGTATCTGTCAGATTGATGGTTTTGCCCTGCACCGCCTTGTTGAAGCCGGTCAGGACCTTGAGGACGGTCGTCGGGCCATCCTCCGGCATGACGCCGTCCGGCGTAAACATTGCTTTTCCCGATTCGAGGGCATCGATATACAACTGCTTGTTTGCCGAGTAGTAATCTGCCGGCAAGTGCTCGGTGATCTCTTTCGCGCTATGGGTATGGATATATTGTAAGGTTTTGACGAAGGCGGTTGCTATTTTTTGTACTTCTTCTTTGTGCGATTTGACCCAGGCATTGGGCATGTAGAGACAGGCGGCCGGATAGGTGCCGCCCAGTGCCGCCTCGGTTGACTTCACGGAGCGTAGATCAACGAGAATAGCAGCCTCACCGGTTGAGGTCAGACGCGAAATTGTCGGCTCGGTTGTCATGCCGGCATCGATTTTTCCCTGCGTCATCGCGGCAATAAAGGTTGACCCGGCACCCACCGCCAAGGTAGTAAATTGGCTCTCTTTGACGCCCGCCTGGGCGGCAAGATATTGCGTCAGGAAATTGGTGGACGACCCCAGACCGGTAACACCCACCGTCTTCCCCTTGAAGTCGGCAGGGGATTTGATGCTGCCTGCGGCTGCCTTTGAGACAAGAATGACTTCTCCGGGGGCATGGCTGAATTGAACCACCGACTCGGTGAATTTTCCGCGCGCCTGCAGGTCTATTGTGTGATCGTAAAAACCAACCGCACCCTGAGCAGCACCGGAAAGCATTTCCGTCTCAGCGTTGACCCCGGATGGTTCGCTGAGTAATTCTATCTGGAGCCCCGTTTCCTTGAGGTAGCCGAGTTGTTCAGCCAGCTTGGCCGGTAAATAGATTTGCTTATCCATGCCGCCGACCATGATCGTGATTTTATCAGCTGCCTGTAGGTTCAAACAACCAATGGCCAGTGCCGCAAGTATTGCTGCAAATCCGAGCCCGAGTTTCATTGCTATCTCCTGTAGTGATATTGAATAATCCGGGTAACCGGCCTGTCTTCAATTCAATCATCCTCTCCAAACCTGGTCAAGATCTTTCCAAAAGTTCTGGAGCAATCAATGGAGATATCTCGATTTTGGTAACGTGTCAATCAATGGGATTTCCTTGGCCTTCCGGGAACAGTTGGTTCACAAGTTCGACAATTTTGTTGTCAGCATTGATAAACTTCCCCAGGTTCCCTCCACCGCGATGTGTATCATACTTTGCCTCTCCGGCAGGCCTGCCATCCCGGTAAACCTTAATCTCGGCGTAAGCCATGTATGTCGCAAGATCCCAATGCCAGTTCGCACTGTATGTAGAAGTGATTGGGCATTCTGTGATCGATGAGGTCGCAGGAATCTGCCTTACAGAATATCCTTTGTTTTGCAGCGTACGCCTGTATGCTTCGATAAATCCGGCTCTTACTGATGGGTTTTCGATAATGCAGACCTCTTTACTCTCAAACTTCCCCACCGGTATTACCGTTTGTTGTATGGCGCATCCGCAAAAGATGACCAATAGACTGATGATACCTGCCGCGTTTTTAAGCATGTCGATCTCCGTGTTCGATTGATTCATTAGCCCGCACATGGGGCTCCAATCTCCGTTCGTATTCTTACCCCCATTTTTTCCATATCGCTGAAGAGTACGTTTTCATTTACCACATGCCCCATCATCCACAGCCCTGAAGGAAGGCCTCCATCGAAATACTGTTTCAGACACGCGACAACAGGGATTGCAGTAAAAAGGTATGCGTCGTCATGTTCGGCGATGATTCGAACTTCAATTTTCTTTCCATCTTTCCATCCTTCAGCTCTATTCATGAACATAACACCTTGATAAGGAGAAGAAAATGTATTCACACCCCATGTGAAAAGCTTGAGCAGCAGACTTGTTGCTAATCCTTTCTTGATTTTTTGGGTGATCAGAATAATCGGCATAACCAGATAATCAACGAACCAATTAAAACCGGACACATATACTCCCGTTTCACTCAAATTGAACATCTCTTGCATCAGTTTGATTTCAGCCATTTGGATCGGAAAGAGCGTGATAGTGCCGAATCTTTCTCCCATGCCGAGCGTAACAGCATCATTGTAGGTCGCTTTCCTCCAGGCACCACCTCGACAAATATCTGCCGAGAAGTCTGATATCAACGGAATGATTTCCGCCGCCTGCTCCGGTCGTTCAAAGCGGGCATTCATCGCCATAGCAATGACTGCCTTTTCGTATTTATCGAAGTATTGAGCCCCATTGCGCACAAACACCGCAGGCAATCCAGGATGAAAACCTGCTTGCGTAATGAATATTCGTCCTTGTTTCTCAATAGAAGAAGCGAGTTCGTCGAGATCACGAACCGTCGATTCGCTGACGAGAATGTCCAGATAGTCACATCCCGACACAAGAGCGGCATCGCCGATTTGCTTGATCAAAGCCGGAGTCGGCGTAAGAACAATAACAAGCCTTACACCTTGAAATGCCTTCAGGAGACTTTCTCGATTCGAGGCATCGGCACAGCAGGAACTGACTCGATTGCCGGAAAACTCACGATTAAGACTGGTTGCAAATTGATCCGAAAGCTTCTTCTGCCTTCCAGCAATGACTAAATCGACCTGAGTTTCTTTGAGAAGGAGGCGGGCGATAGATCGACCAACACCCCCATAACCTCCAAGCATCAGAATAGTATTGCTGCCCATTGCGTAACTCCAATTGCACCTGAGGTGTTATATCATCGTCAAAAAGGCGGTTTGTTCCGGCGAGGTTTCTTGGCTGGTTGGGCTGACAAATAGGACTACTGTTGCACCGCAAACTCCCTGGGGCTCAAACCTCTGCCTGTGACCGCAGCCATGCCCGCCAGAGAGTTCCGGCCATCAAGCCAACTGCCAGTACCCGCAAACAATTGGCCAACGAGATATCCCAGGACAATAGGCCCCAACTCTCAAGGATGCGCGTCCAATCATGGAACTCCTCAGGGTCCAGGCCTCCGACCAGTGGAAGCTTGTGAGCCCTCGCATCCGCCATGTAGCGCGCAACATTCAGCAGGTTTTCAGCAAACCAGACAAGACAGAAATAGAACCCCGTATATTTCTGCTGGCGCCGCATTTCAAACGCACAGATACCTGGCATGAGCAATTGCATAAGGGTCCCGCCGTAGACCATAAGGCGATCCGAAAGTATGCCAAATAGAGGATGGCCAGCTTCATGAAAAGCCAGATTGGCGGAATCAAGTATGGGGACCCAACCCCAAAACGCATGACACAGCAGCAGGATTCCTGCCCAGATGGCTAACGCCAAAGTAATCATTATTGCCAAAGCCCAACGCACCCTAACTTCGAAGCGAGTGCTTCATGATGATAGCGTCCTATCTTAAGAATTATTTATACGTATTGTTTTTTAAAATGAATCTATCATTAGTTCGAATTTTAAATGGTTTACAAATATTTTTTTCAGGCCTACTTGAAAATGTTTCACACTCAAAACCTACACCAGGGCAAGTTGATTCAATTTTTTCTTCATATTCTTTAGATATTTTATTGGTATTAGACAGCTCTTTCATCCTCTTTGAATGTTGCTCCACGTTTCCCTTTGATTCATTAATTTTGTGTCTGGTTTCACCGAGATCAGCAATCATTCTTGCGTATTCTGCACATTTCTCCAAATCATCACCAGTAATGTTAGGTTTTCGTTCTGCAGAATGACATGTGCTTGCCAGTAGTGATAAAAAGATGTTTGTAAGAAGAAATATCTTAGAAAGAGATAATGGTCGCATAGGAACAGTGGAGTAACTTCATGAAATTGTGCGAAATTTACAACAATCTCTTCAGCGGCCGCAGCTTTTTGCGGTCCACGGAAAAGGATTGTTCGGCCTTGCCTCTCACTTCTATTTTTTTCGGTGTATCTCATCATGACACACCGTGCATACGGTTAATGCATTCCGAATGCATAAATGAACCATAAGCAGTAGCAAGATCGAGCAGGTGCTCTGCAGCACTTGGGTTCTTCTCATTTGCTGATAAGTAAATCTTTAATAAAAAAAGACCTGCCCTCCTTCAACAAAAGGGCAGGTCTTCAGACTACTGCATACAGGTGTCCCAAAAATTGACAATCTGCTCTGCCTTAAAAAGCATACATAAACTTAAACCAGAAATTATTCCCCTCCGGGCGATTTTCCGCTTCAAATTCCTTCTGCCACTTTAGTGTAAAAGACATGTTTTTGTAATTGTAAACTGCCTGGGGGCCTATAGCCATCACACGGCCTTTGGAACCGTCAGTTCCTTTTGTCTGCCCATTTTGTTCATCATCAGTGACCTGGTAGTAAAAATATCCTCCCACTCCCACCGCCAGGCTTTTGTTGATATGATATCCTGCCGTGTAGTCGAAGTGGAATTCCTGGCCCGATTTGTATTTTGTGTCATTGTTTTCTGTGTTAAAATCATACATGAATTTTCCTGACAATTCAAATCCGTTATCCCATAAATACGTGAGACCCAGTACCGGCTCAAAGGTCCAGTAATTACGCCCGATCTTCGCCAGATCATTTTGATCGTAACTGCCCAGGGGGATATAGATATCCAGCCCTGTTGTGACATGGAAGTTCTTCGAATGCCAGCCAAGGATAAACGGATCGACAATGATGTCGCCAAGACCTGCCCTGTTGTCCTTACCAAACGTCGCATCCACATCCATATAGGCAAGCGGCAAGAAGGCGTGCATCCCCCAATTGGCCCCAAAAATTTGATATTTGGTAACATGCACGATCCGGAGTACATTGGCAGCCACATTGAGGTCAAACTTCGGAACCAGTTTATTGCCGTCATTATCCCTGAGGGACGTGGCACTGTAGTATTGAACATAATCAATGAGATAGGTTCCAGGGGGAGGCAATGCGCCCGACATGAAATCCTCGGCCCCGTTCGGATAGGCACCGCCGCCGCCTTCAGTCGCCAATGCCGATCCATTAGTCCCGAAAAACATCCCGAGAACAAAAAGCGCCGATAACAACATCCTGATGTGTGTTGAAGATTTTCTCATGATTGATCTCCTCTATGGTTAAACAAAATAAATCTTTCAGGTCTTTCCACGCACCGGAATATAATCCATAAGAACGAGAATCAATAGGGAAATATAAACGGAGAGACGGTTTTTTGATTTTCTATCAGCCCCACTGGCAGGCCCTTTTAAGCTCCGCCGGAGCACAGGACGTGCGGAAAGTTTTCCTACCTGACGGCAAGGTCAATCTCTTTAAAGCTCTCGATTCCCGCCTCCAGACTCTCGATAATGTCGCTCGCCAGAATATCCGGGTCGGGAAGATTGTCCAGGTCGGTCAGGCTTTTATCCTTGAGCCAGGTGATATCCAGACTGGTCTTGTCCCGCGCCAGGATATCTTCGTAGGCAAATCGCCGCCATCGTCCTTCCGGATTGGTTTCCGGATGATAGGATTCCTGGCGTTTGCCGATATTTTCAGGACAATAGCACGCAATAAAGTCACTCAGGTCTTCCAGCTTCAACGGGTTTTTCTTCAGGGTGAAGTGAATGTTGGTCCTGAAGTCGTATATCCAGATCTCTTTCGTCCAGGGTGTTTTTGCTGCCGGATGATTGTCGAAGAACAGTACATTGGCCTTGACGCCCTGCTTGTAAAAACCCCGGTCGGCAAACGGAGGATGGTGTGAAGGCTGGTGGTTTCCATCAGCTTTTTGCGGACCGTTTCACCGGCCCCGCCCTCAAACAGGACATTGTCGGGCAGAACGACCGCGGCATGGCCGTTCGATTTCAGCATGGTGCGGATATGCTGGACAAAGTTCAATTGCTTGTTGCTGGTCGTCACCCAGAAATCCTGCCGGTTGTAGGTCAGGTCTTCGGAGTCCTGCTCGCCTTGATCGTTGGTAAAGGTCATGCTGCTCTTCTTGCCGAAGGGCGGATTGGCCAGCACATAATCCACCCGCAGGCCGGTATCGGCAATGAGCGCATCCGTAGGTGAAATAAAGCTGTCGCTTTCAAAGTCGCCGATATTATGCAAAAAGAGGTTCATCAGGGCCATGCGGCGGGTAGCAGCGACGATCTCATTGCCGTAGCAGGTCTTGTGTTTTAAAAACTCTTTCTGCTCTTTGGTTAAGGAGTAGTTGGCCGGATTGGCGATAAAATCATAGGCCGCCAGGAAAAACCCGCCGGTACCGCAGGCCGGGTCGGCGATGGTCTTCAGCGGCTGCGGCCGCACGCAGGCCACCATGGCGCGGATCAAGGCGCGGGGCGTAAAGTACTGCCCGGCCCCGCTTTTGGTGTCTTCGGCGTTTTTTTCCAGCAGTCCTTCATAGATTTTGCCTTTCACATCGGCACCCATGGTGCTCCATTGCTCTTTACCGATCATATCGATGAGCTTGTAGAGCTTGGCCGGGTCCTGGATCTTGTTCTGGCTTTTAAAAAAGATCTGGCCCAGGACTCCCTTTGCCTGCGACAGTTCGCGCAGCAGAGCGGTATAGTGGACCTCCAGTTCTGCACCGCGTTTTTCGGTCAGGCTTTCCCAGCTATAGGCGGCGGGGATCGGAAGTTTGCGGTTATGGGGCGGCCTGCTGAATTCATCGGCCATCTTCAGGAACAACAGGAAGGTGTTCCAGATAATCGCCATAGCCGACGCCGTCATCCCGGAGCGTATTGCAGAAGGACCAGACTTTGCTGATGATGCCGGATGTGGTGTTTGTTTCGTTCATGATTCAAGCCTTTCTGTTCAATATGCTGATCGCTACCTGCTTAACTGTCTGCATTTCTTCCGGTTTACTGACGGCGATAAAAAGCGTAAGGGAGGTCAAGGCCTCATTGCTGATAATCGTTTCTCCGCTCTGCTGGCAAAGGAGACCGTTTTTTTCAAGAAAATAGAGAAAGCAGGCAGCCGCAATCCGTTTGTTGCCGTCGATAAACGAATGATTCTTTACAATAAAGTATTCTTTTAACCGTTTTTTGGTGGCCCACTGGCGGAATTGGGTGCCTCGTTTGGATTTTACGCGATAGCCCACGGATATAATGACATCCAGATTGTAATATCTGGTGCGATACTTTTTTCCATCAGCAGCAGTTGTCAAGGATTCCTTGACAACTGCATCAGGGTGTAATTCTTCCTCTTTAAAGCAGTTATTGATGTGCAAACTGATATTTTGCTTGTTTTGTTCAAATAAATTGGCCATCTGTTGTTGGGTTAACCATACGGTATCCTGCTCGAAGCGGACGTTAATTTGAGTTTCCTGATCAGCTGTTTTATATATTTCTATGTTATTTTCCATTCCGTTTTCCCCGGCCATTTTTGTTGGCACCTGTCGCCTTTTTTGCGACAACTGAACCCCGCTCGGCACGTATCCGTTCCAGCAGCACACCGGCCGGTTCATCATTCGGGTCCTGGGGTACCAGCCTTCCTGCAAAGGCTTTTTTCAGGATGCTCTGGCGCAGGGCTTCGGCCTGCACAAGGCTTTGGGTGATGCTCTCTTCGAGTTTGTCGCAGACGGAAAGGCGGGTTTCGATTTCGGAGACGATGGCTTGTTGTTCGGCAAGTGTTGATGGAAGCGGCAAATGAATATTTCGAAATCTTTGAGCGCTCATTTTTTTTTGAGCAACACCTTTCGTTATCAACCCAAATTGGTTCTTTACGGCTACAGTCTTCAGTGAATAGAACACAAACTTTATATTTGCAATTTTCTCATTGATCCTAAACTTAATACAATCAGCAGTAATGATTGCTTCTGGAAAAGATGTCGGATAAATAGCGCAGTCACCTGGAGGATCACCCATGATGGTTTCAGGGCGATGAAACGAAAACACCGTTCTGGCCCGCGGTTTGGGGTCACGGAAATCGGTTATCTTGGTGATGGTGCCGGTGCTGATATAGACGAAAGGCAGTTTTTCATTATTGAGGTATTTTAATCTGGCACCGGCATATCCTTCGGCCTGGTCTTCATGGGTCGACAGGGTATCGCCTTCCTCTTCCCGTTTGGCCTCGATCACCCCGACCGGTTTGCCATCCACAAAGAGCACATAATCGGCGGGTCCGACATCGGTTCGATATTCCCGGACGGCAAACCCCGGCATTGGCCTGAAGATTGATTTTCTTATGATTCTGAACGACCCAGCCGCAGGCGGCAAGCTGTCTGTCAATGGTATCTCGTGCAACTGTTCCGGGTTTTGATTCGTCTTGTTTACCTTCCGATTATTCCCAAATACCCTTTCTCACACCATTGAAAAAATAGTTACCACTATCTGTATTCTCTTAACAATGCCGGTGCGACCGGTTATTACAGATGTCATACAGCTTTTAGCAGCTTCAAGATGTCATGAAGACTAGCATTACGATAATACTATTTCAATTATTTTCGTGATCTTGCACGAAATCACCATAAAACAACGATTTGAAAAACCTGCGAGCGGAATACGGGATAACAATACCTAATACGTGGTATATGAACCTAAGTTTGAATCCATCAGGAGTATTATGAATGACCGAAAAAATGTAGTCGGGTGGACTGTTCTTCAGGACCGGATAATCCTTGAGACCCCAGTGGTAACCATCAAGGCCGGACCCGTTCAGTGCAAGAGAAGCGGAAAACAGAAAGATTTTTATCTCTTTGACTTCCCCGACTGGGTCAATGTCGTTGCCCTTACCCCTGATAGAGATATGGTTGTGATCAGGCAGTTCCGGTATGGCTCAAACCGGATGGAAATCGAGATACCCGGCGGTATGGTCAATGACCGGGAGCCTCCTGTAGATGCCGGTTGCAGAGAACTCCTTGAAGAGACCGGGTATGCCGGCAGTAATGCCCGGATTATCGGCAAAGTCTGCCCTAATCCGGCTATTCAGCGCAATTATTGCTATACAGTTCTGGTTGAAGACGCAGTGAAAATAGCGGACCCCAGCCAGGACGACATGGAGGATATCGAGTGTTTTTTGCTCCCGGACCGGGAGGTCTTCGGACTGATTGCGACGGGCGCCATCGATCACGGTCTGGTATTGAACGCTTTGATGTTCTATCAGAATTATAAAATTTGACTTGACGCATTAAACTGGCGTCCAGGATTCCTCTATTGCCTTCTTCAGTCCTGCCGCCTTTCAGCTTCTTCGTGAAAATCAGCGGCAGGTGTTCTTTGCAGTTCTTCAAACATTGCCGGATACTGTTTCCGATAGGCAGCGAACATCTCCTCGAAGGGCAGATCTGCAAAACTTCCGTGGTCATGGATGTACTGCATATGCTTCCGGCCCTCGGCGTTGAATTCATGAAAAATCGAGTCATCCTCGCCGTTGAACTCAAGGGGTTTTACCTGGAACCGTTGACAGAGCGACAGATTAAAGGCAGGCGTTGCCTTCACCCATTTGTCATCCAGGAAAAACTCGGTATAGCCATGATAGAGAAACAGGTCGGTCCCCATCAGCTGACGCAGCCTGGGGGTGGAGAGATGATTGCGCACATCGGCGAAACCAAGTCTGCTCGGGATACCCTGCTGCCGTCCGACAGCGGCCAGGACAACGGCCTTCGCCACACAGTAGCCGGAGCCTTTTTTGATTACCGCGCTCGCCTTCAGGGCATCGGGTGAGTCCTGCAGATCGTAGGGGTCATAGCGGATTTCATCCCGCACCGCGTAATAGAGCCTGACCGCCTTTTCTTTCAAGTTGCTCTCGCTGCCCTTTGGGCATACCCGTTCAGCAAACTCACTTACTTCCGGCTGATCGTAATCGATAAATGAGGTAATTCTGAGATAGGGTTCCAGTTCGTTATCCATGCCGCGTTCCTTTTTGCCATTATGTAGCACCTTTCGCCATGCCCTTCTGATCATCTTCAGATATAAACGCTCAACCTTGGCCCTGGCCCAGGGGGTTCGTCTCAGGAATTTGAGGCTCGATGTGAGAGAAGGATTTTCCTTAAAACAGCGAATATGAACCTTTTCCGCCAAGGTCTCCCAGCCATACTGTCCATGGAGTTCGTTTAGAATCCGCTCAAGGGTGACACCGTGTAACGGGTCCTTGCCTTTTTCATTGATCACTTTGAGGCCATCCGGCAACCGAGTTCAAACGCTTTCCGGCAATCCTCCGGAAATACCTCTGCGCGTCGTGCCGCCTTCTTGACCGGATCCATATATTCCATAATGACCTTTGCATAGTCGGGAAACTGATAGGTGTCATAACAGCAGAAGGTCTCGGCCTCGCCAAAGGTCCTTTTTAGCAAGGCCTCGGTGGATTTGAACATCACATCATACCGGAATTTTTCGCTCAACTCTTCGGTTACGTTCATCGTATACATGATTGCCGTCTTGATCTGGCGCGGGAATGCCGACCGGGGCGGCTGGCTATAGACAAAGGGGGCGAAAAAGAGGCGTTCCATAAAGGACCGTAACTCACCGCTCGCCGCTCCGAAATAGACAGGTGTGCCCAGGATAATCGCATCGGCCTCTTCCTCGATCTTTTTGAAGACCGGGGTCAGGTCATCCTTCAACGCGCATCTTCCGTTGCTTGGCCCATCAATGATCTTGCAGGCAAAGCAGCTTGTGCATCCCTTGTAGGTAAGATCGTACAGGTGCACCAGTTCGGTCTCCGCTCCTTGAGAGGCAGCGCCTTCAAGGGCCTTTTTCAGCAGGGTTGCCGTATTCCATTTTTTCCTCGGGCTTCCGTTTATACCTATGACCTTCATGTCGTATGTATTCCTTTTAAGTTAAGCTTCAGTCCAATCAAACCAGATCAGCCATTACCTGGTTGGCAAGCGCCCTGCCCTTTGCCGTCAGGCGCAGGTAGGGTTTATGAAACTCCAGGAGTGATAATTCCAGGAGTTTTTCAAGGGTTTCTTTATAGTACAACTGCAGATCGATACCATAGCGGCTCAACAGACGCTCGGACGAGACCCCTTCGACCATCCGGAGACCCATGACGACACTCTCTCGAAACGACGCCTCAGGACCAAGCGACTCGCTCTCCTTCACGACGCTCTCTCCTCTCTCCATTTTCTCGCAATAGAGCAGCGGATCCTCGATGTTTTTTATCCGTTCCCCGGTCAGATAGCGCACCGCGCCTGCGCCTACCCCGAAATACTCTTCATTGAGCCAGTAGTTGATATTATGCCTGCATTCGAAACCGGGTCTGGCATAATTCGATATCTCATACTGGTTATAGCCCGCCGACCGACAGAGCTCCGCCGTAACCTCATCCATTCCGGCAATTTCATCCTCATCCGGGAGCGGCAGACGGCCTCCTGCAAATTGTTCAAAAAAACCGGTTTTCTCCTCGATAGAGAGTTGATACAGGGAAAGGTGGTTCGGATTCAGTGCTATTGCCGATTGGAGATTCCAGCGCCACGAGTCGACGCTCTGGCCGGGGATTCCTGAGATCAGATCGAGGTTGATATTGGCAATTCCCGCATTGCGAACAGACTCTACGGCATCCCATGCCTCCTGGGCATTATGTATTCTTTCCAGACGCTGCAGTTCCGTATCGATAAACGACTGGACACCCAGCGATACCCTGTTTATTCCGCAATTTTTAAGCGAAAGAACCTGCATGAAATCAACGGTCTTCGGATTAATTTCCATTGATATTTCAGCCTGGGCCTTGATTTCAAACCTCTCTCTGCAGGAATGGAGCAACGAGGAAATGTTTTCAACGGATAGCAGTGACGGCGTTCCCCCGCCAAGGAAGACGGTATCGAGAGGCTGTGGCTCATATACCGAGGTGAGCATGCGCATCTCCGTCATCAACGCATTGATATATCGATCATAAAGATGCTCCAACCCCGGATAGGAGACAAACGAGCAGTAGGAGCATTTGCTCAGGCAAAACGGGATATGAATATAGAGATGCGCCATCTGCGTCAGACGGATGTCTTGCGGGGAAGACCCTGCATGATGGTTTTACATTCCTCTCTCATCTCGTCCATCAGTCCGTTATCGGCAAAACTGAAAGAACCATCCCCGATAATCAGGTGATCGAGAAGATGAATATCCAGAAAGGAGGCAACCAAAAAAAGAGATCGGGTCAAATGTTTATCCTGTTGCGACGGCTGCAGGGAACCGGACGGATGATTATGGGCGACGATCAAGGCCGCGGCGTGGTGATCAAGTGCCCTGAGGACGAGCTCTCTTGGATAAACAGCCGTATTGTTTAAGGTTCCCTCGGAAATGATTTCGGAATCAATAACGGCGTGCGATGAATCAAGAAAGATAACCGTAAATATCTCCTTTTTGAGTCCTCGCATCGAATGGAGAAGATACTCCTTGACCTGATCCGAAGAATGCAGATACCGTTTGCCACGCAGGCGCTCCTTCAGATACCGCCCGGCGACAGCCTGTACGAAGTGAACGGCGAAGCAGTTTTTGGGTCCAATCCCCTTTATGTGCAGAAGATCCTGTGACGAGGCCTCCAGCGCCGCAGCCAGCGATCCGAAATGCTTGAGTGCCAGACGGGCGGGCTCTTTGCAATCGCTGCGGGGGGTGCCGAACGAGAGCAGGAGTTCGAGGACCTCTGCGTCGCTCAGACTGTCGAGCCCTTTATCCTGGAATCGATCACGCAGGCGGCCACGATGCCCCGCCCCTTTTTCCTGCCATTGGTCCTTATCCACGTTCCTCTCGATCAGCCGGCAAGTTCCTTCGTGAACAGTTCATTTGCGACCTGGGGATTGGCCTTTCCTTTTGTTTTCTGCATGAGCTGACCGACAAAAAAACCCATCAATTTGGTTTTTCCACCTTTAAATTCTTCCGCCTGGCTCGGATGAGCAGCGACAATCTCTTTTACCAGGGCCGACAATTCATCGTGGTCGGAGACCTGGTCGAGATTCTGCTCTTTGATAATATCCAGTGGGGCTTTTCCTGTTTCCATCATCACCAGGAAAACCGTTTTGGCGATCTTGCCGCTAATTTTTCCCTTTTCCAGGAGGTCGATCAATGCACCAAGCGATTCCGGGACGACCTTACAGCAGGCAATCCAGGGTCCGACATCTCCCTTAATCTCTCTTAAAAACTCCGTCATAATCCAGTTTGACAGCTTTTTAGGCGCATTGCATACCTGCAAGGCGCGCTCGAAATAGTCCGCCAGCTCCCGCGTGCCGGTCAGAATCCGGGCGTCATACTCCGGCAGGCCAAAGTCCGTGACGAATCGTTTTTGACGCTCGTCGGGCAATTCAGGCAGAAGTTTTCTCACCTCCGCTATCCAGGCCTCATCAATCACCACTGGAATAAGATCCGGACACGGAAAGTACCGGTAATCGTGGGCATCTTCTTTGCCGCGCATTGATTCCGTTCTGTTCTTATCGGGATTCCAGAGAAGGGTTTCCTGGATGACCTTTTCTCCGTCGAGAAGGAGATCACGCTGCCGGCGTATCTCAAATTCCAGGGCAGCCTGGACATTCCTGAATGAATTCATATTCTTCAGTTCCGTCCTGATTCCTAATTGCTCCTGCCCCAGCGGTCGCATGGAGATATTGGCATCGCAACGGAAGCTCCCCTCCTGCATATTGCCGTCACAGATATCCAGATAGCGCAGGAGGAGGTGGATCTTCTTTAAATAGGCGACAGCCTCCTCGGAGGAACGCATATCGGGCTCTGAAACAATTTCGAGTAAGGGCGTCCCGGTGCGATTGAGATCGACAAAGGAGACTGGTTCATGCTCATCATGGATGAGCTTGCCGGCATCTTCCTCCATATGGATCCTGGTGATCCCTATTTTCTTTTCGATCCCATCAGCCTCGATCTCGATAAAGCCATGTTCGATTATCGGCAGGTCAAACTGCGACGTCTGATATCCCTTCGGCAGATCGGGATAGAAATAATTTTTTCGAGCGAACTGACTGAAGGGCTTGATGGTTGAACCGGTCGCCAGCCCCAGTTTAATCGCAAACTCGACAACTTTCCTGTTCAACACCGGTAATACCCCCGGCATTCCCAGACAAATCGGGCAGGTGTGGGTATTCGGTGCAGCCCCGAATGCAGTTGAACATCCACAAAAAATCTTTGACCGGGTTTTCAGCTGGGCATGAATTTCCAGCCCAATAACCGTTTCCAACTTCATATCTTTCCCATTAGTATCACAGTTTTTTGGTCAATTCGGACTCTTACATCGAAGCAACTGATTTACTGACCCAATTTCTGATTTTTAAAACTTCATCCCTCCAGTTTGAACCTATACGAATCTGCAGAAAAATCCGGAAGAGATCATTCATGATACGAATTATCTCTTCAAACAGGTACAAACGCTCCAGGATCATCCCCTCCATCTCTTCTTTCCGATTGGCGGCATCCTCCTCGGAGGCCGCTGTTTTCGGCAGTCGAACATTACGAAATTCCATCAGACCTGCAGCCAGGGTAAAAGACCATTCATGCTGATCCTGTTCCAGACGAATCCTGGCCTGTTCCAGTTTTTTTCCTATGAACATTCCGGTTCTGGCTTCCTTGAGCTCTGTCTGGAGGCCTCTGCAGATCAGCTTTTCATTCGCCTCACCCTCTCCGTATTCAAGAAGCATATGTTTTTCGAATACGATGCTTATATCACCCTGGCCGGGGAGCGAAACACTCCCTCCCCGTTCCTCACTTTTCCACCAGAGCCAGGTTAGAAACTCCTGGCCTAGAAACTTTTTTTCAGCTATAATATCAACGAGATCCATAATTAATTAATCAGATTTTTAATTGAATGTTCTTTTCCCAAACCTTCTCTGCCCTGTTCTTTTTCTGTGTGGCCTGCATGAATTTTTATATAAAAACGTCTGCGGAAATCGATGACAACTTCCTCGCCTCGTCATCGTCGAGCAGATTTTCTGCCGTAATGTATGGAACCTGCTGAATTAATGTAAGGTCGAAGGTTTTTTTGAAATAATCCTCCAACAGAGTATGTGCCTTTCCATTCGTCGTAAAAAAGAGCAGTGTTGAATCCGACAGGTTCCAGGAGAGATCGAACACTGACGGCAATGGAATTGCCCTGTGCATCAACTCAGAATGGATTCTCTCTTTAATTTCGACTCGTAACGATCTGCTGATCTTTGGGATCTGTTTTTCCTTTTTTATCCGTTCCTCTTCCTTTTGGACAAGTTTCTTCAGAATTGCTGTCGAGACCTTTCGTTCATCAAATCGTAAAGACAGGGTCACAAAATTCCCGTTTGCATACGATGCATATCTGAATTCCGAATCGAACATATTTGCGATAGAGACCCAGCCGAGAGAATTTTCATCGTACGTATCATCAATATCTTTAAACGAGAAAAGGGACACTCGCTCGGCGATATAATCCCATAAATTTTCCGGCAGGTTCCCCTCAACAGAGAAACGAACAAAACTTGCAGTGCCATTCAGTAAACCCATTTATCTTTAAACCTCCAGGTAATGAGGATAATAATTTTCCCCTGAGTTGATTACTAAATAACCATTTATTTCAGGAAATTGACAACAACTATTTTCAGGAATTATCCTAATTAATTTAATTTTAACCTGTTTCAAATGCTAGCTCGAAGAGTATTTTGTAGTATTTAAGTATCTTAGGGGGTGATAAACGGTATATGTACAAGTCCGTAGTATGCAATTTCAATTACCTTGACTCAAGATGAGCGCGATGATAAGAGAGTATATAAACATTTTTTCTTGACACATTATAAATGTATTTGTATAAAACTTTGCTTCACACTTGAAAGGGTCGTTAACTCAGTCGGTAGAGTATCTGCCTTTTAAGCAGAGAGTCGCGCGTTCAAGTCGCGCACGACCCACCATGGATAGAGGTCCTCATCGTCTAGTCAGGTCCAGGACACCGGCCTTTCACGCCGGCAACACCGGTTCAAATCCGGTTGGGGACGCCATATACTAAAAGGCGCTTTGATTTTCCGATCAAAGCGCCTTTTTTTATTTTCTGACCTGATACATGTCCATCCTGTATCAGGTTCTTCGTATTATTAATATACTAAGCTAATTCGGGCACTTTGCCTTTATCACTACAAGACTCAATTTCCCACGGGCTCTTTCCGTTCTCTTTTTTACAAAAGACCTCCCAGCAATGGAATCTCTCATCCTGCCCTGGATAATCAACAATATAATGCAGCCCTCTCGATTCTTTTCTCTTTAAGGCGGCATGAATTATCATCAGTGCTATCCAGGCAATATTTCTCAATTCCACCATATTGGCCGTCACATAATAATCCCTGTAATGCTGCTCGATTTCCATGGCTATATCAACCATACGCTGTCTTGCCAACTCGAGGCGCTTGGTGCTGCGAACAATCCCCACATAATTCCACATCGTCCTTCTGATCAGGTCCCAATTGTGGTTGATAAGTATCTCTTCCTCCAGGGGTATTGCCTTACCGGCCTTCCATTCATCAACTGCTGCAACACGAATTTGACTGATTATTGACCAATATTTCTCACAATATTGGTAGGCCCGCTCAGAAAAAACCACGGCCTCCAGCAACGAATTACTTGCCAGCCTGTTTCCGCCATGCAACCCGGTACATGCCGTTTCCCCCAGGGCGAACAATCCTTCGATTGAGGTCCTTCCCCAAATATCCGCCAACACCCCCCCACACATATAATGCGCCGCCGGCACAACCGGAATGGGTTCTTTTGTAATATCAATTCCATATGTTAAGCATTTCTGGTAAATATTTGGAAACCTTTTTTTTATAAATTCAGGATCCTTAGAACTGATATCAAGATACACGCAATCGACCCCGCGCTCCTTCATTTCCTTATCTATTGCTCTTGCTACAGTATCTCGAGTGGCCAATTCCAAGCGTTGATCGTATTTTTCCATAAAGCGCGTCCCATCTTTATGGATGAGAATAGCCCCCTCGCCTCGAACAGCCTCTGAAATCAAGAAATTTTTTGCTTGAGGATGAAACAAACAGGTTGGATGGAATTGAACAAATTCCATATTGGCAACCTTTGCTCCAGCCCTGAAGGCCATCGCAATTCCATCGCCCGTCGAAATATCCGGATTGCTTGTATAGAGATAGACCTTTCCGCAACCTCCCGTACAAAGGGTCGTGATTTTTGCCCGATAGGGTACAACCGCCCCGTTTTCTTCGAGGACATAGGCCCCTACACAAAATTTCTGTGTTTTCCCGTCTCCGCTTTTTTCCGATACCAGCAAATCGACCACTGAATGATTTTCATAAAAGGTAATGTTTTCCGTCGCCTTAACTTTTTCGAGAAGGGCTCTCTCTATTTCTTTGCCCGTCAGATCATAGGCATGAGCGACTCGTCTTCTCGAATGCCCGCCCTCTCTGCCAAGACTTAAATGGTTTTTGTTCTTCTCCTCCTTAACGAACTGGACCCCGATGTCGACAAGGTCTTTAATTCTTTCCGGTCCTTCGCCCACCACAATTCGAACCACATCCAAATCACAGAGTCCAGCTCCGGAAATCAGCGTATCCTGTTCATGCAACTCAAAGGAGTCGTCGTTCGAAAGTACTGCCGCTATTCCTCCCTGTGCCAGATTTGTCGCCGTATCGATATCTCTCTTTTTGGTAACCACGATCACCTTCCCCAGACGAGCAACCCTGAGTGCATACGACAGTCCAGCAATACCACTCCCTATGACCAAAAAATCCGCATCCATATATCACCGCTTCAAAAAAATGTTTCACGTGAAACACAATGAGTAAAAAATCGATCGTCGAGATTCTGTCGAATTCAACCTTTTAAAGAGAAAAAACGGCATCAATAATCATCATAAATCGATAAAAAGTATATTTCTATTGTTAGAGCACGCTGATTGTATTAAAAGTGACTAAAGGCAAACATGACGCGTCCACTTTTGAGGTTACTATGAAAAAACCAGGCAAAATTATTGCTGTCGCGAATCAAAAAGGTGGGGTGGGTAAAACCACTTCTTCGGTAAACCTTGCGGCTGCTCTATCGACCAAACGTCAAAAAGTCCTCCTTGTGGACTCCGACCCCCAAAGCAACGCCACCAGCGCTGTCGGCCTAAACATTCGGACCGTCAAAAATCATCTTTACCATGCATTTTCAGGTAACTGCCGTATATCAGATATACTCTTCGAAACGGGAATCAGCAATCTTAAAATTCTGCCAACCTCTATCGATCTTGTTGCAGCTGAAATTGAATTGATTTCAGCTGAAAACAGGGAGCATTTTTTATCGAACATTCTTGATCCTATACGCTCTCTTTTTGATTACATATTTATCGACTGTCCCCCTTCTTTGGGCTTTCTGACTATTAATGCCCTGACGGCAGCGGATTCTGTTCTGATCCCAATGCAATGTGAATACTTTGCGTTGGAGGGTTTGGCCCAACTTGTCAACACCATCCGCTCAGTAAAAAAATCCTTTAACAGGGATCTCTTTATTGAGGGACTCCTCTTAACTATGTATGACAAGCGAAACAGACTCACTTTTCAGGTTGCTGACGAAATCAACAAACACTTCGAGAAACAAGTCTTCAAGACAGTAATCCCTAGAAATGTTCGCCTCAGCGAATGTCCGAGTCATGGTAAAACAATAATCGAGTATGATCCCTTCTCAAGCGGGGGCAAGGCGTACACTCAACTCGCCATTGAATTTCTTAATCAACAGGGGTAAACAGGTGCCTAAATCAACCGGACTTGGTGGCCAGGGAGTTAATCTTCTTTTTGGTGATCAGCAGGAAAATGAAAAATTCTTCGATTGCCACGTAGAAAAAATACTGCCGAATAAATATCAGCCGCGATCAAATTTCGACCAGGATGAACTGCATGAACTTGCAGATTCAATTCGTACCAATGGGATCATCCAGCCCCTTATAGTTACCCCGTCTGGTAAAAACGGCATCTTTCACCTTATTGCTGGAGAAAGGAGATTACGCGCCTCCAAGCTTGCAGGCCTCACCACTGTCCCCGTGGTGATACGTGATATTCAAAATGAAGATTCACTCCTGGAGCTCGCTATCATTGAAAATGTTCAACGTACGGATCTTAACCCTGTTGAAGAGGCTGAGGCCTATAACAGGTTAATTGAAAAATTTGGTTATACGCAAGAAGAGACAGCGAAAAAGGTAGGGAAAAACAGAGCTACTGTAGCTAACATGCTGAGATTATTAAATCTTCCGTCGTTCATCAAGGATGATATCGTTTCAGGTGTCCTGTCAGAAGGACACGCTCGTTCACTTTTACGGTTAAACGAGGACCCTCTACGACAAAAAGAAATTCGTGATCAAATAGTAAAAAACAAACTTTCTGTGCGACAGGTAGAAAAAATAATCCGAAAAACACAACCATCTCACCCAAGGCCTTCTTCCAGAAGCATTGCCGAGCAAATTCCTTCGTCCTACCTGAGTGCATTGTCGAATCAATTACTGAACAAACTGAATTCAAACGTTAAAATTCACCAAAACGGAAGCAGAGGCAAGATAGAGATTGAGTATTACTCGCTCGATGATCTTGAACGGCTGATAGGCATAATCCTCAACCAATCCTCCGTCAACACTGATTTTGATGTAAATCCGGTAGGATAAACTTTTGACCGGAGAACTCATGCTTTTATCTTTAGTTTTTCTTCAAACTCCTGCACTGAGAAACGAGGTGCCATGATGCGACTACTTTTCCTTCTTGTTCCGGTTATATTTCTTTCCTGTGCAAGCGCAGCATATGCAAAAATGCTCAGTGTGAAAGCAGAAAAGGTGCAGATACTTTCGAAGCCGGATAAAAAATCCGCGATTAAATGGGAATATGATAAAGGATTTCCACTCAACGTTACATCTTCCCAAGGTGAGTGGGTAAAAGTAGAAGATTTCGAAAAAGACTCCGGTTGGGTGCAGAAAAACCTTCTTTCCGACCAGCCCGCAGTTATTGTCAAGGCCAATAAAAACACGAAAGAAAAGATTAACATCCACGTGGGACCAGGAAAAGATTTCAAAATTGTCGGCCAGGCATTTTACGGAGTGGTTTTTAAAAAACTGGAACAGAAAAATGACTGGGTGAGGGTACAACATGATTCAGGGCTGACGGGGTGGATGAAAGGCTCTTTTCTTTGGGGATATTAGTTTTTCAGCCCGTGAAACCCAAAACGGCCTCATGATACGCATAGAATCATGAGGCCGTTTTATTTTTTGGCGGAGAGAGAGGGATTCGAACCCTCGGTGGAGTTTTACCCCCACACTCGCTTAGCAGGCGAGCACCATCGGCCTACTCGGTCATCTCTCCATTTTTGGCGGAGGAAGTAGGATTCGAACCCACGGTACTTCCGTACAACGGTTTTCAAGACCGCCGCCTTAAACCACTCGGCCATTCCTCCAAACCTAGCTCTTGTACCACCTGAACTGCAATATGTCAATGACCACCCAAAACCTCCCCCTTTTTTCCTTAAAAAAATACATTTTTGTAACAAATATTAGAAATATTCGTAATAATCTGTTAAAAGGGTACTGGAATTCAGATAATCACTTCTCACTTTTTCAGATGATAGTAATTTATGCAAATAAATAATGATATCTTGGTTGATCTCGAGGACTTAACATGTCTATATGAGATAACCAAAGAACTTGCCTCTTCACTTGATCTCAATGATTGTCTGGAAAAAGCTATGAAAATTCTGGCAGTCATTAAACAAATGGAAAACGGCACTGTCACCATAGTCAATCCAATTACCGGAAAGCTTGAAATTGAGGTTGCCTATGGTCTTAC
This sequence comes from uncultured delta proteobacterium, assembly GCA_903901335.1. Classification (GTDB taxonomy): domain Bacteria; phylum Desulfobacterota; class Desulfobulbia; order Desulfobulbales; family Desulfocapsaceae; genus CAIUQR01. The sequence goes on along the minus strand of CAIUQR010000028.1, from coordinate 65,887 downwards.
CGCAGAGGGAAGGCGTCGTGGAATATACAAGATAGGGGAGGGGATCACTGGGCGCGTTGTTGCTTCCGGTGAACCTATCATTGTCCCTCATATCTCCCAGGAGCCTCTATTTCTGAACAGAACGAGGGCAAGAGGTGATCTTTCCACTCAAAACAGGTCGTTTCTCTGTGTTCCTATTCACGATGGCCCACAGGTCATAGGAGCACTCAGTATTGATAGAATTTATGAAGGGGGTCTTACCGATCAGGCGAATACAGATCTCCGATTTCTGACCATTCTCAGCGGTCTCATTGCTCAAACAACCAAAAGAATCCAGATTGTTAATCACGAAAAAGAACAACTGCATTTTGAAAATCTAAAACTCAAAAGAGAACTGTCCGAAAAAAATAGAATCAATGATATCGTTGGAAACTCCAGCCGCATGCAGGATGTCTATGAAATGATTCATCGTGTTGTCGATTCCAATGCAACCGTATTACTTCGAGGGGAGTCCGGCACGGGAAAAACGCTAGTCGCCAAGGCTCTTCATTATAATAGCAGAAGAAAGGAAAAACCGTTCGTTGTCGTAAACTGTTCCGCTCTTCCTGAAACGCTCCTCGAGAGTGAGCTTTTCGGCCATGAGAAAGGTGCCTTTACCGGGGCATCGGAACGAAAGATCGGCCGTTTTGAACAAGCTGAAGGGGGCACGCTTTTTTTAGATGAAATTGGCGAAATCAGTCATTCTGTCCAGGTGAAACTTCTCCATGTCGTGCAGGAAAGAACCTTTCAGCGTCTTGGTTCGAACAAACCACTGGAATGCAATGTCCGGCTTGTTGCTGCAACCAACCGGGACCTTGAAAAGGCTGTTGCTGAAAAAGATTTTCGTGAGGATCTCTACTATCGATTGAATGTGTTTCCCGTTTATATTCCACCCCTGCGGGAGAGGAGAACCGATATTCTTCTTATTGCAGAGTTTTTCCTGGAAAAATATGCCCGTGAAAATAAAAAGAATATTCGTCGCATTTCAACCTCGGCAATAGATATGCTGATTCAATATCATTGGCCGGGAAATGTCAGGGAATTACAGAATTGTATTGAGCGGGCCGTCCTGATCTGTGATGATGATTCTATTAAAGGAATCCATCTTCCCCCGACATTGCAACTGGCCGAGAACCACAGTCTTGATAATCCTCTTTCTCTTACCTCAGCTGTCGAAAATTTTGAAAAGGATCTCATTATTGAAGGATTGAAAAAGAATAATGGTAATCAGACAAAGACGGCAACCTATCTCGACACAAGTCTTCGTATCATTAACTACAAGATTCATCAGTACAATATCAATCCACGTAAATATAAAATCAAATAATGAAACTTCTTCTGCATGTATGTTGCGGACCATGCGCCATTTATCCACTGTCCTTACTGCGTGAATCCGGAATTGATATTTCCGGCTATTTTTATAATCCTAACATCCATCCATTTAAAGAGTTTAAGAGGAGAATCGAAGCACTTGAAACAGTGTCTCATCATTTTGATTTTCATGTAATTTATGAAAACAGCTATGGACTGGTCGACTTTATGCGAAAAGTTGTGTTTCACGAGAAAGAGAGATGCAGTATTTGTTACCATCTGCGACTTTCTCGAACTATTGCGTATGCAAAAGATAATGGTTTTGATGCTTTTTCCACCACTCTGCTATATAGTCGATATCAGAATCATCAGGCCTTGATTGACCTGTGCTCTGAACTGGCAGAGGCCAACGGTATTTCTTTTTATTATCGTGATTTTCGTGAAGGATGGCAGGCAGGTATAGATCAATCAAAACCCCTTAACCTTTATCGACAACAATACTGTGGCTGCGTCTACAGCGAACAGGAGTCCTTTGATAAGAGTCTCCGAAAAAAACAATCCAAAGACAATTCACTTCCCTCATCGATAACCATATGAGTAAAATTATAGTTCTGGCCACAACCAACAAAAACAAGATACTAGAATTTAAGAATATTTTAGAAGGATTTAAGGTCGAGATACGTTCAGTTGCCGAATTTGGCCCCCTCCCGCCTGCGGTAGAAGATGGACTGACATTTGATGAAAATGCCTATAAAAAGGCTCTCCATACGGCTAAAATCCTTGGACTTCCTGCTATTGCCGACGATTCTGGACTTGTTGTCCCTGCCTTGAACGGCGAACCGGGTGTTTTTTCTGCCCGTTACGCTGGCGAAATGGCAAATGATGCTGAAAATACACAAAAACTGTTAGAAAAATTAAAGGGACAAAAAGACCGTCGAGCCTACTTTAAGTGTGTTCTTTCTCTTGCCGTTCCATCTGGACCAGCCCTTACGTATGAAGGGGAATGCCATGGAATTATAACGGAAGAAATAAGAGGGAGCGGTGGTTTTGGTTACGATCCGGTATTTCTTTTTGAGGAGTATGGCAAGACCTTCGCCGAGTTGACACTGCAGGAAAAAAATGTAATCAGCCATCGCGGCAAAGCCCTGGCTGAATTTAAATCGGAAATTACTAAGGTTATGAAATGGCTTGAACAACGCCTATTGGAAGAAAAACCGCCGAAACCGGATCACAGTCAATTTTCCGATAATGATTGGTCAAGATCTTGATTTTTCTTTATTTTATTCATCCTTAAGTTCTCTATTGAGTAGATCCTTTACAGCAGTTGCACAATCCTGTTTCTCGTACAATATTTTATAGACCTGTTCAAGAATAGGCATTTCGACATGATATTTTTGGGCCAGATGATACCCTGATTCGGTGGTTCGCACGCCTTCAGCAACCATCCTCATGTCCTTTAAGATATCCTCCAGCCTCATTCCTTGGCCGAGTTTTAATCCTACGTTTCTATTCCGGCTCAGGTCTCCAGTACACGTCAATATGAGGTCTCCCATGCCGCTCAAACCGAAAAACGTGTCCTTCTCTGCTCCCATCTGCAATCCAAGACGACAAATTTCGGCAAGACCTCTCGTTATAAGAGCAGCACGAGCATTCAGTCCGTAACCAAGACCATCTGATATTCCGGCAGCCAGAGCAACCACATTTTTCAGGGCTGCACATACTTCAATCCCTATAACGTCGGTACTCGTGTAAACACGGAGTGTTTCCGTACTGAAAACCTGCTGAAGTGACCTGGCGATATCCATATCCCTGCTTCCGATTGTTACTGCTGCAGGCAATCCATCAGCCACTTCCCGCGCAAAAGAAGGTCCCGAGAGAACCGACAGGGAGATATTGCGATTGTTACGGTTGTTATCAAGAATTTCCGACATTACCTGGGACATTGTCATTAACGTCCCGTTTTCTATGCCCTTTACAGCTGAGATAATTTGGCTTTGGGGTTCAACATATTCAATAATATCTTCAAACACACTTCTAAAGCCGTGTGACGGCACGACCATGCAAATGATAACAGTCTCCCGTAATGCCTCTCGCAAATCATTTGTAGGTTTTAGATTTTTATTAAAGAGCAATCCTGGAAGGTATTTTCTATTCTCTTTGAATGTTACTAACTCCTGAATTGATTCAGAATGATGCCCCCAAAGCAAGGTTTCATAACCTTTTCCGGAGAGACTCCCGGCGATCGCTGTCCCCCAGGATCCGGCCCCGATTACAGCTATTTTCTGCCTACTCTTCATCGACACTATCATCATCGGATTCTTCAAAGGCCACGGAGTCCATACCGACAACCTTTTCATCATCCTGTAAGTTTATCAACCGAACCCCTTGGGTGTTCCTGCCGATAGTCCGGACATTTTTCAATGGCATCCGAATCATTTTTCCGGAATTGGCAATCAGGATAACCTCATCGTTGTCTGTTACCTGCATAGCACCAACGAGGTCTCCATTCCGTTCACTCTGTTTTATCGCAAAGACCCCTTTCCCGCCACGTTTTTGGATCCTGTATTCAAGAACCGGACTTCTTTTACCGTAGCCGTTTTCGGTTACAATTATAATCGACGAATCATTGATGATGACGATAGCACCGACAATTTCATCTCCTTTTGACAATCTCATACCTTTGACGCCGGCTGCCGTTCTCCCCATATTCCTGATATCGGATTCATGAAAGCGGATGGACATTCCTTTTTTCGATATTAGAAAAACGGTATCGTCACCGTTTAATATATGTGCAGCGATTATTTCGTCGCCTTCGTTAACCGTAAGTGCTCTTTTTCCTTTTCTGAGTGGTCTGATGAATTCTTTCAGGTCAGTTTTCTTAATCCGGCCGAGCCGTGTTACCATCATCAGGGTTTTTTTATCATTATCATCTGCTGATTTTGACAGCGGCAGTATGGCGGCAATTTTTTCTCCCTCAGCCAGTTCAAGCAGATTAACAATAGCCTTGCCTCTGGCAGTCCTGCCAACCAGGGGAAGTTCATAGACCCTTCTCCAAAAGACCTTTCCAAAGTTGGTGAAAAAAAGAAAGGTATCGAGAGTTGAGGCAACATACAAATTAGAGACAAAATCTTCTTCGATGTTCGCTACCCCCTGGACCCCCTTTCCCCCTCTGTTCTGTGACCTGTACAGACTGAGAGGGTTCCGCTTGATATAGCCGGTGTGGGTCACTGTGATCGCCATTTCCTCGGGAATGACAAGATCTTCCGGGAGAATTTCATCGACCGCGTCAATTATTTCGGTTCTTCTCTCGTCACCATATTCAGTTTTTATTTCATCGAATTCATCCTTGATGATTTTCATGACCAGGGATTCATCACTCAGAATTGTTTTCAGGTTTTGAATCTGGAGTAAAATTTCATTGTACTCTCTGGCAATTTTTTCGCGTTCCAGCCCCGTTAAGCGCTGCAGCCGCATCTCAAGGATCTTTTGGGCCTGAATTTCCGATAAGCTGAAACGGGCCCTCAGTTCTTCTTTTGCTTCTTGAGGATTCTTTGAACCCTTGATCAGCTCAACAACCTCATCGAGATGTGTTATTGCTATATTCAACCCTTCGAGCAGATGGGCTTCTTCCTCTGCTTTTTTAAGTTCAAAGGCTGTCCTTCTGTAGATAATGACTTTTCGGTGCAGGATAAAATACTCAAGAATTTGTTTAATGTTGAGTACTTCTGGTTTATTATTAACGATTGCGAGAAAATTTATCCCAAATGATTTTTGCATCGGGGTCATTTTATAGAGCTGGTTTATGACCACATCTGCATTTTCGTCTTTCTTTAACTCAAGAACTATCCGCATACCATGCCGGTCTGATTCGTCACGTACCTCACTAATAGAAGTGATTCTCTTTTCCTTGACAAGTTCAGCAATTTTTTCAACAAGTACAGCTTTGTTCTGTTGATAGGGTATCTCGGTTACAATGATCGCTTCTCTTTTCCCGTCCTTTGATTTTTCAATCTCGGTCAAGGCCCTCATAACTATAACTCCGCGACCCGTCTCGTACGCTTCCCGTATTCCTGCCCTTCCACAGATTAATCCTCCGGTGGGAAAGTCCGGACCTGAAATTATCGAAATCAACTGGTGAATAGTTAAATTGGGATCGTCGATTAAGGCGTTCAGGCCATCCATAACCTCTGTGAGGTTGTGAGGAGGGATATTGGTAGCCATTCCTACAGCAATACCTGACGAACCATTAATCAGAAGATTGGGAACCCTGGTGGGCATTACCGATGGTTCTGTCAGCGAATTGTCGTAATTAGGGGTGAAGTCAACTGTTTCTTTGTCGAGATCCGCTACGATATCCTTATCAATTTTGGTCATCCGTGCTTCCGTGTAACGCATGGCGGCAGCAGAGTCTCCATCAACCGATCCAAAGTTCCCCTGACCATCAACCAGGGGGTAGCGCAACGAGAAAATCTGCGCCATCCTGACTATCGTATCGTAGGCAGCTGTATCTCCGTGGGGATGATATTTACCAATGACATCACCGACAATACGAGCCGATTTGACATACGGTCTGTTATGAAATACACCCAACTCTCTCATCGCAAAAAGAGCCCGGCGATGGACGGGTTTGAGTCCATCCCGAACATCCGGGAGTGCCCTTCCAATAATCACGCTCATTGCATAATCGAGATAAGATTTCTGTAACTCTTTCTCGATAGAGATTTTAGCAACGTTATTCGTATCTTCTCTATTCATTTTAATTATTTTTTCCGGCTGTTAGATATCTAATTCTGTTACTTCAAGAGCGTGATTCTGAATAAAATCTCTTCTCGGCTCAACCTTATCACCCATCAGCGTTGTGAAAATTTCGTCGGCTTGCTCCGCATCATCGATGGTTACCTGAACCAGCATCCTGTTTTCCGGGTTCATGGTTGTTTCCCAGAGTTGAAGCGGATTCATTTCACCCAGACCTTTATAACGCTGCAGGTGACTTCCCTTGAAGGACTCACTTTTAATTTTTTCCACAAGTTCATCCCAACCACCGACCTTAATATCCTTTTCAGAGCCTGACTGTAATGTAACCTTAATGGTGAAATTCGCCTGCAAATAGGGTTTTATCTCGTCGTAAAGGCTTATTGCCGTGCGATATTCTTTGATCAGAGGTATTCCGGGGCCAAGTGTCATCATTATCTGAACCCTGCCGCGCATGGCAATATCGACCTCATAACAGTCTGCTCTCCAGCGACACGATCTGATATTTCCTATAATATGAACTTTGGTATCGAGCTTTTCCGTTAACTGTCTGACAAAGTCAATATCCGTAAACTGGTCGGCAGATTTTACATTATTTTCCAGAATGAAATTCAGCATATCCTGCCAGATATTCATCCTGCTCAGATAGTTGACAATCTTTTTATAGGTGTTCAGTTTTTCAAGAATTTTAATGAGATCAATACCGGAAATTTCTCTTTCCTCTTCTCCGTTATTGACATAGAAGACCTTCATTTTTTCACTGGCTTCTGAAAAAAGATGGGAGTTCAAGGCCTCCTCTTCCAGAAAATATTTTTCCTGTTTTCCCCTTCCCAGCCTGTACAAGGGCGGCTGACCTATATAGACAAATCCCCCCTGAACCAAAGGCAGCATCTGTCTGTAAAAAAAGGTGAGAAGGAGTGTTCGTATATGGGCCCCGTCGACATCGGCATCGGTCATTATTATAACTTTGTGGTACCTGAGTTTTTCCAGTTCAAATTCATCACTGCCGATACCGCATCCCAGCGCAGCTATGAGCTGCTTTATTTCCTCACTTCCCAGGATCTTATCAAATCTGGCCTTCTCGACGTTCATTATTTTCCCACGAAGAGGAAGTATCGCCTGGATAGACCTGTCCCGACCCTGTTTTGCCGAGCCACCAGCCGAATCACCCTCGACGATGAAAATTTCCCGTTTTTTGGGATCCTTTTCCTGACATTCAGAGAGTTTGCCGGCCATCAAGAGACTTGTAGAACCCTTTTTTCTCGACAGATCTCTGGCTCTTCTTGCCGCCTCACGAGCCCTGGCGGCCTCCACAGCCTTAATTAAAATCTTTTTGGCTATCTGCGGATTCTGTTCAAGGAAGAGCGTTAATTTTTCAGAGCAAATCGATTCTACAATTGATTTCACCTCTGAATTTCCTAATTTGGTTTTTGTCTGTCCTTCAAACTGGGGGTTGGGGACATGAACGGAAATAACACAGGTAAGGCCTTCCCGAACATCATCTCCTCCCATTTTTTCTCTCAGATTTTTGGGGATAATGTCATCGTTTGCATATTTATTAATACACTTTGTCAGTGCCGCTCTAAAACCGGCAACGTGAGTTCCGCCTTCTCGAGTGCTGATATTATTGACAAAGGAAAAAAGTCTCTCGGAATAACCATCAAAATACTGGAAGGAAATTTCAACGACGACCTGATCTTTTTCACCATAAATATGAATAGGCTCTGCAGTTACCGGCGTACGGTTTCTGTTAAGATATTCGACATATGAATTTATTCCTCCTACAGCATGAAATTTATCTTCAGCCCCGCTTCTTTCATCTTTAAGATAAATCCGGAGATCTTTATTCAAGTAGGCCAGTTCTCGTAACCTGTTCTTGACTGTTTCGTAGTTATACGCTGTCGTTTCTGTGAAAATTTCCGGATCAGCCTTGAAGGTAATCTTGGTGCCGTTTTTGTCGCTCGTCCCTATGATTTCAAGTTCATGTGTTTTTTCACCACAGCTATACGTCTGACGGTAAATATTTCCATTGCGTTTAATTTCAGCTGTTGCTTCAATAGACAGGGCATTGACCACCGATACACCGACTCCGTGCAATCCTCCGGAAACCTTATATGTTGAGTGATCAAATTTTCCCCCTGCATGCAGCGTCGTCATGACAAGTTCCAGCGCTGAAATTTTTTCAGTCGGGTGCTTGTCCACGGGTATTCCTCTGCCGTCATCTTCAACTGAAACAGCATTATTTTCGTGAATAATTACTCGTATTCTTGTACAGAAACCGGCAAGTGCTTCATCTATACTGTTATCAACTACTTCCCATATCAGGTGATGCAGGCCTTCTTCCCCTGTATTGCCAATATACATGGATGGTCTCTTTCTTACTGCTGAAAGACCATCCAGGACCTTTATCTGTTCCGCTCCGTACTTTTCTTCTTTTTCTTCTATCACTTTCGTTTCCTGGTTTTTTCCAATAGACATTTTTAAAAAAATTTTATAACTGCATTGGCATTATTATACTCATAAAACCAACATCCTGAGGAGATTTCATTAAACATGGACTATTGTTTGAATTTATATAGGTCTCAACCGACTCGCACTCCATCACCTGCAAGGTCTCTATAAAGTATCTGCAGTTGAAACCAAGAATCAAAGGGTCCCCGGCATAGGAAATAGTCAATTCATCCTTTGCGTTACCAAGTTCAACGTTGTTCGATGACAATATCATTGTATCGTTTTCTATTTTAAATTGTATCGTGTGAAAAATATCTTCTGTGAAAAGATTAATTCTCTTTAATGATTCAAGAAAAGGCACTCTTTTTATATTTATACAATTCGTTATTTGAACGGCATCGACTATTGCCTTGTAGTGTGGAAATTCTCCTTGCTTAAGCCTTATTATCATTACTGTTTTTCCGTCTCTTAGAACTAATTGCCTTTTTTCAAAAGAAATTTCTATAAGCTCTCTGTTTTCACAGAATTTCTTAAATTCCTGTATTCCCTTCTTTGGAATCAGTGTTACCGGATTAAGGGTCAGATTTTCAATATCTGTAGCTACTTCCTTTTCCATTATGGAAAGACGATGTCCATCGGATGAGATCATCTTCAGATAGGATTGACCTTCTCTTTTTTCCTTTTCGAAAAGAACCGACGTCAATGAATAGATATTTTCTTGTTCATTTGCTATCGAATAAATTATCTTATCTATTAATTCTAAAAAGATACTTCCAGGAAAAGAGAGAAAATTATCTTCCTCATATTCAGGAAATTCAGGAAATTCATCACTTGCAATACCTGCCAGGTTATATGTACTCAAACCGGCACTGATAATAATCCAGCTGTTCTCCGTTTCTTCGAAAGAAATTACTTTCGACCCTGATTCCCTGACAATTTCAAATATTTTTTTAGATGGAAGAGTCAGTTTTCCTTGATTTTTTACTTCTGCTTTTACAAAAGTTTTCATCCCCACCTCAAGGTCTGTTCCGGTTATGTAAAGACCTTCTTCCGAGCTTTCAATGAGAACATTTGCCAGTATTGCCAGTGTACCCTTCTTGTTTGTTATATTCTGCAGACTATTGAGACCTTCCAAGAGATCTTCTTTCAAAACAGTGCAATTAAGTGTCATAAGACATCCTTTAATTAAATTATTTATTTCTTTTTATTATTATTATACCGGTTAATATGTGGAAAATTAATTTAACTAATTGATATTTAATTTTTATTTATTAACAAATGTATGTGATTAAAAAACAATTTTTTGTTTACGATGAGTTGTTAACAAGAATTAACAAGTCTTTTAAAACACTATTAACAAGCCATAGTATGGCAAATTGTCGGCTATTATCTGAAATGAAATGTTTCAGATAAACATAAAAAAAAACGACTCTTGGGAAATTTGAATTATGCGGAGCGAATTAATGCCCTATTCTATTGGAAACTGGTAAAAATTTCAATAGAATAATGAGAAATTGTAATGGTGGAAATTCAAATGAAAAGGTTAAAAACCTGTTTGGACAAATCATTTACTGATTATATAAACGAGAAAGTTTTTCCTGGCGCAGCCGTAGGGATATCTTCGTTTATAGGTGGTGAATTTGAAAGAATGATATTCTGCTATGGAAAAACAGATGGCTCAGCAAATGAGGTTAATCAGAATACACTCTACGATGTTGCGTCGCTTACAAAACCGCTGGTAACTGTCCTTTCTATTCTTGCGTTAATAGAGGAAAAAAAAATATCTTGGGAAGAGAGACTGGAATCGTTGTTGTCTTTTGATATTCCAAAAGATAAAAGGGACATAAGCCTTATTCACCTTATGTCTCATTGTTCCGGTTTGCCGGCGCACAGACCATATTATAAGGATCTTGTCAGGATAGCTCCTGAACTCAGAAGAGATATAATACTTAAAACGATAATCAATGAAGACCTCCTTTATCCACCCGGTGAAGGAAGTCTTTATAGTGATCTGGGGTATATTCTGCTTGGAAACATTATAGAAGAAAGATCAAGAGAAAGGTTGGATGCATTCTGGAGAAAAAAAATTACTGTACCTCTGCATCTTCAAAAAAAGCTTCTCTTTCCCAAGAACGAAGAAATACAGGAAAAAAACTTTGCCTCTACCGGCTATAGTTCAATACTGACTAGAAATCTCTATGGGGTTGTCCACGATGATAATTGCCGGATACTTGGAGGGGTTGCCGGGCATGCCGGTCTTTTCGGAACAATAGAGGGTGTCTTGACGCTCTGTGAAAAAATTCTTATGGGGTATAATGATCAATCAACTCATCCATCCTTCAGTAACGATAATTTAAGAGTTGTTTTAGAACAGAGGCAAAATTCTCCCTGGACCTTAGGTTTCGATACTCCATCGCCCGCCGCTTCAAGCAGTGGACGTTTTTTCTCAAAAAAATCTATTGGCCATCTGGGTTTTACAGGAACCTCCTTCTGGATAGACCTTCAACAGAGAGTATGCATAGTCTTTCTCAGCAACAGGACCTTTTTTGGGATAGAAAACGAAAAATTAAAAAAAGTACGACCAATTATTCATGATATGATAATGCGAGAAATTACAGGCAAGTAATTTCTCGCATTATCGAAACTCAAAAAATTGAGTGTAAAAATTTATCCTTTTTTAATAAAAAAACTTATATAGCCGTGCATCTCCTTTTCTCCCAAATATTTATGGCCTGATCGATCGCACCATCCGGAAAAATCTTTTCGTGATCCGTGATCTGTCCCGTCTATCTGGAGAATCTGTCCTGGAGCCAGATTAGATATTTCCTTTTTTGTGTGTAACAATGGTATAGGGCAATGTAATCCTCTTGCGTCAAGGATAGCTGCTGCTTGTATTTTATTATCAGCGATTCTGAACTCACTCATGGAAAAATTCTCCCAGGATAAGATGACTTAGGAATAATTTGTTGAAATTTATCTGACAACTCTATCCAGATGAACACTGGAAGTCAAAAATAAACTTGGTCTGGAAAAAGAAAACCTGTAGAATTTACAGAAGAGTTCTTAGCTCAAACTCATCAGAATTTTTCTGATAAAATAAGGATGATATTTTAAAGAAAAAGATTTTTTAAAAAGGGATCAACTTTTGGAGACAAAACAGGCAAAAATATTAATTGCGGATGATGATGCCATGGTCCGCAGCACTGTCTCGAAAATTCTGGAGATGTTTGGATATATTGTCCAGACAGTACCTGATGGGAAATGCGTTATTGATGTCATCAACAACACATTTGATGTCATTATTCTTGATATTAACATGCCGGGAATGGACGGCTTTGATACCATAAATGCATTAAATAAGCTCAATTACAATATTCCAGTCCTTTTCCTGACCGGTGCAGGCTCCATGGACTACGCCATGAGGGCAATTAATCTCGGTGCCTATGATTTTTTAACAAAACCCATCGAAGATCTCGATATTTTTAATGTTAAAATTCGAAGGGCCATTGAAAAACGGATGTATGTTCTCCGGGAAAGGCATTATAAAGAAGCCTTGGAGGATGATGTTCGTAAGAAAGCGGAGAAACTGGAAGAACAAAATAAATTATTGCTTTCCTACAGTAACAGCCTTGAGAATGCAACGGTGCAACTGATGACCAGTCTGCAGAATGCCATGGAGGAAAAAGATTACTATACAGCAGGTCATACCACTCGGGTGACCGAGTACGCTGTGATGCTTGGCATGGCAATGAAACTCTCGGAGAGTGATCAGGTTGTCCTGCGGAGAGCGGCCCAGTTTCATGATATTGGAAAACTGGTTATTGATCTCTCCTGTATCCAAAAACCCGGAAAATTAACCAATGAAGAATGGTTGTTGATAAAGAAACACCCCAGTGTCGGGGCGAATATTGTTAAACCCCTCGGATTCATGAAACGGGAGCAATTCATTATCAGGCATCATCATGAACGAATGGATGGAAAAGGCTATCCGGATGGTTTAAAGGGTGATGATTTGGATGTGTTAACCAAAATTCTTGTCGTGGTTGACAGTTATGATGCCATGACCTCACGGCGTAATTATCGTAAAAACATGACAATGGAAGAAGCTTTGTTGGAACTTGATAATTGTTCCGGAAGCCAGTTTGACCCTTTAACCGTAACGTACTTTACCAAAAGCATTGTGGATTTTGTCACTTCAAATACCGTGTTTTCACGGGAATATCTGGACAATTTTGATCTATCGGACAATTAATTTAACCAGCTTTATCGACATAAAAAAAAGATGAAAATTACACGAGAAGAAGTCGAGCATGTGGCCAATTTAGCACGATTAAACCTCAACCGACAGGAGCTTGTAAAAATGACGGAGCAGCTTGATAATCTGCTTTCCTATGTGGCAAAACTCGACGAACTGGACACGAAGGATATCAAGCCTACAACCCATGCCTTTTCGATCTCCAATGCCTTTCGTGACGATACTGTCCAGGACTCTCTTACCCAGAAAGAGGCCCTTGCCAACTGTCCCAAACAAAACGGCGAGTGTTTTATCGTTCCGCGGATAATTTAAGTTTTTAACAGGTTTTTGATTTTTCAGACCGTGTCTTTTTTGAGGATAGAATGTACCCCTACGAACTAACCATTGGCCAGGCATTAGAGAAGCTGAACAGCAAGGAACTTTCCTCCCGTGAGTTGACCCTGAGTTGTCTTGACAGGATTGCAGATATTGATGGTCATATTAAAGCATTTATCAGTGTCAATCGTGACTACGCTCTTGCCATGGCAGATAAGGCTGATGCTGCAAAGGGTGATGAGAGAGGGGTCTTGTGCGGCATCCCGGTTTCTATAAAGGATCTGTTATGCACGAAAGGTATTGCGACCACATGCGGTTCCAAAATCCTGGAAAATTTTATCCCTCCGTACAGTGCCACCGTTGTTGACAGGCTGGAGCAGGAGGGCGCTGTGATTCTGGGTAAGACCTCGATGGATGAATTCGCGATGGGCTCAACTTCGGAGACCTGCGCCTTCAAGGTTCCTGAAAATCCCTGGAGGAGAGGATATGTGGCCGGAGGGTCCTCTGGAGGCTCGGCGGCCTCTGTTGCGGCCTGTGAGTGCCTGGCCTCCCTTGGTTCGGACACGGGCGGGTCGATCAGGCAGCCGGCATCCCTGTGCGGCGTTGTCGGAATGAAGCCCACGTATGGGCGGGTTTCCCGTTATGGCCTTGTGGCCTACGCCTCATCTCTTGACCAGGTGGGCCCGTTTTCCAGGGATGTAAGAGATTGTGCCCTGATGATGAATGTGATCGCCGGGTATGATACAAAGGACTCGACTTCGGTACAACGAGCAAAGCCGGATTACACCCAGTCGCTGATCACCGGCATGAAAGGGGTGAAGATCGGCATTCCGAAAGAGTATTTCGGTGCCGGCCTTGATCCGGAAGTTGAAGCAGTTGTCCGCAAGGGGGCTGCTCTTCTACAGGAGGCGGGTGCCGAGATCGTTGACGTCTCCCTGCCGCATACGGATTACTGTGTGGCTGTCTACTACCTGATTGCACCGGCCGAGGCCAGCTCCAATCTGGCCCGCTATGACGGTGTTCTCTACGGATACAGGGACATGACGGCAGAATCCCTTATCGACATGTATAAGGAATCACGGTCTGCGGGGTTTGGGGCGGAGGTCAAACGCCGTATTCTGCTCGGCACATATGCGTTGTCTTCCGGATATTATGATGCCTATTATAAAAAGGCATCCCAGGTTCGCACTATCATTACCAATGATTTTAAGAAGGCCTTTGAATTGTGTGATGTCCTGATCTCTCCGGTGGCTCCGTCCCCAGCCTGGAAATTCGGTGAAAAGGGGGATGATCCGTTAGAAATGTATCTCTCTGATATTTTTTCAATTTCAGCAAATCTTGCCGGTATTCCCGGCATTTCTGTACCCGGAGGATTCAGCAGAGAAGGGCTGCCGATAGGTATCCAGCTTCAAGGGCCCCATTTTAAAGAGGAGGTTCTTTTCAGGGTGGCCTATAACATCGAAAAAAGCGCAGGGGTTTCCGATAAACGGCCCGTTCTCTGATGTGTACCTGATCCAGAGAAAACGGATTTCAATGTTGCTTTGTTGTGTCAGGGCAACCCTGTTGGAAGGAAAAAATTGAAACTACATTTCTCAAAAAACATAACAGATATAACCAACTATGAACCCGGACAGTCTCCAGAGGAACTTAATCGGGAGCTGGGTATAACGCATGCCATTACGCTGGCCTCGAATGAAAATCCCTGGGGTCCTTCTCCAGCGGTAGCCAAGGCCTTATCTCTGGCCATGACGACACTGCATCGATATCCGGATACTTCTGCCTGCTCTCTGAGCGCTACCCTGGCTCGAAATATTGGTGTATCTCTCAATGAGATTGTTCTGGGAAATGGTTCCAAAGAGGTCATGGAACTTCTGCTAAGGATTTTTATCCGGACCGGATGTGAGGTAATCACCAGTTGTCCGTCGTCCTTACTCTACCAACGGCTTGTTCAGATCCATGGGGGGAAAAATATTATCGTTCCCCTGAGGAGATTGAGCCACGATTTAGAGCGGATCCTTACCGGTATTTCAGATCGGACCCGTCTTATTCTGTTTGATAACCCAACCAATCCAACCGGCACTGCCATCACCCCCGTTGAACTCTATTCATTTTTAAGCGAGGTGCCGGAGGGAGTTACGGTCGTTCTGGACGAGTCCTATGTGGAGTTCATGGATCAGGAAAAACAGGTGGATATCTTTTCGCTTGTCCGGAATACCAAAAATCGTTGCGGCGTGGTTGTGGTAAGGACCTTTTCCAAGGCCTACGGCCTGGCCGGCCTGCGAATCGGTTATGGGGTGATGCCTGAGGAAATCGCTGCCTGTCTGCAGAAGGTTCGACAGCCGTTCAATGTCAATCATCTTGCCCAGATCGCTGCCCTGGCTGCCCTGGAAGACGAAAACTATCTCAGGAAGACACTTGAGCGAACCAGAATCGGCAAGGAATATCTCCGCGAGGAGGTCAAAAAGCTGGGGTGTACAAGCTATCCCTCCCAGACTAATTTCCTGCTGATTGATGTGAAATCGGACGCAACCAGACTCTATCAGGCCATGTTGGGCAAAGGGGTGATTGTTCGCCCGATGAATCTTTACGGGTTTGCGGATTGTATCCGGATCAATGTCGGCACTGATGAGGAGAATACGAGGTTCCTGGCTGTACTCGCCGAATGTTTATCGGACCTTGAGGATGCATAGAAAAAAAGAGATTGTCACCCTGGATGGGCCATCGGGGGTGGGAAAATCGACCATAAGCCGCAAGATAGCGGCAAGCCTGGGATATACCTATCTCGATACCGGGGCTATGTACCGAGCGGTTGGGCTGCACTTGCAGCAGATGGGGGTGGATGCCGGGGATTGCGATGCGGTTACCGCAAATCTCAATACTCTTACCATCCGGCTGCTCCCGGCCAGGGATGAGTTCAGCGATGCCGGTGTACTCTTGAATGGTGTCGATGTAAGTGATCAGATCCGTACGCCGGAAATGTCCATGCTGGCGTCAAGGGTCTCGGCTATCCCCGTAGTACGGGCGAAACTCACAGAGATGCAACGTGCAATCGGTTCCCAGGGGAGACTGGTGGCGGAAGGA
The DNA here is from genome assembly GCA_903901335.1 of uncultured delta proteobacterium. Lineage (GTDB taxonomy): Bacteria > Desulfobacterota > Desulfobulbia > Desulfobulbales > Desulfocapsaceae > CAIUQR01. The sequence continues at coordinate 49,704 of CAIUQR010000028.1, read as the reverse complement.
CGCGATCTCGGCACCGTCGTCTTTCCTGACGCAGCCCATAAATTCTTTCTCGATGCCGATATTCAGGAGCGGGCTCGCCGCCGTGTCAGGCAGTTACGTCTGCATGGAAGTCAGGCTGATGAAGAAAAAACCCTGGAGATGATCCGTCAAAGAGACCGGTATGACAGTGAGAGAAACGTTGCCCCTTTAAGGAAGGCTGAAGATGCGTTCCTGATCGATACTACCGGTATCACAATAGAAGAGGTCTGTGCAAGAATACTGGAGAGGGTGTTGTCGTCAAGACCCGGGCAACACCTGTGAGCTTTCCGAGTCTTGACTTGGAAAAAACCTTTAAAATCATTCGGTCCTGAAATCATCCCGTCGGTTCAAGGCGAAAGAAGATTCATCCTGCCCGGAAAACAATGGTCTTTCCTCACCGTAGCTGACCGTTCTGAGTCTTCCCGAATCGATTCCCAGATTGATGAGGTAGTTTTTGGCACTGAGGGCCCGTCTTTCGCCGAGAGCCATGTTATATTCATTGGTACCCTTGGCGTCACAGTTCCCCTCGATGACAATCCTGGCGTTCTGATTCTTCTTGAGGAAATTGGCGTTGCTGACCAGCCTGCTGGTCTGATCGGATTTAATGGTCGACTGGTCGAAATCAAAATAGATAGGATTTAATCCCGGAGTGCAGCGCCCATGCTCTCTTTTGTAGGCATCTGATTGATCTTCATCGCTATTGATCGAGAGATTTCCAGATCTTCCACCTTTGCCGGTATCGCCAAGAGTCCCTTCTTTTCCGAGACCGCTTTCTGAATATCCGTCGCCATTCGGGTATTGAATGTTTTTCCCACCTGACATGTCGGAGCCATCCGGTGGGTTAACAACCTTTTTTTCACAGCCGCTCCCAAAGAGTACAAGGGATCCAAACAGTGCAGACAGTACAATGCTTCGGACGATTTTGCTTTTCATAAGGTGCCTCTTTTTCTCAAATATTGGTGAGTATGTATGAATAGTAAAATTTAAAGATTTCTTCAGTCGGCAATACCCAACCTGAAAACGCCACTTCTCTACGAGAGAGGGTGAGCAGATGGATGTTGCTGACAATACGCTGCATGTCATTCTAGTCCTATTCGAGAAGAGGTCAAGAAAATTCATCGTGTGAACAGCACAGGTTCAGAGAAATAAACGATTTGCAACAGCATAATGATGTTCATCATGCAAAGTTTGCTATACTATGGTCACGCCATGCCCCTCTGCATTGAACCGCTGAAAACCGGCCGGGCAGGTGATAAAACGGACATCGTCCTCAGAGAATTCCAGAAAGGATTTTATGCCATTTACAAACGAACATACATTAAATGCAAGCTGTGCTGCCGGACTGGAACATCTTGTCGCCGGGGAAGTGGAATCATACGGGGGAAAAGAGATTGCCGTGGCGAAAGGCGTGGTTACCTGGCGGGGTAATCTCGCTTCCGGGTATCGGGCCTGTCTCTGGTCGCGGTTTTCCTCCCGCATTTTTCTGCAGATCGCGGAGTTCTTAACTCCGGATAATGACAGTATCTATCAAAAATGCAGTGACATAGACTGGAATCAGCATCTTGACTGCGACACCACCTTTGCAGTTGATTGCACCCTCAGTGAAAAATCCGTGATTACTCATAGCCAGTTTGCAGCCCTTCGGGTGAAGGATGCTGTTGTCGATCAATTCCGGGCCAGGGAGGGCAGACGTCCATCGATTAAGACCGATCGGCCCGGGGTGCAGATCAATCTCCATGTTCACGGGGAAAAGGCCGTCCTCTCCATCGATCTTTCCGGAGAAAGCCTGCATCGACGCGGGTACAGGGTGGCAACCGGCACCGCTCCCTTGAAAGAAACCCTTGCTGCGGCAATTGTCAGTCTGGCCGGGTGGAACGGGATGGACTCCGACAGGATACTCGTCGATCCGATGTGTGGATCCGGGACCCTGCTGATCGAGGCGGCGCTGATCTACGGAGACTCGGCCCCCGGGCTTTCACGCGGGTATTTTGGTTTTACCGGCTGGAAGGGACATGACCGGGTCCTCTGGGATGGCCTTGTCAATGAGGCGGTAGCCAGGGAAGAGGTGGGCCTTGAGAAAAAATGGCCGCTTCTTCTCGGTTATGATGCCGACCCGGTGGTGGTGGCGGCCGCCAGAAAAAATATTGAAAGGGCCGGTCTCGAGGAGAGAATCAGAGTCAGGCAGGCTGAACTCGCCGTCCTGCAGAGGCCCGGAAAAACGGGTATCGTGATCTGTAATCCGCCATATGGAGAACGCCTTGCTGAGTCGGAAGGGGTGGCGCAACTGTATCGTGCTCTCGGGCGTATCCTGCGGGAGCGGTTTATCGGCTGGCAGGCGGGTATCTTTATTTCAAACACGGATCTTGCCGACAGATTGGGGATTACCTGGGAGGCCAGCTACAGGCTGTTTAATGGACCTCTGGCCTGCCGGTTGTTTGTTGGTGCCGCCCCTACCTCCGATACCGTGCCATTCCAGTGGCAGATTTCCCCTTTGCCCGTTGAACCTGAAGGGGCCGATTTTGCCAACCGGTTGCAGAAGAACCTGCGGAAGCTGTTGAAATGGGCGGAGAGGGAAGAGTTGAGCTGTTTTCGGGTGTATGACAGGGATATACCTGAATATAATGTCAGCGTCGACATCTACGGAAAATGGGTGCATGTCCAGGAATTCGCTCCGCCTTCATCTGTCGATGTAGACCTGGCTGCCGGCCGGTTGAGGTTGATTCTGGCAATAATCCGGGCAACGCTGGGGATAAAAAGAGAGCGGATCTTCATTAAGACCAGGCGCCGGCAGAAGGGCAAAAATCAATATGAAAAGAAGGACAACCGGAACAGAATGCATGAGGTCCGTGAAGGCAGCTGTTATTTTCTGGTGAACCTGACGGATTATCTCGATACCGGCCTTTTCCTTGATTATCGCCTGGTCAGAAAAAGGATCGCTCTGGCTGCAGCCGGAAAGAGATTTCTCAATCTTTTCGGTTATACAGGCACGGCAACCGTCTGCGCTGCCCAAGGAGGGGCGGCCTCGACCACAACCGTTGACCTGTCGAACACATATCTCCAATGGGCCCGGGCGAACCTGTCGTTGAACGGGTTCTCGGGGCCGATGCATGAGACCGTGCAGTCTGATTGTCTTGCGTGGCTTCAGGAGACCGAAAAGGTCTATGATCTTATCCTTCTCGATCCACCGACCTTTTCCAACACCAAAAAGGACGCCCGCGTTTTTGATATCCAACGCGATCATGGACAGTTGATAGCCATGGCCATGGGACGTTTAGAGGATAAGGGGTTGCTGCTCTTTTCCACGAACTTCAGAAAATTCATCCTTGACGGGAATCTACAGGAACGGTTTGATATACAGGAGATAAGCGACCAGACTGTTCCTCTTGATTTCGAACGAACTACAAAAATTCACAGGTGCTGGGAGATCAGGAAAAAACCAGTCTCCGCAGGATGAACAGTGCGGCTTGCGTTCTGAAAAAGATTGTCAAGACGTTGTCGGATTCCCTGTCGCAGAGTAACGGGGATTGGATGTTGAAATCGCGTTTCCAGAGGAGTGCGTATGAAAACATTGATTGTCGAAGATGACTTTCTGGCGAGGGCACTGCTTTCAACACTGTTATCGGAGTATGGTGTCTGTCATGTTGCCGTCAATGGGCAGGAGGCTATTGACGCGGTACGGTGGGCGTTTCATGAAAACGAACCCTATGATCTGATCTGTCTGGATATAATGATGCCGGTAATGGACGGCCAGCAGGCCTTGCTCGAGATCAGAAAGGTGGAGGAAAATCTTGGGATCACAAGTCTGCATGCTGCCAAGGTTATCATGGTAACAGCTTTCGATGACTCAAAAAATATAATGAAGGCATTCAGGCAGGGACAATGTGAGGCGTATATGACCAAACCCCTTGATCGCGAAAAACTTCTTGGTCATATCCTTGAGCTTGGATTAATTGAAAGGATGTGATCCTCTGCCGCGTGGATAATCGTTGCACCGGATGGGCAAGATAAAGAAAAAGCCGGAATATCATGGACTCAACTCCTTCTCCTGTAACGATTAAAGACCTTCGTGAACATTTTCGAACCACGTATAATTTCAATGAGGAACAGATAGACCTGATGGTGGTCAGCTCAGCCAGGTCTATACAGGCGGCCTTTCTGGCCTTCGACATGATCCCGGAAGGGGAAGATGCGCATGAAAAAGTAGTTGTAATTGCGCATGGTTTAAAGGGGTTATTGCTGAACATGGGGCAAGATGAATGGGCCGGATATGTGCGAGAAATGGAAAGAGCCGCCAGTGCCGGTGAGGGTCACGATTATAAAGAGATGATGCAGAGATTGCGTCTTGGATTGCAGGAGGTCAGCAGAATACCGGCAGTGTCTTTTTGAGATGCTTGAGGCTTTGTGAAAGATGTGGTAGAAAGACTACCATATCGGGAGGAAAGAACCGCATACATCGGTCTTTCTCAAAAGAAATATGACAGGGGAGGTCGTTTCAGGGGAACGCGGCTTCTCACTCATAACCTGCCCGAAATCTTCAATCGATGGAGGCCGTGCGAGTGTCGGAAATTACGAAGCTTGAGCAGCGGGTGCATGCTCTTGAACAGGAACTGGAGCTGCAGAAAAAGACAGCCCATGATCTCCGGGCGGCTGTAGAGCAGGCTGACAAGGACAGACGCAGGAAAAGCGAATTTCTGGCAAATATAAGTCATGAGATTTTAACCCCGATGGATGGGATCCTGGGGATGACCGGTCTGGTCCTGGAAACAGAGCTTACCCAGGAGCAGCGACGATATCTGGAGATGGTAAGCGCATCCGCCGACCGTCTTCTCGGGGTGGTAAACGATATTCTTGATTATTCGCAGATCGAGGCAGGAAAGCTGCAGCTGACCCCCGAAGATTTTGATCTCTATGATCTCCTGGAATGTGACTTATATATCCTGAAGCTGGCTGCCGAGCATAAAAAAATCGACCTTCTCCATTATATTGATCCGGATATCCCGCAGAATGTTCGCAGTGATCCGGAGAGGCTGAGACAGGTTCTGGTCAACCTGGTCAATAACGCCATCAAATTCACCGACAAAGGCCTGGTCACCGTTGACGTGACGACGACAGGGAATGATCAGAATCTGATCCTGAAGTTTTCGATTACCGATACAGGGATCGGCATCTCCTATGAAAAGCAGATTGGAATTTTCCACACTCTGGGCTCGGCGGGGGGGGGGGATGATCATAAACACAGCGGGGCCGGTCTCGGTCTTGCCGTTTCGGCAAAGCTGGTGGCCTTAGCCGGCGGGGAGATTGGCCTGGAAAGTGAACCGGGCGAGGGGGCGACCTTCTGGTTTACCTGGCCGGTCGAAGTGTCTGCAGAAAAGGAGGGACAGGTTCGCCGGACGGTTGATGAGACCTTTGAGAACAGCTTTGTTCTGAAAGGAGCCAACGTCTTATTGGCGGAAGACGAGCCGATCAGCGGGGCCTTGACGGAGAAACTGTTGCAGCAGGCCGGTGTTCAAGTCACCTTGGTCGAGAACGGCAGGAAGGCGGTTGAAGAAATCGAGAGAGGGACCTATCAGGTTGTGCTGATGGATGTGCAGATGCCGGTCATGGACGGTCTGGCGGCAACCCAGGAAATTCGTACCCGTGAACGGCAGAGGGGAGGGCATCAATCTATTATTGCGTTGACGGCCCACGCCATGCAGGGTGACAGGGAGAGGTGCCTGCAGGCTGGCATGGACGACTATCTGACCAAGCCGATCAATAAAGACCAGCTTATTGATATGCTGACGAAATATCTGACCAGCACGGCCCTGGTTGTGGATGGTGACCAGACGAGCCAGCTGGCGGTGGTCCAGGTCCTGATAGAATCGGGATGGCGGGTGACCATCGTCGAAACCGGCCGGTCGGCGGTGTATGAGGCCTCTTTATCCAACTTTGATTTGATTATCATCGATACGGTGCCTCCGCAGACGGATGGGATTGAAACCGCCCGGGCAATCCGTAAATTGGAAGATTATTCCGGACGCCGTGCAACGATTATCGGGATAGGGACTCCGGTTGGTGACGGCATGGGAGTTGCCGACGAGGGTATCGATGATTTTATTGACCTTCCGGTGTCGAAAGAACAGTTCAAAGAGAAGCTGCAGCTTTTGAAAGAGCAATTGCAGCCCTGTCGAGTCTGAAAGGCTTTTTAGGTATTCCCTTTAATATCGGCTGTTTCAGGTCCTTGCTGGATGTCTTCTGGTTCTCTTGTTGAGGGTTCCTGTTAATCATTCGTTTGGCCCGGACAGGAATATTGACGGGTGAAAGATGTTTTCAAGTCAATGTATTTTTCCTGCCTGTGCGGCTTAGGCCGTGCCCCTTATTTTCCAACATCACTTCAAAGCAGCAACATGTTCATAACCCTGGAGAATTCTGTCTGGTGACCTTGAATTCTTGACTCGGATGAACGAAATATTTGAACCGAGCTCAGGTTGTAAAGATCCGTAGCCGGACTATTCAGGCATGGCGGGAGGAATGTGTTTGCATTTAGTGATTGGAAAAATCTATAATATTTGCATAATCGCGTTTCGTGTACCCCAGATGAAAAAAAGTATAACGGCAGCAGATTTTTCAGGCCGTTGATCATATGAAACGAAGCTCCAGGGTATCATCTATGAAAACGTTAAAAACCCTTCCCTGGATTGCTGTGACCGCCCAGATTTGTTTTCTGACCCAGACGGCAGTTCCTTCCTTGGTAAAGGCTGAGACCGATGACGGCTACTTCAATATGGATCTCGCCCAATTGATGCAGGTGAATATCACCTCGGTGTCGAAAAAGCCGCAGAACCTGGCCGATACTGCGGCAGCGGCGTATGTGATCACTCAGGAGGATATCCGCCGATCCGGCGTGACGAGCATTCCTGAGGCCCTGGCCCTGGCCCCTGGAATTCAGGTGGCGCGTATCAGTGCCAGCAAGTGGTCGATCTCCTCTCGAGGGTTTGGCGGCTTCACGTCCAATAAACTCCTGGTGATGATCGATGGCCGATCGGTTTACAGTCCTGCGTATAGCGGCACATACTGGGATCAGCAGAATACGTTGCTTGAGGATATCGATCGGATTGAGGTAATCCGCGGTCCCGGTGGAACGATCTGGGGAGCTAATGCTGTCAACGGGGTGGTCAACATCATTACCAAGAATGCGCAGGACACCCAGGGAGGATTGGTCAGGGGGAGTGTCGGTAATTTGGAAAAAATGTCGGGAGCCGCTCGGTATGGCGCTAAGATGGGCGATTCTACCTACGGCCGGTTTTATGTCACTTCCAATGATCGTAGCGGCAATGTGCTTGCCGCCAATGATCAAGATGCTCACGACGGTTGGTGGAATGCCCAGGGCGGGTTTCGAATGGATGGCAAAGTCGGCACTACAAATGAGTGGAATCTGCAAGGCGATCTCTATAAAAATGACGGCAAGCAGATCGTTTCCCCGTTCTGGATCGATAAACCGCCATATCAGACCACCAATTACGGCGACTATTCTGCCGGTGGCAATAACCTCACCGGCAGCTGGAAGCACAGGTTGACCGGCGGCGATTTACTGAGCGTTACTGCCTATTATGACAGCAATTTTCGAAAGGAATCCTATTTCAACCAGAGCTTTGCTACTGTTGATATGAACCTGCAGTATGAAACAAAGCTTGGTGAGAGCAACAGCCTGACCATGGGGAGCGGTTTCCGACGGGTGGGTGGCCATTTTGCCAGCACCTTTCAGGTATATATCCCTGACCAAACCGATAATCTGTACAGCCTTTTTCTGCAGGATGAGATCAAGCTCATACCTGATCGACTCTGGTTTACTCTGGGGACCAAGTATGAGCACAACGACTTTACCGGCAATGAATGGCAACCCAGCGCCCGCCTGCTCTGGAAACCGGCGGTTAATCACTCGGTATGGACCTCCGTTGCCCGTGCTGTCCGCACTCCGACAATGATCGAAGATGGCGGATCGGTAACGGTTGCAACCTTTCCCACCCCCTACGGTACGCAAACAATGAGCCTGCGCGGCAATCCCGCCTTTGGCTCCGAGACGCTCATTGCCTATGAAGGCGGGTATCGTTGGCAGGCAAGCAAAGACCTCTCTTTTGATACGGCGGTCTATTACAATGATTATGACGGCATCTACACCACCCTTCCAGGTACAAACCGATCTGATTTGAATCAATACTTTGCCAATGCAAAAAAAGGCACAGGATATGGCCTCGAAACCGCGATCAACTGGAAAACTAATTCCTGGCTCTCATTTGTTTTTACCTATACATGGCAGAATCTCGAACTGAGTTACAAAAATCCGGCCGATGCAGCTATTCAGAATCTAACCGGCGACTTCACCTCTTCAAATTACCCGAAAAATCAGGCCTCGATCCGTTCAGCCATCGATCTTGCGACGAACTGGCAGTTCAATTGGTGGCTGCGCTATGTCGATGCCATTAAAGGACGCGACCCGGTAAACCAGACAACACTGGTTCCGGTGGACTCCTATTTTCTCCTCGATGCCAACCTGATTTGGAAGCCGCAGAAAGGGTTGGAGATTATGCTGGCCGGGCAAAATCTGCTGAACAGCAACCAGCTTGAGTATATTGCCGAGATGATCACGCCTCCCACAAAAATCGGACGAAGTGTCTACCTGAAAGCGACCTGGAGTTTTTAGGACTTAGAGAACATGTCGACACCTAAACACTATTATAATTATTACAGGTTACACTGGTTCCTGCTGCTCTGTCCTCTTTTCCTTCTGGGCAGTTTTGGTCTCCTGCAGGCAGAAGAGGTCAATCAGGAATACCAGCTGAAGGCTGCTTTTCTGGTGAATTTTTCCCGGTTCATTACCTGGCCGGAGCAGTCTTTTTCACCTGAACACCAGGAAGTCACATTCTGTATAGCCGGAAAAAACCCGTTCGGCGCTACTCTCAGTGCTGTCGACGGCAAGAAGATCAGTGGCCGCAACATCAGGGTTGTTTTTGCCGATTCCCTCCAGAAGCTGCCGCAGTGCCATCTGCTCTATGTCAGTAGTTCCGAAAAAAACGATCTTGCCTCTTTATCGTCCCGTGTAGGCTATCGTCCGGTGGTCACGGTCAGTGATATTCCGGGATTTGTTGCTGCCGGTGGCTCTATCGAATTCGTGATTAAAGAGGATCGACTGTCCTTTATCATCAATAACTCCGATCTGAAACAACGTGGAATACAGGCCAGTGCCGCTATGTTGGATCTGGCCGCATCAGTACGATAGGGGGGCGTTTTATGAAACAATGGTTTATCGAACTCCCCATCCGCGGCAAGCTCTACAGTATCGTCCTGCTGGCAAGTACTGTGGCGCTCCTCCTGGCGACCGTATGCTCCTTCCTGATTCAACATCATTTTAACCGTCAACAGCTGAACGATGAAATCCAGACCCTGGCCAACGTTATTACCGAAAACAGCCGGGCAGGATTGCTCTTTCAGGATCAAAGGGCCTTGCAGACCATTCTCCATTCACTGGTCGCCAAGGATAGTGTCGTGACCGGAGTGATCTTTGGAAAAAAGGGAGAGGTTTATGCCCTGTATCGACGCGATAAGGACGACTATTCTGCTGAGTATCGAGGAGAAATAGAGACCTTCAAGGGACTGCGTTTTCAGGGTAACCGCGCCATCCTCAACCAGTTGATTACCATCGACAACGAACAGCTTGGCCGACTATTCATTGAGGTGGAACTTACCGAAATAAATCACAATATATTTATGATAGCGGAGTTAATGTGCGGTATGTCGGCGTTCGGTTTGGCCCTGGCAATGTTGCTGTCCTCACGACTGCTGAAGATCATCATCGACCCGATCCAATCTCTTTCTGAGGTAACGAAAAAAATATCACAGGGGAAAAAATACCATGTCCGGGTAGAGGCGAGCGGGAAAGACGAATTAGGGCTGCTTGCTGCTGGTTTCAATGATATGATCGAACAAATTGAAAAACGCGATATCTACCTTGAAGAGCAGGTTGCAAAACGCACCCAGGATTTGGAGGCGCAGACCCTCGACCTGCAGGAGGCCAAAGAGAAGGCAGAGGCAGCCAATCGAGTCAAGAGTCAATTCCTCGCCAACATGAGCCATGAAATCCGGACACCGATGAATGCGATTATCGGAATGACATATCTGGCAATGAATGCGCAGGAGGAAAAGAAACAACTCCGTTTTCTACAAACGGTCAAACATTCAGCCGAGAGTCTGCTCGGTCTCCTGAACGATATTCTCGATTTTTCCAAAATGGAAGCGGGACAACTGCAGTTGAACAACACTCCCTTTGATCTGTTTCAATTGCTTGAGGGAGTTGTTTCTACCATGAATGTGCCGGCTGTCGAGAAAGGATTAAAGCTGTTGATAAATACCCGGGATGGGCTTCCCAGGGCCTTCGTTGGGGATGATCTTCGTCTGCGGCAGATTTTACTCAATCTCGTCGGCAATGCCGTTAAATTTACCCCTTCCGGATCTGTTACTATTAAGGTCAGCCAGGAAAATACTGCATCTGACGAGAAAGCGGCACTGCATTTTGTTGTTACCGATACCGGTATTGGTATACCTCCGGAAAAGGTTGCCGATATTTTCAACATCTTTGAACAGGTCGATAATTCCTATGCCAGACAATACGGTGGAACCGGGCTCGGGCTGTCTATCTGTAAGCAGCTGCTTGCTCTGATGAACGGCAGAATCTGGGCCGAGAGTCAAGTGGATAATGGCAGTTCTTTTCACTTTATTGTCCCGCTGCAAGCCTGTGCGGAAGAACTGGTGACGAATCGTTTATCGAACGGGGAACTTTCTGAAAATACAATCAAGGGCTTGCATATTCTGGTTGTTGATGACAGCGAGGTGAATCGAGACTTAGCGAGCATGATGCTTGAAAAGGATCATGTGGTCACAACTGCCGCTAATGGCCTGAAGGCGTTGACGGCCTTAGCCTCCAGGAGTTTTGATGTCATCCTCATGGATGTACAAATGCCGGTGATGGATGGCCTGTCGGCAACTTCGATCATCCGTACCGTTGAAGATGGTGGCCCTGTACCCAGAGAAATGCCGGAGGATATACCCCTGTCTCTTGTTGAAAGACTCATCGGTGGCCATATCCCGATAGTAGCGATGACTGCCCATGCAATGAGTGAGGATCGGGATATGTGCCTATCTGCCGGAATGGATCGCTATATCACCAAGCCTTTTCAGTATGATCAGCTCACATCTGTTCTCCAGTCACTGATCAGCCCGGCGCGACGTGGCGTAAGAGATGTCGGTCCGGCAGTTGATTCTCTCAATCCTCCTGTTGACATTTCTCGGCAGGCAGCTAGGGTTGAAGATATCATCAGCTATTTTAAAGCGACATCAGACTTTACAGATGAACAGATTGCGAGACTGCTGGCAGCGTCTCGCAAAAGCATACGTGAAAACCTTGCCAAGGCTACGGCCGCGCTTCGGGATAAAGATTACCAGGCCCTTGGCAGGGCCGCCCATACGCTCAAAGGAACTCTGGCACAATGCGGCCTTGCCCTCTGGGCTGAAAAAGCTCAGGAAATAGACACTAACACCATGAAAAATAAGGATTTTCCTTTTGGTGACCAGTTAAAACTTATAGAATATGGGGTACATGGATTTCTTGAAAACCAGTAAGAGGAACAGGATAGGTTGTGGGAAAAATATTCCTGCCGGAAGCACAACAGATCGGTTTAGCCCGAGCCCCTTAAATCAGTGAAGGAATGGACAAGACTGGAGAAAATGACATGTTGGACAGGATGTAATTGTTGGAAAAATTAAAAGAGAGAATGATCATGCCTACAGAAACTACTGTCAAAACGTCAGCGCACAATCAGAAATCAGTTGTGATGGTTGTCGATGACGATTTCTCTGCTCGCATGCAATTACGATTCACTCTCGAAAATGCAGGACATGAGGTTGTCGAGGCCGCAAGTGGTGGAGAAGCCCTGGATCTTTTTAATAAGTTCCTTCCAGACCTTATCCTGCTCGATGTCATTATGCCTGAAATGGATGGCTTTGACACCTGTCGAATGCTTCGAGGTTTACCAGGAGGCGCTCACACGCCGGTGGTAATGGTCACCAGCATGGAGGAGACAGAGACCATTACCCAGGCGTTTGAGGCGGGAGCTACAGATTTTATCAGTAAGCCGATCAATATGTTGATCCTCGGTTATCGGGTATTGTACTGGCTTCGCTCCGGATTGATTTTGAGCGAATTGAAGATCAACCAGAATCGGCTGCACAAGGCCCAGGATCTGGCACGGCTCGCTCACTGGGAACGGGACCTCGAAACTGGAGAGTTCCTGATAACCTGCCACAAGCCCGAGATGTTCGGTCTTACACACCTCAGTCACTACGATGATCTTTTTGCCAATATCGCCGCCAAGGATAAAATGCCGGCACGAAAACTGATAGACAACGCCTGCAAGGCGGGACAGACCTTTAGTGTTCACTATCAGGTTGCTTTACCGGACGGCAGTGAACGTATCATCCTCAACCAGGGGGAAATCGTCACCGAGGATACCCATCAGCATCGCCTGGCAGTCGGTATTATTCAGGATATTACCGAACTGAAACAGGCCGAAGACAAAATCCGTTATCTTGCCTTTTATGACAATCTCACCGGTCTTGCCAATCGTGCTCTGTTCAGAGAGCACTGGTCGAAAATCCTGCCGCATGCGCAGCGATACCAGAGAAAGGTGGCTGTCCTCTTTATTGACCTTGATGATTTTAAACGAATTAACGATACCCTGGGGCATCCCAGTGGCGATAAGGTTCTGATATCGATTTCAGAACGCTTGAAAAATATGTTGCGGCATTCTGATGTCCTCTCCCGTTCCGGCGCCGAACAGCCGGCTTCTCTGCTCTCCCGTGTTGGTGGAGATGAATTTACTCTTCTGGCCGCAGACATTACTACTTCGGATCAGATAGCCGGCCTTGCCGACCGTATTATCGAGGTCCTGGGCCGTGCTGTGGAGGTCGAGAACCAGCTGATTACCCTGACCGCAAGCATTGGGATCAGTGTCTACCCTGAGGATGGCAGTGACATTGACCTTCTTTTGAAAAATGCCGATACGGCAATGTATGCAGCGAAGGAAAGGGGCCGTAATAATTACCAGTTTTTCCAAAGCGCGATGAATGACGCAGCCAAGGTCCGGTTTCACATGAGCAACAGACTTCGGCATGCCCTGGATAATAATGAATTTATCCTTTACTATCAGCCGCAGTTTGCCAACAAAACCGGAGCCCTTCGGGGGGTTGAAGCCTTAATCCGCTGGATTGATCCGGAAAAGGGATTGATTCCGCCGAATGATTTTCTCCCCTTTGCCGAGGAAAACGGCTTTATTCACAGTATTAACGAATGGGTCATCCAGGAAGCCTGCGTTCAGGCCCAAAAATGGGTAGCTTCCGGTCTGTTCGACAATTGTCGCATGGGTATTAATATTTCCGGCAACAATGTAAATTTCAAACAACTCGTGGCAAATATTATCGCAGTCCTTGCGAAGACCGGCCTGGATCCCCACTACCTTGAAGTCGAGCTGACGGAAAGGGTACTGATGGAGGATACGGACGAAGCAAGGCGGATGCTTCTGCAACTGAAAGATATGGGCGTATCCATTGCCATCGATGATTTTGGTACAGGTTATTCCGCTTTGAGTCATTTGCAGTTGTTTCCCCTGACTACGCTCAAGATTGACCGGTCCTTCGTCATGAATATGGATAAAACCGATAACGGACTCTCTCTGCTCCATTCGATCATAGGCATAGCAAAGAGTTTTGACCTGAAAGTGGTGGCTGAAGGGGTGGAAACCGAGGACCAGCTGTCTGCACTTAGCAGAATGGATTGTGACGAACTGCAAGGCTATTTGCTGAGCAGACCTATAACGGGAGAGAAGCTGGAGCAGCGGCTTGTTCAGAGCAGAGCTTCCGCGATCTCTAAATTGTAAGGTGGGATGCATGAGGCAGTCGAATGAAAAATTTACTCATTCATCATAGACAGTCCAAATGGAGAAAGCTTGTATTTTTTGAGAGAGAAACATCAATGATTCTGAAACGCCTTGGATATTGCTGCTGTTTCCTTTGTCTCTCCGTGGTCCTTCATCCGTTTTTGCTGATGGCTGACACTTCCGTGGATTTGACCACCCTCAGTCTTGAAGAGTTGATGAAGATTCCCGTGTCCGGGGCGTCAAAATTTGATCAGAAGACCTCAGACGCGCCTGCGTCCGTCACCATTGTCACCGCCGACGACATCCAGAAATACGGGTACCGGACCCTGGCGGATCTTTTGCGGAGCGTTCGCGGGATTAATGTCTCGTACGATCGCAATTACAGCTATGCCGGGCTTCGCGGGTTTTCTTCCACAGGGGATTACAACAGCCGCTTTCTTGTGCAGATCGACGGCCATCGACTCAATGAAAACATCTATAATCAAGCCTTCATCGGCACGGAATTGATTCTGGATCTGGATCTGGTCGAAAGGGTGGAAATCATTCGCGGGTCGGGGGCGTCCCTTTATGGAAGCAACGCCTTTTTCGGCGTTATCAACATCATCACCAAAGATTCCAGCGGGCTCGGTCAGCCGGAAGTAGCCGGTTCCTATGGCAGCTATGACAGCTACAAGGGTCGCCTGAGTTACGGCCGGAGGTTTGATAGCGGTTTCGACCTGACTCTGTCCGGTACCGACTATTTCAGTAAGGGACAGAATCTGTACTATGCCGAATTCGACAATTCAACCAACCCCGGCGGCATTGCCCACAATGCTGACGGCGATAAAAGCGGAACCCTCTTTGGTCGGATGAAATACGGTCCGCTGACTCTGGAAAGCGCCTGGGTCTCCCGTGATAAAACCCTGCCCACAGCCGCATTTGGAACTGATTTCAACAATAAAAACACGTTTACTGCAGATAAACGCTGGTACCTGGATCTGAAATATCACCAAAAAGTCTACACAAATACAGAAATCACAGCCCGAGTCTTTTATGACGAATACCAATATGAAGGTCATTATTCTTATTCTGGACTCATTAACAAGGATACCGCACTGGGCCAGGCCTTGGGGGCCGAACTCATCGTCTCCCGGCCTTTTTTCGATGGAGCCCACCGGCTGACGGCAGGGGCCGAATTTGTCGAAAACCTGACCCAGCATCAACAGAACGAGGATGTAGACCCCTATAAATTGTACCTGAACAGCACGGAAAGCAATCAGAAATGGGCCTTCTTTGGCCAGGACGAATACCGGATGACCCCCTGGCTCCGAATCAATGCCGGTCTGTGTCTGGATCATGCTCCCAATTTTGGCAACTTAGTGAACCCGCGTCTGGCATTCATTGTCCAGCCTCAAGACGGCACCACCGTCAAACTGATATATGGAACGGCACTTCGGCCTCCCAACGCCTATGAGCTGTATTATGAGGACGGCGTAAGCCAGAAAAGACCGCTGCATCTGGATCCGGAAAAAAACACCACATATGAAGCCATAGTGGAGCAGCGTCTCTCTGCAAATTATCGTATGTCTGCCGGAGTATTTCACTATGATATTGAAGACATGATTCGTCAAGTGCATGATCCTGAGACGGATATGCTGGTTTTTCAGAACTCTGGCCGGATGACGGCTAAAGGTTTTGAGTTGGAGTTGGAAGGGGTGTGGACCGCTGGTCTTCGTGGCAATATCGGGTATACCTTTCAGGATGCCAGGGATAAAAGTACCGGTGAAACGCCTGCCAACTCACCGCAGCACATCGGAAAGGCGAACCTGATAGTTCCTCTTTTTTCTGATACCTGGTCTTTGGGAACCAATCTTCAATATCTCAGCCCCAGAAAAACAATCGACGGGACCGAAACTGATGCGGCATGGATAATCAATATGACGCTTCTGGCCAAGAATGTACGACCGGGGTTAACGCTGTCTTTGAGCGGCTATAATCTCTTGAATCAGAAATATAAAGATCCGGTCGGGCCGGAATTTCGGCAAAATGGTATCGAGCAGGACGGGATTACTTTTCTGCTCAAGATGGTCTTTTCCTATTGAGGGTCTTGTCAAAGTCCCATCAGTAGGGAAAGGAGCGGATGAATTTCTTCTTAATCATGGCGTGGAGTCAACAAACAACCCAAAAGTCTTGTCTGAAGACGACCGGCACCTTATAATGCCATCTCTGTTGGTAGTTGGGTAGGTGTAAAATTTTTCCCGGATGGAGTCTTTTGGTTTGCTGTATCCGGTGAGCAATTTAAAGGGTTATGATACAGTATTCGCATGTTTGCCTCCACACTTTCGGTTATGAGCTTCCTCCCCGGGTGTTGACCTCCGAGGATATTGAAGAGCGTCTTTCCCCTGTTTACGAGAGGTTGAAACTGCCGCCGGGGAGGCTGCAGCTGATGAGCGGGATTGCCGAGCGGCGTTTCTGGGATCCGGGTACCAGACCCAGCCAGGCCGCGACACTGGCCGGGAGGGCGGTCCTGGAAAAGGGGAATATTGCTGCCCGGGAGGTTGAATGTCTGCTCTTCACTTCAGTATCAAGAGACATGATGGAACCGGCCACGGCGTCCTTTATCCACAACAATCTGGGCCTATCTCCGGACTGTCTGATCTTCGATATATCCAATGCCTGCCTGGGGTTTCTTGACGGGATGGTGATGCTTGCCAATATGATTGAGCTGGGGCAGGTGCAAAATGGCCTTATCGTCTCCGGAGAGACAGCCGAGGAGCTGATCGAGTCAACGATCCTCTCCCTGCTCAACGATACGACTCTAAGCCGGAAAAGCATCAAACCCGCCTTTGCCTCCCTGACTATCGGCTCCGGAGCGACGGCCCTTTTCATGTGCCGGACGGAGGTCTGCGCCCAGAGGCCTCGTCTTGTCCATGGGGCCTGGTGTGCCAACACGGTTCATTCCGACCTCTGTCATGGGGGACGGCAGAGGGTTGGGACGCTGATGGCCACAAATTCGGAAGAGCTGTTATACAAGGGTGTGGAGACCGCTGCGATGACCTGGAAGAACTTTTCCGCCATTCCCGGTTGGTCGGCCGAGGATATTGACTGCTTTTTTTGTCATCAGGTCGGGTCGGCCCATGCCAGGCTGCTCTTCGATACCTTACAGCTGGATCATAAGAAAAACTTTGAAACTTTGAAACTTCTCGGCAATGTCGGCTCCGTCTCAGCGCCCATCACCATGGCCATGGCCATGGAAAACGGCGTCTTTCAACCGGGACAGAAAGGCGCGCTTCTGGGGATCGGCAGTGGTATCAACTGCCTGATGCTGGGAGTTGAATGGTGATCTTGTCAGTGGGGGGTGGCTATGGATGATCTTTTAACTGTTGAACAGGGGGCGCTTCTTCTAAAGGCGGCGCGGCTGACGATCGGCAACAGACTGGGCAGGAAGGAAAAAATTCCGGCCGTAGAGGATACGGCCCTGCAGCGGAAGAGCGGTACCTTCGTGACCCTGAAACTCGAAGGCCAGTTGCGGGGATGTATCGGTAATCTCGAACCTGCCGGTTCGATCGCTGCGGGCATTCAACAAAATGCGATCAATGCCGCCTTCCATGATTACCGGTTTTCGCCTCTGACCGAAGAAGAGCTGGAGAGGGTGCATATCGATATCTCAATTCTGACCGCAGCGTCCCCCCTTTCCTATGGCGATGGTGATGATCTGCTCCGGAAACTCCGTCCTGGAATCGACGGGGTCATCCTCTCTCATGGTTCGGCCAGAGCGACTTTTCTGCCGCAGGTATGGGAGCAGCTTCCGCAGCCCGAACAGTTTCTCGGGCATTTATGCCGGAAGGCAGGGCTCCCTGAAAAAACCTGGCGGGACTCTCACCCGGAGATCCTCGTTTACCAGGTCCAGTGCTTTGCAGAGGAAAATGCATGAAAGAGATTGTTGTTGCCGGACCAATGTTGCACCGTCTGTCCCGGATTTACGAGGAAATGGAGACAGAGTACAACCGGGTGGCGGTACAGTTGGGATTTTCCTGCGAAGGATGCCCTGATAATTGTTGTGATTCGTATTTTGAGCACCATACCTATGCCGAGTGGAGCTATCTCTGGCTGGGGTTCCGGCACCTTCCGGCAGAAGAACAGCAGGAGATCCTGCTGCGGGCCGAGGCATATCAGCGGGCCTGTGAGGATGCCCTTGCCCGGGAGGAGCGCCCCCAGGTGATGTGCCCGTTGAACCGGCAAGGGCGCTGTATCCTCTATCCATACCGGCTGATGGTCTGCCGGACCCATGGCGTGCCTGCGACCATGACCAGGCCGGACGGCCGGAGGCTCAGGTTTCCCGGATGCTTCCGCTGCCAGGAACTGGTGGCAGGACAATATCAGAACGAAGAAGGAGTGCTCTGCGTGGAACGGACGCCCCTCCTGCGACAACTGGCGATGCTGGAAAACGACCTGCTGGCGGGCAGGAGACATTTGTATCCGAAGATCAGACTGACCATCGCCCAGATGCTCCTGCAAGGGCCACCCTCCATTCCGGTTCCGCACTGCGAACGGTGAACTTTGGCTCGGTGCAGGTCATGGCCTTGTATGGGGGTTGATTACCTTTTGGGGAATTTTTGAATTATTGGATGTCGCTGTATATGTTCAAGCATATTCATTAATTCTGTTTGTTAATGTCCAAAGAACTCAGCGATATATTTTGCGGCTGTTAGTGTAATAATACCCGAAAGCATCCACTTGATCGCTTTTGCCGGGACATGTTTCTGACAACGGGCGCCGAGATACATACCCGCCATTCCTCCCAGTCCGAATAAGACGCCCAGTGACCAATCGGGAGCCACTGAAACATTCGGATAAACCCAGGCAAGCAACTGATAAAAAGCAACCCCTGCAACAGAGGTAACAAAGGTTCCCATCAGAGCAGCTCCGGCCACCGTATACACCGGGAGCCCGAAAAACGTTACGAAAAAGGGGGCCATAATTGCCCCGCCCCCAATACCGTAAATCCCGCCAGCGATGCCGACGACGAAACTGAGGGCAAAAACTCCCCAGAACGAAATGTCAAATTTCTCATCATAAAAGGTATAGCCCAGACGTTTCAGGTTAAAGTGAGTAACCTTGATTACGGGTGGGAGAGCACTGTCTGCTGTTTCCGGGCTGGTTATTTTTTCACGTCTCTGGCGCACCATTTCCTGAAAACGTTTTTCACTGTTGGCCGTGTTTACATTTCCTGTTTTTTTGCTCAACAGATCGCGTACCATCTTGGTCCCGATATAGAGCAACACCCCGGCTGCAAAGAGCTTGAAATTTTTAGGATTTGGCAGATAGACCACACGTACATAAGCACCAATCAAAACACCAGGAAGAGTGCCGATTATTACTATCCAGGTAAGGGGCCACACCATCCGCCCCTCCTTAAAATAGCGATACACACCGCTAGGGATGGCGACAACATTAAAAAGTTGATTGGTGGCACTGACCGAAGGATTTGTGTAGCCAAGAAACGACATCTGAAAAGGCAACAACAGGAAAGCACCTGACACGCCCCCCATGGAGGTAAAAAAAGAAATGACGAAAGCTACTAACGGTGGAATCAATGGGTTGACTTCAATTCCTGCAGTTGAAAAAAACATCATAACCTCCACGAGTAATTGCTAACTTGTTTCTTACTGACACGTAATGTATTATTTACGTGTCAGTATATAAAAGGATCAAATTAATGTCAAGATTGTTTTTCTATAGAGCTCTGCGAAATGAATCTGTTAAAAACAAGGATGACCAATCAGTCAGTGTTAACGTCAAACAGAAAAATGGAATCGACAGGAATAATCCATGAACTCCAGAATGAATAAGAATAAAAAACAATCGGTTGAATTGCAGTCATTGCCCAAAAGCATGGATCACGGTCGGATCATCTCGATTGCTGAAGAAGGTAATTGTTTAGACACATCACAACTAAACCGGTTGGAGCTTTCTTTTCGCGAATGGGTTGATGCTTCACCCCGTAAGGATGTACGATTATCACGTAGGCGTATCTTGCTCATCTTTTTGTTGATTCGCTTCACAGGGGCCAAGTTAAATGAGGTCTTGGCCTTAAATCCATTTGCAGACATCGACATTGGAAGATCGGCGGTTTTTTTTAACAGCACGGACGTCGACAAAGAATCAGGACCGCGAGAAGTTCGAGTTTCAGAAACCCTTTCCCATGAAATTGAGTCTGCACTGGCAGATCAGGAATTTAAAGAATCTCTGCAAAATATGTTCAGCGTTGATCCCGCCTTTGTTCGTCGTAAATTCTACGAACAAGCGCAAAGCTGTGGATTTGCCAAACGATTGGGCGGACCGGAGATGATCCGCAAAGCTCGGGCTGTTGAGTTGATGCAATGTAATATGCCCTTACCAGTCGTTCAGACTATTTTAGGTCATTCAACACCTAACTTAACCTCGTCGTATGTTTCTTTTTCCGCTGATGAAATCCACGAGGTGACCAGACTTTTTATGGAAAGAGAATCTTCTCATAAAACCAGCGCACGCAATTCTTTCTTTGGCAAGGTCAAGACGATTCAGCGAGGAGATATTCAGACTCAAGTAGAGATAGTCACCTTAAGCGGTCATTCTGTGACCACTGTGATCACTAATGACAGCCTTGAAAAACTTGGCTTACATGAAGGGCGGTTGATTACGGCAGAGGTAAAGGCACCATGGATTATTTTGCAGAAGGGTGACGAGGAACCTCAATGCAGTGCGGAAAATCGTTTCGAGGGAGTAATTGAGCGCAAGACGCAAGGCAAGATAAATACAGAATACTCGATCCTTATCCCTGGCGGTGTTATGTTATGTGCTATTGTATCCACACAGCAGACGCAACGCCTCGGATTTCAGGTTGGAGATCGAGTGTGGGCGATATTTAATAGTTCATCTGTGGTGTTACGTGTCGATTGATTACATGTCAGAAATTCATATTTTCAAATACTGATGTCCAAGATAGTAATTCAGGAATTCTTACAAAAATACGGCCTTGCCGAATGGACTTGCAAATATCGTTTAAGGAACTGATCTGAGTATGATGGGCTCACATCAGTCGACGGAAGGCGGATGCCTTAATTACGGCTACTATCTCTTTTCCTTCCGCCAGTTCCAGTTCGCGCATCGACTCCGGCACTATCTGGGCAATCAATTGATCCGGGCCGCATTGCAGTTCGACCCGGACTCTGTTGCCGACCGTGAAGAGTTTGCGGACAATACACGGCAGAAGATTTCTGGCACTGGTTGCCTCGGGGTGGCGCTTGAAAAGAAGAATTTCCCGCGCGTCGAGTTCAAAAATATTCTCTCCGTCCTTTCCTTTTTCGGTGAGAATAAGATGCATGTCACCCCATTGATAGGCCCAGAGATCCCCGCGGGGTTTAGGGCGCCCAAGCCTCAGCAGATTGGCATATCCGTGGCGCGGAGTAGCCCACGAAGTCCGGGCCAGCTCTTCGGTCGCCATCTGCTTTGCCACCTGCCCGCCTTCGACGACCAGAACCTGTTCGGTCATCAGCCGCATCTCCAGGAGTGCATGACTGATAAAGAGGAGCGGGATGTCGAAGGTTGAAAAAAATTTAATCAGATAGGGAATGATCTGAAATTTCAGTTCTTCATCGAGACCGGTCAGGGGTTCATCCATAAGAATCAACCGCGGACAGGTAAGTACCGTGCGGGCCAGGGCTACCCGCTGACGTTCGCCACCGGACAGCATGCCCACGCCGCGATCAAGAAGGTGCTCAAGACCCAACACCTCGATAATGGCCTCAGGCTGCAGATGACGATCCTGTTCAGGGGTGCGTCGCCAGCCATAGAGCAGATTGCGGCGGACGCTCATATGGGGGAAGAGATGCGCATGCTGGAAAACGACCCCTATCCGGCGCTTTTCAGGCTTCAGATTGATCCCGGTCGAGCTGTCGAACAGGGTGACGCCTCCAAGACTGATCCGGCCGCTGTCTGGTTTCAGCAGACCGGCAAGCATATGCATCAAGGTCGATTTGCCGCTTCCGGAGGCCCCGAAGATACCTACCCGCCGACCGGTCAGACTGAATTCGGCATTACAGCTAAAGGGTCCGAGTTTTTTATGAACCGCTACTTCGAGTTGCATGAGATCACCGCTTGTTCAGGGTGCGGGTGGCGGCACCACTGGCCAGCAGCACAATAAAGGAGAGCAGGATGGAAACGAAACAGAGAGAAAGGGCCATCCGGTCGCCTCCAGGAGAGCTGGTGTACTCGTAAATTGCCAGCGGTATGGTCTGGGTGACGCCGGGAATATTGCCGGCGAGGATTATGGTGGCTCCGAATTCCCCCAGACTGCGAGCGAACATCAAGGTCATTCCGGCCAGGACTGCCCTACCGGAAAGAGGAAGGGTAATGGTTAAAAAAGCATCCCAGGGTCCGGCTCCCAGCGTTCTCGACGCCTTATTATAGGAAGCATCGACGGATTCCATGCCGAGACGGATGGATCGGACCAGCAAAGGAAATCCCACCACGGAAGAGGCAATGATCGCCCCGGTCAGGGTAAAAATGATATGGATATCAAAACGGGCCAGGACTTGGCCGATCCAGCCATTGCGTCCAAAGAGGACGAGCAGCAGATAACCGACGACCACAGGCGGCAGAACCAGGGGCAGATTGACGACACCTTCCAATACGGTTTTCCCGGGGATACGGGTGTGGGCAAGCAGATAGGCGACACCAATGCCCAGAGGGGTTGACAGCACTGTTGCTGTGCAGGCAACCTTAAAGGAGAGGATTATGGCCTGGATATCCGAGGGTTGTAGGAAAGACACGGTGTCGCCGATTATGAAAATTTTAGAGAGTTACAACTTCCTGTTATTCTGCACTAAAACCGTATTTTATAAAGACCTTCATGGCTTCGGGCCCAGTGATAAACGCATAGAAGGCCTTGGCCTCCGGCTTTTTGGCGCCATCGACTGTTAATGCCACCGGATAGGTAACGCGGTCATACAGTTCCTGGGGCACCTCGAAAAGAATGACCGCCTGGGTTGCCAGCAGGGCATCGGTTCTATAGACGAACGCTCCTGCAGTCTCGCCCCGGTCGGCATAGGTCAAGGCCTGCCGGACATCCTTGGCCATGATCAGCTGTTTCCCCTCTTCGAGTTTTTTGTAGATACCCGCCTTTTTCATAGCCTGGGCGGCATATTCGCCTGCCGGTACGCTCGTTGGACTGCCGATGGCGATCTGTTTGAGTTTTACCACATCGGCCATCGAGGTGACGGCCGGATTTGTTGTGCCGACAAAGACCAGGGTATTGCAGGCAAGGTTCTTTTCGGTTGTGGAATCGATCCGTTTCTCATCGCGCAGGAAGGTCATCCATTTCTGGTTGGCGGAGATAAACACATCCGCGGGCGCTCTTTCATTGATCTGCTTGGCCATGGCCCCGGATGAACCAAAGTTGGGCAGGACCTGAGCATGATTGCCCGATGCACCGAATTGGGCAATCAACTCCTTTAATGCATCGGTCATGCTGGCCGGACCGGAAAGCATGATCACTTCTGCCGCCTGGGGAGATGAAACTACCAGCAACAGACTGAAAACAAGCAGAGTAATAACAGCCGTGATCCTTTTCATAGTTGCTCCTCAACAGAGTGTTTCATAATGCTCCGGCTGTAAGGGCCGGAAAAATTTTAGGTTTATTGCCGAAGCCGGATACAAAGGGAAATCATGTCAGGCAATCGCAAGCAGGACATCGGAGGCCTTGATGATCGCCGAAATCGTCATCCCTTCAATCAGGTCCAGCCGCTTCACGCCTTCAGAGGTCAGGATCGAGGTGACGGTATTGCCAACATCCAAATCGATGATCACCTCATCGTTGACCACGCCGGGGATGATGCGGTTTATCCGGCCTTCGAGGATATTACGGGCGGAGATCTTCTGCCGGTCGACATCAAGGGCCAAAAGGACCGAGGGCGCCTTGACGATGGCCAGCACCTCCACCCCGGGCGCAAGACCCAGCCGCTGCACGGAGTTTTCGGTGATCACCGAGACAATCGTATCTCTGCCCTTAAGGGCGACTGTGACCACACTGTTGACGGCCCCTCTTTCAATCTGGACCACATTGCCGAGCCAGACATTGCGAGCACTGATCTTCATTTCAATTCTTCGTAATGTTTTCAAGGTATTGAAGGCTTTTTCGGGAGAACTGTTAAAAAAATTCACAAAGCTTGCAAATTCACGGCGGAGAAGATTCGCCCGTTTGAGAAAATCATGTCCTGCCTCGGTCAGCACCGTCCCGCCGCCGCCGCTGCCGCCGACCTGACGGGTGATCAATGGCTGTGGTGAAAGGTTGTTTAATGTTTCTATCCGTTCCCAGGCGGCCTTATAGCTCATGCCGACTGCTTTTGCAGCCTGGTTTATCGAACCACAGGCATCAATTTCCTCAAGAAGGACGACAAGAGGATTCTTCTTGTCCGAGTCACCGATCATAGAGCGGAGTAAGAGAGAATCGGTGGACGGCTTTGGATGTTGTTGCGTCATAGCTCTTTCTCGCAATTTTCGTTATTCCATGGAAGAATAACGAAATACAATAAATCATGCTGAAAGTAAAGTAAAAGCTCTGATAAGAAGAAATCGCGGTAAACCGGATTGTAACTCCGGCCGTTTGGAGAAGGGAATATCAGGTCATTCCGGCTTTGATGCCTGCGATCAGGTGTGCAGCGGAGGAGGAAAAAGGAAAGGGTGTAGACTGTCCCTGTTGAAGATCAAACTGGAGCCCCCTGACAACAGGGCCGCCATCCCCTGTAAAAGATGGCGGCCCGTGTTTCTTTCTAGGATACCCGTTCCACTCGAACGGCGCAGGACTTGTATTCCGGCGTACCGGTAATCGGGTCCCGGTGTTCCGAGGTCAGGACATTGGTCAAGGCGTTCTCATGATGGAAGGTCATAAAGACGTTGCCGGTCTGGGAGCGGTCGGTGACCTTGGCCCGGACCTGCACCTCGCCTCTACGTGACGATACCTTTACCCAATCCATGTGATTGATACCGAGGGACTGGGCATCAGCGAGACTGATCTCGACCAGCTCTTCGGGAACCAACTCGGATATGCCTGAGGACCGCCGTGTCATCGAGCCGTTATTGTAATGCTCCCGTATCCGGCCTGTGATCAGGACCAGGGGATAGGCCTCGTCAGGTACCTCTCCCGAACCCTGGTGGTCGAGGACCATGAATTGAGCCAGTCCGCCGGGTCGTGAGAACAGATCGGTATAGAGTGTAGTCGTGCCCGGGTGGTCCTTGGTCGGGCAGGGCCATTGGATGCCTTTTTCCTCGATACGGTCATAGCTGATACCGCCGTAGATCGGGACCAGACTGGCGATTTCATCCATAATCTCGGAAGGATGGGTATAGGGCATCGGATAGCCCATCAGGGTTGAAACCTTGCAGATCACCTCCCAATCGGCCAAGCCGGCGACAGGCTCAACGGCCTTGCGGATGCGTTGCACCCGGCGTTCGCCGTTGGTAAAGGTTCCATCCTTTTCGGCAAAACTGGCGCCGGGCAGGATAACATGGGCATATTTTGTTGTCTCGGTCGGGAAGATATCCTGGACGACCAGGAATTCAACACCTGCCAGGGCTTTACGGACATGGACGAGATCGGGGTCGGTATGGGCCGGATCCTCGCCCAGAATGAAGATACCCTTGAACTTTCCTTTAACGCATTCGTCGAGCATCTCAACGGATTTGAGTCCCGGCTTATCTTTGATGGTAACTCCCCAGGCCTTCTGAAATTTTTCGCGGCATTTGGGGTCGGTGACTGACTGATATCCGGGCAGAGTGGCAGGTAGAGGACCGAGGTCGGAGGCCCCCTGAACGTTGTTCTGGCCGCGCAGGGCCATGATGCCGGTTGCGTGCCGGCCGATCTGACCGCAGACGAGGGCCAGGTTGGCGATAGCCATCGCGTTTTCGGTACCGGTCTGGTGTTCGGTGACACCCAGTCCGTAGACGATCATTGACTTGTCGGCCTGGGCATACAAACGGGCCGCTTCGATGATCTTATCTCTGGAAACCCCGGTCAGTTTTTCGACCCGGTCGAGATCATATTCCTGGACCTTGGCTCGTAATTTGTCAATGCCCTCCGTCCTCTTGCCTATAAATCCCGCATTCTCCCAGCCGTTTTCCAAGATGACATTGATAATCCCGTTCAACAGGGCGATATTGCTGCCGGGTTTCAGATTCAACCAGACATCGGCCCGCTTGGCCATCCAGGTTTTCCTGGGGTCGGCGACAACGAGCTTGGCGCCGTTGGCGAGGCCTTTTTTCAGATGGAGGCCGACAATGGGATGCCCTTCGGTCGGGTTTGAACCAAATAAGAAAAGTGTATTAATATCCTGCATCTGCTCAAGTGAGTTGGTTGCAGCACCAGCACCAAGGCTTGTGGCCAGACCGGCCACGGTTGGAGCGTGTCAGACTCGAGCGCAGTTATCGACATTGTTGGAGCCGACCGCGCAGCGCACCCATTTCGAGAGCAGGTAGTTTTCTTCGTTGGAGCAACGGGATGAGGAGAAGCCGCCGACCTTATCGGCACCGTGTTCCTTGATCAAGGCATTGAACTTGCTGGCAACAAGGGTTAAGGCCTCATCCCAGGATGCCTCCCGGAAGCCTTCACCTTCGCGGATCAGGGGAGTGGTCAGCCGTTCTTTGCTGTGGATGAAATCATAGCCGTAGCGTCCCTTGATGCAGAGGTTCCCCTTGTTCACCGGGGCCTCAAAGTCCGAGGTTACACGGACCACCTTGTCGTTTTTGACATTCAGGTAAAAATTACAGCCGGTGCCGCAGTAGGAGCAGGTGGTCTTGACCTTCTTGACATCACCAATACGCCCCTTGCCCCGGCCTTTTTTGTCGGTCAAGGCGCCGGTGGGACAGGTGGAGACGCATTGTCCGCAGAACTCACAGTTCTCCAGGGTTCTGGGTTTGGCGAAGGCGGTCTCCGGCATGGCGTTGAAGCCGCGGTTGACCAGATCGATGGTCCCGGCCATGACCACTTCGTTACAGATACGGGTACACCGGCCGCAGACGATACATTTATTGGGTTCAAAGGAGATGAAGGGATTATCTTCTCTGATCGGCAGGCTCCACTTCTCGCCCTGGAATCGATCAAGGCTGGCCCCGTAGAGATAGGCCATCTCCTGGAGGCTGCAATCACCGGAGGCCTCGCAGACCATGCAATCGTTGGGATGATTGGAAAGCAGGAGTTCCAGAACGGTCTTTCTAAGCCGGGTCAGTTTCGGGCTTTCGGTGGTGACCTCCATTCCGGCCTCGCCCGGTGTGGTGCAGGAGGTCAGAGGGACGGGTCTGCCTTTGATCTCAACCAGGCAGAGCCTGCAGCCTCCGTGGGGCTTTAAGCGTTCATCATAGCAGAGAGTCGGGATATAGATTCCAGCGCCCTTGCAGACCTCGAGGATGGTTTTCCCCTTCTGGAAATGAACATCCATTCCGTTGATTTTCATCATGATCAGCTCATTCATTACATTGATCTCCAGTTCCGAATTCGTTAAACTTTCTTGATTCCCCGATGGGGGAAAAACACCGTAACGATACATCGACAGGCTGTTTACCTGCAGCTCAGGGCCGGAATGTGCCGAATCGATCGGTTTCCGGCAACGATGGAGTATATGTGATCCTGATGGTGTGTCAATCAAATTGACTGGGATTCATAAATACTTACGGTTACAAACGAAAAATAACCTTGAATAACAGTCCGGCTCTGATAGACAGGTAAACAGCCTGGGTTGAACGATGAAGGCGCCCCGAATCGGTGATAATACATTGGACAGGTGAATCCAGAATGGATATATAGAGGCACTATATCAGGTTAACAGGGATTACGTATTCTCGAGTTTAGACAAAAAAGGTAAAGGATGCAGGGATGAACGTCAAAGTAACCGGGAAGCAACCCAATGCAAGGATGTGTTTTGTCTGTGGAATCGAAAATAGATTTGGCCTGAAAAGTCGATTCTATGATCTGGAAAATGGTGAGACCATGGCAATTTTTCAACCGGTCCGGGAGCATCAGGGCTATCCCGGCCGTTTGCATGGTGGGATTGCCGCAAGCATCCTCGACGAGACCATCGGCAGGGCGATTATGCCTGCTTATTCCAATAATGTATGGGGAGTAACGGTAGAGTTTTCGATGCGTCTCAGAAAGCCGGTTCCTTTGGACAAAGAGGTCCGGGTTATTGGACGGATCACCAAGGATGGGAAGCGGTTTTTCGAAGGAAGCGGGGAAATCGTCCTCGAAGATGGAAGTGTGGCCATCGCCGGGAAGGGACGATACCTGAAAATGCCCATTGATAAAATTGCTGACCTGGATGTTGACGGCGGCGAATGGCAGGTTGTGAAAGAGATGAATGATCCGACGGTTATCGATCTGTTTCCGATTGCGGATGAATCGGATCGTCGGCAAGGATGATCGGCAGGGTGATGGTGAAGGTCGATCCATGTCCCGGTTTGGAAGAAAACGTAATATTGCCGCCATGCCCGGCGATAATACCATAGGAGACAGACAGGCCGAGTCCGGTACCTTCCGCCTGCGTTTTTGTGGAAAAGAAGGGCTCGAAAATATGGTCCAGGTTTTCCGGCCGAATCCCGACACCCGTATCCTTGATTGCAATGGAGAGACTGTCCATTTTCCCGCACGTCGAGACAGTCACGGATCCGCCTTCTGCGGGCATTGCATCCACGGCATTGATGGTCAGGTTGACGAGGACCTGGGTGATCTGATCTTCAACGGCCATGATCTCGGGAAGGCTGTAATCATACGCCTTGATAATGGAGATTTTTTTTGATTTGAGGTTCTTTTTCTGAAAGAGAAGGACATTATCAATGGCATGGTGGATATTGAAACGCCTGCGTTTTCCGGAAGACGGCCGGTTCAGCTGTTGCAGGTCACTGATAAGGTGTTTCATCCTGTCGCATTCTTCCAGACCTATCTCCAGCAGGTCTTGATCCTCTTTGCTGAGAGTCGGCCTTTTTCTGATATCTTCGATCAGATAGCGTACCCCGATCAGTGGATTGCCGAATTCGTGGGCAATCGATGCGGATAATCTGCCCAGGGCGGAGAGTTTTTCGGCGTGAAGAAGTTGGAGCTGCGTTTCTTTTCTTCTTTTTATCTCGTCATGCAGCTGATTGACGGTGCTGGCAAACTTTGCGTAGAGATTTGAATTTCTGATTGAAATTGCTGCCTGGGAGCATAACAGCCAAATGAGCTCCTGGCGAATGGGCGGAAAGGCACAGGGGGAAAGGTTATCTTCCAGATAGACAATGCATGAGATAAAACCCTGATACACTATCGGAGTGCAAAAGATGGATTTCGTTTTATTTTTAAGGAGATACGCATCATTTTGGAAAGGTCCTTCCTGTGGCGGATCGTTCAGGACGAGGGTTGTCCGGGTGTGCGCAACAGAGTCAATGATGGTCAGGGGGACATCCTGTGAAGAGGCAAGGATGTGGGCAAGGGAGGCCTTATCCTGTGTCCCCTGGGCCTTGATAAACCAGTTCTCTTCTTCCCGGAAGAGAAGAAGGCCGCGTTGCGCACCGGCATTTTCGATCATGATGCCGACCATCTTGAGGAGCAGATCGTCCAGCACGATTTCACCCATAAGAACTTTTGAGGCATTGATGAAGGCTTTAGTATCCAGTTGGGTGTCACTCTGTGCAGGGCAGGGTGTTGAAGCAGTCGTATCTGTAATCTTGGCCAAATTCTCCTCCCGCTCCGGAATCAAAAGATTCTTCAGGAGTTTACCTAATAATTACTGATATGAATACTGGAAATTGAAATATTTTCAGAGAGGCCGCTGTCTGGTTGAGGTGATTGTATTTTTCTCCGGTAAGAGGAAAAAAAGGGAGACAAAGGAACGAAAAAGAAGTTGAAGATGTTAAATTATGCTTCATATCAACCGATAACATAGACTATCCACAGAGTGGTTTGGCCTGGGGACCAGAGAATGAAGATTGGCTGACTGCAATTACTCATGAATGTAATCGATCATATAATCCAGTGACAGGTGTGACAAGATGATCTTGTTACAGTCTGATATCTCGCAGGAAATGAATAAATGAGGCTGGTATGCAGAATGTCGTACAACGCCCGATCAGACAATGGGGTCTCGACAAAAAGCAGGTCGTCGAGAAGATTGCCGATATCCGATTCTTGTATCGCCCTGAAATAATTGCCCGTGACGGCCGGTATGTAGCCTATGAGAATCGGGTGATCTGTGATTGTTACAGCGGGCTTGAGTGGTTGCCGGGTCCGGACAGGGATATAAACTGGGAAGAAGGCTGCCGCTGGGTGAGCAACCTGTCGACCGGTGGCGGGGGCTGGCGGTTGCCTATGCTTGGTGAACTTAAGGGCCTGTTTAAGAAAAACAAGGCCGGGGATAATCTCTCTCCCCTCTTTGATATCAGTGCGACCGATGTCTGGAGCTGTGAAACCGAGGACGAATCGTCGGCCTGGGGTTTTAATTTTCTTCCCGGCAATCAATTTTGGACATACAAGACCTGCTCCACCAGATTTCGCGTCCTGGCCGTCCGTTTAAGAAAGTATCACGCCTTTGAACGGAAGAGCAAGATGAGAGCAGATTGATCATCACCTTAAGAATTCATGAAATATATCTTGCTGTTGCATTTTTTAAAGGGCATCATTCCGGGAATGAGAGTCGCTCATGCCATCTGATTTCGTCGTCCGGCCGATAGGCATCATCCATTCCTGCTACCCCGAAAAGTTCGGCATTCCCCGGCAACCGGGTCTCGTCAAATCGGCCACCGCCAGACTGGAGATGCTGGAACCCTTCAATCATCTGGAGATGTTCAAGGGACTGGAGCGATTCTCCCATATCTGGCTGCAGTTCCTCTTCCATGGGACAGTTGATGAAGGATGGAAGAGGACAATCCGGCCACCCAGCCTTGGCGGCCGGGAAAAGGTTGGGGTTTTCGCCAGCCGCAGCCCGCATCGTCCTAATCATCTTGGTTTGTCCGCTGTCCGGCTTGTCAGGATTGCCAGGGAAGGAAGGCAGGTCTTTCTTGATCTGGCGGAGATCGATCTTCTCGACCGGACCCCGGTCCTCGACATCAAACCGTATATTCCGTACAGTGACAGGCTTGATGATGCGGGTGACGGTTATACCAAACCCTTTGAGGGACCTGCGGTGGAGGTGGTATTCAGTAAGGGGGTGATGGATTTCTGCGACTGCTATGAACGGAAAACCGGGCGGAAGCTGCGGGAACTCATCTTTGAAACGCTCTCTCTAGATCCCCGTCCGGCCAGTCATCGCCCCAGGATGGGCGAATATGGCATGCTGTTCTGGGATGTCAATGTCCGCTGGAGGGTGGAGCAGGGGGTTTTTCAGGTCATCGGGTGCGAGGGGACCGGCGAGGAGGCAGGGGAGTAGTCAAGGCTTTCCGAAACCCCGGATGGTGGTATGGACACGTCCACCGACGTTGTACGTCCGGCTTGTCATATAATAGGTCATGCTGCCGCCGGTGATTTTAATTCCATCTCCTATCACCTTGGTTTTCCCAGGACAAATGACCTTTTTGGTATCGTCGTAATAGTTGAGGAGTTCGGTGTACAGCCTGTAATTATCCGATTCCCGTACGACGACAACCTTTTCGGTCAGGGTCAGCTGCCTGGAAACGGTATTATACAGACCATTCCTGGCGGTGATGTTGGTCCTCTCCCCATTTTTACCATAGATATCGGCATCGACGATTTCCAGAAAGAGATCGTTGGGGAGTTTTCCGGTCAGGACCTTTTCAGCTTTAATATCTGCGGTCTTTTGTCCCATCTCGCTCTGAATGATGTCGGCGTTCTCGATCACAAAATGATGTTCATCGGTCTGCCGGTTCGCAAATTCCGGGTCATACCCTCCGCGCGGGGCGAGGAAAGAGGCCACCGGTATCCTCCAGAGAGGGAAGGTCAGGAAAAAAATTAAAGGTATCAGCCAGATGCTGTTTCTTCGGTTGATCATCGGCTCGTATAGCCTTGCAGGAGTTGTTGGATGACGCCTTTCGCCTCCAGCAGGAGATCGCAGACCTCCCGGACGGCGCCATGGCCGCCCGCTTTCCTGGAGACATAATGGGCCACCTGCCGCGCCTCTGCCACACCATTTGCCGGAACGGCCGCAAATCCAACCCTGCTGAGAAGGACCAGGTCGAGCCAGTCGTCACCCATATAGGCGATCTCGAAAGGTTTCAGGCCGGACTGGCGGACGATCTCTTTATAGGCCGTCAGCTTGTTCGATGCTCCCTGGAAGACATAGCGCATCTTCAGATCCTGCGCTCGTCTGGTGACGGCCGCAGAGGTGCGGGCGGTGATCACTCCGGTTTCGATACCCGCCTCCAGGAGCAGCCGCAGGCCGAAACCGTCCTGGGTATTGAATGACTTACTCTCCGTGCCGTCATGGGCTAAAAGGATCGAGCCGTCGGTCAGAACACCGTCAACATCAAGAAGCAGAAGCCGGATGGGTGCCGCCCTGGCAACGGCCGCCAGCCGCACTTTATCCTGCGCTACCCCCGGGATGCGGTTTCTGGCCATGGTTCGATACCCCTCCGTTATGTCACAGTCGGATGGGTAGGCACCGGGGGAGGATGGCGGGCACGGGTCGGTCATGGGGGAAATTAAATGGTCAAAAAGGGATTAATCTTCAACAGCAGCTCTGATCCGGACGATCCTGGTCAGGAAATCCTCCATCTGATCGAGCGGCATCGAATTCGGTCCATCACAGAGGGCGCGGTCGGGGTCGGGGTGGATTTCCATAAACAGGCCGTCTATGCCTGCGGCAACCGCTGCCCTGGTCAGAGGGGCAATAAACTCGCGCTGGCCCCCTGATGCCCCCCCTAATCCACCCGGCAGTTGGACGGAATGGGTGGCGTCAAAGATCACCGGGCAGTCGAAAGAACGCATCACCGGCAGAGAACGCATGTCGACTACCAGATTGTTATAGCCGAAGCTGCTCCCCCGTTCAACCAGCATGACCTGGCTCTTTCTGCTAGCCCTGATCTTGCCCACCGCGTTCTGCATATCCCAGGGCGAGACGAACTGCCCTTTTTTCAGATTGATTGGCTTTCCGGTCCCGGCTGCGGCGACCAGCAGGTCGGTCTGACGGCAGAGAAAGGCAGGAATCTGGAGGATATCCAGGACCTCGGCTGCGGCCTGCACCTGGTACTGGTCATGGATGTCCGATATCACCGGCACCTGCAGTTCGGTCCTGATCTTCTGCAGGATGCGCAGGCCTTCTTCAAGCCCAGGACCCCGGTAGGAATCAAGCGAGGTGCGGTTGGCCTTGTCAAAGGAGGCCTTGAAGACATAGGAAAGACCAAGGCGGCGGCAGATATCCTGCATTTTTCCTGCAACCAGGCGGGCCAAGTCCTCCGACTCCAGGACACAGGGACCGCCGATCAGCAGGAGCGGTTGGCCGCTGCCGACCAGGATCGGTTTCCCGGCCGGATGTTGAATAACAACCGGGGTGACCATCATCCTCCCTGCTTGTTCTTCAGGGCGGCGCTGATGAAGGCCCGGAAGAGCGGGTGCGGTTTCATCGGTTTGGATTTGAATTCCGGATGGAACTGGCAGCCAAGGAACCACGGATGATCGGCCAGCTCTATGATCTCTACCAGGTTGTTGTCCGGCGAGGTTCCGGAGACAATAAGTCCTTGCTCTTCAAGTTTTACCCGGTAGTCGTTGTTGAATTCATACCGGTGCCGGTGTCTTTCGGAAATTTCGGCCATTTTGTAGGCCGCAGCCGCGTTTGTCCCTTCTTTCAGGATGCACGGGTAGGCGCCCAGTCGCAACGTCCCGCCCATTTCGGAGGTCTCGTCCCGGACCTGGATCTTATTGGCCCGGTAGTCGAACCATTCCTTCATCAGGTAGATGACGGGATCGGGTGTGGTTACATTCAGCTCGGTGGAATTCGCCTTGGCTATTCCGGCGATATTGCGTGCGAATTCGATGACGGCAAGCTGCATCCCAAAGCAGATCCCGAAGTAGGGGATTTTATTTTCGCGGGCGGAGGTGATCGCATTGATCTTTCCTTCGGCGCCACGGCTGCCGAAACCGCCCGGCACCAGGATGCCGTGACAACCAGCCAGCAGCCCGGCCGGATCGTTTGTCTCCAGGTCTTCGGCGCTGATATAGCGGAGATTGACTTTCGTCTCGGTCGCTATCCCGCCATGGATTAAAGCCTCGTGCAGACTCTTATAGGATTCGGTCAGGTCGATGTATTTGCCGGTGATCGCTATGGTGACGTCATGCTTCGGGTTTTTGATGGTCCTGACCAGATCCACCCATGGTTTGATATTCGGTTTGCCGGTCCAGACGTTCAAGAGTTCCAGGAGCTTTGTATCAAGGCCTTCCTCATGGAGATGCAAGGGGACCTCGTAAATGCTCTCGACATCGATGGCGGTGATAACCGCGTCTTTGGGTACATTGCAGAACAGGGCGATCTTGGCCTTCAGGCTGTCTTCGATCGGCACCTCCGTCCTGCAGACCAGGATGTCCGGCTGTATACCGTCGGCGCGCAGTTCCCGGACCGAATGCTGGGTCGGTTTGGTCTTTACCTCGCCTGCCGCTTTGATGTACGGGACTAAAGTCAGATGGATAAAGAGGGTATATTCCCGTCCCAGATCGCCCCGTAGCTGTCGTATGGCCTCGATAAACGGTAAGCCCTCGATGTCGCCGACCGTTCCGCCGATTTCGATGATGGCCACATCGGCGCTGCCGTCCAGCTGGAGGATCGCCGCTTTGATCTCATCGGTGATATGGGGGATGACCTGGACGGTGCCGCCAAGATATTCGCCGCGTCGTTCCTTAGTTATGACGGAGTAATAGATCCGGCCGGAGGTGTAGTTGTTCTTCTGGGACATCACCGCGTTGGTGTACCGCTCGTAATGGCCCATATCCAGGTCGGTTTCCGCCCCGTCGTCGGTGACATAGACTTCGCCATGCTGGAAGGGGTTCATCGTGCCCGGATCGACGTTGATATACGGGTCAAGTTTTTGAAAGGTCACCGTGAGTCCCCGGCTTTCGAGAAGGGCGCCGATGGCTGCCGAAGCGAGTCCCTTGCCAAGAGAAGAAAGGACGCCGCCGGTCACAAAAATAAATTTGGTCCGTTTGGTATTGTTTGGTGTTTTCATGTCGGCACTATAGCAACCGAAGCTGGATTTTGAAACAGAAAAGTGGGGATTTCAGACCGGATCGTCAAATGTGCCTTTGCCTTTTCCCTGACAGGTGCAAGCTATCTCTTCACTTGAACCGATCCGGATGCACTCCGGCCTGATTTCCGGAGAGTCAGTCCGTCGATTGAGGTGATGATGGTTTCTCTGGTCAAAGGCCTCTGCAGAAAGCTGTCTATCCCGGCTGCCGGCCACTTCTGCTGTGACTCTGTCGCGGTCGATTCCGAAACGGCAACGATTGAAGTGTGTTTCCCCCTTTTCTGTCCCCTTTCCCGGATGAGCATGACGGCCTTCAAGATGTCCATCTCCGGCATTTCCGGGTCCAGGAAGACGACATCAAACAGAGAGTTTTTGCATTCACAGAGGACCTGATTCCAGTTTTTCGCCAACGTAACCTGCCAGCCGATTTCCGAAAAGATGCGGCCGGCGCTTTTCCTGCTGTATGGCTCCGCGTCAGCGATCAGAACAGTAAAGAGCAACTGCCGCTCGATAACGGCATAAAGTTCAGCTGCATTTATCGGTTTGGCCAGGTAGTCGTCCATACCTGCTTCCAGACATTTTTCCCTGTCTCCTTTGATTGCATGGGCGGTCATGGCGACGATCGGGATATGGGAGGTGGTGTTTTTTTCCTGTTCCCGTATCGCGATGGCGGCCTCATAGCCATCCATTTCCGGCATCTGCATGTCCATCAGGATCAGATCGTATCTTTTGGTGGCGTATTCGCTCAGGACATCCAGACCGTTCTCGACAGTGGTTACCTGTAATCCGGCCTGGGTCAGGAGGGTGATGGCCAGTGTTGTATTGATATAATCATCTTCCGCCAGCAGGATGTTCCTTCCATTGAAGATCTCTGCGCGGGTGAGTTCACAACTACAGGTGATACCGTGTTCGGTGTTGTTTTTTACATACGTGGGCTCCGGCAGACCGAACCGGGCGGTAAACCAGAAGGTGGAGCCTTTGCCTTCTTCGCTTTCCATGCCGATTTCACCGCCCATCAGTGTGCAGAGTTGCGACGAGATGGACAGGCCGAGACCAGTGCCCCCGTACTGACGGGTAGTTGAAGAGTCGGCCTGGGCAAAGGCAGCGAAGATAGCCTTCTGTTTGGCAGGAGGTACACCGACACCGGTATCCTTGATAGCAAAGTGAATCAGGACATGGTCCCGTTCATGCTTGTCGGCAAGGGAAATGACAATGGTCACCCGGCCGTTTTTTGTGAACTTCAGGGCATTGTTCACCAGATTGATCATGATCTGCATTAATCGGGTTGGATCACCGATCAGAGTTTCCGGGACCTCGGGAGACAGACGGGTGGTCACGATAACATTGTTTTCCCTGGCCTTGACCGTCATCAGGGCGGAGAGTTCATCGAGCTTGTCGGTCAGTGAAAACGGGATTTCTTCGAGACTGAGCCGGCCAGCCTCTATCTTTGAAAAATCAAGGATATCATTGATGATACCGAGCAACCGGTCGGCTGAAACGCTGACCAGATTGAGATATTTCCGCTGTTGATCTTCAAGGCTGGTTTCAAGGAGAATGGCGGTCATGCCGATTATGCCGTTCATCGGCGTCCGGATCTCATGGCTCATATTTGCCAGGAACTCGCTTTTGGCACGGTTGGCCTGTTCGGCAGCGGTCTTGGCCTCGATCAGCTGTCTTTCGGCCTCTATCTTGTCGGTGATATTTCGGATGATGGTCAGATAGACCATGGAGTGATCCTCGGTTTGGGTGGCCGTGGTTGTCAGGGTCATGTCGAGGATGGTGCCGTCCAGCGTCTTCTGTTTGCTTTTATAATCGATAAGCGATCCTTCTTTTTCCAAAAGTCTGCCCCAGGCCTTCCTGTCCTCGGCGTCTACCCAGAATTCTTTCGCGTTCATGGACATCACTTGTTCTCTGGTGCCACCCATCAGATGCAAAAAGGCCGGGTTTACATCAATGAACCGTCCATCGGCAGCGGCAATCGCGATTGCGTCCTTCGACA
This sequence comes from uncultured delta proteobacterium, assembly GCA_903901335.1. Classification (GTDB taxonomy): domain Bacteria; phylum Desulfobacterota; class Desulfobulbia; order Desulfobulbales; family Desulfocapsaceae; genus CAIUQR01. Next base: position 12,558 of record CAIUQR010000028.1, on the reverse strand, counting down.
GTTCAAAAAGAAGCCGATATTTGAACGCTTTTTCGCTGACAAGGGGGAGTTGTTCAAGAGACGTATGATCTTCAGTCATCTTCTTTTTGTTATCGTCGTTAGGGGCAGTCATATTTTATGCAACACATGGATGTCGCGGGCCAAGACTGCAAAACATGAACGGAAATCAACACAACCTGGATCTTAGCGTTGCGTCAGGATGATTGTCAAATGCTGTTTCATGTATCAACTGAAGTTACCAACTTTTTTATCTAAAACTCCGCGGAGTGTCTTGGCAAGAATGTCTCTCCGGATAGGTTTGTTCAGAAATGCTGCTATATTGAGCTGGGCCGCCTTCTCCTCGTCGAGTATATCACTGTAACCTGTGCAGATAATAACCGGAAGGTCAGGTCGGATATGTTTTATTTCATAGGCTAATTGTGTGCCTGTTACATCCGGCATTGTTTGATCCGTTATCACCGCGTCAAATGCAGATGGCTTTGCCAGAAACTTTTCCAAACCGTCCTTTCCTGATGTCGTCATGGTTACTGCGTAGCCTAGAGACGACAATAACTCCTGTACCAGATAAGCAATCATCTCTTCATCGTCCACAACCAGGATATGCTCCCCGTTGCCCTGTGGCGCGTTATACGCTTCTGTCGTCGCGATCCTTCCTCCTTCCTGCCGGGGCAGGTATACGGTGAATATGCTTCCCTCACCTCTTTTGCTTTCAACTGTGATCGCACCATCCATGGACCGGATCACTCCATGAATGACCGACAATCCTAGACCAGTGCCCTCCCCGGTAGGCTTGGTGGTGTAGAATGGCTCAAAGATCCTTGGCAGAGACTCCTCGGGAATGCCATGGCCGGTATCTCTCACCTGCAGGCGAACATAGGGGCCTTCCCGCAGGTCGGATAATACATTGACCGTCTTTGCATCGATCATGATTGAGTCCAGGCTGATTTCAAGTACACCTCCATTTTCTTTCATGGCGTAATAGGCGTTGGTGCAAAGATTGACAATAATCTGATTGAATTGGGCGGGGTCGGCTAAAATTGGAGCGGAATCTTCACTGATCTTTTCTACAATTTTGATAGTTTTTGGGATGGACCCTGACAGAAGTTCAATTCCTTCGCGGAGCAGGAGATGAGGCTCAACCAGTTCTCTGCCTTGTTTTGTGTTTTTACTGAACGTCAGAATCTGTCGAACCAGACCGCGGGCCCTTTCTGAAGCCTTCAACACCTTATCCATATTGTCACATACGAACCTGTTTTCAGCGGTGTTCATTTTCGTGATTTCACAGAAACCGACAATCACACTGAGAATGTTGTTGAAGTCATGGGCGATGCCGCCTGCCAGAGTGCCTATAGCTTCAAGTTTCTGATTATCTTGGATTCTCTGGAGAAGTTTTGCTTTTTCAATCATCTCCCGCCTTTCGTTGGCTATGTCCGTAAGTATCCCACGTAATCCTGTCGGCCTGCCATCACGTATAATCGGGCGGCTTGATGTTCGGACCCAGTGGGGCTTTCCGGTATTATCAACAACGCGGAATTCGGAAGGTTCGTGCAATCCAAGCAACACCTTTTGAAATTTTTCCCGAATCAATTGCTGGTCATCGGGAACAATAAAATCCAGGAAATGAAGGCCCAGTGTTTCTTCGGGCTGGTGACCGGTAATGGCAGTAATGGCAGGACTTAAATAGGTGATTCGTCCCTCGGAGTCGAGAACAAAAATCGCATCGTTGATTTCTTCGGTAAGTTGTCTGTAGTTTTCTCGGGATTCCGCCAGTTCTTTTGTCCGTTCTTTGATCAAAATTTCCAGATGATCCTTATGTCGAGCGAGTTCCTCAGTAGTGATTTCCAGACATCTGCGAGACCTTAAAATTTCCAGATTCGATTCGCTGATCCGTTTAGCAAGCAAATGAATAGCAAGCAGGAAGACCACCCCCATATATCCGGCGAGTCGGAATGATTTGTCAGGTTGCAGCAGGAGTGTGAACACTAATGGAACGACGGCGGGAATTGTGAAACAGGCGAAAGCCAGCAGGGACGGTGCATGAGTAAGAATCGCACCTCCGGTCATGCCGCAGATTATGGCGATGAGATAGAACCGGTGGAAATCTGTTGCGGAATTATACAATATGATCGAGGCAAGGCCCCATGTTGTTCCCTGCAGCGCCACCAAAAACAGGGTAAGGAAATAGAGCGAATTCAAATTATAGCATCGGTCCGAGCCTTTTTCGTACCAAAAATGGAAAATAAGCCGGATTACAGCAACACCTATGATCAACCACAACCAGATATATCTTTGTGAGGGGATCGCCAGATAGGTAAGGAAGGCGATGCAAATGTTAACTATGGCTGCAGTTCTGGAATTGTTCAATATTAATCGTGTTGGTTCCTGGGAGTGTGTATCTTCCATTGTCCCGCTATCTGTGCCGACATCATGTCCTTCTTCCCGGGTCATAGGATTTCAGCTCCAGAAAAGTGTCGATTGAAAATTCTCACCTTACCACCCATCAATCGGCAGGAGTATGGTTCAAGAAAGTAATTTTTCGTATCTGTCCTCAATGATCAGGGCGGCACGGATCAGCCAGGTAACCACAGTCAGGCCCAGCGAGAAGATCCCGAGGGTCACGCAGAGCTCAACCCAGGTAGGCAGATAATCCACTACCTCTCCCAGAGGCGACGGGATAAGTCCGGGGACGATCAGGCCGATACCTTTTTCCATCCAGATCGCGACAAACAGGAATCCCGACGCGGGCAGCAGCACCTTCGGGTTGTCCTTGCCGGGGTTGAAGGCGAGGACTAAAGTCGATACGATATTAACCGATATCGAGGTCCAGATCCAGGGGACAAGCGAGGTATGGCCATGCAAACCGAAAAAGAGGTAGGTGGCGGAGACGGAATGATGGGTGGGGAAATAGAACTCTTTGAAAATTTCCGAAAAGAGCATGATCAGATTGATGATGGCCGACACCACGATGATCAGCCTGAGTTTCTTGAAGATCTTTTGGTCAATCTTGTAGTCGGTAATATGGTGGATGATCGCTAGCGCCAGCGTTATAAGTGCCGGTCCCGCAGCAAAGGCCGAGGCCAGAAAGCGGGGGCCCATCAACGGGTTGTTCCAGAAGGGCCGGGCCGGGAGTCCCTGATAGAGAAAGGCCGTGACCATATGGATCGAAAAGGCCCAGAAGATCGACAGAAAGACAAAGGGCCGGTACTTTTTTTCATCCGCCTTACGTCCCTGGTAGTGGTTGTAGAGGATATAGAGAGGCACCAGTCCGTTCAACAGGAGGTAACCGTTTAAAACAAGCACGTCCCAGGCCAGAATTGAAGAAGGAAAGTTGAACTGGCCGATTCCGGGGATGAGATGCCAGGCCTGCAGCGGACCACCCAGATCCACCATGATAAAGCTCAGGCACATCACCAAGGCGCCTACGGCCACACCCTCGCCGATGATGACTACCCGGTGAAAATCAGGGTCATGAAAAATATAGGCCGGCAGGATCAGCATCACCGCGGCGGCGGCCACGCCGACCAGGAAGGTGAAATTAGAGATATAGAAGCCCCAGCTGACGATATCGTTCATACCGGTGACGGAGAGCCCGAAACGTGCCTGGAAGGAATAGGCAAAGATGCCGGTGGCCATACCCAGGACCAGGAGTCCGCGGTAGACCTGCAGGCCGAAACCTCCTGTCGTGTTCCAGATAATGACATCCTGTACAAATGCCATCAGACCTTGGCGGGGAGTTGTCGATTTCATGGCGGTCCTTAAGTAATTAATCGATGAAATACCAGAACTTCGGATCGGTGCCGAGGTCCTCTTTCATCCTGAAAACCTTCTTGTTTTTCAACACGAACCGGATTTCGCTTTCCGGGTCGAGCAGGTTGCCGAAGACCCGCGAGCCGGTCGGGCAGGCCTCAACACAGGCCGGCAGTTTTCCCTCGCGGGTCCGCTGGATACAGAAGGTGCATTTTTCCATTTTCCCCATGGGCCGTATCCGGTTGCCGAGATAGTGCTGTTTCCGGTTGATCTCTTCTTTCGGGATGGAGGGCTTGGCCCAGTTGAACCGGCGGCCGAAATAGGGACAGGCGGCCTGACAGTAACGGCAGCCGATGCACCAGTCATAATCGACGACCACGATTCCGTCCGGCTCCCGCCAGGTGGCCTTGGTCGGGCAGGCCTTGATGCAGGGTGCTTTTTCACAATGAAAACACTGCACGGCCATGTAAAACTTATTGTCGACGGGGACCTCGTGAAAGTACTTGCCATCGCCGGTGCCGGGATCGAGCTGTCCTGGCTCCATTTCAAAGACCCGGATGTACTGGGTCTTCGCCTTCCTGTCGAGATTGTTCTCTTTGATGCAGGCGGCGACGCACTCCATGAAGCCCTCGCAGCGGGTGATATTAAAGGCGTAGCCATAGAGGACGTTTTCCCGCGGGGCCTGGGTACTTATCTGCAGGTCCAGGCCACTCTGGAGTTTGGCCTGGCGTTCCAGGCGGGCCACTGTCTCGTCCTTTTCCTTCTGGGTCATCAGCCGGTAATGCTTTTTAAAGTATTCCTGCCACTGTAGTGCGAATTGCTCGCCGCTTTCAGCCGCCCGGGCGGTCGTCGGCAGGCAACCTGTGGCCAGAGAGGCGCTGCAGGCGGCAGCGGCTATGGAGAGGCCCTTCAGGAAGTTTCTGCGGCTGTTCTGCACAGGTAAAGTAGTATCGTTTCCCGGTGCATCATCTGTTTTCTTCCGATTGCTCATGAGGTAGTCCTTTATTCCGACGGTGGTGAATAGGTTGCCGGAAATCGTTTTGCAAAACGCGGTGCATGCGGGTTATGGCAGGTGGTGCAGTTGTAGACGACGCGCGCTCCGGCCCAGTAGGTGACCCGTTTTCCATGGGCACCGCCCAGCCAGTCGCGTTTCTGCCTGAAGTGGCACTGCCCGCAGAGGAGATAACTGTGGTCGAAGTCGATCTTCTGCCCTTTTTTATCCTCCAGGAAGTCCTTGTCGTCCCTATGGTGGCAGTCGATGCAGGAGAGGCTGCTGCCCTCCCTGCCATGATCGATCGACACGGAGCCGTGGGTGAGGGCCTCCCCGTCCCGGGCCGCAACCGGTTTACCGTTATGGCAGCTGCTGCAGGGATATCGTTCAATATTTTTCTTCCTGGCCAGGATCTTGAAGGTTCCCCCCTGATTTCGCTCTTTGGCGGCGACGGTTTCCTCGGTGATCGGCTGGACCGAATCGACAGCGGAGTTGTCGTAGGGTGCTGTCGCTATGCCGATCCGATCGAGTACCGACCCCTCGGAAGCTGCCGATACATGGGGATGCAGGAGGGACCAGCCGATGATAAAGAAAAATAACAGCGTTCGCACCATTTTTTCCGGCATCGTCAGGGGCGGGAGGCAGATTGTTTTTTTCATGGAAGGACCTCGTTATCGTGTACGGGAGAAGACCCTCACGGGCTCGGTCTGCACCATGGGCACATGACATTGCCGGCAGTTGCCCCGGGCGGCATGCCCGATCCGGATCTCAACCACGGCCCCCGGCCCGGTATGACAGGCGATACAGTTTTCCCTGAGCTGCAGGCTGTGCGGGATCATCGGAGGAGAGCCGCCAAGGGCCGACCTGCCAAGTCTGGGCGGGTTGATGGATTCCCAGTTGTTTTCCTGAAAACGGCGCTTCACCTCTTTCAACGGGACATGGCATTGATAACAGAGTTCCTTGTCCGGATGCGGGGTTACCGGGATAAATTTCTGGTATTCGGGGCTGTAGCCGCCCCTGGCATGGCAGGAGAGGCAGTTCTGGGTCTTGCCGCTGAAAGAGTCTTCTGCCGGATGTGGTATACGTGGCGGGGACCCCGGGTATTGCCGCAGGTCATAAAAGCCGTTCAGGTTACGATCGCCTGAGCCTGCGGACAAATAGCTGTCCGGGGTGATGTCATACTGCTTGTACAGCGACTCGCCGCCCAGGTCGTAGAGCAGAAGATCGGCGGAGGCCCGGGCAGGAATGATCTGCACAATACCTATGCCCAGAAAACAGACGGCGGCCAGAAGATATCCCAACGAGCCGATGGTTTTCTCTGATGGTTTCATCACGCTTTCTCCAGTTTCACGGCGCATTTTTTATAGTCGGGTTGCTTGGAAATCGGACAGAAGGCATCCAGGGTGACCTCGTTGATCAGATAGCGCTCGTCAAAGAAGGGGACAAAGACCTGTCCCCGGGGCGGAACACCCCGGCCCAGGATGGAGGCCGGCATCGTAACCGAACCCCGCCGGGAGATGATCTTCACCATCTCACCATTGACGACACCGAGGTCGGCCGCGTCATCGGGATGGATCTCGACATAGGAAGAGGGAACGGCATTATAGAGGACCGGCACACGCATGGTCATCGACCCGGTATGCCAGTGCTCGATGACCCGGCCGGTATTGAGCCAGAAATTATATTCTTTATCCGGTGATTCCGCGGCAGGTTCGTAGGGTCTGGCCCAGATCCAGGCCCGGTTATCCTTCTGGCCGTAAAAATGGAAGTCGCGGCCCTTGTCGCAGGCCGGGTCGTACACGGGGTTAAACCTCCATCGTGTTTCCTTGCCGTTGACAAAGGGCCACTGCACCCCTGAACGCTCCTTTAAAACGGTATAGGGCGCCATATTGTGTTTGGGGCCCTCGTGGAAACGCCGGTATTCCTCCCAGATTTTGCCGATATACTCTGTCTCAGACCAGGGGAATTGTTTTTCAAAACCAAGCCTTCTCGCCACCTCGATGATCTGCCAGGTGTCGGACATCGCCTCGCCGGGCGGCGGCACGATCTGCTCCCAATGCTGGGTTCGCCTCTCCGAATTGCCGAACAGTCCTTCTTTTTCGATCCACATCGCCGCAGGCAGGATCACATCCGCCACATCGGTGGTAGGCGTCGGATAGACATCGGAGACCACAACAAAGCGGTCCTCCTTCAGGGCGCCTTCACGATAGCGTTTCAGTTTCGGCAGGGTCACCATCGGGTTGGTCACCTGGATCCAGATGAATCTGATATCGCCGCGATCCAGGGCGCGGAACATCTCGACGGTATGGTAGGTGGGTTTTGGATCGATGCTTCCGGCCGGCAGATCCCAGATTTTTTCGGCCATGGCCCGGTCTTCAGCATTGGCGACGCCGCCATGGGGAAGCGCATGGGTCAGTGTGCCGACCTCGCGGACCGTGCCGCAGGCGCTGGGCTGGCCGGTCAGTGAAAACGGGCCGCTGCCCGGCGTCGATATCTTGCCCACCAGCAGGTGGATATTATAGACCAGGTTGTTGATCCATGTCCCGCGGGTGTGTTGGTTCATGCCCATACACCAGAAGGAGGTGACCTTCTTGATCGGATCGCCGTACAGGGCGGCCATGTATTTGATGTCGCGAGCCGGGACACCCGATATTTTTTCTACCTTTTCGGGGGTATAGTCGTCAAGGAAGGCCTTGTACTGATCGAAGGTGAGGGGTTCTTCCTGATCGGCAAACTGGAATTTGTCCTCCAGGCCATAGCCGATATTGGTCTTGCCCTTATGGAAGGAGACGTGTTTGTTGACAAAGTCCCAGTTAACCCAGTTGTTTCTGATGATCTCATGGCAGATGGCGTTGGCTACGGCCAGGTCCGTCTGAGGTTTGAACAGGATGGACTTGTCGGACGCCTGGCTTGATCGGGTTGAGCGGGTGGCAAAATCGATGATCTCGACATCCTTCCGCCGTTTGCGGTTGGCCAGTATCCGGGAAAAGAGGACGGGGTGCATCTCGGCCATGTTATTGCCCCAGGTGATGAAGACATTGGCATGGTCGATATCCTCGTAGCAGCCCATCGGTTCATCTATCCCAAAGGAAGTCATGAAGCCTGTCACCGCGCTTGACATGCACAGCCTGGCGTTGGCCTCGACATTATTGGTGCCGAGGCATCCCTTGAACAGTTTGGATGCCACATAACCGTCGGGGATGGTCCACTGGCCGGAACCGTAGATGGCAACAGAGTTCTTGCCGTGTTTGTCGATGGTCTCTTTGATCTTCGCGGCAACGATATCCAGGGCCTCCTTGATCGGCACCTCTACCATCTTGCCGTCTCGTTTGACCTTGGCCGTGGTGATCCGGTCCGCACCGTAGAGAGCCTGGACGGAATGATATCCCTTCACACAGCAGAGGCCTTTGTTGACACTGCAGTTGGGATCACCCTTGACCGCCACAGCCCTGTCTCCCGAGACACCGACCAGTACGCCACAGCCTGTGCCGCAGAACCGGCAGGGGGCCTTCTTCCAGGTGATCATGCCGGAGGCGCCTTCCTGTTTTTTCCAATCCGCGAAACTGATGCCGGGGAAAATTGATCCTGCCGCCGCCATTGCACTGCAGGCAGCTGCACACTTCAGAAATGATCGTCTGTCAAGATTCATGGTCACCTCGTTCTTTCTCGGGTTGATCACTGCAGCCAAAGGTCATGCTGAGCGATTGTAATGATGAAATTTTTTGCAGTTTGTTCTGGAGGTTGCGTTCTGCTTTTTCGTCAGGTGCGTCAGTCACCAGGATCAGAATGTCTTTATTGTCGGCGGGAATGACTTCGCAATGGGGCAGGGCCGTAAGCTCCGCAGCCAGGGTATCTTTTCCCCCTTCTACAGGTATGGCCAGATAGGCGAATATCGGCATTGTCCCTCCTCTAAAATGGTGAAGCAGGTAAGCGAGCCAGTTTGCGGCAAGTAGTAGTAGTGTTTTAGCCTGAGTTGTTTCCTCGATAATAGTATAACAGATATGTCGTTTCCTTGACCCAAGTCAAGAAAGATATCGCAATCAGGGAAAAACGAAGAATGTATTGTGAAACGAAGAGAGTCGCCAATCAGAAAATATTGTAAACGTAACGTTGATATGCTAGGGTGCATCCCGTTGGAATTTCTTTGGCATTCTTATACATTTTCTCTTCCCGGCAGTTATTCTTTATTCGGTTTTCTATGGAAATTATCAAATCGTTTATTGATCTGTTTCTGCATCTTGACGTCCATCTGGTTGAGATTTTTCAACAGTATGGAACATTGACCTATGCTATCCTGTTCCTGATAGTGTTTTGTGAAACAGGTCTTGTCGTCACACCCTTTCTGCCGGGAGATTCCCTTCTCTTTGCGGCGGGGGCCTTGTGTGCGGGAGGCGCCCTGCAGATCAAGGTCCTGTTTGTGGTGCTGTGCATTGCCCCGCTGCTGGGCGATCAGGTTAATTACTGGTTCGGCAGGCTTCTCGGCAGCAAATTACCATTTACAGACGATGCCCGGATTTTGAAAAAACAGTATCTGGATAAGACCCACAGCTATTATGAAAAATACGGCGGCAAGACGGTCATAATCGCCAGATTCGTTCCGATTGTCAGGACCTTTGCGCCCTTTGTCGCCGGCCTGGGCAAGATGAGCTATCTGAAGTTCCTCAGTTTCAGCATTGCCGGTACCCTGCTGTGGGTCACTTCGTTCCTTTTGGGAGGATACTTCTTCGGTAATATTCCAGTGATCAAGCACAATTTCACCCTGACGGTGATGGCGATTATCGCCATATCTCTGATGCCCGGTCTGATCGAATATGCTCGCCACAGGAGATCCGGCCGAAAAGAAGTCTGATTCCATCTCCGCACCGGGTGTCACTTCAGGTTTCCGGAAAGGGGAAATCCGGGTCGTCCAGCAGCTTGAACATTCTCTGCTTGGTGGTGGTCTTCCGGTCATGGAATTCGATGAGGGTGTCGAGGGTCTTCACGACCTCGTCTTCGTTCACATCCCGCCTGATCCGTCTGCTGATTTTCGGATACGTTCCACCTTTGCCGCCCGCGAAGATGTCGTAGCCGTTTCGGGTGGCAACAATGCCGATATCCGAGGTACCGATGCCGGGGCAGCCCATCGTGCAGGCGGCGATGGCGATCTTCAGCTTTCCTTTCGTCTTCTCTCTGCCGGCAAAATGGGCAAGGATCTTCCGGCTTAAGGTCTCGGTGTCGATCAGTCCGAGTTTGCAATGGCCTCTGCCGACACAAACCCTCGGGATCGGGAACCTGCCGGGGGCCTTAAATTCCGCTCCCAGATCGGCCAACGGTTTTTTGATATCATCCAGGAGGGACTCCGGAATATCAAGGAGCCGCAGGTTCTGCAGAGTGGAGAGATAGAGGCCCAGGTTGTATTTCTTTGCAAGGGTAAGGGCCGTTTCCATAATATCTAACGGGAGTCGTCCTCCGGGCAGCAGAATGGTGAGGCTGACTTTTGTTTCATTCGCCATGGTGAGTCTCTTTAAAGGGGCAGGGGGGTGGGCATCCTGCCGTTCAGGATGTCTTCAATACGCTTTCCGTCAATCCGGGTTGAAAAAATCGCCTTGAACAGGGGGGAGATTTTTTCCTGCTCTTCTGCCAGCAGCAGAAATCCGGGCAATGGCCTGGCCCTTCTTGTCCTGAGCCTGGCCTTGATGATCATGGAGGGGTCGGCAAAGAGGCCTGCAATATCTTTATAGCTTGATATATCGCAGAGAGCCGGCAGGACATCGAGCATGTTCCCCCAGTATTCGTGCTGACCGAGATGTTCGATGATCTGCATCATCGCCGTCGAGGCGGCAACAGAGATGTCCGATAGAATGGCGGCCTCTCCCGGTCGGCAAACCTTTTCCGATGCAAAACAGCGGCAGCCGAAGGGACGTACCGGATAGATAACGCAGCAGTTTTTATCAAGAAAGGGGCACGGTTCGAAATTTCCAGGATCACCGGAATCAGAGGTCTCGATTCCCTGGAGACAGGCCTCGGCATACTCATTGGTTGTAAGCTGGGGCGTTGTGGTAAGGCGATCTATCTGCAGCCGGTCGGCGAACCAGCGCTCAAGCCCTTCCCGGCGGATGAACCCGAGAATCCGTTCCCCTTCCAGGGCGGTTAGTGTGACGTGCCGGGTGCAGCAGGCCGCACAGCCCTTTACACAGGCCTTCGGGATGGGTGCCGACCATTCTTCAAAGGCATCGAAGATGGTCAGAAGAATTGTATCTCTCATAGGTATTCAGTGGAGACTCATTGAGGTGAGGAGGGCGACGGCAATATAGCGCGCCAGTTTACCGGAAAAAACCAGCACTGAATAGCGGAAAAAACGGACTTTGAAGATTCCGCCAACCAGACAGAGAGGATCTCCGACCACCGGCAGCCAGGACAGGAGCAGTGACCAGCATCCGTATTTTCCATACAGGGTGTGGGCCCTGGCCATATTTTTTTCGTCGATACGAAGGATCTTCGTTATCAGAAACTGTGACCCCCATAAACCTATCAGATACGTTGTACAGGCCCCCAGATAGTTGCCGATGGTCGCAACCGTGACCACGCTTTCCACAGAGCGGCCATGGATGATCAGTATAACCAGCAGCCATTCCGACCCCAGCGGCAGAAGGGTCGAGGCCAGAAAGCTCAACAGAAAAAGGGCCGGCAGCCCATTATTGATCAGGTGATCCTGCATGATGGATATGGCCGGGAACCTTCATTCTTTTTCGTCCTTTTTGGGCATGAGGGTCGTCTTTTCCATGTCTGCTTCCAGGGTGGTAAACCCGATGCCGCCACAGACAGGGCAATCCTCCCAGGTCAACACGAATCTGCTGACACCTTTAAACGAACAGATCTGGCCGGAACCCTCACAGACCTCACAGGTCTTTTTGGGCAAATTCTCATTATCATTCATGACGTGGCAGACTGCTTTATACCATGAACTTATCTTGTTCTGGCAGCATCGTTTTTCTCCTTTTCAAGGATCATATCAATCTTTTTTTGGAGATACTGCAACTCTCCCGGTGGAAAGTCCAAGCTCTGCGGCTCAGGGGTGCCGTCATAGAAGGTGATTTTTATCGGGTACTGCCCCGCTGTACCATGGTGGTTGAATACCATAGTGAAATAATTTATCTTCTCATTATCTTGCGTGGAAGAGGAGTTGTAAAGCAGAAGAGTTGATTCGACTGATTTGGATTTAAAAAAATTCCTGCTGTTCTCTCCTCCGTGTTGCAGCGCCTGCGTATACTCCATGGCCTGATCCGTCCCCCGTTTAAAGGCATCGAGGTCATAGAGTGGATATTCGGAGGCATTGAATTTCAAAAACAAGGTCCCATCTTCGTAAATGCCGAGATTCATATTGATGGCCTGTCCGTTCCTCAGAAGGCGGTGGTAATCCGGCAATATATACCCCTCTCTTCCGTAGGCATTTGCTGCAAAGATGATGATACAAAATACCATGGAGAGTATTTTGTTTTTACACATAACTGTGATATTCCGGTTCGTAGATCAGGGTTTCGATGTATCCGGACAGATCCTCCGGCCTCGGTTTTGTGGCCAGCCCTCTCTTGTAGGCCACCTCGGCCACGGCCACGGCTATGGCCATCGAAACCTCCCGGATCCGCGGCAGCGGCGGGTAGACGCGTCCGATTTTCAGATCGGTCTCGGATACCTCCCGGGCCAAGGTCCTTGCTGCCACCAGAAACATCTCATCGGTCACATGACGGGCCCAGCTCGCGACAACACCAAGCCCGACGCCTGGAAAAATATAGACGTTATTCCCCTGCGCCGGCACCAGTTTTCTGCCCTTGAACATAACC
>CAIUQR010000027.1 GCA_903901335.1 uncultured delta proteobacterium | reverse complement strand
GCCACCACCACGGGTCATCCACATGACCGAACAGGGCCAAAATCTGTAGTAACACGACCACAATCGCCACCCGGCTGAAACCCTGGGCCAGCAAGGGTTTCAGCCGATTTACAAACTTACTGCCCGCAAACGCAAGCTTTATGGCCATTACCGAATTGCCTACATTATCACAGACGATTACATTGACATCTTGGGCGTCTTTCATGGAGCGCTGGATATAGAGAGGTATTTGCCTTAGTCGATGAAGTGGCACAACCTGGGAATAAAGGCTGTGCGGGGAAGCGATTGCGTTCCAGCCCTGCCGGATATTGCTCTCGGAGTCTCCTTGCAGTCGCTTACCTACCACTGTCCGCCACAAGGCCAGGCAGGATCTTCACTCCACCGCTTATAAACTCCCGCCCGCCCGTACGCTCCAGGGCCGGTTGTATCCTGAGGGGTGCAATGAAGCTCCCTGACCACCAGGCTGCTGTTAAAGAAAAAAGAGCAGTCTGACAGTCAGTCCGCTCGCATAATGTAACTTATGTTAAGTGGCTGTTGTTCTTTCTTATTTGTGGTTGATTGAAGGTGTGGTGGCTGTTCTTGGTGCGGGGTATTGCTGATGGGCCACGACAACACAAGTGGGCATTATGCGACATTGCCCTTTGCTCCGCTCAAAGGGCGGGGGCTTGGGAAGTTCTGCCCTTGGTTTGTCGCTGCGCGAAAGGGAAGAGCTAGAAAAAAACACCCATGTGTCAAGCCTGACCCGGATTCCCATGACCCGGATTCCACGTTGCTCCGCTCGAAAGGGGGTGGTTGGAGGAGGTTGGCCCTTGGGTTGTCGCTTCGCGAATGGCAGTTTAAATTTTAACTACGTCCCGTTTTTGGTCTATTATTCTGGTTTATTAAAGAGATCATTTAACGCCATTTTTTCCTCATATGTTCTCGATCTATTTGATGAATCCTTAATAATTTCTCGCATGCTACGCAATTTAGAGGTTACGTATACTGTATCAGTAGCACCATTTTCTGAATGAAACAAATAACTATCCCCTGTCAGCAAATACAAGGATCTGGCAATAATATATTGAGGAATCTGTAAGTTATGTGAATTATACTTTTCTAATAAGGTTTTAAGTATAGGTTCAAAACTGCGATCTCCATTCAGTCCCATTGATGACACTAGGTAGTATATGGTGTTCTTATATTTAGAGTCATCTTGAATCTTAACATATAACTTGATCATATCGGCGCTGGCATCTTTAATGCCAATCACACCAGCAATCTTTATATATGAATTTATCAGCTTAAAATCAGAGTCATTTTTGAATCTGCCAATGATGAAATTTTTAATTTCGTCATCAGAAATTCTATATAATAATTTACATGCCGTTGAATATATAAAAGATGGCTTGTCAGATATCTCTCCTAGGTTAATTAATATGCTCAGTTTATTTGATGAAATATAACTGATGGCGATAATGGATATTAATAATCCAATAACAACTAAAACTCTTTTCATCTCTTATGGATACCCTTAGGAGAATTGGAAACTAAAATAGAATTACAAATACCTATCTTCGTACCATCTATCTAGAAGAACCTTTTCAACCTTATTGCTTTTGCCTTGTATTCCGTCAAGTAACTTCGAAGAAATCCGTTCACCTGTGCAGTCGTCATAGCAAACTTCGTAGTAATTAATGTAATAATCTTGGTTCTGATACCAAGAAAACTGCATTTGATACTTAAATTTAATTGCATTGTCAGGGATTGGAGGGGTTTTAATTTTGTATGTCCTAAATAGTGCCTTGGACCCATAATATAAAAGCATTTTCACTACAGCGTCATCATACCCAATTTTCTTTTCTTCTATCCAAGAATCAATGACAAATACCCCTTCTTCTCGCCATTCTATTTTGCAATATAATCCAAACGGATCAATCCCATTAACTGGATCTCCGCCCACATACGCATAGAGATTCATCCCCCCATCGAGTCCAAGAGGATCAGCAGTAACATACCGCCCGGTATCTGGATCATAGAATCTGTTCCAGTTGTAATGGAGGCCTGTTTCCGAGTCATAATATTGTCCCGGAAACCGCAGGTTGTTCTTGACCGTCTCAATTGTAACCTGGGCCTTGCCGAAAGGCAAGTAGGCGGCCTGCCAGACAACCGTGCCAGCAGCGGTGACCAGCTGCTGCGGGGTGCCGAGATGATCGTTCACGAAATAATAGATGCCGGGGTTGGTTTTGTATTCCTTGATGGCAAAGGGTTCGCCATCAAGATAAATGTAATCCCTGATCTTCGTCCCATTAAGGGTCTCGGCAATAAGGTGGTTGTTCAGATCGTAGAGATAATGGGTAATTGTGGTGCCTACGGTCTTGCGTACCCGCCGGTTGCTGCTGTCATAGCCATAGGTGGCAACGGTTGTGGTTTGTTTATTCACCTGGGTCAGCCGGTTCAGCCCGTCGTACGCAAAGGTAAACGTCCCATCCGAGACCATATTTCCGTTGGCGTCGTAGGTATAGGCCTTCGGGACGGTGCCGGTATGGCCGGTCATCTGGTTGTTGGCGGAGTTATAACTGTAGCCGGTTGTTCCATTGGTGGTGATGGGTATTTTAGTATTCGCAATCGAGGCCACATGGCCTCCGGCATCGCGGGTATAGGTAAAGTCGAAATTGCTTCCAGCCTTGATCTCGGTGACATTGTAGCGTTGATCATAAGCTCTGGAAAGACTGACTGAACCTAAGGAGGCTGCCTTCAATGACCCGAAAGGGAGATGAGAGACAGTGGAGATAAGCGGGGTGCCGCCGGCATTGATCCCGGTGATCTGGCCGTTTATATCCCTGGTATAAGTCAGGACGAGGCCGCTCGGGTAGGTTATCCCGGCAAGATCGCCGGTGGTGTTCCAACTGTAGGTGGTAGCATAGGATTTTCCACCGATCACCCTGGTCTCTTTGCTTATCCGGCTGGCAGCGTCAAAGATAAAGGAGTCCGTTCCCTCTCTGTCTGTAATCTTGTTGAGATGGCCGATGGCCTTTGTCCCAACATCATAGACGAAGAGGATATTGCCGGTGCCCGCATAGCTCTGCTTGATGGGGCGGTTGAGCGCATCATAGGTATACCCTACCGTCTGTCCCTTGGCATCGGTGGCTGAGACGAGATTGCCGGCCTGGTCGTAGCCGTAGTGGTTTAGCCCGGTGTCCGGAGCGGTGCTTGCAACCTTCCTGCCGAGATCGTCATAGGTGAAACTGGTCACCTTGCTTTTCGCATCCGTTACCGTGGTGATATTGCCAAGGGCGTCATAGGTGTACCCGGCGGTGACTGTGCCAGCTTCGGTCACCGACAATAGACGGTTCAAGGCATCGTATTGGTAGCCGGTCTGCATGGCGGTGGCATTGATCGTCTGCAGAAGATTGCCGACCGGGTCATACGCCGAGGTCTCCTGGGCCGGGCCGGGAAGGGTTATTTTATTCAGACGGCCATAACTATCATAGCCATAGTTGGCATATCGAGTCAGAGCGTTACTCGGATCATGGACCTCTTCGCCGGTGCGCTGTCCTTCAGTGTCATAGGTATAGTTGATGGAGTTGCTCAGGCTGTCGGTGATCTTCGCTACCTGGCCTGCTGGGGAATAGGTGTAGGTGATCACCCGGGTACCCGGCAGGGTTATGGTCTGGATCTTGCCGGTGGCATCGTAGGCATAAACGGTGGTCAGCCCGGCGGTGGTTGTCGAGGTGAGAAGATTGTTGGTGTTAAACACCCGCGTGGTGACAATGCCGTTCGGATCTTTGATGGTCGTTGCCTGGCCGAAGGCGTTATAGGCACTGTAGGTAGTGGTATGCCCCAGGGCGTCTTTTATGGTATACAGATTGCCCCGGTTGTTGCCCTGGGCCGCTGTGTTTGCATAGTAGGCGAGGGTTACCGTATCGGTTACATCGGTCCTTGCTCCGTCGATCTTGGTGATCTGGCCGTAGGTGTTATAGGTATATGTGGTTGTGGCGGAGATCGCGGTGGTTCCGGAGAAGCCTTTCTGCTGCCGGGTCAGCATGTTGCCCTTTGTGTCATAGGTCATCGAGGTGACCGTCTGCTGGCCGGGGTTGGCGACGGATGGTCTGCTGACGGAGGCAACCTGGTTGGTTGCTGTATAGGTCTTGGTGGTGGTCATGGCCAAGGGGGTGCCTGCAGCCTTAGTGATACTGGTTACATTGCCGGATGTATCATAGGCGTAAGTGGTCATGACGCCGTTTGCGTCTGTTGCCTGGGTGGTCTGGAGTCTGCTGTCGTAGACATAGCTGGTATTGGCATTCCCGCCGCAGGAGGTGCAGCCGGGGCCGGTCATCGAGCCAACCATGACAACGCCATTCTGGACATCAAGCTGATAGGTTGTTTTTACCCCCAGGCTGTTGGTTACCTCACGCGTGGAGAAGGCCGGATAGGCGATGGTCACCATATCCTCCCCGCTTGCCTTGGCGGAGCTTGTCACCCGGTTCTGGGTATCGTAGGTGACGGCAAGGATCCGGGTGCCGGATTCATCGATGATGCCGGTCAGATTATGGGCAAAGTTGGGATCGTCATAGATGTACTGGACATTTGTGCCGTCCGGCTTGCTGACTTTAACCAGGTTGTCATTCAGGTAGCTGTAGGTCCAGGTGCCAAGGGCTGAAGTTACCCCGGTCAGTTTTCCACTGGTATAGGTGAACGAGAGACTGCGGCCGAAGTTGTCGGAGATCGAGGAAACAAGGCCGGTGGAGTAGGTATAGGTTCGGGTGTTGCTGTTTCTATCGGTAATAGTGATCAGGTTACCGGTGCTGTCGTACTGCCTGATCGTCCCGTTGGGTTCTTTCAGCTGATAGCCGCCGGCATTGGCGGTGATAATCCGTTTTGTCCCGGTCTGGTTGATCCAGTTCCCGTTGCCGTCATTCTTGAACGCGACATAACGGCCGCCATCCTGCACCAGGTTGACGGTGTCTGTGACGATAATCAGGTGTTCGGTGAAGGTTGTCGTCCAGCCATAGCCGACAGGGGAAATGGCACTGCCCTGGCTGTTATAGGTCCTGGTGAAGGAGAGATTTCCTCCCGGACTGGAAAGGCTGATATCGGTTGCCGAGAGATATTTATTGCCCGTTGCGAAGTTGATCTGGTGGCCGGTGATGTAGGGCTGGGTCGAGGCTTGGGCCTTACGTAGCTCGATTGCCTGGGTGCATAGAATAACGAGCAAAAATATCAGGCAGATTCTACTGGCAATCTTCATTGGTTCAGTAAAATGTCGCATAGATTGACCTTTGGTTTGTTGGCGTTGTTCATAGTTTGGCATGATTTCTTTCTGGCTATCTACAGGTGTCAGAGGGGCCTTGATTATTATTGTTTTCTACCTTTTGTTTCGGCATACAAACCGGTTGCTGATCAACACATTTAGTATTAACAGGACCAGCCCCGGGAACTTCATGTATTTCAATGAACCCATCTGATGCTGCGCAAGAATTATCAAGAGAATGTAAATAGTCAACACAAGGATCATACTGATAGTAGAAGAAAATTTCTTTCCATGAATCTTCCAGCGTACAAGCATCATCTCTGACGCAAGCCATTGAGTAGCTTGCAAGTATCAGTCTATATCCTCCCGGTCCAGGAGGCTTAAATGTCAACTCGCCTGCTTGTAAAATCCTATTCGTTTCTTCCACTGAAAATGTCCACCAACCATCCCAGCCCAAAACTTCGCCACCCCAGTCGTTTCCCCCAGCATAAGTTCGGAGCTCCAAACTTGTAGTAAAAGCTCTTTCCCATTCTTCATTTTGAGGATAAGGTGAGGAAGCAACAGACCCTTTTATTGTTACAAATTCAGTACTGATAACATCTCCATTCATGGGTGAGGTAACTGTGAGATTACAACATCCAAATGCAGGTGGCGTCAGTAGCATAGTTTGTAATATGAGAGAATAAAAAAAGACGCTCAAACAATATTCTCTAAATAGTCTGCAAATCATAATCTTAAACCTCTTCTGTAGACTGAATGTTAGCCCGCCATGTGCAGATATAGAATTCTCAATAATTCAAAGTTCGTTCTTGCCCTATCCTAATGCTTCCGATACGGATTGGTCCCCGCCTTCATTTCCTGGACATCGGGAATACCGTTCCCGTTGGAATCCAGATTGGCGGGGACTTGCTTCTGGGTCTCAATATCTACGACCTGGCCGCTGCCTCTCACATAGAAGCCGAGCAGCGACAGGATGGTTGCATTCGGTTGCGCTTCATGCAGTTCATAGCCCAGATCGATAATATAGGTATGCCATTGCCCGTCCTTGCTGTCGGCTCCGAGGCCATGGAAGACGTCGGTGCCGTTGCCGAGGGCGTCTTTCTCTTGAGGGGTAAAGGAGATATAACGCAGACCGCTGGTGGTCTTGGCCGCAACCGAAACGACGAAGTCATCGGAGTATTTCATGCTCCACTGGATGATCTTGTGATCGGTATCGTTCCAGGTGGTACCGTCATTCTTGAGCAGGCGGAAACTGTTCAACAGGCCATTGCCGGTCAATTCAATGACCCGGCTTTCCCTGTCGGCGGCATAGACGTTGTTGATATAGGCCCTTGCCGGACCGTCGGAGACCGCCCAGCGGGTGGTGTTGCCGTCTTTGGCGTCTTCATAGACGATAGTGTCCGGGACTGCGGCCTTGTTGGCAGCACCTTCCGTAGCGTTTGCGGTCACGATTTTGCTGCCGTTCTGTGATCCAGCCGCCTTAAGGGCAGCGGACCCGGTGGATCCGGAACTTGTGTTTTCAATACTGTTCAGTTGGGAAGGGCTCTTCGCAGGGGCGCTGCCGGATGTGTTGTTTGTATCCACTGTCGTATTGAGTGCAGTGACGGCCGCCTCGGCACTTGGAGAAGCAGCGGCAGCAGGTGCAGTAATCGCCTCCGTCAATCGGTTTCCGGCAGCATCATAGGTGTAGCCGATAGTGACTCCACTGTCATAGGCGGCACCGGTCAATCTGTGCCGGGCATCATACTGGTAGGTGACGGATGCGGCCGAGGCGGATAAGGGGTGGAGGAGAAGAATACAGATCAGACATGGAAGCAACAGGGGCCAATTTCTCCGTAGAAATATAACAGTTCCATTTATCATTTTTCAACCCCCATGCAGAGCGTTCTGTATTTTAAACTCCAAAAAATTTTGCTTAAAGACAGGCACATCAAAAAAACAGAACGATTATGCCTGACATTTCCTGACTCAAGGATCTTCCTAGCAGATTGATTTTTAGAAGTCAATAAAATATTTTTCACTGACGGGGCATCGAAGTGTTGATTTTTGACTCTGCTTTGTATTTTAAAGGGCTCCAGAGAAATTCCCCTTACGAGATATTTTTTATATCGAATTTCAGCTCGAAATTGCTTTTTTATCAATACCGTACAAAAAAATCGGATTACAGCACCTTTAGTTACTGCCATAATTGTTACCCCGACTTACCTGATATCGTAAGAAACCCCGCTGTGGATGACGGGCCTCTCTTGCTGCAATGTTGTAGTATGCTTAGAGTGGAAGAAAAGGAGGGAGCCTTGAGTATGAACATGCAGATACATACCGGGAATCTGTCGTCATTGCAGTTCGATAATCGCTTTGTTCGTGAGCTGCCTGCCGATCCGCTGACCGAAAACAATCGCCGCCAGGTGACAGAGGCCTGTTATTCGCTTGTCGCACCGACCAGGGTCACGGCACCTACTCTAGTCGCCAGTTCTCAGGAGGTGGCCGCCTTGCTGGACCTGTCGGAAGAAGTCTGCAGGTCCCGTCAGTTTATTGAGGTCTTTGCCGGCAACAGCCTGATTCCCGGGATGCAGCCCTTTGCCATGTGTTACGGCGGTCACCAGTTCGGCAACTGGGCCGGACAGCTCGGTGACGGCCGAGCGATCAATCTGGGCGAGGTCGTGAACCGCAAGGGACAGCGCCTGGTGCTCCAACTGAAAGGGGCGGGCCCTACACCCTATTCGCGCACCGCCGATGGCCTGGCCGTGTTGCGTTCCTCGGTGCGGGAATTTCTCTGCAGTGAGGCGATGTTTCATCTGGGCATCCCGACCACAAGGGCGCTCAGTCTGATTCTGACCGGCGAATCCGTCCTGCGGGATATGTTCTATGACGGCCATCCCAAGGAGGAGCCGGGGGCGGTCGTCTGCCGGGTCTCGCCTTCCTTTATCCGGTTCGGCAATTTCGAGATACTTGCCGCCCGCGGCGATACCGGATTGTTGCAACGGCTGGTGGATTATACGATCCGGACTGATTTTCCTGAGCTGGACGGGTCGACACACGATCTTACTCTCAGGTGGTTTACCGAGGTCTGCCGGAGAACGGCCGAGATGATCGTCCATTGGATGCGGGTCGGTTTTGTCCACGGGGTCATGAACACTGATAATATGTCGATACTGGGGTTGACCATCGATTATGGCCCCTATGGCTGGCTGGAGGATTTCGATCCGGGCTGGACACCGAACACCACGGATGCGACCGGCCGCCGCTACTGTTTCGGCAACCAGCCGCATATCGCCCAGTGGAATCTGGTCCAGCTGGCCAACGCTCTTTATCCGCTGATCGGTAAAGTCGAACCATTGCAGGAGGCGCTGGGCGTGTATACCCAGGGCTTTCAGCAGGGATGGCAGACGATGGTTGCCGGAAAGTTGGGGCTTGCTGCCTTTGAAGCCAAGATTGACGATGATCTTGTTCATGAACTATTTGCAATTCTGCAGGCTTTGGAGATCGATATGACCCTGTTTTTCCGCAACCTTTCTCAGCTGGAGTCCTCCGGAGCTCTCCCGGATCCGGAGGAGGTTCCGGCCTTTTTGTCCGAGGCCTGTTATACCCCTTTGACGGCTGACTCCCGATCACGGCTTGGGGCCTGGCTAGGGAAATACAGAGAACGCCTGCAGAAGAACGGTCTTCCTGAAAGAGAACGGCGGAATCGGATGAACCGGATCAATCCCAAATACGTCCTGCGCAATTATCTTGCCCAAATGGCCATCGACAAGGCCGCACAGGGGGACTATACGCTGATCCGGAAATTACTGGATCTGCTCAGGCATCCCTATGATGAACAGCCGGAAAGGGAGGAGTATGCCCGGAAGCGTCCGGACTGGGCCCGCAACAGGGCCGGTTGTTCCATGCTTTCATGCAGTTCATGAGGATACGGGGAGATTCATTGCCGATGATGGAAAAAAAATTGCCGAAGGGGCTGGATCTTGCTGCCGCCCAGAAAATCATCGCCGCACAGATCCGACCGACGGAAGGCGAGAGTGTTGCCCCGGAAGACGCCTTGTTACGGCTGCCTGTAAAATCCTTGCGGGCCTTAAAACCACAGCCGGGATATGATCAATCGACCCGGGACGGATTCGTGATATCCGGAGATGGCAGTATCCATACGGAGGGGAGCTGCAACTTCAGGATCGAAGGCGAAATCCGGGCGGGCACAACCGACAAACGCCCACTGAGCCTTGGAACTGCCTGCCGGATCATGACCGGAGGGCTGATCCCCGCCCGCGGCTTACGGGTGATCCCGCAGGAAGACTGCCATGAACGGGACGGAATACTGTCGGCCCCGGACGCAGTGCTGCATCGAAGAGAGACCTTTATCCGCAGAAGAGGCAGCGAACTGGTTAAAGGCAAGGTGGTGGTCTCAGCCGGGACGCCGATTCTGCCGGACCACCTGGTCCTGCTGGCGGCAACCGGGCACTCCCGGATTCTGGTCCACCGCAGGCCCGGGGTTGCCTTTTTCTGCACCGGCAGCGAACTGGTTGCCTCTCCTCTGGAGGAGGAGGACGGATTGAAAGTCTCCGGGAATCGTTATCTGCTGCACGGGTTGATCCGCTTATCCGGCGGGTTACCCCGGTATCTCGGCACGGTTGCCGATACCCTGGGGAATCTGGCCGTTGCGCTGGGCCGGATTGATCGCGATGCAACCGACGTGATCGTCAGCACCGGTGGCATGGGGCCCGGCCGATACGACCTGCTGGAGGAGGCCTTTGTGGGCGCGGGGGGGGAAATCATCTATCGCTCTCTCCATGTCCGGCCGGGAAAGGCGACGCTTTTCGGGATGCTTGGCAACGCGCTCTTCTTCGGTCTGCCCGGGCCGCCTCCTGCCGTAGGCGTCCTCTTTAACGAGCTGGTGGCTCCGGCCCTTTTTCTTCTGCAGGGCATGAAAAAATCCGGGTCGCAAAGGATCAAGGCCTCTCTGCAGGAGGCCGTCCTGTTAAAGGAAAAGGGCGTGCCGAATTTAAAGGGAGGGGTGCTGACGGACAGGAACTCGGTCCGTCTTGCCGGCAAAACCGAGGTTGCCGGATGTTATATCCTCTTCCCCGGCCACCGGCGAAGCTTCAAAAAGGGAGAGATGGTCGAGGTGCACCTTGTCAATCCGCCCTTCGGAAACTGTCAGTGGAGCGATTGACCCTCTCACTTTTTCTGGCATGCGGGACAGAAATAGCTTGCCCTGCCACCGAGCCGGACCATGCCGATCGGTGTCCCGCATTCCTGACAGGGCTCGCCTTTTTTGCCGTACACCTTGAAATGGATCTGAAAATAGCCGGGTTTGCCGCCGGCGTTCAAGTAGTCACTGATGGTTGACCCGCCGCAGTCGATGGCATGCTGCAGGATGGCGCGAAGTTCCGGGAGCAGCCGCTGCCAATCGTGCAAACTCAGACCTCCTGCCGGGCGTGCCGGATTGATACCGGTGTTGAAAAGACATTCATTAGCATAGATATTGCCGATACCGGCGACGATCTTCATATCCATCAGAAAGGTCTTGATCGGCTGTTTTCTTTTTTCAGCCTGAGCAAAAAGATAAGCGGGGGAACAGGCATCGCTGAACGGTTCGGGGCCTATGCTCTTAAAAAGGGTCGTCTCGATATCCATGGCCTCGCCGGCTGTCAGGAGCCGGACGGAGCCGAATCGCCTCGCATCGTGCAGGCGCAGCTCCAGGCCGCCGTCGAGCCGCCAGCGGAGATGGTCATGGGGGGCAAGGGCTGAACCTTCAGGGAAGAGGCCAAGCCTGCCGGTCATCCCCAGGTGGATGACAAGAACAGCGTCATTGTCGATATGAACGAGAAGAAACTTGGCCCGTCTGCAGACCTTGCTGATCTTCCCGCCGATAAGGAGTTTCTGCATGGGTTCGAGCGGGACAGGGTGACGCAGCTTCTTGCCATTATAAAAGACAGCCTCGATCCGGCGATCTGGAAGGTGGAGCTGCAGACCCCGGCGGATGACTTCAATCTCAGGTAATTCAGGCATAGGCTACTGTTTCTTACGGGATACAGATCCCGAGTCCATAGGTTTGATAACACGTTGTAACCACCAGAATCTCCGAAGGGAGAGGTGTCTGACGTCCTTGCCTCCTGAAAATAAAGAGCAGCTCTTTATGACCGATTTGTTCGATACGAACCAGGACGAGATCGAGGAAGCCGGGCATAACGGAAAGACTCAGCGCCTTCTGGGCGGCTTCCTTGGCGGCCCAGAGCAGGGCCAGGTGTATGCGTGGATCGATTTTCTGCACCGTCGATAACAGAAGACGCTCTTCCGGGGTCGTACAGAAGCGTTCTTTGACGCGGACAAGGGTGTCAGTGGTCTTCTGGATATCGACGCCGCAACAGGTCTGTGCGGCCAGGGCAAGTGCCAGGTTGCCGCTGTGCGAGATTGAGATGTCCGGCCCTTGGTGTAATCGCTCGCCGCCGTTCCAGGTGGCAAAGGGACGGCCGGATTTGGAGGCGGCAATCGTTACTTCGGGGCCTGCCGGTATCTTTTGCCCCCGGCAATGGGTGAGGAAATAATTTTCAAGGGCGATCTTGGCACAGATGCGTCCGGCAAGCCATTCTTTTTTGCGTTTTTCCAGTTTGAAACGATGGTAGAGTCCCCTTTCCTGCTCGCTCAGCCAGGCGTTACAGTGCATTTCGTTCAAGTCCGCTTCCAGGGCTGACAGATCAAGGAGAACAGGATCGGAGCAGGCCTGCCTGCCTGCCGCTTTGATGTATGCCAAAATCGTCGCTGACGCTTTGATGGTGTGTGAAGAAAAGGGATTCGTATAAGACATGCCTAAAAAAACCTTGCAGTTTCAATCGTTCCTGCTAACCTTTTCATCGAAGGAAGAAAGGTTGAAGTAGTCCATATCGAAAAAAAGGAGCTGCTATGCATACCGGTGTCGGTCTGACGGGATATGATCTGGTTGTTCTTGTTCTCTTTGCATTATTGATTCTCCGGGGTATCTGGCTTGGCTTTCTAAAGCAGGTCACCGGTCTTCTGGCACTCTATCTGGGCTATATCGTCGCCGGTCAATATCATGACAGAATATCTCCTTTTTTGAAAGAGATATCAACTAACCCCAAGGTTGTCTTTTTTGCCTCCTACGTGATCCTTTTCGTGGCCACCTATGTGGCCGTGACACTTGCCGGGAAGGGGCTCACTTATGTGATGCAGCTTACCGTCACCAGCTGGTTCGACAAGATACTGGGAGGAATACTGGGTGGTGCCAAGGCCCTTCTGCTTATCATCATTGTTCATATTGCCCTGACCTTGGTGATTCCCCCGGAAAACAAGATGCTCACTGCCTGCCGGACCTGCAACGCCCTGAACAAGACTGCAATTTTTGCCAGGGATCTGATCAAAGATGAAGATGTGAAAAAAGCCCTGACCCAGCAGAAAGCAGCAATTTCCACTCAGGATGTGAAGGAATTCTTTGATACTCCGCCCAAAGAGAAGGCCCCGGCAGATAAGGCTGCAGCGGAAAAAGTTCCCCCACAGAAGTCGTCTCCGGAAAAGCCCCCGTCCGAATGATCATCTCCGGTACAATGCGGCAAGCCGTTCCGGAGAAATACGCAACACAAAGCCCAGAATAATCATCTGATTGATCAGTGTCGTGCGCACCACTCCCAACCGCTGCCATCTTCTCGCCGATGTCGTCACCCGCTCGGGGACAGTGTGGACCCTTCCGAGGGTCTTTGCCTTCCTGATGAGCAGAAAGTCTTCCATGATCGGGACCTGCGGGAATCCGCCGAGGCGGACAAACTGTTCCCTTTTGATGAAGATGGCCTGGTCGCCGTACGGGAGTTGCAGGCAGCGGGAGCGGACAGTGGCGCAGAGAGCGATGAAACGGAGCGCCGGGCCTGCATCCCGGATGGCAAGGCTGAAGGCGCCTGCAATCACGTCCCTTCTGCCCAGGGTCTGCAGGAGCGGCTCTGCAAAATTCTCCGGCAGTCGGGTGTCGGCATGGAGGAACAGCAGTACCGAGCCGCCGGCGCAGGCCGCCCCGTGATTGAGCTGGGTCGCCCGGCCGGCAGCGCTGTGTTCGACACGTATCCCCCTTTTCCGGGCAAAGAGAACCGTCCTGTCGCTACTGCCGCCGTCGACGATGATGATCTCACCTGCCCTGCCCTGCAGGGTGTCCGCAATGGCGCCGATGTTTTGCTCTTCATTCAGCGTCGGGATGATGATTGATATATCCGAGGTCTTCAGGTCGGTCGATGTCATGGAGTTTCGGGAGGATGTGACAGCTGAGTTGATGGAGCTTCGCTTTGGCCATGGTATCGGCAAAGACGGTAGTCGAGCCCCACGGGATATCGGCGAAGAGAGAGGACACAACATCCGCTCCAAGGGTACCGTTTACGCCGATCAGGTAATAGCCGCCGTCGCAGGCGGGACCTATGACCATTTCGTCATTTCTCAAGGCCTGCAAGGCCTCGGCAAGAATCCGGGTGGTGATCTCCGGGCAGTCCGAGCCGGTGAGGAGAATCGCCGTTTTGGGGTGGAGATGAACGGCGATGGCATGGGCCATCCGGGCGCCCAGATCCCCGTCGATCTGCTGTTCATATATTGGAGAACTTCCGAGCCAGGCACGCATCAGCGGTAAGCTCCCGCCGTCATAGTGGATTTCAAGGATGAGCGGGGAGCGGGCGGCAAGGCAGGAAATCCGGGCCACTATCCGTTCCGTCATCCGCCTCTGCAGGTCGGCTGCCCCCTGGCCTCCCAGTACCGGGATCAGCCTGGTCTTGCTGAGGCCGGGCTCCGGATATCTTGTGAAAAGAAGGACAATCTCTTGATAATGGTCCATATTCTGTTGTAATATAAAAAAATCAAAGTATTACGAAGTCACCATTCATAGGCCTCGCCTGATGGTTATTTATCCACGTTTCATCGCGAGATGCCGCAGTTCATGAAACCAGATCGAAGAAGAAAAAAGCCGGAATCCTATCAGGAGCGCACATACCGTCGCTCGGCGGAGCAGGGTGATCTCGTCTCTTCCCTGGTGCAGATCAAAGAGACCGACCTGCATATCCAGGCCGACAGGGACGTAACGAAAAGGGCCTCCGAGCTGGTCCTGCAGTATCGACTGCAGATCGAAGAGTATATTGTACGTCATCCTGATTTTTATGCAACACTTGTGCCGATGCCCCTGGATAATCTGGCCCCTCCCGTCGTCCGTGATATGCTCGAGGCAGCAGAGGCGGCTGGTGTCGGGCCGATGGCAGCGGTTGCAGGAAGTATCGCCGCTTTCGTCGGGAAAAAATTAGTGGAGGAGGGTGTTGCTGAAATTATCGTGGAAAATGGAGGAGATATATATCTGCACCGGCAGAAAGATTGCACGATAGCGATATTTGCCGGACAGTCGGTATTGAGTAATAAGGTCGGGGTCCTCATTTCTGCCGCGCAGATGCCCTGCGGTATCTGCACCTCTTCGGGAACGGTGGGGCATAGTCTGAGCCTTGGCAAGGCGGATTCGGTGACGGTGGTGGCCGGGTCCGCAGGGCTTGCCGATGCCGTGGCGACCTGTATCGGAAACGAGGTCGGGGGGGTGAACGGGGGCAAGGCCGGTATCAACAGTGCCTTGGAAAAGGCCAAAGAGATTGCCGGAATCAGTGGAGTTGTCGTTATCTGCGGTGATGTTCTGGGGGCGGTTGGGGATGTACGACTGATCAGACTGGAATAAGGAGAGGCGACCATGATTGATGATCAACCCGGAAAAATACACAGGGAAAACCGTCAGGTGGAACGGAAGTATCTGGTCTTTTATCTGCGGGTTTTTGACGGCCTGGGAAGTAAGGTTATCGGCCATCTCGTCAATATCTCATCTAATGGCATCATGCTCTTAAGTGATTTCCCGATCCCGGTTAATGAAGACTACAAGTTGCGGATGCGACTTCCCCATGAGTTGGTCGATAAGGGGGAGATCATCTTCAATGCGATAAGCCGCTGGTGCAGGAAAGACACAAATCCTGACTTCTATGTAGCGGGTTTCCAGCTCTACGATATCTCACCGGCATTGAAAGACAGTATCCTTTGTTTGATCGATGAGTTCAGCTATGGTGATTAAAGGGACGAGGATGCAGGGCATACGGATCATCTGAATAGAACAGGCAGGATTAAAAAAGGAAAAAGGAAAAATGGACTCTAAGAGACCGGCATGTTTCAAGGCTTACGATATCCGCGGCAGGGTACCTGCCGAGCTTAACCCCCGGTTGGCAGGCGATATCGGCAGGTCCTTTGCCGCTGTTTTTTCTGTCAAAAAGGTCGTGATCGGCTATGACATCAGGCTGAGCAGCCCGGAGATCAGCGCGGCCCTGACTGCGGGCCTTATCGATATGGGGGTGGATGTTGTCAGTCTCGGTCTCTGCGGTACCGAGGAAATCTATCATGCTGCATTCAGCCTTGAAGATCAAGGCGTGGACGGGGGTGTGATGGTCACCGCCAGTCATAACCCGGCGGATTATAACGGTATGAAGATTGTCGTCAAAGGCGCCCGCCCGGTCTCCGGTGATTCCGGTCTCTTTGCGATGGCGGATCTGGTAGCTGCAGGCAACCTGCCTGGGATGGCCGCCAAGAGGGGGAGACAAACCACAATTTCCGGGAAGGACAGGTACATTGAGCACCTGCTTGGTTATGTGCAATCGGCCGATCTGAGGCCTTTAAAGATTGTGGTCAACAGCGGTAACGGCTGCGCCGGTCCGATTGTCGATCTTCTGGAAGACAAGCTGCCTTTCCAGTTGGTAAAACTCCATCATGAGCCGGATGGGACCTTTCCGAACGGAGTGCCCAATCCCCTGCTCCCCGACAAGCGCGAAGAAACATCTCGCCTGGTGCGTGAGCGTGGGGCGGATTTTGGGGTAGCCTGGGACGGTGATTTTGACCGCTGCTTTTTCTGGGACGAACAGGGGAATTTCATCGAGGGGTATTATCTGGTCGGCCTGCTCGCCATGGAACTCCTGCGTAAAGAACCGGGCGGAAAAATCCTTCACGACCCCCGCCTGATCTGGAACACGCAGGATCTGGTCGGGGCCGCGGGCGGGGTCCCGGTCATGACCAAAACCGGGCATGCCTTCATCAAGGCCCGGATGCGGCAGGAGGATGCCGTCTATGGCGGAGAGATGTCGGCCCACCATTATTTCCGGGCCTTCGGTTATTGCGATTCCGGGATGGTCCCCTGGCTGCTGGTGAGCGCGTTGCTGAGCAGATGCGGGATGCCCTTGTCGCAACTGGTGGCTGAACGGATTGCAGCCTTCCCCGTTTCCGGTGAGATAAACAGCCGGGTCGCAGATCCCGACCGGGTGATTGCCCATATCGAAGAGGTCTACGCCGGAGGAGAAAAAGACTTTACCGACGGACTGAGTATTGCTTTTCCGGAGTATCGGTTTAATGTGAGAAAATCAAACACCGAAGCCTTGCTCAGGCTGAATGTGGAAACCCGTGGCGATGTGGGGTTGCTGCAGGAAAAAACCCGGGAAATTCTGGCGTTGATCAAGTAAAACCCCACCATTCCCTTACCACCCAAAGAGGCAAGCAGTGCAGAAAATCCAACCAGTAATCTTGGCGGGCGGAACCGGCTCCAGGCTCTGGCCCTTATCGCGGGAACTCTATCCAAAGCAGCTTCTGCAACTGACCGATGCAACGTCGCTGCTGCAGACAACCGTCCTGCGGGTGGCCCGGTTGCCGGAAATGCTGCCCCCGATTGTTGTCGTCGGCGAAGAGCACAGGTTTATCACCAAGAGCCAGATCGATGAACTGCATGTGGCAAAGGACTATACCATTCTCCTTGAACCCCTGGGCAGAAATACTGCGCCGGCCGTCGCCGGGGCAATCGAGTATATTGTTGCCAATGGCGGTGATGATACGGTTGTGCTCATCCTTCCCGCCGATCATCTGGTAAAGAACGTGCAGCAATTCCATAAGGCTATCAAGAAAGCTGCAAAACTGGCAATGGACGGACTGGTTGTCACCTTCGGTATCGAACCCGGACATGCCGAGACGGGCTATGGATATATCGAGCGGGGGGACGGCAATACCGTTCTCTCGTTCAAGGAGAAACCTGATCTGGCAACGGCAAAGGAATATTTGGAAAAAGGGAACTATTTCTGGAACAGCGGGATGTTCGCGTTTTCAATCAAGACCTTTCGGCTGGAGATGGAAAAACATGCCCCCGAGATCCTTTCGTGTATGGCTGAGGCTGCAGGCGAAGGCAAAAGGGACGGGCGGTTTTTTCGTCTCGACAACGAGGCCATGTCGAAATGCCCAAGTGATTCCATTGACTACGCATTGATGGAAAAGACCTCGAAGGCTGCCGTAGTCGCTGCTGATCTCGGCTGGAGCGATATCGGCTCCTGGCAGTCCCTGTGGGACGTCCTGGAAAAGGATGCTGACGGTAATATCCTGCAAGGTACGCCGGACAGCCTGATTGTGAAGGATACCAAAAACTGCCTGATCAGGTCGGAGGACAGGCTGGTGGCCACGGTCGGCCTGGAGGAGACCCTGGTCGTGGAGACTGCCGATGCTGTGCTTGTCGCCCCACTGTCCCGGTCGCAGGAAGTGAAAAAGGTTGTCGAAGAGCTGAAAAAACAGGGGAGAAAAGAGTTCCGTTTTCACCGGACCGTGTATCGCCCCTGGGGCAGCTACACCGTCCTTGAAGAGCAGCCGCGCTACCAGATGAAGCGCATTACCGTCAACCCGGGGCAGAAACTCTCCTTGCAGATGCATCATCACCGGCACGAACATTGGGTGGTTGTCACCGGTACCGCCAGGATAACCAATGGCGAGACCGTCTCGTTGATATATGAAAATCAATCCACCTATATTAAAGCCGGCGATAAGCACAGACTGGAGAACCCGGGGGTGATTCCGTTGGAGCTCATTGAGGTTCAGATCGGCAGTTATCTGGGCGAAGATGATATCGTCCGTTTCGATGACGATTATGGACGGGAGAAGATCTGATATCAACAGCGATCAGGAAACATCTTCCGGATCGCCTCTTTTTCGGCTGCAACAACTCCTCTCTCGGTGATCAGACCGGTAATCAGCCTGGCCGGTGTCACGTCAAAGCTGTAATTGGCGGCCCTGGTTCCCGGTGCGGCGAGGTGTACCGTTTCCATCCTGCCGTCTGCCGTCATCCCGGTTGCGGTGGTGATCTCCGTGCCTTCACGCTCTTCGATCGGGATATCGCTGCCGCACTCCAGGTCCCAGTCGAAGGTCGAGGACGGCAGGGCTACATAAAACGGAATGTTGTTGTCCCGCGCCGCCAATGCCTTCAGGTATGTGCCGATTTTGTTGGCGACATCTCCGGTCCGGGTGGTGCGATCGGTTCCGACAATAACCAGATCAACATCACCTCGTTGCATCAGGTGGCCGCCGGCGTTGTCGGTGATCAGGGTGTTCGGGATGTTTTCCTGCTGCAGTTCCCAGGCCGTAAGTCTCGATCCCTGATTCCAGGGCCGGGTTTCATCAACCCAGATATGTACAGGTATCCCGGCATCCCGAGCCGCGTAGATCGGTGCTGTGGCGCTGCCGAAATCGACAAAGGCCAGCCAGCCGGCATTGCAATGGGTCAGGATATTGACCGGACTGCCCTTCTTTTTCCTGCCGATTTCCTCGATAATCCCAAGCCCATGCAGGCCGATCCTGCGGCAGAATTCCGCATCTTCGTCGGCTATTGCACAGGCTACCCGAAAGGCCTCTTGCCTTTTTTCCACGGGGGTCTGTTTCTGCCGAATGGCCTCAAGGACTCGGTCAACCGCCCAGCCCAGGTTTCTGGCTGTCGGCCGACTGCCGAAGAGTCTTTGTCCTGCTTCTTCCATCTCCTGGTCGAAGTTCTTTTCCGAGGCATGGATGGCAGCCAGGAACATACCGAATCCGGCTGTGGCGCCGATCAACCCGGCCCCTCTGACATGCATTTCCTTGATAGCGATACGTGTCTGCTCCAGATCCGTGAGCCTTTCTATGACAAATCTGTGCGGCAGCTGACGCTGATCGATAATACAGACTGCTGCCGGCAGGTCCGGGTCAGGCCATATTGTTCTATAATGCTGGTTAGTTATTTTCATTTTCTTCCGAAAAAGATACACAAGTGTGAGATCATCTGTAAATCTTGCGGCTCATTTCTGCCGCAAGATACTGCGGCAGAAGGCAAATGTAAATATGCGCTTTGGAGGAAAAGGTCCTTGTCCTGATACTCCGATCCGTCGATAACGGGGGCACTCTAATCCACCCACCGACTCTCTCTTCCGTCGGACAAAGCATGACAAAAATGCCATCAAATGATTTTTTTGTTACAAATATGTTATTTATTGAGGCCTGAGTTTGAACGATATTTTCCATTAAATGAAACAATATAAGCCCTTAAAATAAATATATGCGAATGGCACATTCTTTGAAATGAAAATTGTTACTATTGAAATATATGTCGTTTGTGTTATCCTCGAAATCCTTTAATTTGAACTAGTGACGAAAATGTTAAAATATGTTCGTCGCTGGGTATGTGGTCGGAGGTGGTTGGGAGACCCGGTTCCGGCTTTAAAAAGAAAAGAGGAGAACACAAATGAACAAGGCGGATACAGCGTTTGTTCTGGCGGCGGCAGGGCTTGTCTTGCTGATGACCCCGGGACTGGCTCTGTTTTACGGTGGAATGGTGCGCGGCAAGAATGTGCTTGGAACGATCATGCAGAGTCTGTTCATGATCGCGTTGATATCCATCGAGTGGGTATACCTCGGATATTCCATGTCCTTCGGGCCTGATGTCGGCGGTTTTATCGGCAACTTATCCTGGTTTGCCCTGCATGGAGTTACAAATGCGCCAAGTCCGGATTATGCCACAACTATCCCGCAGACGGTATTTATGGTCTACCAGTGTATGTTCGCGATCATTACACCGGCGCTGATCACCGGAGCATTGGCAGAAAGGGTCCGCTTCGTTCCCTTTCTGGTTTTTTCGCTGCTTTGGGCGATCCTGGTCTACAATCCTGTCTGCCATTGGCTCTGGGGCAAGGGGGGCTGGCTCGGACCGGACGGCATCGGTGTGCTTGATTTTGCAGGCGGCCTGGTCGTGCATGTGACCTGCGGTGCGGCTGCCCTGGCCGGGGTTCTGGCCATCGGTCCCAGAAAAGGGTACGGCAAAACCAGCTTCATGCCGCATAATCTGCCGATGACCATGCTGGGGACAGGATTGCTCTGGTTCGGCTGGTTCGGCTTCAACGGAGGTTCGGCACTTGCCGCCAACGAAGTAGCCGCCACCGCCTTTGTCGCTACCCATTTTGCCGGGATGGCGGCCATGGCAACATGGGTGGTGATGGAATGGTTCACCCAGGGCAGGGCCACAACCCTCGGTGCTGCATCGGGAGCGATTGCCGGCTTGGCGACGGTTACACCGGCAGCCGGTTTTGTCGGGCCGAATGCGGCAGTCATGATAGGAGTTATTGCAGGAATTGTGTGTTTTACGGCAGTCAATGCCAAAAATCGTTTCAGGCTCGACGATTCCCTGGATGTCGTCGGGATTCATGGTGTCGGCGGGGCGATAGGAACACTGTGTTTAGGGATATTCGCCGCCAAGGCGGTGAATCCGGACGGGGTTGACGGGCTGTTGGCCGGAAGTTCTATCCAGATTGTCAAGCAGGCGGTAGGTGTTGGTGTCGTAGGTGTATATACCTTTGTCGTCAGTTGGCTCCTTTTTAAAGGTATTCATGCAGTTCTCGGGCTCAGACTCACGGATGAGGCTGAGGTTGTCGGTATGGACTCAACAGAGCATTCCGAGACGGCATATAATAATTAGACGTGAAACATTTATTATATTGAAAACAGTAGACGCTGTGGCTGGTCTTCGTGTAGAAATTGAGGATGAGGTTCAGGGACCTGACGTGACCCGGCATGACGAGGTCGGCCATGCGTTCTGAAATTGTCCTGTAATCTGTTGGTTAAGGTTCCTTCTATCGACATCTCGAGCGGGGGAAGAACCATAAAAGAGGAAGACTATGAAAAAAATTGAAGCGATTATCAAACCATTCAAGCTCGATGAAGTGAAAGACGCTCTGAATGAGATGGGCATAAAGGGCATGACCGTATCCGAGGTTAAAGGATACGGCCGCCAGAAAGGACATACCGAGATTTACCGTGGCGCCGAGTATGTTGTCGATTTTATCCCGAAAACGAAAATCGAAATTGTGATCGGAGCCGACATGGTCGATCAGGTCGTGGAAAAGATCAGAAATGCCGCCAATACCGGCAAGATCGGTGACGGCAAGATCTTTGTCTTGCCGGTTGAACGGATTGTCCGGGTCCGGACCGGTGAAGAAGATCTCGATGCGATTTAACGGGAGCGTATGAGATCGCCACTTCATGCGCAACGTGAAGCGTTGGAGACGCTGTGGGAGCAGGGATTGAGCGGTCATTCCCTGCTCCGCAGCCACAGCAGACTTGTCGACGAGTTTATTCTGGAGTGTTTCCAGGCAACGGAGGTGGCCGGAGCCGCCGAGTCGGTGGCACTGGTGGCGCTCGGGGGGTATGGACGCCAGGAGCTTTTTCCCTTTTCCGACATCGACCTGATGATCCTTTATCGTCCCGGTATCGCAACCGATGTCGGAAAAATAACGGATGCCGTTCTCTACCCTCTGTGGGATACGGGGCTTGATGTCGGTCATGGTGTGCGCACCGTACAGGAGTCTCTCCAGCATGCAGGCGACGATTTTTTCTTCAGGGTAGCCATGCTGGATGCGCGGCTGATAGGCGGGTCTCAACTCCTCTTTTTCGAGCTCTTATCCGGATATAAAGAAAAATTCGTCGAAGGTGAGAGGGAAGAATTCGTCAGAAGTATGAAGATCTTCCGGGATGAGCGACGTACCCGCTTCGGCAGCCATAGTTACCTGCTGGAGCCCAATATCAAAGAGGGAAAAGGGGGCTTGCGGGATATCCAGGCCATGCTCTGGACGGCGAAGGTCGTCTTCGGGCTGGAGGGGCTGACCGGGATCGTCAATGCAGGTATTCTGCTGGAACAGGAACAGGCGGATTTTGTCAATTCCTGGGAATCTCTTATCCGGATCAGGAACAGGCTGCACTATATAAGCCGGCGGAAAAACGACCAGCTCTATTTTGAACAGCAGGAGGAATTGGCTGTAGCCCTCGACTACAAACCCCGGAAAGGACTCCTGGGGGTGGAGGTCTTCATGCGGGAGATGTATGCCCACCTGCAGACCGTGGCCATTATTACCGATATGTTTTTCGAGCATGTCGATGAGGTGCTTGGCCTGGCCGGTAAAGGCGAAGGACAGGGCCGTGACCGGGTCATTGAGAAGGGCATCGAACTCAGAAACGGCTTTATCAACCTGACTGCCACTCATGAAGACCTTCAGGCCCGGCCCTATCTGCTCATTCGGGTTTTTCTGGCATCGGCGAGAATGGGAGCCCCTATCCATCATCGGGCCCGCAAGGCGATTACGGCCAACCTTGATCTGATTAACGACAAGGTCCGTATTTCTTCCCGGATGTCCAAAGCCTTTTTGGATATCCTGGAAAACTCCCAGGATGTCCTCTATGTCCTGGAGTTGATGCTGGAAACAGGCTTGCTTGTTGCGTATGTTCCCGAATTCGGGAGAGTTATAACCCTCGCCCAGCACGATATTTATCATATCTACACAGTGGACAGGCATTCATTGCAGGTTGTAGCCGAGCTGCACAAGGTGATTGCCGAGGAA
Organism: uncultured delta proteobacterium; assembly: GCA_903901335.1. Lineage (GTDB taxonomy): Bacteria > Desulfobacterota > Desulfobulbia > Desulfobulbales > Desulfocapsaceae > CAIUQR01. Next base: position 9,436 of record CAIUQR010000027.1, on the reverse strand, counting down.
AGCAGCATTTTTCAGGCTGTGGCCTCCCCGCAGATACTCATGGTGGCCGCCTTATTTCATGATATCGGCAAGGGCGTGCACAGCGATCACTCCGTAATCGGCGCCGAACTTATCAAGGAGGTCGGGGCTCGTCTCGGGTTTGGCGAGGTGGAGTGTGAAACCTTGAGTTTCCTGATCCGGTATCATCTTTTTATACCGGAAAATGCCCTGCGGCGCGATCTGAATGATGGCGGTTTTATCAAACGCTGTGCCGAAACGATAGGTACCGCCGATCGGCTGACGATGTTATACCTGATCTCCATTGCCGATTCGAAGGCCACCGGGCCTTCGGCCTGGAGCGACTGGAAGGCGGCATTGATGCTGGAGATGTTTCTGCGTATTCATCCGTATCTGGAACTCGCCCATTTTGACCATAGGGGGGTGGGTGTAATCGATCGCCAGATGGAAGAGGGTGTCATCTGGCTGAGAGAACAGGTGGCCGATCTTCTGCGGGGGGACGAAGATATCCGCATGGATATCGAAAACCTGTCTGCCGATTACCTGCTGAGTTTTGCCCCGGAAACGGTGGCCGAGCATGTCCGGATCCATCGGGATCACTATCGGGTTATCAGGCAGAAGTCCCTGATTTTTGCCAAAGACAAGAAGGACAAATGGTCACTGCTGGTCGTCTCCACCGATCAGCCGGGCCTCTTGGCCAAGATCTGCGGGGTACTGGCACTGCACAACCTGACGGTTCTGAATGCGCAGATATTCACCTGGAGTGATGCGACGGTGGTCGATGTGATCGAGGTACGCTCCACGGATGGCCTGAAATTCAAGGAGAAGGACTGGCTGGCCTTAAACCAGGACCTGGACCTGGCCATCAATCATCGGCTGGGACTTGGACACAGACTCTACCAGAAACTGGCTTCAACCTACGGACGCCGCAAGGAGTTGCAGGGAAGCCAGGTATCCAGGGTGATCATCGATAACGAGAGCTCCGATACCTATACCGTGATAGAGGTCTATGCTCCGGACAGGCCGGGAGAGCTTTATCATATCACCCAGACGCTGGCGGATTTCGGGATCAATATCCATAAGGCCTTCATCGCCACAGAGGTGGAACGGTTAATAGATGTCTTTTACGTCCTGGATATGCGGCACCAAAAAATCGTTGACCAGGACTTCAAGAAAGAGGTGACGCAGGGGCTGTTGTATTCGATAAGTAAAAATGATAAATAAATCAAAACGTAGCCCGGTATAAACCGGACGGTATTTCACCAAGTATCACTTGGTGAAAGAATTATAATATTGCAATCATCCCGATGTACCCCGAATACAAATGCGCTTTTTAAAAAACAACAAACATGTAATAAAGATTTAATTTCCTTTAGGTACCCCCCCGGCTTTGCGGGGGGGGGGTACCTAAAGGAAATTAGTTCAACAGGTCAGTGGCGAGGCTGATTTTTTCACAGGCAGGTATCTGAGATGCCGATCTTCTGACCGGATGGTAATTCTTTTCCTGCAGAAATGGCCCTGAGCATAAGCTCAGCCTCCGTTACTTCGACAAGCAGCAAAGTGAAGGATCAGTTGACTGTGCTTTTTGCAATTTCGGGGTTGAAAAAACATGTCGTATGTTTTACAATTTTGTAGTTAATTTTATTTAGCAATTACATACCTGCAACAACCGTCATCCTTAACCAAATTATGGAGAGTGCACTATGAGTGGAATCCAGGCCCGTTTGAATGCCATTTCGGCAATCATCAACTATAAACCGTCCCATTCCCCATTGAATTTCAGTGAAACCAAGCCTACCGACATATTTGGATCCAACGTCTTCAGCGACAAGGTCATGAAAGAACGTCTGCCCAAGCATGTCTATAAGTCGTTGAAGAACACCATCGCCTTCGCCGAGAAACTGGACGCCTCCCTTGCCGACGTGGTCGCCAACGCCATGAAAGACTGGGCCATCGAGAAGGGCGCTACCCACTTCACCCATGTCTTCTACCCCCTGACCGGCCTCACCGCCGAAAAGCACGACGCCTTCCTTGTTCCCGACGGCGAGGGCGGCGCCATGGCCGAGTTCTCCGGCAAGATGCTCATCCAGGGCGAGCCCGATGCTTCCAGCTTCCCCTCCGGCGGACTGCGCGCCACCTTCGAAGCCCGCGGCTATACCGCCTGGGACGTCACCAGCCCGGCCTACATCCTCGAGAATCCCAACGGCACCTTCCTCTGCATCCCCACCGCCTTCGTCTCCTGGACCGGTGAGGCTCTCGACAAGAAGACCCCGCTGCTGCGCTCCCAGCAGGCCCTGAACAAGCAGGCCAAGCGCGTGCTCCATCTCTTCGGCGTCAACACCAAGCTGCCCGTCGGCTCTTTCGCCGGCCCCGAGCAGGAATACTTCCTGGTCGACCGCAACTTCGTGTTCTCCCGTCCCGACCTGCTCATCGCCGGCCGTTCCCTGTTCGGCGCGCCCTCCGCCAAGGGTCAGGAGTTCGAGGACCAGTACTTTGGCGTCATCAATCGCCGTGTGCTCTCCTTCATGATGGAAGTCGAGCGTGAGCTCTTCAAGCTGGGCGTGCCGGTCAAGACCCGCCACAACGAAGTGGCCCCAGCCCAGTTCGAAATCGCCCCCATCTACGAGCAGGGCAACCTGGCCACCGACCACAACCAACTGGTCATGACCACCCTGCGCTCCGTGGCCAAGCGCTACGGCATGATCTGCCTGCTGCATGAGAAGCCCTTTGCCGGCATCAACGGCTCGGGCAAGCACCTCAACTACTCCTTGGGCAACGCGGAGTTGGGCAGCCTGTTTGATCCGGGCGACACTCCCCATTCCAATGCCCAGTTCCTGGTATTCTGTGCTGCCGCCATCCGCGCCCTGCATAAATACTCTGCCCTACTGCGCGCCACCGTGGCTTCCGCCTCCAACGACCATCGCCTGGGCGCCAACGAGGCCCCGCCGGCCATCATGAGCGCCTACCTGGGCGAGCAGTTGACTGATGTGTTTGAGCAGATCAAGAAGGGCGAGGTCAAGGGATCCAAGACCAAGGGAATCATGCATATCGGCGTCGATACATTGCCGCCGCTGCCCATGGATCCGGGCGACCGCAACCGCACCAGCCCGTTTGCCTTCACCGGCAACCGATTCGAGTTCCGCGCCGTGGGCTCCTCCCACTCCATCGCCGGCGCCCAGGTGGCCCTGAACACGATGATGGCTGAATCCCTCGATTACGTGGCGACCGAATTGGAGAAGTTGGGCAGAGTGAACAAAACCCAGTTCAACGAAGGCGTGCAGAAACTGCTCCAGAAGATGATAACGGAGCACGGTGCCATAGTTTTCAATGGCGACGGCTACTCCGAGGCATGGCATAAAGAGGCCAAGAAGCGTGGTCTGCCCAACCTGAAGACCACCCCCGAGGCCCTGCCGGTGCTCACCAGCAAGGAAGTGGTGGCCCTCTTCACCAAGTACGGCGTCCTTTCCGAAGCCGAGCTGAAGTCCCGCCAGGAGATCTACCTGGAGCAGTACGTCAAGACCATCCTCACCGAGGCCAACCTGGTGATCCGCATGGCCCGCACCGTGATCTTCCCGGCCGCCATGCGCTACCAGGGCCAGCTTGCCGAGACCTGCGCCAGCCTCAAGGTCATCGGCCACGACTTCAAGATGGCCACCCTCGAGGAGGTCACCACTCAGCTTCGGACCATGCAGACCGAGGTGGACAAGCTGGAGAAGCTCATAGCCCATGAGGGCGGCGATACCCTGGCCCACGCCAAGTACATGTGCGAGAAGGTGCTTCCTGCCATGCTGGCGGTGCGAGGCTGTGCCGACGCCCTGGAGTCCGTGGTGGCTGACGATCTGTGGCCGCTGCCCTCCTACCAGGAAATGTTGTTCATCCGTTAAGTCTGAAAGACGTCTCAGACGCAACCAAGGCCGTCCCTTGCAAGAGGGGCGGCCTTTTTGTTTTGTGGCTGATAGACAAAATCCTGAAAAGTATGATTATTGCAATATTTACAGAAAATGGTATAACGAGCCGGACAGTTGTAATTCTTTCTAAATACAATGTGTAAGGAGATAGAAAAAATGACCAGAGACCAAATAATGAAGATCATCGAGGAGGAAAATATCCACTATTTCCGCCTCCAGTTTGTTGATATTTTTGGATTGATGAAGAACGTTGCCATTCCGCGCAGTCAGATCGGCAAGGCTCTGGATGGAGATATCATGTTTGATGGATCGTCCATCGACGGTTTTGTCAGGATTAATGAATCCGATATGTATCTCAAACCCGATTACAATACCTTCAACATCCTTCCCTGGCGGAATAAGGCCGGTATCGCTGCTGCCCGTATCATCTGCGATGTCTATAAATCCGATGGGTCCCCGTTTGAGGGCTGCCCCCGGGTCAACCTGAAGCGTGTTCTGGCCGAAGCAAAGAAGATGGGCTACACCATGAATGTCGGCACCGAGGCTGAATTCTTCCTCTTCGAGCGGGATGAAGAAGGCAATCCTACCACTATCACCAATGATGTGGCCGGCTATTTCTCTCTGGATCCGGAAGATACAGCCAATGACTGCCGCCGTGAGATCATTGAGACCCTGGAGAAAATGGGGTATGAAATCGAGGCCTCCCATCATGAGGTTGCCGAAGGACAGCACGAGATCAACTTCAAGTATGCCGATGCCTTGACCTGTGCCGATAATACCGTTACCTTCAGATGGGCTGTCAAGTCGATCGCTGCCAACTATGGGCTGCATGCCACCTTCATGCCGAAACCGATCTTCGGTATCAACGGTTCCGGTATGCATACCAACCAGTCCCTCTTCAACCTGGATGGCACCAATGCCTTCTTTGATGAAAAAGGACCAATGCAGCTTTCTCCGATCGCTTACTATTATATCGCCGGTATCCTGAAGAATGCCCGTGGGTTTGCGGCAATTACCAATCCTCTGGTCAACTCCTACAAACGGCTTGTCCCCGGCTATGAGGCTCCTGTTTATGCGGCTTGGTCAGGTTCAAACCGTTCCGCCCTGGTTCGTATCCCGGCTTCCCGTGGTTTGTCCACCCGAACTGAAGTTCGTTGTCCGGATCCGACCTGCAACCCGTATCTGGCCATGGCAATGATGCTGAACTCCGGTCTTGACGGTGTTAAAAATAAACTGACACCTCCTGCATCCGTCGACAAAGACATCTTTAAGCTGACCTCTGCCCAGATGGACGAGGTTGGTATCATCGTTATGCCTGCAAGTCTCAAAGAAGCGCTCGAAGAATTGAAGGTCAACCCGATTGCGAAATCCACTCTCGGAAATCACATCTTTGGAAAGTATATCGAAGCCAAAGAAAAAGAGTGGGATAGCTTCCGCACCGCAGTAACCGATTGGGAACTTGAGAATTATCTCCGCGTTTTCTGATAGTACAACCTGATCATTCAGAAAAATGAAGCCCGCGCACTTTTCAAGGTGTGCGGGCTTTTTTGTTGTCTGGTTTTTTGGGGAGAGTAATTTTCGCTCTCTTGCTGATTGAGCTGGAAATTGCTACGCAAATGGTTTTACACTGTCACGGTCATGAGAAAATACGGCAAAGAAAAAAAACAGGAATCCCTTGCTGCTGCCTTGCCCGGAATAATCCGCGATAAGGGCTGGGAAAAACAGCTTGATCTTTATTCCCTGTTTGTGGAATGGGAAAATATCGTCGACAAGACAACGGCACAGCATGCCCGTCCGTTGAAGATTGTCCGGGATGTCTTCTGGGTCGAGGTCGACAATTCTTCCTGGATTCATCAACTTCAATTCCAGAAGATACAGATACTCGAGAGCCTGAATGCGGCACTTCGGATGTCCCGTCTGAAGGATGTCAAATTTACCCTGGCCAAAGAAGCAGAGGAACCTCAGGAAAAACAAAAAAATAAGGTGCAGTTTGTCCCGGTGGATCCAGCCGAGCTCAGGGCCTTCGAACATCAGGTCAGTCTGATTGAGGACAAAGAGAGCCGAGATGCCTTGATCCGGCTCTGGTATCTCTCTAGGGCCTGCAGGCGTGGATAGCTTTACTCGTATGGCCGATTAAGGGCGAAAAATACCTTGACCATACCACAGAACCGATTATTCTCATAAGCCGGTTTGGATCTTTTTTGAGAAAATTGAAAACTCGCCCTGAATGATCAAGGCAGCACTGATCCCGGAAAAACAATACGTTTGGAATAAAATGTTATTTAACAATGTCTTAGAAGCGATAGGCAACACCCCGCTTATCAGGATAAACCGTCTGATCGACGCAGGTTCCGTGCAGGTCTATGCAAAGCTCGAGTCAAGAAATCCCGGCGGATCGGTGAAAGAGCGGATCTCTCTGTCGATGATCGAGGCGGGGGAAAAAAGCGGGGAGCTGACCAAGGAAAAGATCGTCCTTGAGGCAACGAGCGGCAATACCGGCATCGGTCTCGCCATGGTCTGTGCGGCGAAGGGATACCGATGTACGCTCGTTATGCCTGAGTCGGCATCTGTAGAGCGCCGGAAGATCATGCAGGCCTATGGTGCCGAAATCCTGCTCACCCCGGCCAATCGGGCCACCGACGGGGCCATCGAAAAATCCTATGCGATGGCCAGGGAGTTTCCGGACCGTTATTATCTTACCGATCAATTCAATAACGAGGCCAACTGGAAGGCCCATTATTATGGGACGGGGCCGGAGATCTGGCAACAGACCGACGGCAAGGTCACCCATATCGTCGCGACACTCGGGACCTCCGGCACGGTGATGGGCCTGTGCGCCTGGTTCAAGGAATTCCAGCCCCATGTGCAGGTCATTGCGGTTGAGCCGCATCTCGGCCACAAGATTCAGGGACTGAAGAACATGAAGGAGTCCTATAAGCCTGGGATATTTGACAAAAACAGACCTGATCACATCGTGGGGATTGAGGACGAGGACGCCTTCAGCATGGCCAGGAAACTGGCCCGCAAAGAAGGCTTGCTGGTCGGGATGAGCAGCGGCGCGGCAATGTCCGCCGCGCTTGATTTTGCTCGTAGCCTGCAGGAAGCCCTGATCGTGGTCATCCTGCCCGACGGGGGCGAGAGATACTTGAGCACCCCCCTTTTCTCCAAGAAGATCCAGACCGGTGAGAAGAAATCGGAATTGAGCTTTTTTAATACGATGACCAAGAAAAAGGAGCCCTTCGTTCCTCAGAAAGAGGGGCATGTCACCTTCTATTCCTGCGGACCGACGGCCTTTGAGCCGGCCAATCTCCTGCTCTGCCGGCGCTTTGTCGTCTCCGATCTGATCACCAGGTACCTTGAGAGCAAGGGAATGACGGTCGAGTCCTATATGAACTTCACCGACATTGACGATAATACCATCGCCGGAGCCGAGAAGGCAGGCCTGCCGCTGCGGGAGTTCACCGAAGGTTATATAGCCAGTTTTATAGAAGATATTGATGCCCTGGGGGTAAAACGGGCGACAGGGTATCCGAAGGCCTCGGAGAATGTCCAGGACATGATCGAAATTGCCCATGAACTGATTCATAAGGGCTACGCCTATGAAAAGCACGGCTCCATCTATTTCGATATCTCAAAATTTAAAAATTACGGCCGCCTCTCCGGCATCGATCTGAGCAAGATCCAGCTCGGCAAGACCGTCGATCTCGATAATTATGAAAAGGATAATCCCCGTGATTTCACCCTGCTGAAGCGTTCAACCCTGGCAGAGTTGAAAAAGGGGATTTTTTTTACAAGCGACTGGGGCAATGTTCGGCCCAGCTGGCATGTGGAATGTTCGGCCATGGCCACCCGGCACCTGGGCGCCACACTGGATCTCCATACCAGCAGCCGGAATCTGATCTTTCCACATCATGAGAATGAGATCGCGATTGCCGAGGCCCTGACCGGAAAACCTCTGGCCCGCTGCTGGCTGCATTCGGAACTGGTTCTGGTCGACGGCAAGATGATGTCGACCGATCATGGCAACGTCGTGACCTTGCGAGATGCCCTGTCCAAGGGGTTCACGGCCCGAGAGATTCGTTTCATGCTGCTGACGGTTCATTATCGTAAACCGATCAACTTTTCCTTCAGACGCCTGGAAAATGTCCGGACCGCGCTGCGGCGGCTGGACGAGTTTACCTGCAAGCTGCTCTGTCTGCCGCCCGGGAAACCGCACCCTGAGGTAACCGCCTTTGTTTCGGCGATGCAGGAGCAGTTTCTGGAGGCCATGGATGATGACCTGAATGTCTCCAAGGGGATGAGCGCGATCTACAGGTTCATTAAAAAGATGAACCCGATCCTTCAGGTCAACCACCTTGATCGTGACCAGAAGGATTATATCCTTGAGAGTCTGAATCGGATGAATCAGGTCCTGCAGGTCTTCAGACTGCAGGGATGCCCACTTGTTCCTGAGGTTAACTCTCTGATTCAACTGAGAGAAAAAGCGAGAATCGAAAAGGACTGGCAGGCCGCCGATGCCGCCCGTGAAAAGCTGGCCAAGATGGGCATCGTCGTCATCGACACGGAAAACGGGCCGATCTGGCAACGGGTCCGGGAAGAGGAATGACAGGGAAGAATGCGGTTGCTTTTTGCCCTGATTTGATTATTATGTCGTCTTCAAAATCAAGACATCTGCGCCCGTAGCTCAGCTGGATAGAGCAACGGACTTCTAATCCGTAGGCCGCGCGTTCGAATCGCGCCGGGCGCACCAGTGATATCAAGGGGTTAAGCCGAAATGGCTTAACCCCTTTTTCATTTTAAGCTGTATTGGTTGCCGTCCTGTTGCCGTTTGTTCTTGGCTATCCTTCCATCTTACAGGTTCATTCGAGGAGGAATTACTTGGGTGTCCGCGAAAGAACCGAATAGCAGTGCAAAATGTTTGATGAAGGCTAAGATGTAGTTTAATTTGCCTGACTATTTGCCTTGAGATCTTAATAGATTTTATATACCATTTTTATGGGCGAATATTTGGATCATAGGCACTTTCTTTGCAGGGCATCCCGTCTCCTTTTGTTTGTTTTATTTTAGCTGTAATATATCATGAGCAGGATATTTTTCTGGACATGCGCTTTTGGTTAAATTTTATAGGCTTGCATTGGTTAAATGGAACCGTCAGATTTGTTGTAACCCAGGCGCCCCCCAATTTGAATTTTCCGTGGAAGATATAAGGTGATGTAGCGATGGCTTCGGAGAAAAAAGTTGACCTGAAGAAGTATGCTAAGCTGGGCAAATATTTTCCTGTATGGAAAGCTGCTGAGCACTTGTCAGACTCTCAACACATGGAATATATTGAGGCCGATTTATTACAAGCGGGTCTTGATGGCACTTTGACGCTTTCCGTTAAACTTAAAGTAACCGCCAGAACAACCGCATCTACCAGCCTGCGCAGTAATCTGTCATAGTCCTCCGCAAATTCCACAAGGAGGAGGTACTATGCAACCAAAGCCCACACACGACACCGGGAAGGACGACCACGCCAGTCGTCGATTCTG
>CAIUQR010000026.1 GCA_903901335.1 uncultured delta proteobacterium | reverse complement strand
GGTTCCGGATGGGTCGATTATATGTATCTGAACCCTGAAACCAATGAGATGGAGCATAAGACGACGTATCTGCAGAAGGTAGGCGATATCATTTTATGCTGCGGGGTGTACAAGGACTACAGCCATGAGGGGGATTGACGCAGATAGAGTTTGTCAATGACAAGACGCTCGCTGTAGGCAATAACCCCGGATACCTCCGCCATGGCGTTGTGAACATAAAGTCTATACACCCTGCTTTCAGGCATGGTGCTCAATGCCTGTTCCAGGGAGTCATCCTCCCGGCAGAACAGGGGTGGGGAGGTCATGATATTCCAGTACAGGACTATCTTTCCCCAACGTTCATCACGAATATGGAAAATCAAGTGATAGCAGGCAAAGTTTGCTCTTTTGCCAGTGGAACAAAAAATGGAGCAAATTGCTTATTGCATGAAGTTAATTCCAATAAAATTGGTAACATAATTAAAAATTTGATTGAACTTCTAAATCCGTATGTCATAAGCACTTTCAGCATACTGCAGAAAATCCTGATTTGTTGATCCGGGTTAGGATTGCCACGCTGAACCTAAACAAATTTTGCAAGTGCCTCATGTTAATGTGTCTACTATTGCTCTGACGGGCGAGGAATTTCCTCGCCTGTTCAGGTGGACCTACCCGTAGAGAGTCTCGATCCACCTGATCGCTTCAGAATCATTCACCTTGCCAAGGTATCTCTGTGTTGTGGACAAATCTGCATGCCGTAGAATCACTTTGCTGACGATTTCTATTGGAGTGCCTGATTTTGAAGCATAGGTCGCAGCATGCCACCTCAGATCTGCGTTTTTCACTGTAACCCTTTTTTGTTCTGATCTCAAAAAGAGATGAAATCAGGGCAACTCTTCCCCTGTGTATGCCCTGTTGGCCTCTTCCGCAGAATACAGAGGTAAGTCCCTCCCTTCTCGTATCTCCTCGACAAGGTTGGGATTCAGCAGCATTGATTTGGCGCTGAGTGCAATGTCGGCATCCAGAACGGCCTGATCGGCGGTCTTCCGGTCGTGTATCTTGCCGCAGATAAGAAGAGGCAGGTTTGTTACCTCTCGGGTCAATTGGGCCATATTCCTGTTCGTACCGAAGGCCGTATCGGCAAAATTGTAGGTTGAGACCGAAAGCGCATCGATGGGTTGTGCCGAAAGCATGCGGATCAGGTCCTGCCATTCATCAGGTCCTGAGAATAGCGAGACGGACATGTCGGCGATGCCCCAGTTGGAAATCCTGAAAAAGAGGAGGCGATCATCCGGTATGACTGCTTTAACGGCCTGGATCACCTCCCTGGCAAAGCGGAACCTGTTTTCCAATGCTCCGCCGTAGGCATCTGTTCGTTTATTGCTGTAGGAGGACAGAAACTGATTGATAAGATATCCGTGGGCACCATGTATTTCAATCCCGTCAAATCCAGCGGCCATTGCGCCTCGGGCCGTTTCGACAAAGCCGTTGATGACATGGTTGATATCAAACACGCTCATTTCTTCAGGAACGGGATAGGGCGCCCCGGTCATCGGGTTGTCCTGCTGAGGAGAGAGGGGACTGGGGGCGATAACCCTGTTTGCGGGATTGATCCCTTCCCAGGCCATCCTGCCGCAATGGAAGAGCTGCATAATGGAAACAGCACCCTTTTTTCTGATCTCTGCCGCTACTTTTCCCCAGGCGTCGATCTGTTTCTGGGTGGTTATACGTGATTGCCTTGGATATCCCTGGGCGCTTTCATAATCAGTGACAATGGCCTCGGTATAGACGAGACCCGCACCATTTTCAGCGCGCCGAACAAGAAAATCAAAAACATCCTGGCGAGGAATAGATGCCTCATCGGCCGATATCCTTGTCATCGGGGCGACGCCGATACGATTTTTGAAGGTGAAATTTTTTATGGTGACAGGTGTGAAAAGTTTGTTGTTGTCCTCGTTCATCATTACCTCCTGTATCAAGGAACCTTCTTCTCCATTTTTTCTCTGTACTTAGTGTTGATCTGATAAACAAAGGCCAGCATTTCAGCAACGGTCTGATACAGTTCGACAGGGATCTCTTTTCCAATGGGGATCTTTGCCAGAAGTTCGACCAGGTTCGGATCTTCCTGGATATGAATACCCGCTTCTCTCGCTGTTTCAATGATCTTCCTGGCGATAAGGCCTTTGCCGCTGGCAATGACCTGGGGGGCCGTATTCTTGCCGTCATCGTAGAGAATGGCGACAGCTTTTTCAAGGAGGGTTTCTTTTTCCATAGTTATATTTTCGTGTCCAGCATGGATGATCCTTGCGGGAGAAGTTTTTGTATCAATTCAGCGGTGGGGTCAGCGGCTGTATCTGAAAATGAGAGTCCTAAAAGGGGAATGTTGGAAAGAGCCTGTTTTAATTCAGCGCTGAATGATTCCACAAAATCAGATTTTTCCTTCGAATCAGTATTAAATCGAATGTATAATCCATCTTGATATTGGAGAAAATCGATTCTAAGATTGCCCAGTTCCGCCATGGTCAGGTGGAGTGAAAAACGGAAAGGGGAACTGATGCCGCTTTCCGTATCTTCCTTCTGTTGACCATAGTCTTCGACTATCAAATACCCATTCTTGAGAAATGGAAGGGGAAGAGGGAAAATGAAATTAGAAGTATCCTCCAGATGAAGTTGCGCCATTTGGTAAACTTCAAGGGTGCCAAGTATCCGATGCGTAGTGTCTGCAATTCCTGTTGCTTCCTTGAAAACATGTGCTATTTCGAGAAGGGCTGCCTTGAGCGTCTTGACAGCGTTTTCCTTGTCGCCACTGGCAAGTAAATGCTCCAGAGTCAGGCCTGTTCTGTCTATGAGATATTTGAGGATTTGACCGCCATCCTTTCCGGATAAGTCGCTCTGTTGATAAGAAAAAAAGCTTTCCAGCGTTTGCTGGGTTATAGGGGTCAAGTCGTTGAGAGGTAAGGTGCCGATCTGTTGAAAGGTTTTTAAAAGGGTGACAAGGTCAGTGTCTTCGCCGATAAGAGTGAGAGAGCCACCGGAAAGTTGTTGCTGGGAATTGGAGGAAATTTTCAGTTCTATCTGCGGTGATGTAGTTACCACCTGTAATTGTATAGTCTGTCCCGGTGAAAGCAGAGTCTTTGTTTGGGCTGCAATTCGGTTCCCTCCGAAATCAAGGATAAATACATCGTTGCCCTTAGCCTCCAGAACGGTGGCTTTGCTCATACCCTCAAGAGTTGAGGTTCCGGCTTGTTGAAGGGATTTGAAAAGACCTGTGAGGTCAATATTTTCGCTGATCAGAGTAAGAGAACGGCCGAAAAACTGCTGCGGGGTGTTGGAGACAATTTTTAGTTCAATCTGGGGTGAGGCGGATACCAGCTGCAATTGCAAGATCTGTCCCGGTGCAAGAAGGGCTTTGCTTTGGGCCGCGATGGAATTCCCTCCAATATCGAGGATGAAGATATCCTTGCCTTTGGCCTCGAGGACAGTGGCTTTGAAAATCTCAGCGGACTGAAGGTATTTTTGCCAATGGGGTTGACCGCCTGAGCGGGCAGTGGCGGAGCCAAGATTGGTTGCAGAAGTAAGCGGGGTGATTGTATTCATATCGTTTCATCGACAAAAAATGACACAATCTTAAAGAAATATCATTAATCAATCAAAGATTAAAAATAGTTATGAGCTCCTCCTCTTCGGATTTGAAGTAATGAGAGGCCACCTCGATCCGGGAATCCTTTCGCCCCGGGAGGATTCCCGGACCGGAAGAAGGGCCTGTTATCAATCCTTAACCTTGACTTTAAGACGGAGCAGTCTGCGTTGTATCAGCAAACAGCAACCAATAATTTTATCGCGATCTTCGGTAGTTATATCATCGAAATGGTAGGCGACATCATAGTGATTCTCGCTGATCTTCTGTGTCCGTACCGGGTGGGCGATTACCGAAATTGTCTCGGGTCTTGTGGTGGGGAGCGAGATTTCCAGACGTGTCTGAGAATCCTGAGGAGGGGGGGTTGTGAAACTGGCCAGTATACCGCTGCCGCTGATATCGATGGTCGATCCCGGCATACTCCACGGGGTGTCTTCCTCACCAAAAAATTCTGGATGAAAGGAACTGCTTATGACACTCGCGGTTGCATCAACCCGGAAAAACTCTCGCATCTGTTCATGGCTCATTGATTTCCGGACGATCATATTCAGCTGTTGCGAATCGGCAATTTCGCTGATCATCGCCTCTACGGATATGCTTGGTCCCCCCATATCCACAGTCACTATGCATGGCTTCTGGGTGTCGATCGCATCGAGCGGGAGCGAACCGGCCTTAAAAAGAAGATTGAACCGGGGCGGGGTCGACTTCTGATAAACACCCTGCATCCTGTAACGTTCCAGTGCATTTTGGAGTGGGATGAAGATCCTTACCGGCTTGGCGTCGGGGATGCTTTCAATGATGTCTTTTTCTACTGTCATAGTAAGCGGATGATTCTCAATAAGATGAAAATTTCTCGAGTTTGCCGAAACCGGCAATCCTGATGTTTATTTTGAATATCTTATCATCAAATATATCCAACATCAATGATTCAAAGGAAAAGTTATGAAAATACCGAGGGTTTCCTCTCCAGCACGCATTATTTTCCGGTTTCCTCTGCTTAGAGTAGAGGAATTAAGGATGAGGGATGAGTGTATCTCTGTAGTGAAGAACCTCTACGTAGAGCGAATCACAGGTGAGGATGGATTTTTCGAGAGCCCTCTGAAATTCACCAATGAAGGCAGTATCAAGGACTCCTGGACCAAAAAACTCCATGAGGCCGAAGAGATGTTCTTTATTATCGGTGAGTTCCCGTTGCATATTCGAGAGATCGTTACAACGGTTATGAATATCGTCCGGGGTAAGTCGGGGAATATCTTGAATAAGCAATGTTGCAGCTTGTCTAAAAAGACTGTGCTTTTGAATCGCTTTATTGAAATACATTTCCACAGGTTGCATCGGCTTTCTTCCCTGAAAGGCTGACCAGAAAAAATGAACTGGAAACGCTGAAGATTGCACTACGAGGAGCTGTTCACAATCCGTCCCTGGTTATGTTGGTGTTGTCTATATCCACTCAGTGCTGAAATGCCACTGCGGAGCTTGCCCATCTCATTTGCAAGCAGAGATTTCACCCCCGAGGCCTTTTCAGTTATATATTCATTGAGAAAGAGAATTTCTTCCATGATACGCTCATGCCTGTCAATAAGGTGTTGCGTATTTTCGCTTCTGACCGAAATGGAGCTTAACTGGGCAAGCAGGACCTGATCGGTTTGTGTTGCATCCTTCTGTAAATCCGTCAATGATGCGCTCAACTCCAGCAATTCGACAGGAGTTGCCGTGCCTATTTCCCTGTCCATTATCTTGAGAAAATCCAGTATATTCCCATATTGTACTATCGATTGCAAAAGAGTCGATTCAAGTTGCTGGAGTTCTGCTTGGCTATGCATTTCTACTGTTACCGGGATATTGAGAAAGGGACATAGACTTCAGGCAACGTACCATTCGACTGTGCTTTCGGAGTGGAGGCCAGTTGGTCTAAGGGAGCCTGCTCCCGGTTGTTTGTTTCCACCGCCTCTCCCCAGGTAGCGCGCAGGTCAACCAACAGTTTCTCAACTACCTTAAGTTTCTTAATGTCTTTGTGGAGATTGGCGAGAGTCAGTTCCCGGATCATAAAGTCATACAGGGCATCGAGATTTCCTGCAATATCCCCCCCGATTGTATGATCTAAAGAATTGGAAAATTCAATGATTATCGCCATGGACTTTTCTATCCCATGGTGGAATTGCGTCAGATTTTCTTCTTCCATACCACGTATGGCCTGGCGGGTAAATCGAATTGCTCCGTCGTAGAGCATCAGGAGAATCTGCTCGGAAGATGCCGACATAATCTGATTCTGCTGGTATTGGCTGTATGCATTCATTTAGTAGTGCTCCACTTATTTTAAAGTCCGCTTAAGTCGCTGCTCCGTCAATTAAGCTTTAGTCGAGGAAGAGGTAGAAAGAGAACTGATCCACTGCGTTAAAAAACTGCTCTGAGAGTTCAGACTGCTTACCAGTGTCTCCATAGCCGTAAAACGTGCCTTCAGTGTCGCTTCGGTTTTGTCGAGCAGTGCTGTTTTCTGAGAAATCTGGTTGTCCAGATCTTTCACCTTGCTGGTATAACGATCTCTTTTTTCCGCATACATACCATCAGTTGCCGAAGTAACGCCCAGCAAATAGGAGTTCAACTTCTTCATTGTTCCGTCGGTGCTGTTCTCTCCGGCCAGGAGTTTGCCGATCCCGTCAAAATTATTCTGTAGTGCGGTATCAAGTGTGCTGTTATTGAGATTTAGGCTTCCATCCTTATTGGTGGAGATACCGATATCACTGAGGATATGCAGAGAACCGCTACTGTTCACCGCGTCCGTTAATATTGATTGCAGTCCTCTTTTGATGGTATTGACGGTGATGTCTCCACGCAGGAGTTGGCTGTACTGGGCGTCGGTCGGTGTATCGGTCGCAGTCGTTGTTGAACTGGTAGTGGAGGTCGAAGAAGAGGTTGTCGTGGATATTGCTGGAATATTTTGTGCGTAACCGGCGCTTATCCAATTCATTACCTTGTTGTAGTTGGTGACGAAGGTGGAAATGTTATCTTTTAAGGTACTTGTATCTGCCACAATATCCATCTTTGTAGGTGTGTATTGGGTCGGTTTCGAAGAATCAGGTATCGGGCTTGTCGCAGTCAGATTCAAGGTCACACCGGAAATTACCCCGGTGACGGTGTTGGAATTACTGACAACAGAGATGCCATCGATAGTGAGTTTGGCTTGTTGGTGATCCTGGGCGAGGTTGGAATCCAATACGGCAGTTCCGCCACTCAGGCTGTTGGTCGTGGTAATAGTGGTTGAGGCATCCTTTCCGGTCAAGACAAGACGGTAAGGGGTTGAGCCGCTGCCGTCATTGATAATACTGGCGCTGACACCCGTTGTGCCGGTAACCGCATTGATTGCCGACATGATACCTTGCAGGGAATTGTTGGTGGAGTCGATGGTAATTGCCGTACCGTTGACGGTGACGGAGCCGGTTCCGAAAATACTGGTAGTATCGGCAGCATATCCACTGCTGATATTTTTCTGCACCTGGGCGAGTTGCGTGACGGTAATACTGTAGCTTCCGGCAAAAGCGTTATTCGAGGTTGCGGTAAAGGCGCCAGTGGAGCTGAGGTTTGCCTTGGTGGTACGGACCTGACTGGTGAGGCTCATGGCACTTGCAGAGGTCTTCAGGTCGCTCAACAGGGTGTTGAGTGCACCGTAGGCCTTGAGACGATTGGTCTCTGTATCCTTGTCCGTATTCAGATTATCGACGGGAACACGCTCTACCGCCATTAATTTTGTGACGATATCGCTGGTGTTCACTCCTGATGCCAGGCCACTAAAGGTAATATCGGCCATACCTGCCTCCTTGCTCCTTTATAGGGAGATGCTACAACTGCACAAATGGGATAATGTTATGATTTTGTGTTAACAAAATTCCCCTCATAATCGGTGAGAGCCTGTTTTAGTCCAAGTGCCTGCTCAGGAGGGATCTGGCGAACGATTTCCTGGGTCTGATTGTCAACAATCTTTACCACCAGTTGTTGTGTTTTATAATCGGTCTCAAAACGCACACTGTACATCCCGTTTTCCGTAAGTCCTTTGATCTTCGAGAGAAGTTCCTCGGGTGGAAGCGCGCTTGGTTTTGTGGTTTCTGGAGCCGTATCAGGCTGTTCCGCAACTTTTTTCCGGCCGACATCAATCTGATCGGATGTCGTCGGCATCTTTTGCATGCTGGTGCCGGTTATATTCAAGGATTCCATTGTCTAACCTCCGTTATATTCCGTTTTCATGTAATGTTGGCTCTAAGAGAGCCTGGAGGGCCAGGACAGCAGCCCTCCAGGGAAAAGTTCAATTACTTGAGCAGTGAAAGAGCCAACTGCGGAGCCTGGTTTGCCTGGGCAAGAATTGCTACACCGGCCTGCTGCAGGATGTTGTTCTTGGTCATTGCCGAAGTTTCCTGGGCAATGTCCGCATCCAAAATCCGGCTGCGGGCGGCAGAGAGATTCTCGGAGACGTTGGACAGATTGGAAATAGTCGATTCAAACCGGTTCTGAACCGCACCAAGATCACCGCGCATACCATCGACAGTGGCAAGGGCGCCATCGATCGACTTGATGGCGCTAGCAGCACCACCAACCGTGGTGATATCCACAGCGTTAATTGAGGCCAGGGTGCTTGTGTTGGCAACACCTATACCTGCGTTGAACAAGGAGCCTCCTCCAGCAGCCAATGTACTGGTGACATTGAAAGCGGAATTGGAGTCAAAGGTGATCTGGCCACCAACTGTGGTAGAGTCGTTGGAGGTAGTTGCACCAATGGTTTGGGTACCAGCTTCGCTGCCCGTAACGTGAATGGTTGCAGCAGCAGTTGCAGAAAAATCCTGGATCTTGATGTCATAACCTTCTGCCTGGGTCAAGGTTATTTTGTTATTGGCAATACTGGCTGTAATACCTGTAGTACCGCTGTTATCGTTGATGGCCTTGCTGATCTCTGTGAGGTCCGTGGTAGCTGCCACCGTTGCGCTGATATTGACACCGCTGGTACTTGAACCATACAGAGTGAAACTGATAGAACCGGCACCGGACAAAGTATCTAGAGTCGCGGTTGTTTGGGCAGTGGCGGTGACACCGGTGGTAGCGGATTGATTGTTGATGGAAGCAGCAATAACTTTCGCGCTGTCTCCTGAGGTTATTGCTGCTTGTGCGGTTTTGTCACCAACGATGGTCAGGGTCTGGGTTACCACGTTGTTGGCGGCGGTTGTTGCAGCAGCAGTAGTAGCAACCTCAATGCCGAAGCCGGCAGTGGCATTATTTGAGGATAATGTGTTATCGCCGAGGTCTGTTGCCTTGGCGGAACTGATTCCAAAGGAAATGGTCTGATTGGCATTGGCACCAACCTGGAACTGGGCTGTAGTCAGGCTGCCGTCGAGCAGGTTCTTACCGTTGAATGACGTCGTATTGGCAATACGGGTCATTTCCTGTTTCAACTGGTTAACCTCAGCCTGCAGGGAACTCCGGTCCGATGCACTGTTGGTATCGTTAGCTGACTGCACAGACAGCTCACGCATACGCTGAAGGATGTTGGTGGTTTCTTGTAACGCACCCTCAGCCGTTTGGGCTAGAGAGATGCCGTCGTTGGCGTTACGTCCGGCCTGATTCAGACCGCGGATCTGCGAGGTCATACGATCTGAAATAGAAAGTCCGGCAGCATCATCTTTTGCTGAGTTGATGCGGAGACCGGACGACAGACGTTGCATAGATTTTGCCAGCGCTGATTGAGAAGTACCTAAGTTACGCTGTGCATTGAGAGACATTACGTTTGTGTTAATTGTGAGTCCCATGATATTCCTCCATGAATATGTTGTATGGGTTATAAGCGGGCATCCTTGCCCAGGGTAAGACTCCTACTTGTGATACCATTCTGTTTTTTTGTCGATGCACCTCCTTTGGTTGTTTTCATTTCCTTTGATTTTCGTATCGGCCATCCGTTCCTAGAACTTTAGGGGAAAGTAAAAATAATTTTTTCCTCCTCAAATTGCTCATCGGTTTGTTGACAATAAAAGTTTAGTATTAAATTGAGAAACATTTCAGAAAATATTTCATTACAGGCGATGATATTGAAGTTCTTGACAAAGTGACAAAAAATCTTGACTATTATAGTACGTTCATGCCGGTGAAGTTGGATATAGGTTGATAGAGACAATGTGAGGGCGTTGTCAGCACCATGAGCGGTTTTGCCGGAAGAGAAATCTATTGTTGGGCTAATACCAGCATATTAGGGTTAAAAAATGGGCAAAATGAAAGCCAAGAAAAATCGGTCATTGAAGGCGTCTGGTGACGGATATGGTATTGCTGCGCCAAGTTCGAATGAGATAAAGCGGCTTGTTGCCTTATTCAACCGAGGCGGATATCAGGAAGCTGAGGTTCTTGCTCGATCAATGACAGTACGTTTTCCGAGGCACGGCTTTGCCTGGAAGGTGTTAGGACCAATACTCAAGGAGAAGGGGCGAATGCCAGAGGCATTGTCGGCCATGCAAAAAGCCGTTATTTTACTGCCCAACGATTACAGCGTCCATTATAATTTGGGGATCATTTTTCAGGATCAGGGGGAATTCTCTCAAGCGGAGGCTAGTTACCTTCGGGCGCTGGAGCTTAATCCTGAAAATGCCGAAGTGTACAATAATCTTGGGAATACCTACAAAGCCCTCGAAAAATTTTCCGAAGCTGAAAATAGCCTTCGTTCGGCCCTGAAATACAAACCGAATTTTGCAATGGCGTACAACAATCTGGGCAATATCATCAAAGAGCAAGGACGATGGGAAGAAGCGGAGGAAAACTATAGACAGGCCATAAAATTTGAAGCAGGTTACGCAGAGGCTTATAGTAATCTTGGAAATATCCTTAAAGATCAAGGTAACTTAGGTGAGGCAGAGGTTGTTTATCGTCGTGCTCTGGAGCTTAAGCCAGATTTTTTCAAAGTCTATTATAATCTGGGGAATGTGTTGCTTGGACAAGGCCGATTGTCTGAAAGTGAGGCCTGCTATCGTCAGGCCTTGAAGCTCAATCCTGATTTTATTGATGCGTATAATAATCTCGGTGTAAGCCTCCATAAGCAGGGGCGCTTCATTGAAGCAGAGACCAGTTACCGCAGGGCATTGGAGCTTAATTCGGAATATCCAGAAGTGTTAAGCAATTTGGGAAGCACTCTAAGAGCGTTTGGAAGATATTCCGAGGCCGAAATGAGCCTCAATTTGGCCCTGAAATTTAAGCCTGACTATGCAGAAGCATACATCAATCTTGGTGTTACCTTTCACGACCAAGGCAGACTTAACGAAGCAGTTGTTTGTTGTCAGATAGCCTTAGCGTTAAACCCTGATTATATTGAGGCATATAACAATCTTGGTGTCAATTTTCATAAGCAGGAGCGACTCACGGAAGCAGAGGCATGTTATCAGAAGGCATTAACTTTAAAGCCTGATTATGCAGATGCATATCTTAATCTTGGTCTCACCCTTCAAAATCAGGGCCGGGCTGCTGAATCTGAAGGCCATTACCGCCATGCTTTGGAGATCAAACCTGATTTTAAAGAAGCATTCAGCAACCTGTTATTTGTTCTAAATTATCATCCTGATAAGAGTTGCGAAGAGATATTCGAGGAATATCGAAATTTTGATGCTCGTTTTGGGCTGCCCCATAAAGAGGAATGGCAGCCTCATATGAACAGACGGGAGATGAATCGTCGTTTGAAGGTGGGATACGTTTCGCCACAGTTTAACCAGCATCCAATCTGTAATTTTTTGGAACCGTTACTGTCCCATCACAATAAAGAGATTTTCGAGGTCTATGCCTATGCAGAATTTGCGAAGGAAGATGCGGCAACGACTCGTTACAAGAGCTACATGGATCACTGGATACCGACCAAGGGCCTCACTGATGTTGAATTAGCCGGGCACATCCGTAATGATGGTATTGATATATTAGTTGATATAGCTGGGCACACAGCTGGAAACCGTTTGAGTGTTTTTGCTCGAAAACCTGCGCCTGTTTCACTCCACTGGCTGGACTTTGGATACACTACCGGCCTGACAGCAATTGATTATTATCTGACAGATCGTGCTAGCGTGCCGATAGGCAGTGAAGAGTTGTTTTCGGAGACTCCCTGGCGGCTGGAAACCCCGTCTTTTGCCTATTGTCCGGCAGAAGGTATGGGAAAAGTAAACAGTCTACCAGCCAAAGAGCGGGGATATGTCACCTTCGGAACCCTGACTCGGGCAATTCGTATTAATCATCGGACAATTCGGGTCTGGTCTGAGATACTGAAGCGCGTGAAAGGATCCCGACTAGTGATAGACAGCGGCAATTTCAAGGATTCTGCCATGCAGGTATGGCTGGCAGAAAAATTTGCAGCACAAGGCATCGCCAGAGACCGTCTGGAAATTGGTTACCACAGTCCGCCATGGGATGTTCTTCGGGGATTGGATATCGGCCTTGACTGTTTTCCCCATAACTCTGGGACAACCCTCTTCGAAAGCTTATATATGGGTGTGCCGTTTATCTCCCTGGCGGATCGGCCCAGTGTCGGAAGGCTCGGCAGTTCGATTCTGGAAGGAGTTGGTCATCCGGAATGGATTACCCGGACGGAAAGTGAGTATGTGGAATGTGCTGTTGCGATGGCCTCTGATCTTCCGCGTCTTGACTCTCTGCGTGCCGGTCTGCGAGGGGAAATGGAATCCGGACCACTGATGGATGAACCAGCCTTTGCCCGCAAAGTTGAGGCCGCCTATCGGGAGATGTTTGTTGCGTGGTGCGAGGGGGGACAGGCGGTGAGCAATCAGCAAGAACAAGTTGCAGTGCAGGACAGCAGCCATTCTTTTGATGAGATATTGCAACACGCTCTTGCGCTGCATCAGTCCGGAAGGTTTCAGGAGACAGAGCATCTCTATCTGCAGCTCCTTCGAGCCCAACCGAATCATTCCATTCTCAACTATAATTTGGGCCTTCTGGCCGTACAAATGGGGCAGCCCGCCACCAGTCTTCCCTATTTTGAAACTGCACTTGAAGCAAATCCGGAGGATGGTGGGTATTGGCTAAGGTATATTGACGCATTGGTTCAAGCGGGAAAAGAGGATTCTGCGCGCCAAATTCTTGAGATAGCTGTACAATCAGGTTTGCAAGGAGAGGAGGTGGATACTCTTTCGGTACGGTTGGGAGTATTACTGAAAAACACATCTGTTATGGGTTCAGACCCGGAAGGGCGGCAAGATTCAACAAGACTGAAGAGTAAAAAGAAAGGCCAACAAAAACAATCGAATAAATCCCTTGGCAGCAGTATTGCTGAATCAAGAACCTATGAGATCGAGAGGTTGGTGGCTCTATTTTCACAAGGTCGTTACCAGGAAGCCGAAATACTTGCCCGATCATTGATAGCACGTTTCCCGGAGCATGGTTTTGCCTGGAAGGTGTTAGGACCAATACTACAGCAGCAGGGCCGACAGGCGGAGGCACTGTCGGCTATGCAAAAGGCAGTTGTTCTGCTACCCAAAGACGTTGAGACTCACTATAATTTGGGGATCGTCTATCAGGATAAAGGGGAGCACGCTAAGGCGGAAGCCAGTTACAGGAGGGTATTGGAACTGGCTTCTGAATATGCAGAGGCGTATAATAACCTGGGAACTACCCTTAAGTCGCTCGGCAAAACTGACGAGGCCGAGACTAGCCTACGTTTGGCCCTAAAGCACAAACCGGATTTTCCTGAAGCCTATAATAATCTGGGAAACCTGCTCAAAGAAGCAGGACGGATTAAGGAAGCCAAAGAAAACTACCGTCTGGCCTTGAAAATCAAACCAGATTTTATCATGGCTTATAGCAATCTTGGAAATATTTGTAAGGATCAGGGGTATCTTGTTGAAGCAGAAGCGTGCTATCGGCATGCCCTGGAATTTAAACCGAATTTTGCCGAGGTGCTTTACAATTTAGGAAATACCAAGAGGTTGCAAGGGGATCTTGCTGAATCTGTAACCTGTTTCCATCAGGCCTTGGAAATCAAACCCGATTTTGCTGAGGCGCATAATAATTTGGGGGTTTCATTCAAAGAACAGGGTTTGCTCGAAAAAGCTGAAACTTGTTACCGTCGCGCCTTGGAGTTGAATCCACAATATGCTGAAGCCTATAGTAATCTTGGCAGTATTTTCAGCTTGCAGGGCAGGTTTTATGAAGCAGAAACAAGCTTACGTTTTGCGCTTGAACTTAATCCTCATTACGCAAAAGCACATAGCAATCTGTTATTCCTGATGAATTACCATCCCGATAAAAAATCTGGAGAGATATTTCAGTTATACAGAAATTTCGATGCTCATTTTGGGGTACCTCTTCGAAGAGAATGGCAGTCTCACAGAAACAGTACGGAAATTCATCGTCGCCTCAAGGTCGGATATGTAAACCCGCAGTTTTGTCAACATCCAGTTCAATATTTTCTAGAACCACTTCTGGCCCACCATGATAAAGATATTGTAGAGGTATATGCCTATGCTGAACTTTACAAGGAGGATGCCGTAACTGATCGTTACAAATCATACGTGGATCATTGGGTGCCCACAACGATATTGAACGATACTGACATGGTCGAGCAGATTCGATCGGATGGTATCGATATTTTGATCGATATCGCCGGACATACAGGTGGCAACCGGTTAAGCGTTTTTGCTCGTAAACCGGCACCGGTTTCAATGCACTGGCTGGATTTCGGGTACACCACAGGCCTCTCAGCAATTGACTATTATCTGACGGACAATGCTATTGTACCGGTAGGTAGCGAAGGGTTGTTTTCGGAGATCCCCTGGCGGCTGGAAACCCCGTCTTTTGCCTATCGTCAGGCAGAAGGTATGGGAGAGGTAAGCCCTCTACCTGCCAAAGAGAGAGGATATGTTACCTTCGGAACCCTGACTCGGGCAATCAGGATCAACCATCGGACTATTCGAGTCTGGTCGGAGATATTGAAAAGGGTGCAGGGGGCACGTTTGGTTATCGATAGTGGTATTTTTAAGGATTCTGTGATGCAAGAAGATTTGGCGGAGAAGTTTATTGCTCAAGGCATCGATAGAGAACGTTTGGAAATTGGTTTCCACAGTCCTCCGTGGGATGTTCTTCGGGGGCTTGATATAGGTCTCGACTGTTTTCCACATAACTCTGGGACAACTCTCTTTGAAACCCTTTACATGGGTGTGCCGTTTATAACCCTTGCGGATCGGCCCAGCGTCGGAACACTTGGCAGTTCGGTATTAGAAGGAGTTGGACATTCGGAATGGATTGCCCGGACAGAAGATGAGTATGTGGAATGTGCTGTTGCGATGGCCTCTGATCTTCCACGTCTTGACTCTCTGCGTGCCGGTCTGCGAGGGGAAATGGAATCCGGACCACTGATGGATGAACCAGCCTTTGCCCGCAAAGTTGAGGCCGCTTATCGGGAGATGTTTAAAAAATGGTGCGAGGAGCAGCGATGAAGGCAGTTATTCTTGCGGGTGGCCTGGGCACCCGAATAAGTGAAGAAACCCATTTAAAGCCTAAACCCATGATTGAAATAGGTGGTAAGCCTATTCTCTGGCATATCATGAAGATGTATTCGGCACACGGAGTGAATGATTTTGTGATCTGCTGTGGCTACAAAGGGTATATCATCAAAGAATACTTTGCAAATTATTTCCTGCATATGTCGGATGTCACTTTTGATATGGCAAAGAATATCATGGAGGTCCACCAACGGTTTGCCGAGCCTTGGAGGGTGACACTCATAGACACCGGCGATGATACCATGACCGGTGGGAGATTGAAACGGGTAGCAGAGTATGTGAAGAATGAAAAGGCCTTCTGCTTCACCTATGGTGACGGGGTGGCGGATGTGGACATATCTGCTGCCATAAGCTTTCATGCATCCCATCAAAAAATGGCTACCGTCACAGCGGTTCAGCCACCCGGACGCTATGGGGCACTCACCATCGATGGGGGTAGAGTCCAGGGATTTACCGAAAAACCGAGGGGTGATGGTGGCCTGATCAACGGTGGATTTTTTGTTCTTTCACCCAGATGTATAGATCGAATTGCCGGTGACGAAACCAGTTGGGAGTTGGAGCCTCTCGCAGGCCTTGCCGCAGACGGACAGTTGATGGCGTTTGAACATGCCGGTTTCTGGCAGCCTATGGATACTCTGAGGGAGAAAAATCTATTAGAAGATCTCTGGCAATCCGGCAAAGCCCCTTGGAAGGTATGGTCATGAAACCAGGAAAAACTTTCTGGTCTGGGAAAAGGGTTCTACTTACTGGGCATACCGGTTTCAAGGGCAGTTGGCTGGCCTTGTGGTTAAACAAGTTGGGTGCTGAATTAACAGGAGTTTCTCTGCCGCCAGCAACCGATCCCAACCTGTTCACTCTGGCAAGGGGGAATGAACTTATTGACAGCCGATTCATCGATATCAGAGATGCGGAACAGCTTTCAAGACTTGCTAGTGAGGTGTCTCCGGACATGGTTTTTCACCTTGCAGCTCAACCTCTTGTACGCGAGGGATACAGGCATCCGCTTGGAACCTTTGCCACCAATGTCATAGGCACAGCTAATTTGCTGGAGTCCCTGCGGGGAATCGATTCTGTCAGGGTAGCATTAATAGTGACCACCGACAAAGTCTATCGAAATCAGGAATGGCTCTATCCCTATCGAGAAAATGACGCCTTGGGCGGTCATGATCCTTATAGCGCCAGCAAGGCCGCGGCGGAAATTGTCGTGGCGAGTTATCGTGATGCATTTCTCGCTCCACAGGGTGTAGCAGTGACAACGGCTCGGGCCGGCAATGTCATTGGAGGAGGAGATTGGTCGGAGGATCGTCTTATCCCTGACGCGGTACGGGCCTGGGAGTCGGGAAGGCCTTTGAAGGTCCGGAGGCCTCAAGCGATTCGCCCATGGCAGCATGTGCTCGAGCCGTTGTCAGGTTATCTGTTGCTAGCCGAAAAACTCTGGACTAGACCGGAACTGGCTGGCGCCTATAATTTTGGTCCGGAAACAGGCCAGGTGAGGACGGTCCGAAAAGTTATCGAATATGCGCAAAAAATTTATGGCCATGGCCAGGTGATCTGGGGTGATGGTAGTGATGGCCCACATGAAGCAGGCCTGCTTTCCCTTGAGATTGCCAAAGCCAGAGCTATACTCGAAATCGTGCCGGAGTGGTCTCTTTTTGAGGCAATTGAGCGGACGATGAATTGGTATAGCAGACTTTCCAAAGGAGCCGATGCCCGTGAGCTCTGTCTTGCTGAAATTGCTGATTTTGAGGCCCTTTTATGAAGCGATTCACAATCTCTGAAGCTCCCCTTGTCGGCCTTAAACTTGTCGAGAGGAAACGACTGACAGACATGCGAGGGTTTCTCGCCCGGATCTTTTGTGCCGATGAATTTGCAGCTATAGGATGGAGTAAACCTATTGCCCAGATAAATCAAACGTCTACTCTGCTTAAGGGAACTATTCGGGGCATGCATTTTCAATATCCACCCCATTCAGAAATGAAACTGGTAAGCTGTTTGCGTGGCGAGGTATGGGACGTAGCCATCGATATTAGGTCGGGATCTCCTACCTTTCTCAATTGGCATGGTGTCTGCCTGTCTGCCGAGAACGGCCGGGCACTGCTGATTCCAGATGGATTTGCCCATGGTTTTCAGTCACTTACAGACAACGCCGAGCTGCTTTATTGCCACACGGCAGCTTATGTCGCCAAAGCTGAAGGAGGGTTGAATCCTAATGACCCTGAACTAGCCATTAAATGGCCGCTTACTACTATGGAGATATCTGAGCGGGATGTGTCACACCCTCTCATAAAAAACGGGTTCAAAGGAGTCTAATGATGAATTGTCGCCATTGCGGGTCTACGCTGCATCTGACTTTTCTAGACCTTGGCTCAGCGCCCCCATCAAACGCCTATCTAACTTCTGATACACTTTCTCTGCCGGAAAAGTGGTTTCCTCTGCGGGTCATGGTATGCGAGCAATGTTGGCTTGTGCAGACAGAGGATTTTTCCCGAGCAGATGCCCTGTTTGATGACGATTACGCCTATTTTAGTTCGTTTTCTGATACCTGGTTGGAACATGCCAGGTTGTATGTACGATCTATGATTGCCCGGTTTTGCCTGGGACCTCACAGCAAGGTGGTGGAGGTGGCTGCAAACGATGGTTATCTCTTGCAATACATGCAGGAAGCCGGGATCCCCTGCCTGGGAATCGAGCCTACCTTAAGCACAGCTAAATCTGCACGGAAAAAAGGACTGACAATCATCGAGGAATTCTTCGGCCAGCAACTGGCTCAGACATTGGCGGCAGACGGCCAAAGTGCCGACCTTATGGTCGCAAATAATGTCCTTGCCCATGTTCCCGATATTAATGATTTTGTCGCCGGATTTACCCTGTTGCTGAAACCCCAGGGGGTTGCCACCTTTGAATTTCCCCACTTGTTGCGCCTGGTTCAGGAAAATCAGTTTGACACGGTGTATCATGAACACTATTCCTATCTATCTCTTTTATCAGTCAAGGCCATACTTGCTTCCAAGGGATTGTGTGTTTTTGACGTGGAAAAACATCCAACTCATGGTGGAAGTCTGAGAGTCTATGTCCAGCGGACTGAGTATGGAAAGCAAATGTGCACCCATCGAGTGGAAGAACTTCTCGCTGAAGAGAAGTCTGCCGGAATGAAAGATGCTGCCTTTTATGCCGGTCTGCAGGGAAGAGCGGAACAGGCAAAAAATGATTTGCTTTACTTCCTTCTTGAAGCCAAACGCGATGGATTGGCGGTTGCAGCCTACGGCGCAGCAGCCAAAGGAAATACTCTTCTCAATTTTGCCGGGGTCAGATCTGATCTGTTGAACTACGTGGTAGACCGCAACCCCGAAAAGCAGGGTAAGTA
Organism: uncultured delta proteobacterium; assembly: GCA_903901335.1. Classification (GTDB taxonomy): domain Bacteria; phylum Desulfobacterota; class Desulfobulbia; order Desulfobulbales; family Desulfocapsaceae; genus CAIUQR01. The sequence continues at coordinate 15,827 of CAIUQR010000026.1, read as the reverse complement.
CATGCCCGGAAGCCACATCCCGATTGTCGATGAGGCTCACTTGCGGCGCAACCAGCCTGACAGAGTGCTGATTCTTCCGTGGAATTTGAGTGAAGAAATTTCAAAACAATTGGAATATATCAAAGAGTGGGGCGCTCGGTTTGTGACGGCAATTCCACAACTTGAGGTATATTAAAGGCTTGTCTGGATTGGAATAAACGTGCGGCTATTCTAAATAAAAAGTCTAACGAATTAAAAAGGTGAATAAATGGTTATTGATCCTCGCGACCTCGATGGAAAACGTCTTCAAAAAGCCTTGTATTTGCTGGGGCGAAACGTATCTCTCCGCAGACAACTTGTAGATTTCCTTAAGAATTCTGAAGCATTTCTTGAAATTGAAGGATCCGTACGTGATGAAATCACCGGACCCATTGTTGATGCCCTGCATGACGAACAAGATATATATGAGAAATCACTGTCCGATGGAGCCCGGTTTAAATTTCTATTCCGGACAAAAATTGCTAGAGACTTCTTAATGTCTGCAGATGAACATCCATCTCATGTATGGGAACCGCAAACGACGAAATTACTGCTTGGATTAACCTCAGACATTAATGGGGATGTTATCGTAGGTGGGGCCTATTTTGGCGACCAGGCTGTTCTTATCGCAAAAAATATCAATATATCGGGGAAATGCATCCACTGTTTTGAACCAAACCTCGATCAAGCCAAGATGTTGAAAGAAAATTTCAGGATGAACGAACTTAAGAATGTCCGAATTAATACTCTTGGATTATGGGCTAAAAGCGATATTCGTATGAAACTTGCCGGTTTTGATTCATTTGCCAGTGCAGTGAGAGCAGATGCTGAAGAAGATTGTTTTAAAACAGTTACCATTGATGATTATCAAAAGCAATTAGGCTTGAAGGTCGGTCTGATCCAGCTTGATATCGAAGGCGCTGAATTTGGAGCATTACAAGGTGCATCAAAAACGATTGCGCGATTTAAACCGCATATTGTCTTCGAGGTGCACAGAGACTATGTGGACTGGTCTTCCGGCCTGGAAAACACAGAACTCTGCAAACTACTCATTGATTCGGGATACAGTGTTTTTGCCATACGAGATTTCAATTCACATTTCGAGATGGTGGGAAAGCCTGTTGAGTTGATACCTGTCGATAAGGTATATCTTCAGGGACCACCACATGGATTTAATATGGTAGCTGTGCAAGATTCAGCGATTTTTATCAATAACATGTATAGGATCGTGGAGAATGTTAGCCCTAAACTACTCCTTCACAAAGATCCAACCCTTCATCATCCCACTGACGGTTTTTGATTCTTGTTGAAGAAAAAAATATGCGGAGACCAAAGGCCACCATTTTCGGAGGAAAAGGATTTATCGGCAGTCATCTTGCCGCCAGACTCCATTCCATTGGATGGGAGTGTCATGTACCCGACCGGAGAGAAACTTTTAATAGTCGGGAGACCATGGGCCATGTATTTTACTGTGCTGGCCTGACTGCCGACTATATCCACCGTCCCTTCGATACCGTCGAAGCGCACGTTACACTTTTAAGCAAAATTCTTCAGCTCGAACGTTTTGAATCTCTGGTCTACCTCTCCTCGACCCGCCTCTATGACAGCCAGTCGGGCGAGGTTGGAACTGAAGAACTCTCTCTAAGTCTAAATCCTACCAACCCAAGGCATATTTACGACCTTTCCAAGGCGCTGGGGGAGTCGCTCTGCTTTGTGGCAGGCAGGAAACGGGCTCGTGTCGCCCGCCTTTCCTGCGTGTTTAATGATCATACCGATAAAGAAGGCTTTCTGCCAGAATTGCTGCGGCAGATTATTGAATGTCGCTCCTCGTCCCTGGAGGTTGATTCCTCTCCAGCTTTTTCCAGAGATTATATCCACCTGCAGGACGTGTTAGATGCCTTGATTATGATCGCCGTTAAGGGAAAAAACTGTATTTACAATGTGGCGAGCGGCGAGAACATCCGCAACGACGACCTTTTTACCGCCCTTTCGGAGGCGAGCGGCCACAGAATCATTCCATTGCGTAACGACATTTCCGCTCCCCTTTCCACGGTCAGTATACAAAAAATCCAGGAGGAATTTGGCTGGCGCCCTTCATCGGTACTCAAGAAAGTTTTCTCGATCATTAAGGAGAATAAAGAATGTTAAAACTACTCAACTCCAGCCGCGAAGACATGTTGAATTATATAACGTATCAGCTGGAAAGATTCTTTCCTGATGGTCAGACGGGTATAAAACAGTCTCTTGACGCCTGCCTGAATGAAGCGCTTGCCCGTCTTGAAAACTGTATTAATGCGGTAAAGATGTGGCGCCCGGGTGAGTTCGATTATCTGCATTCATCACAATACGCTATGTTTCTTTATTTTCTGGCTAATACACTCTGGCGCAGTAACGGTGAGCAGAGACTTTGTGCGAAGCTGTTTTTTCTCAACAAGGCATTGAATGGAATCGATTGTTTTTTTGAAATTTCACTGCCGGAGATTTTTTTTATCGGCCATTCTGTGGGCATTGTTCTCGCCAAGGCGACGTATGGCAATTATCTCGTTCTCTACCAGAATTCCACAATTGGAAAGAACTATGGGATTGCGCCGGTTATTGGCGAAGGTACCATAATGTATCCCAACACGGCCATTATTGGTGAAAGCCATATCGGAGATGGTTCGGTGATTTCTCAAGGAGTGAGTGTTATTAATCGGGCGACGCCGGGGAACTGCTTGGTGTTTCAAGGAGAAGCAGGAGAATTGGTTTTTAAGCCAAGGAAGATGGAAAAGGATGAGTTTTTTCGTCACTAAAAATGGGAAGCACAGCGATCGAAATCACTGTGCTTCCCATTTTTTTGTTCACATAAATTTTAATGTGAATTTATCCTTGCAGCAACTTCAGAGCTAGTTGCGGAGTTTGATTAGCTTGAGCGAGGATCGCTACGCCGGCTTGCTGCAGGATATTGCTCTTGGTCATTGCCGAGGTTTCTTGGGCAATGTCGGCATCCAGGATCCGACTGCGAGCGGCGGATAGATTCTCGGAAACGTTTGATAGATTTGCGATGGTGGATTCAAAGCGGTTCTGAACGGCACCAAGATCACCGCGCATATTGTCTATAGTGGCAAGGGCACCATCGATCGATTTGATGGCGTTATTAGCACCCATAACTGATGTGATGTCTACCGCGTTAATGGAGGCCAGGTTGCTTGTATTGGCTGTGGCAGCAAGTGAATTGAACAAGGAACCTGCGGCGGCACCTAATGTGCTGCTGATATTGAAAGCGGAATTGGAATCGAATGTAACTTCGCCACCGACTGTGGTGGAGTCACTGGAGGTAGTTGCACCTATGGTTTGGGTACCAGCCTCGCTGCCCGTCACATGAATGGTTGCAGCACCGGTTGCCAGAAAATTACTGATCTTAATGTCGTAACCTTCTGCCTGGGTTAAGGTTATCTGGTTATTTGCAATACTGGCTGTGATGCCGGTAGTGCCACTTTGGTCATTAATGGCCTTGCTGATCTCTGTAAGGTCGGTGGTAGCTGCCACTGTCGCGCCGATATTGACAGGGATGGCGTTTATCCCTTGCAGTGAGAAGTTCAGTGAACCGGCAGTGCTCAGGGTATCTAATGTCGCTGTCGTCCTGGCAGTGGCGGTCACCCCAGTAGTAATGGATTGAGCATTGACCGAAGTAGCGATAACGGCAGCGCTATCTCCTGTATTGAACGTTGCGTTTGCGGTTTTTTCACCGACTATGGTCAGTGTTTGTCCAACCACGTTGTTGGCAGCAGTTGTTGCTGCTGCAGTGGTAGCAACTTCAATACCGAAGCCGGCAGTGGCATTATTTGAGGCTACCGAGTGATTGCCGAGGTCTGTTGCCTTTGCGGAGCTGATTCCGAATGCAATAGTTTGATTGGCATTGGCACCGACCTGGAACTGAGCCGTGGTCATGCTGCCGTCGAGCAGAATTTTGCCGTTGAATGACGTCGTATTGGCAATACGAGTCATTTCATTCTTCAGCTGATTCACTTCAGCTTGCAGGGAGCTTCGGTCCGAAGCGCTGTTGGTGTCATTGGCTGATTGTACGGCCAGTTCACGCATACGCTGAAGGATATTGGTGGTTTCCTGCAATGCACCCTCAGCCGTTTGGGCAAGCGAAATTCCATCATTTGAGTTACGTGCCGCCTGATTCAGACCACGAATCTGGGATGTCATGCGGTCCGAAATGGATAGACCGGCAGCATCGTCTTTAGCTGAGTTGATTCGCAGACCTGAAGAGAGGCGCTGCATGGAGCGGGACAGGTCGCTCTGTGATTTACTTAGATTTCTTTGGGCGTTCAGTGATGCTACGTTTGTGTTGATTGTAAGTGCCATTGTTAATATCCTCCTTGAAGGGGTGCTTCGGCGTCGTTTTTTTCATTTTTCACAAACGTGATGTCTCTTGGGTGATCCTCGCAGTTGTCACACTTTTCGTCAGATTGGTCGGAAAAGTTTAGCTGAAAGGAGAAAAATGGTGCCGATATTTTGGGGGAGAATATATCCGGTCGAAAAAAAATGGATTAAAACGATGGCCTGGGCTGAGTCTCCCGAACTAGGAGGAAATGGATCCGCCTCAGGTAAAACCGGCGCCGGCCGTGCAGGCGTAACAGTGGTCATCTGTTGCTATTGGTGTTCCTGTAGGAAGATCTGCAACCGAAGTGACATGTATTTTCTCGCCTGTATACGGAAGGTCTGCGGCTTGGTTAAAGTCGCAGTCATAAAGGGTGCCGTCCCAGGAGATACTGATCAGGGACCGGCACATGAGGCCGTTGATGGTAGCCGGGTTGAAGCCGGCGGCAAGTCTGTCCATGTAATGGGTCAGATTACCGCTCTGCTCCAGCCAGCGGTAGAAACGGCCAAGGGGGACATTGGCGAAGGTGAAGAGATTGGTGAACTGGATTCCCCACTTCCGTGCCAGATCCGTCCTGAATTTCTTTTCTGCCTGGCATTGTGCAACCGGCATGAAGGCCCCGGTCGGGTTGGCGACCAGATTCAGTTCAAGGCGGCTGCCAGGCAGTCCATAGCCGATGGCATTGAGATGATTGAGCATTGCAATGCTGTCCTGCCAGACCCCTTCGCCGCGCTGGGAGTCTGCCTGGTTGGCATTGGTGGAGGGGAAGGAGGCGGTAATGGCAACTCCCAGCTCTTTGCACAGGTCCAGAAGCGGGGCATATCTGTTCTGGAGAAGGAGAACCAGGTTCGTGCGGAGGATGAGTTTGTCAACAAGCGGACGGAGTTCCTGTAACAGATATGCAAGGTCCGGTACCAGTTCCGGCGCGCCACCGGTGATATCGGCCATCTGAAACCTGCATCTCCCGGCGAAATCAATTACATCAGACATGGTTGTCCGGTCCATGACCTCGGACCGTCCCGGACCGGCATCGACATGGCAGTGACGGCAGGCAAGATTGCAGAGACGACCGACATTAATCTGCAGGGTGTTCGTGTCGCCTCGCTGCAACAGGAGCTGATGCCCGGAGAGCGTTTTTTGAAATTTCATCACCATGGGAATTCCTGTGATGTTGATATCGATATATTCAGATTAACATCAGTTACATGGATACTTTTTTGCAGGTATTCATCATCTGCACGCCATGGACAAGGGAGGCGCCGCCACGGATAGCACAGGCAACATGGACCGCCTCGGTCATCTCGGCCTGATTTGAGCCCTTCTCCAGGCAGGAGGAGGTGTAGGCATCGATGCAGTACGGGCATTGAACGGCATGGGCAACCGCCAAGGCTATCAGGGCCTTTTCGCGTTCGGTCAGTTCTCCTTCGGCAAAAACCGAGGCATAATAGTCAAAAAACTTTTTCGCCATCTCGGGTGCTTCTTTGCCTATTTCTCCAAATTTTTCCAGATCCGTCGGATTGTAGTAGGTCTCCATGATTCTCCTTGAGTTGATGATGAGAGGGGCGAGCGGCTTGATATTTCAGTCTGGATTCCGGATCGGCATAGGTGGTCAGACTCAATCGTCGATCCGGAAGTCAATCTGTACCGGACAGTGATCGGATCCCATGATATTTTTCAGTATCTCAGCCTTGTGGACGTGCTGCGCGTGATTTTTGTCCACACAGAAGTAGTCTATGCGCCAGCCGATATCCTTGGCTCTGGCATTATAGCGATAACTCCACCAGGTATACTGGCCGGGTTCCTGATTGAATATCCGGAAGGTATCAGTAAATCCTGATTCGATAAAGGTGTCCATCCAGTGCCTTTCTTCAGGTGTGAACCCCGGGTTCGTGGTATTTTTAGCGGGATTTTTCAGATCGATTTCTTTATGAGCAACATTGTAATCACCGCAGATAACGACACATTTCCGTCTTGCCAGGTCCTGGGCAAATTGCAGGAATTTCTGATTGAACCGGAGTTTGAAGTCCAGTCGTTTCAGGCCGTCGGCGCTGTTCGGGAAGTAGGCGGTCACAAAGAAGAACGATGGAAACTCAAGGGTCAGGACCCGGCCTTCGCAATCGAATTCCGGCTCGCCAAGTCCTTCCAGCACGCGTATCGGCTGAAGACGGGAATAGATTGCGACTCCCGAATAGCCTTTCCTCTCAGCACTGTGCCAGAAGGATGCAAAACCATCGATGTTTTTCAATTCAGCGGAGAGCTGGTCCTCCTGAGCTTTGGTTTCTTGAATGGCAATGATATCGGCGTTGAGATCCTTCAGGAGAGTGACGAATCCTTTTTTTTCCACGGCCCTGATGCCGTTTACATTCCAGGAGGCGAATCTTTTCATAGTATTATCCGTATTATTCGTGTGCTGGGGAGTGCCGGGGATGCGACGAGGTCTGACTCCTTTCTGCGGGCAGTCTTTGTGGAGCGAACATGCATCACAATGAGGGCTGACGGGGCGGCAGATGGACTGGCCGAAGGCGACCAGCAGGGAGTTGACGGTAAGCCAGTGCTTTAGAGGCAGCTTTTCTCTCAATGCCATTTCCGTTTCGAGGGGGGTGCTGGTGGTCACATACTCCCAGATGTTCATGATCCGGTGGACATGGGTGTCGACACAGATTGCAGGCTTTTGAAAGGCTACGGCCACCACCAGATTGGCCGTCTTGCGGCCGACCCCCGGCAAGGTAAGCAGGTGCTCGATTGTGCCGGGGACTGTGTTGTTGAATTGCGCCAAGGCCTCCGGCAGACGGGCCAGGTAGCCTGCTTTATTCTTATAAAAACCGACCGGATAGATAAGATTAGCAATCTTTTCTTCGGAAAGGGCGGCAAGGGCCGCCAGGTCCGGTGCGGCTGCAAAGAGCCGTGTTGACGCCGCAGCGGTCGTCTCGTCCTTGGTTCGGGCGGAAAGGATTGTGGCGACAAGGACCTTGAAGGGATCGTTGGTCTGGACGGCGATCAGATCAACAATCGGCACTTTTTTGCCCTCAACCTCGCGAGCTACTGTTTCCAGAAAGACTTCGATATCCATGGTCATTGATTACCTGCCAATATGAATTATTCCCATAATTTTCGTTGGAGAAACATACTGGGTCTCCTGCCTGCAGTCAAGCCCGCCTTGCAATGATTTCTGGAAGCGAAGAATTTCCGGATCAAATTTCCGGGTGGCAAAATAATCCGACTCGCTTTCAGCCCGGTGGATCAGTTCAACCGGGCTCCGTCGCTGTCAGCCAGTTGTGAGGGTCTGACGGATGGGGATGCGGGAGGTTTCTTTGAAGGTTGTCAGGACCAGCATGGTCCTGGTGGAAAGAACGACTGCTAGCAGGAAAAATAATTTGAGAAGTGGCAAAAAAGTCTTGGCTTTTTGCCAGTTTCTTCAGTTGCAAACTTTGAATAAATTTTTTCAGAAATTGTTATGTATCTGATATTAGAAATTAAATTAAAATAATTGAAAGACATGTTTGAAAATGAGGCCTTAGGCCTTGCAAATACCTATCAGAATTTGTAGAATATTGATAATATAAGGAAAAATATCTTCGTTTCCCTTGGCGATTGATCCATTTTCCGCATCAGTTGAGGGTGGTGAAAAAGAACAGGATTGGAAGAGTCTGTCAGAGAAGATTCCGGTGTAAAGGGTTGTTTGGAATCCAAATCATTTGAAAAGGCAGATGATTTTTGAATTGCTGCTTGAGCTTTAGTTACGTTTTTGTTATGGGAAAATAAATAGGAATGGTCGATATATCTTGAATTTGTCACCATACTTTCTGTACTATTCTTCTAATCAGTTTGTGGTATGAGTGGTGGATTGCGCGACTGACTGATTTATCGGGTTCTGAAATTTCCATTGAATGAAAATGCTTATGCAGTATCTGTTTATCTGTATTCCAGAATGAAGTGGAGGACAAGGTAGTTGACGTTGGTGTGGTTGCGGCATTTGATATCAGAAACAGGAGATGAAGAATGGATTTGTCGTCCGGTGGCGTAGCGTCGATGGTGTTTAAGCCGGTCATTCGAGGTGAGTTCGGGCAATTATCTCTTGATGGACAAATGCTCAGTGTTCTGATGAGTCTGGATGGGAGAAAGACACTCGGACAGGTGGCCCAGAATGTTGGAATCAGCTTGGCAGACATTCGCCCGGTAATAACAAAATTGATTAATCTGAGATTGGTCGAAAGTATAGAAAGGGCGGTCAGTATAGTTGATCAGGAGTTTATGGATTTCCTCATTGCAAAGATGTCAATCGCTATCGGGCCGCTGGGAGAGATAATTGTTGAAGATGGGCTGGAGGAGTTGGGATTCAACAAAAACAATTTTCCTTCGCTCCGGGCGGCCGAAATCGTCAATTTTCTATCTCAGGAGATACAGAGGGAGGATAAACGCATTGAGTTTCAACAGGCTATGTTAAGAAAGATTAAAGAAAAAGGGTACTGATTCTGTAGCTGCCGGATGGTTTATTTCGAGGGAAAGTCGGGCTGTCAGGGAGGATCTGCGGGTGAGTGAGATTCAACGCGGTCAATTCTGAAGTATGTATATCGCTGATAAGGAGTATATCTATGATAGTTATTTGTGATAAGTGTGGTTTGAAATATAAGGTCGATCCTGAAAAAATTAAAGGTGATACGGCGCGGCTGACATGTCGAGGCTGTTCTTATGTTATCACAGTCAACAAACTGGCATTGACGGATGAGTCGTATGAAAATGATGCTACAGGTGCAGCCGTTGATTCCGCGGAAAACAAACCATCAACATCTCTCTACGATCCGGCTGCAGCGGAAAAAATGGATCCGGCCGTCACCACCCAGTTAACTAAAGGATCGGGCTTAGGACTTACCGCCAAAGTTATTATTATGATGCTCCTGGTCAGCCTTCTGCCTGGCATAGCCTATTTTGGGATCACTTTTAGTCAGACGAATGAACGTATCAAGGATGAAACAAACAGGGCCGGTCTGCAAGTGACCGAAATTCTGACGGATGAAGTGAACGAGTGGGTTGACAAAAACGCCAGGGTGCTTGATATGCTGGCCAAATTGCCGGCGATGGAGTCGATGAACAGAGCAAATCAGGAAACCATACTCAAAGAAGTTCAGAAGGAATATCCCTGGATGTATCTGGTTTATACTATCGATCTCAACGGGATGAATGTTGCCAGGAGTGACGATGCGGAACTCATGGATTATGCCGGCAGACAGTATGTTCAGGACGTCAAGGATGGAAAGGATTTGGCCTGGCAGAACCTGATCGGCAAGACTTCTCAGAAACCGGCTCTGGTTCTTGCGGTACCTATTAAACATAATGGTCAACTGGTAGGCGTTTTAGCTTCAGCGATGACACTTGATGCGGTCACCAAGATTGTTGCCGACTGGCGACAGGGACAGACGGGATATATCTTTATCACTGATCAGGAAGGAAAGGTTATCGCTCACAAGAATGAGAAATATGTACAGGAACAGAAAGATTTAAGTCAGTATCCGTTGGTTCTGGCGGCCAAAAATAAAGCGATGAATTTCCTGGAGTTCAAAGACCTCAACAATAATGATTCAATCGGCTTCGCTAGAAAAACGCAACTGGCTTGGACTATTGCCGTTCAACAGGACAAGGCGGAAGCCTTTGCGGCTCTAAAGAAGGCCCAGACAACTGCGTTCCTGCTGTTTGCTGGGACGCTTGTCTGTATCGTTATCATTGCCTATTTTGCCAGCCGGGCTATTGTTATGCCTATCCGTAAATTGACCGAAGCAGCCAACCGTATCAGTGTTGGAGAACTCTCTGTTGAGATTGCCAAGGTTTCACAGGATGAGATTGGAGACCTGGCAGATGCCATTACCCGTATGCAGGACAGCATCCGTCTTTCCATTGAAAGACTCAGAAGGAAAAAGAGATAATGATCGGTTTAAAGAAAGGTTGAGCTGATGATTCGTAAAGTTCTTTTTGTCGACGATGACCAGATAATGCTTCTTGCCCTGCAAAAGAGGCTGGAAAAATACAACGATACATTTTCAGTGATCCTCGCTGAAGATGGATTCGAGGCTGTCCGGAAGCTGAAAGAGAACTCGGTGTCATTGGTTGTTCTTGATCTGAAAATGCCGCGGATGGATGGGGTCAGTCTGCTCTCGCATATATCAGGAAAGTATCCTGATATTCCGGTCGTCATCATATCAGGATATCGCACCGAAGAGATGCACAGGCTGGCAAGAGAAAAAGAGGTCGTCGCCTATATCAGCAAACCTTTTCAGATTGATGACCTGGCCAAGGTTATTCTGAGCACTCTCCGGAAAGAGGCTGAAGGAGGTACGCTTCATAACGTCTCACCTGTTGTTTTTTTACAGTTGATGGAGATGGAGTCGCGGACGTGTACGATACGGCTTATCGACAGGGCAACCGAAAGAGGAGGGGTGCTTTTTTTCAAAGAAGGCAGTCTTTATGATGCGCGTGTTGATCAGGTGAAAGGGATCAATGCTGCCTATATCATTTTTACCTGGGAGGATGTGACTCTTTTTATCCGGAACGAGTGTTCTGTGAATGCCAATGTAATTAACAGCAGTCTGCAGCCTATCATCATGAAGGCGGTTGGGATGAAAGATGAGCAGGTGACTGCAATGCCCGAAGAGGACGACCTCCCCGAGATAGGTGATCTGATTGAGGAGGATGAGCCGCCTGAGATCGACGCACCGCATCAACAGGGTATGGATACCGTTTCGGCAGTCATTGAAGAACCCGTCCCTGAAATAAATGTTGCTGAAGCCTCTGTCGATGAAGAACCTGTTATTGATAAGGTTCGAAACCTGCTGTTGCGGGAGATTGGGGAAAGATGCGGCCTGGAGGACATCTATCACGACAACAGTGCAGACGAGATAATCAGTTCTATTTCTGAATTGGGGGCAATGTTTAATTTCGGTCTGTTCAAAGTCGGGTATATTGATCGAGGCAAGACAACGGATGAGGTCATACTGCCAGGTGAGCCCCCTGTAGTAATTAAGGTTAATACGAAATGTCCGCAGGACAGGATATTACAGGTTCTCAATACGCAAATGTAATAATTACAAGAAACGAGAGACCCTGTCGCAACCCAGGTGTGTCCCTTTGAAGACCATCTGAGAGAGTTAAGCAACTGATAAATATGAAAAATCTTTTCCATGATATTCTTGACATGGATGGGGTTCATGGGCTCGTCCTGCTGTCTGAAAACGGCAAGATCCTGTTTGAATCCCTTGATGGTAACCAATTCAGTTCTAAGCTGAGTACATTGAGCTGGAAATCCATTGTCGATTCGCTTGGTGATTTTAATGAGCTGGATCTTGTGTTTGAGCACGGGCGATGTTATCTGCGCCGGACTGAAACCGGGTATCTGATAATCAGTATGGGGCCGATGGTTTCCGTGTCCATGATCAAGCTGAGCTGTGATATTATCCTGCCGCAGCTGAAAAAGCCGAAGGCCAGCGGGGGCTTCAGATCGTTTTTCCGGTTGTGATTTGTAGAGATTCTTTTCCCAGGTGCAGTTCTGAGTACTGCACATCCTCTCATATGATGCCTGTTTGCCTGTATCCGCTAGTTTTCCTTGCCAGCCCTGAAGGTTTTCAGAGGAAGATATGGTAACCTGTTTTTCTCCTCTGGCCTCTCCTGACGCCAAGGTTTTAATTTTAGGGAGTTTTCCAGGAAAGGAGTCGTTACAGAAACAGGAGTATTATGCACATCCCCGGAACGCATTCTGGTTTATTATTCGGACCTTGTTTGGTCTTGATGATTCTCTTTCCTATCTTGAAAGAGCGCAGGCATTGAAGTCGAACAGAGTTGCTCTCTGGGATGTGTTGTTGTCCTGTCACAGGGTGGGAAGCCTTGATTCCGGAATTGACGACACGACTATCCACGTCAATGATTTCGGGCTGTTTTTTCGTGAGTATAAAGAGATTGACTGGATTTTTTTCAACGGATTGAAGGCAGAAAAAGAATATCAAAGGCGGGTTGTACCCTCAGTCGGCTCGCTTCGTAATACCCTTCAGTACTGCAGGCTTCCCTCGACCAGTCCGGCAATGGCGATGCTGACCAGAGATCAGAAACTTGCCCAATGGGCCACGATTTTGGAAAAACTGGTCTGATACCGGAGAAAACGTTTGTCTGATGAACAGGTGTTAGTGTGTTTGACCTGTTACCGACACTTCATCGCATTCTCGAGGTAGTGGTGACCGGTTCAGCAGATGGTCGGACCGGTTCCGGTATGGCGTACATGGTTGTTGCCGGGTCTGTGAGTTTAGTGACCAGATGCTGTCCATCCGAACTGTAGCCTTCCGGTTGACGGATGATGGACGTGACTGTCACCGGTTCTGTTGCGCGGGCCCTTCTGTGTTTGGCCGTGACCGGCTCAGTCGGTCGGGCCGGATCCGGTATGGCGTACATGGTTGTTGCCGGGTCTGTGAGTTTAGTGACCAGATGCTGTCCATCCGAACTGTAGCCTTCCGGTTGACGGATGATGGACGTGACTGTTACCGGTTCTGTCAGGCAGGCCTTTCTGGATTCGGCACAACATACGAACGGGAGAGAAACAGATAAAAAAAATGCAAAAAGGCAGGTACCTGATTTCTTAAAATTTTTGAATATCATTGCATCCTCCTCCCTCCGGTTTATAAAAAATGACATCGTGTTTAATTTCAATTATATAGTTTTTTAGACTACAATATTATCTAGCAAATAGAAAAAATTAAATCAAGAGAATTTTGATGATAGTAGACGATAGGAGAAGAGACATTGTCAGAAGAGAAAATATACCGGAGCAGCTGCCGGAGCTCATGTATAGATCCGGGCTTATCTCGAAAGAGGAGGTTGATGCATTTTTTCAGGTCGCAGACATCCGGCAGATACATAGTGATGGGTCCTGCCGCCGGTTTTTTCGTATCGGGATAAACGGGAAGGGCCTGTGTCTGGCGGTGGCACCGGCGGCAGCTGACGGGAACGATCTTCTTGAGGCCAGGGCAGCCGACTCAATCGGCCGGCACCTGTTGCAGAGCGGGGTGCCTGTCCCTGACATATATATGGAGGACCAAAAGAGCGGTCTGATCCTTTTTGAAGATCTGGGCGATATCAGGCTGTATGACCAGGTGGCGCAGACATCTGGTCATGACCTGCGATTATTGTACAGGCAGGTCATCGAGCAGCTTGTCCATATGCAGCTGGCCGGAGTCCAGGGATTTGATACCGGCTGGTGCTGGGATACCCCCCGGTACGACCAGGGGCTTATGGTTGCAAGAGAGTCCCGGTATTTTCTTAGGTCCTTCTGGCAGGATATGTTGGGACGAGAGGTGCCGGACGGAATTGATGAAGAGTTTCAGGTGATTGCGTCGCTGGCCGTGGGCAGATCCGAGGATGTCTTTTTGCACAGGGACTTCCAGTCAAGGAATATCATGATCAAAGATGGCCGCGTTCGGTTTATTGACTATCAGGGAGGGCGGCTGGGACCGCCCGGATATGATCTTGCCTCCTTGCTCATTGATCCCTATACCGCCCTGCCGCTGGATTTTCAGGAAGAGATGCTGAGATATTATCTGGAAATGCCGGCTATCAGAAGGTCCGTTGAGAGTGAAGCCTTTCGATGTCAGTATGCATTTCTGGCCTTACAGCGAAATCTCCAGATCATCGGCGCCTTTTCTTTTCTCAGCCGTGTACGACAAAAGGTGTTTTTTTCGCAATACATTGTTCCTTCCCTGCGTATGTTACAGGAGAGACTCGGGCAGTCATCTTTTACGCCTTTTCCGGTGTTACGACGGATGGTCGATACGGCAGTAGCGACCATCGGGTCCTCCCGAAAACACTGAAGGATCGGTAAAAGTCGTGCAAAGCGGTCCATTTTAGGGTAAACACAGCATTTTTTCTGAAGAAGGAAATACTCATGCCGGAACAGACATATTCCATCGTTGCCCTGGTCGGTCGGCCCAATGTCGGAAAGTCGACATTATTCAACCGGATAACCCGGACCCGTAAGGCCTTGGTTGATTCCACTCCCGGGGTGACCAGAGACCGCCACTATGAGCGCGTGGTCTGGAACGACAAGCTTTTTATGCTTGTCGATACCGGTGGTATCGATGACAGCGCCGAGGATGAGATGGTTAATCATATCCGCAGGCAGGCCATGATGGCCATCGAAGAGGCGGATATCATCCTGTTCCTGATGGATGGACGCGAGGGGCCGACACCCGCCGACCATGAGGTGATCGAGCTCTTACGAAAGACCCGGAAGACCATCTTCCATGTGGTCAACAAGATCGATGGGCCTGAGAAGGAAGCAGAACTGCTGGGTCGATTTTATGAGCTGGGGATAGACAATCTCTGGGCCGTTTCGGCAGAGCATCGCTATGGTTTCGCCACCCTGATGGATGGGCTGAGCGATCAGCTCATCGCAAATGACTGCGACGCGAGACTGCCCGAAAATACGATCAAGGTCGCCTTTCTCGGTCGTCCGAATGTCGGCAAGTCATCGATGATCAACCGTATCCTGGGTTCGGAGCGGATGGTCGTCTCCGAAGTCTCCGGGACCACGCGGGACTCTGTCGATTCCCTGCTTACGCACGGCAGCCACAATTACCTTCTGATAGATACCGCGGGCATCCGCAGAAAAGGAAAGACGACGGAAAAACTGGAGAAGTTCAGTATCCTGAAAGGTCTTGCCGCCATGGAGAGATGTGATATCGCCGTGGTCCTGATCGATGCCGCCGACGGGGTCACCGAACAGGATACGAAGGTGATCGGCTATACCCAGGACCAGAGCAGAGGCCTGATCCTGGTGGTCAATAAATGGGATCTGGTCCAGGACGATAAAAAAAGGCAGCAGAAGATCCTGGAAGACATCGGCCGCGCCGCGCCGTTTGTCGGTTTTGCGCCGCTCCTGACCGTATCGGCGCTGAACGGGTATGGCATCAAACGGCTTTTCCCGACAATCGGTTCGTTGTACAGGCAGTTTACCAAGACCTTCCCGACCTCGGCCCTGAACCGGTTGCTTCGGGATGCAGTGGAACAGCATTCGCCACCCATCTACAAGAATAAACGGCTGAAATTTTATTACACCGCCCAGGTAGGCACCCGCCCGCCGAAGTTTGTCGTGATGACCAACAGCAGCAAGGGGATCCATTTTTCCTACGAGAGATATCTGACCAACCGCTACCGGGAGGGGCTGGGGCTCGACAAGGTGACCCTGCAGCTGATCTTCCGCGATAAATCCGAACAGCGGGATAAAGAGTAGCGTCTTGGGCAGTCAATGCATGATTTGATAAATCATATGTTGATCCTGCTATAAAAGAGTGGACACTCGGTTAAGCCAATATTAAAGGAATTGGCAGGAGGAAGATATGAGTGTTCAACGAAGAAAATACGATCAGGATTTTAAACGAAATGCCGTTCACCTTGCTGAAGAGCCAGGAAG
>CAIUQR010000025.1 GCA_903901335.1 uncultured delta proteobacterium | reverse complement strand
AAGCAAACTTGACATAAATTACGAGAACAAGGTAAGGACAAAACAAAAGCGTCGCTTCGCTCCGACACTCGTGTCCGAAATCACCGGACTGAGTGTCCGGTTTCAACTGGAATCACTGTCCAGATTGCGTGGAATACGCATCATCGCCGGTGCCTCCATACAGGGTGTCGTCATTGCCGCCTCCTACCAGCTGGTCGGCCCCGTCACCGCCATCGAGGTAATCTTTGCCGTGATAGGTCCCGGCCAGGTTGCTGGTTGCGTCATCGCCCGCAAGTATGTCATTTCCTGCTCCGCCGAAGAGGGTATCGTCGTTGCCGCCGCCAAACAAGGTGTCGTTACCATCGCCGCCATCGAGGTAATCCTTGCCGTGCATATCCGACGGGGTGGCGGGGTTGTCGCCACTGAGCACATCATTGCCGCTCCGGCCCAAAATAATGTCGTTGCCGCCATCGCCGAATACCACATCGTCATCGGCACCGGCATCGACAAAGTCATTGCCGCCCTGGGCGAAGATCCAGTCATTTCCTGTTCCGCCATAGATGACGTCATTACCCTGCTGCGCAGAGTCCGGTACCAGCAGGCCAACGTTTACATAGGTGTGGTTATACGAATTTGCCCCACCCTGCTGCACGACGTCCCGTACGACCGACCACGGATTTGCGGCATTGGTGGCCCACCAGAGATGATTGTCTCCTTCTATGGTGTCATCGCCTGCCCCACCGTACATAACGTCGGATCCGGCGCCGCCCGCCAGAACATCCTTGCCGTCTCCAGCCTCAATCCAGTCATCCCCGCCGCCGCCTTCCAGGATGTCGTCACCGCCACGAACCCCCTGCAGGTAATCGATACCGCCCTGGCCGACCAACCGGTCATTACCCGGCGTATCGTAGAGCGTATCCGCAAGGTTGGGAGCGGCTATATTGGGATCGGTGATATAATTTCCCCAGGCGTCTTTCTGATAATGCATCACGCCGTTTTGATCGTAAAATTCCTTCCAGGCCAGATCTCCAGTGACGGTGATGCCTTCGCTGACGTCGGGGTTAAGAGGTGTATCGACCAGTTTGATGCCGAAATCGCCATCCTGGAAATCCCCCAATCCCAATTCGCTGCCGTTCGCCAGCACCAGTTTCCACGGTGAATTGTGGGTGAGGGTGATTATCGAACCGTCCGGCATGGTCATCTTCCAGATGTTGTCCGTACCCTGTCGTATAAACCCGCCTGCAGCATACAGGTCCTGCCCCGGACCGTTGTTGATTTTTATGATGCCGGATTCCTTGCCGTTGGCTTCACGTTCCTCGATGATCCGGTCATTGCCGTCACCGGCATTCCAGATATAAGTGTCAAGGCCTTTGCCTCCTATGAGAGTGTCGTTGCCCTTGCCGCCAATTAGGGTGTCATTTCCAGTCCCGCCGATGAGAGTATCATTACCGTCGCCTCCTGATAAATAATCATCCCCTAAAATACCGGCCCCATCCCTACCGATCAACAGGTCAGCATTCGAGCCGGTCCGGGTAGCTGTGTCCTCGCCGTATATTGCCGGATTACTGTTGCTCGTAACCTGAATGTTCAACGGATTGAAATCCTTATCCACCACGCCGTATTCATCCTTGACGTATTCCTTTATCACCACATCGGCAGCAGATTTGAGTTCGTCTTTCAGGATTTTCACCGTGCTTCCAAGACCGGCGTTGTTGCTGTTTGCAAGAATGGTTTTTGCATTGTTGAGACCGGTCTGGTTTGCGGTCTCATAGTTGAGCATGTCAATTCGGTGTTCAGTGAACATCAGATAAACCGACTTGGCTTCCTCCTCATTCGGCGGCTGACCAGCATTGTTGTAGAGGCCGAAGATCGCGGCTTCGGCAAATTTGCGGGCCTTGTTGTCGACACTCGGATAACCGTAACGGATTTCATACCAGGCATCAGCACGATCGCCGCGGAGGAGTGCATCCTGTACATTGTCCGACGTATTAAGGAAGCCGTTATAGGCCAGCGACGCCAGTGCCAGCAATTCCTTGCTGCCCAACAGGGAGCTGTAGAGAGTGTCACCCAGCCAATTTTTTACTCTATTTAGATAGTCGGGGAGAATGGCATTGAAAAGTAATTGTGCCGTAGCAACTGAAATGGTCCAATTGAGGATATTTTCACTGTTTGGAATTCCCGCGTACCAGTCAGGGAATGGGTTGGTCGCACCTTGCACGCCGTTCATTTCTTTTGCTGCATCCTTTAATTTACCTTCCAGTGTATTTTTTTGTGCATCAGTAAGCCCCGCCGTATTTTGTAGAAGCGTTAAATCTATCGGTTTCCATAATGTTCCAGTTGGGTTGTCCAATAGCGCATAGCCGACACCCAAGGTCGGGATACCTCTGCTATCGTTATAAACAAAGGGTACATAAGCTTCGATGCCTGGTGTTTTCAGGAAATTAAAAAGGGCTGTGTTGAAATCACTGCCGACTGGTGTTGGTGTAATGGTTGTCATGGTTATTTGCTCTCTTAGTTGGATTTTGCTAATATGGGTGTCCAATCGCATACTAAATTAGGATTTTTTTCAGTTGCCGACTCTATGGACATCCAGTACGAACCGGTATCTTCTTTATATAAGTTTAAAAGGTAGTATTGGTTGTCATGCACAAAAACGCTGTTGAAGTTGCCACCATTACGAACCCCTCCACGTGAGTAGGTGAAGCCACTTTGGTGTTTGCATCCAGGGAAAATCAACCGATAGAAACCGGCAGAATAGCCAAGATACACGCTAGGCTTAGTCCCGTCTTGATTCATCGGACCGTAGTAATCGTCCATGTAAAAGACATAATGTTTTTTTCCGGATAAATCGAGCGGTGGAAGCTCAAACAGCTTGAAGGGCGACAGCCCGTATCCTGCGTTGCATTTCCAACTAAGCTCCTTTCTCCAAACAGGAATGTCTTTTTTGTAGCGAGTGGCAGTACGCGCGTCGCATCCATAACCGAAATGGAACGGTTCCTCAGACTTACACTGCCGCTTCCAAGGATCAAATCCAGGATCTTCATAACTCTGCGCCTGAACTATGGGATCAACAAAGCGGATATTTTTCATCTGTTTCAAGTCTTCAAAAATCTGCCTGCATACCTGTCGGCCTGGAGATCTGGATTGGCTGTCAGATTCTTGAAACGGTTGTGTTGTCAGAATTTGCTTGATTGCCTCGGCCTTTTCCGATTCGTGCTTGTAAAAAAGCGAATGTGGCGCAAAGAAGGTGTCGAGTTCCGCCTGCCTGGACCAGTAGGCATGTTTAAAACAGGTTTCCTGCACACAAACGTTGCGGGTGTACTTTAGCCAATGCTTTTGCTCGGACAACAGGCGTTGCTTGTCCTCTGTGTTGGCTTTACTCATGACATCTTGGTAGATTTTGCCAAGGTCGTCATTCAACTTGGAAATTGTCGGATTTTCACAGATCATCTTCTCGACCTTCGTCGTCGCCTTTGCGCAATCAAAGCTTGCCGCCTTGGCATTCACAGCCAGGAGCAGCGGCAGCAGCAAAAGCAGCGGCCCTGCCCGCATAACCAATTTCCATATTTTCTTTCTCATAACGGATTCCTCCATGGTTGATTGTAATCCATGCGCTGCCCTTCAGCACATGCTCCTGTCTTTTCGAAAAAGCACATTCTCAGTGTCATCTTTCAGCGAACCTGTTTTGTACCGTTTTCTCTTCTCGGAAGAAAAACTGTTAATGTTTTCAAACACGATAATAACTTGTTTTAGAAACATATATTGTTCAATGATCCGTCTTCCCAGGAACTAGGATTTTGTATCGTACGAATACAAAATCCTTCTTTCCGTTCACAACCTGCGATTGAAGTAATCAAACATCTGCTGGTAGGCCGTAAATTGCGTTTTTGTCGGTTCATCCATCAGACGTGTGTATGGAGTACTTGTAAAATCCATCTTTTTACTCAGAATCTACAAACCGTATCTTCCCGGCGTTCCGCAATTGATTTTTCCATCTTTTCATAGAGATACCGAGAAAAACGCTTAACATTGCACAAATCAATACCTCTCCGGCGACAGGAAACTTCCGCTCTCTCCTGTCTTGAATCAGGATCGCTTCTGCACCCAGCCCCTTGATCATTTTACCTTGCCTATCATACCAACAGCTTCTTACTTTTTTCCTACATTTTCGTGTTTGGCAGAATTATTTCTGATTTTTTTCAAATACAGGGTCAAACCTCCAATCTTCAGAATCGTCCACCAATCTTCATCATTGACAACAGTACCGGAGAGCAGTACTGTAACATTCAAGAACACTTCCAGGGAGGCAACCATGCTTGAGACTACTGCCAATGAATTCAGAAAAACACTCAAAGATAAAGTAGATACCTGCATCAGAAACCATGAAGTAATGAGGGTTAAAAGAAAAAGTGGAGCGAATTTTATTATTCTCGGCGAGGAAGATTGGTGCGCCATTGAAGAAACGCTTTATATCAATCGTATTCCCGGCTTAGTGGAAAGTATTCACACTTCCGCAACTGAACCGCTCACTGAAGGAACACCATTACATGAGATAGACTGGTGATTTGGGCAGTTATCCTCTCAAAACAGGCAACCAAGGATGTCGAAAAACTGAAACGCGCGGGTCTTGCTGATTCAGCCAAAGAACTGTTGTTCTTGCTGGCGGCAGATCCTTTTTCAACATCGCCACGGTATGAAAAACTAGTGGGCAACCTCCAAGGATTTTATTCCCGTAGAATCAATATCCAGCACAGACTTGTCTATTCCGTTAACAAGGAAGACCGGATAGTCCATGTTTTGCGCATGTGGTCACACTACGGAGAATAAGAGTGGAATAAATGATTCCCCGGTGTTCAGGAGCCCGGCTCATCTTTTTATTTCTTCTTCTGCGAATTTTCCATCTGATAGCGAAACGGGTAAGGGATCGGCTCCGCCTGCTCGGCAGGTTGTATCGAACCGGGTCTCTCGTCCGGCAGGTCAGTGAAATCGCAGTCGCGCAGTCGGGGTCGGACCAAGCTATCCTCTGTTTATTCGTTAAAATATTCCAACAATATGCATTTTCAACGCTTAGAAGTCTGTTTTGAAGGTCAAAATCAGTGTTGTAAGAAACGTGTGGCTCCCGGAGAGAAAACATGTCATCTTTTTCGACGATCTTCCTCCCTCTGGCCGGATAACCTAACTTCTTCCTGGTTGCTTCAATAAACCTCTCGGAGCCAACCGCAATAGACTCTGACCACACTGGCTCCCTCTCTGCTGGTCTTTTATTCAAACTTTCGTTGACCCAATGCCTGTAGACCATAACGTTTTTTCGCTTCAAACAGCCAATATATCCACCGTTGTCTATCTCTGAAAAATTTCAATAGATATTCCTTTTTGTGGCATCTATGGGTGATATGCCAAATAGTGTCAGGAATATAGTGTCTGTTTGCTCGTGCCATATCTTCGTTGTTTTTCAGCTTAGAAGGGATCTTTGGACCCTCAAAAAGACCTTCTAAACTTAAAAACACCTGCTTTATTTTGTGATTATTATGCAATAACAATTAATTAACTTGGTCCGACCCCATTCCGCATTTGGTTAAAGAATACACCCATCAGCGCCGCAAGGCCGCCGCCTAGACTATGGCCGGTAAAGGTGATTTTGGCATTGGAATACTCGGTCCTGATTCGCATATAGTATGCAGCCGCATCAAACAGCTGTTGTGATCCGGCGCCGGATACTAGACCGGCATCCGCCCAAAAATCATTTGGATCATCGGAGTTAGTCCCGGCAAAGGAGATGACGATATCATCGTCACGCTGGCAGGAAATAGCCTCGAAGCCTGAGGAATCATAAGTTTTGTGTTGATCAATAAGTTCTGTCCAACCGTCAGGAATTGGCAGTTGATTAATTTTGGGACGGTTGGAAATATAAGCGGCTCCGGCCATTGAAGCGCAAGCAATATTGAATTCATCTGTTTGTGTTGCCATGGTATTACCTCCATTCTGGTTTTGTTTTTAATAAGTTGTCACATGGACAAAACTGTTCACTGATTTTTTCCACCCTGCATTTTTCCAAGCATTCGTCGTAGGAATGAATTGAGCGCATATCGAACCCCCTCCACCCATCATTTTTTTCATTACGAATCATTACTTCGCAGTCAACATTTGATGCTGAGTTTTTTCCAGTCTCCAATGGCGTTCGGAGAATGCTTTGGTATTCGAGATATATATTCAGATACTTCGAATAACTGCTGTTCAGTTTCTTGATCAATTCAGCAGAAACGAGACCTTGGGCTAAAAGCTTTTCTTCATCATTGTACGTATCAATCGCTAAATTTATTTCCTTCAGTTCAACCGGCAATTCAGATAGAGTGATACGCTGCCATTCTTTTCCGTCATACTTGAAGATTACATACGGCGGGTTCGGCCTGCCCCACTTGTTGTACCCCAGACATCCGACCGGAGAGGTAATGATGTAGGGAGTGTCGTTGAGAATGTGCAAGGCCAGCATAATAAAGTTTGCCATTCCGACATCCTGGCTATAGTCATCCTCCCAGGTTATACTTTCTTTCGAGCCCGGAATAGTGAATGTTATCCAATGATCACCGATAGGGACCGGTTGGCCGAGCTCATGGCGGCCCTTATGCTTTTGCGACCTCTCCACAAGGATTTTCCGACCGTCATGCAGTTGCACCTCCTCCTTCCAGCTTACAGAATTACCGAAACCCGGAAAGGCACAGGCGTTCATGCCTGTTGCAGCCAAAAGCAGCAAAAGCGCCGCCCCTGCACGCATCGCCAATTTCCATATTTTCGTTCTCATAACGGATTCCTCCATGGTTGATTGTTATCCATGCGCTGCCCTTCAGCACATGCTCCTGTCTTTTCCAAAAAGCACTTTCTCAGTGTCATCTTTCAGCGAACCTGTTTTGTACCGTTTTCTCTTCTCGGAAGAAAAACTGTTAGTGTTTTCAAACACGATAATAACTTGTTTTAGAAACATATATTGTTCAATGATCCGTCTTCCCATGAACCAGGATTTTGTATCGTACGAATACAAAATCCTTCTTTCCGTTCACAACCTGCTATTGAAGTAATCAAACATCTGCTGGTAGGCCGTAAATTGCGTTTTTGTCGGTTCATTCATCAGACGTGTGTATGGAGTACTTGTAAAATCCATCTTTCTACTCATAATCAACGAGCTGTATCTTCCCGGCCTTCATGATTGATTTTCCCATCTTTTCATTGAGATACTCCTCCTTCCGCTCTCTCCTGTCTTGAATCAGAATCGCTTCTGCACCCAGCCCCTTGATCATTTTACCTTGCCTATCATACCAACAGCTTCTTACTTTTTTCCTACATTTTCGTGTTTGGCAGAATTCTTTCTGATTTTTTTTCAAATGCAGGGTCAAACCTGCGTTCTTCACGTTGATCAACCAAGGGTGAAGAACGCAGGCCTGCCTCCGTTATTTGCATATTGAAAATGATTTACAAAGACAAAATCATTACCGCCCTGGGCGAAGATCCAGTCTTTGCCGGCACCGCCATGCATGGTATCGTTGCCGGAGCCACCAATCAGAGCGTCATCCAATCGAACACACAGAATCCTAGTCTGACCAACATCTCAGAGGAAGAACCGTTGCCGAAATTTCCAGCCCTGATATAGGAGAACTGATTTATAGAAGATAGTGAATCGTCAACAGAATAAATGGAAATGATCTCGAAATCCTGACTGTTTTCGAGGGGCACCGATTGTTGCGAATGGATAAAACGGAAAGGATGAGATCACTTGCCGGTCAGCTGCCTGAGGACCAGGGATATGAAGAGGATAATAAAGACCAGAATAAGAATGGCTTTGATAAAACTCTGCCCTTTTTTGATGGCCAGCGAACTGCCGATATAGCCGCCCAGAATATTGGCCAGGGCAATCGGTATGCCGATGCTGTAGAGAACCTTCCCGGCAACGACAAAGGTCACGAAAGAACCGACATTGGAGGCCAGGTTGAAGACCTTGGAAATGGCGGAGGCGTTGATCAGATGCAGGCCCAGAAATGCATAAAAGCCGAAGATCAGAATTGTGCCTGTTCCGGGGCCGAAAAATCCGTCGTAAAAACCGATCACCAGACAGAGCAGCGGGACATGCAGGTACATATACAGCGCTGAAAATTCGGTCGCTGACGTCTTCAGCTGTTTTTTCGGCAGAAAGGTCAGGACAGCAGGGAACGGCAGCAGGAAGACGATTATTTTCACTGCCATGGCCTGATCGAAATGGAGAATGGCCCGGGTGCCAAACACTGAGCCGACCAGTGAAAAGGGCAGGCCGACCAGCGCAATCTTCCAGATGACCTTCCGGCTGCGCACGAAATTCATCAGCGCGGTCGTCGTGCCGAGCATGCTCGCGAACTTGTTCGTCCCCAGGGCCATCTGCGGAGGGAGCCCGGCCACAAGCAGGGACGGCATGAGAATCAGTCCGCCCCCGCCGGCGACGGCATCGATGAAGCCCGCCAGAAACGACATGCCGGAAAGCAGGAGAATACCTGTCAGGTGCATATCTTAGAGATCAAAGCTCCGCTCCCTCCCAGGAGCCCAGTACCTGATCTGCCCGAAGCTCCGCTAAGGGCGGACGCCTGGACGGCAATCTTCCATCGATCCGGGCCGGAAAGCGAACCTCTGCTGCCCGGTCTGCACCGATATGCACGAGCCCACGCTCAAGGACCTGGGGATGATCCTGCACTTCGTCATGCGCCAGCACCGGCTCAAGGCAGCAATCGACCCGGTCTGCCAGCTCGCTCCATTCGCTGAAGGTTCGAGAGCCGAAAAGCTCTTGCAGGTCGGCAATTAAAGACCTCTGCGGCAACGGCTCCTGCTGTCGCTCTATCCAGTCGGGACGGCCGACCGCCTCACAGAAGGCCGACCAGAATTTCGCCTCAATCGGGGCAAAGGCCATGAAACGGTCATCGGCGGTTCTGTAGATATGGTAATAGGCGGCACCACCGGTCAGCAGACCGTGTCCCCTTTCAATCTGACTCGGAAGGCGGGCGGCCACGGTCAGGCCCACCGACTGCCAGGCCAGAGCCGTCTCAAAGAGACTGACATCGATAAAGCTCCCCTTGCCGGAAACGCCCCGGCGTACAAGGGCTCCCAGGATCGTGATCACCGCCTGCTGGGCGCCTGCATGATCGGCCAGAGGCGGAAAGGTGATGACCGGCTCAGCCTCGGTGCCGGTGGCGGACAGCCCCCCGGTCAGGGCAACATAGGTCAGGTCGTGACCGCCGCGCAGCCGATGGGGGCCGGTCTGGCCAAAGCCGGACAGGGCGCAGTGAATAAGACGCGGGTTGCAATCGGCAAGATGTTCCCGGCTGAAGCCGAGACGTTCCATCACTCCGGGCCGGAATGATTCCAAAAGGACATCGGCCTTTCTCACCAGCCGCTCAAAGACTGAGCGGTCAGTCGCCGTCTTCAGATCAAGCCGGATGATCGATTTGCCTGCATTAACCTGTTTATAGAAGGGTGAGATGCCGTCCTTGTCAACGAACATGAACCCTCGCATCGGGTCCCCGGCCGGGGGCTCGACTTTAACCACTTCGGCCCCGAGATCGGCAAGGATCTGACCTGCAAACGGACCGGGAAGATACTGACTGAGATCAAGGACCTTGATCCCGGCAAGATAGTGCTGTTCGGCGTTCATAACGCCCTCCTTTTTCCCTCAGAAGACTCTTTGGCGCTCATATCATGGGGCGCTCGCACATAAGACATCGCCTGCCTTTGTACCAAAGATCTTTTGGAAAAGCACCATTCTTTCAATCCCCGGAACCTGATGAGACACCAGCGTTAACCGGTTATTTTTTCCGACACATTTACAAATGGAATCCGTCCAACTGATTGAATGACAGAAACAGCCCCTATTTCCACAACTCATCACAGAAAGGAGAACGATCATGCGTACCACGACACTGGCCATTTTTCTGGCAACCTTTGTAGTCCTCGGCGGATGCTGCAACTCCACGGCTCCCGAGCTGAAAGGAGAGGCCCAGAAGGTCTCCGGAAATTTCCCGGTGTTATCGTGGAATGCTCTTGACATATGCCGTACTGCTGCACATTTTTTCCACGGAAAAGAAGACAAACCACACACATTTCAATCTGGAGGCATTTCATGTCCACCTACATAATCCATCCCATCGTTATCGGTACCAAGGTCTTCGACAAGGGGATGATGACCTACCAGCACGATTACGGCACGCCCTATACCATCCCGATCTACAGCTGGTATCTGGAGGGTGGAGACAAGAAAATCCTGATCGATACCGGAGAAATGCATCCTGTTCAGTCCGCTGAGAGAGAGGCCGCCATCGGCGGCAGGATCCACACCATCGAAGAAGGCCTGACCCGATACAACCTGACCCCTGCGGATATCGACATCGTCATCCATACCCACCTGCATGCCGATCACTGTGAAAACGACTACAAATGCAGCAAGGCCCGGTTTTTCATCCATGAACAGGAGCTATTGACCATCAAGAATCCGCATCCGCTGGATTTCCGCTATGTGGAAGATTATATCCTGGAAATAGAGGCAAACAACCAGATCGAGATTGTCAGGGAGGACAGAGAGATCCTCGCCGGCATCAGTGTTATGCATACCCCCATCCATACGCCCGGCGGGATGACGGTCTTTATCGATACCGCCAAAGGCAAGGCTGCTATCACCGGTTTCTGTGTAATCAAGGAGAACTTTGAACCACCGGCCAGGATTCGCGCCATGGAGATGGAGGTCATCCCGCCGGGGACCCATATCAACACCTATGAGGCTTATGATTTAATGATCCAGGTTAGAGACATGGCCGATATCATCCTGCCGCTGCATGAACCCGAATTTGCCGGGACCCCGTCCATCGGCTGAGGGACGGACCTTTTTGGCCTGAATCCATGTTCCGGACTCCTGTAACCTGAGAATCACCCGTTCATCCGGTGGATTTTTTTATTATACAAGAGTAAAGTGTCATCAGAACAACCACGTCAATAACCGAGAAAACCCTCAAGGCACCCCTATGGATACTTGCAAACTGAGAGGCCGACCGCCCTATCCTTTTGAAATAATCGGGGTCCTTCTCACCTTCTCTGCCGGAATGGAAGAGATCCTTGCCGAAGCCGGATATCTGGCCAGAATTTTTGGCGCCCGCCTGGTATTAATCCACCTGGGGAAACAGACACCCAAATTAAAAACCACCCTGGATGAAATCTATAAACGTTCCGGGATCAACCCCGGAGAAACCACAAGTGTCTGGTTTGAAGGGGATCCTGTCAAAACCCTGCTTGAAATCTGCAAAGAACATTCTGTCGATCTCCTCATCCTGGAGACAATTCGGCGCGAACGAGTGCTTCGTCATTACCTCGGTTCAGTGACGCGAGGCATGAGCAGGTCGGCCAAGTGCTCCCTGCTGCTGCTTACCGAGCCTGCAACAGGGGGAACAGCATTTAAAAAAATAGTCGTAAGCGGGATTTCTCACCCAAAAACCCCGCTTACTTTAGGTACGGCTGTCTATTTCGCCAAACATGTCGGTGCCGATGATGTTGCCGTTGTCAAAGAGCTCGATCAACCGGCATTATCAATGGCTGAGGCCTATACAAACACAGCTGACAATTCAACTATTCTAAGAAAACAGATCGCAACCGATGAGATAAAAAAAGTCCACGATATAGTCAGCCGCTGTCATTCCGATGAGATAAAAATCACTGAAGAAATACTTTTCGGCAGGCAGGGCTACACCATTCGGCAATATGCCAGGAATTGCAAGGCTGATCTTCTGGTGATTAATTCACCCGATGCTAAATACGGCCTGATCGATCGGATCTTCACCCACGACATGGAATATATCCTGGAAGACCTGCCGTGCAACGTGCTTATTGTCCACTCCCGGATATCCTGACCCGACCTTTCCGTGGCTAAACTCACCCCAAACAACTTCGCCACCTTCTTGCTGGCAATCAGCACCATGCTGGTTCTGTCACGTGTCGGCGCCGAGTTCGGCAAGAAAATCGGACTCCCCATCGTTACTGCAGAAATTATTGTCGGTGTTGTTCTTGGGCCAACCCTGCTTGGTAATCTTGCTCCGCATCTATACAATCGACTCTTTCCGTTTGCTTCTAATGCCGGGGTATCGCTGGCACTGGACGGCATATTCTCCCTGGCTGTAATCCTGCTTTTATTTGTTGCCGGCCTGGAGCTGCAGCTGGCACAAGTCCTGCGGCAGGGAAAAACCGCTCTTTACACCGGTTTTGGAAGTATGGTGCTGCCCTTTTCTTCAGGATTTACCGTTGCCTGGTTTGCGCCGCAATGGTTTGGTATTGACGCCTCCAGCCGTTTTCCGTTTGCCATGTTCCTTGGCACGGCCATGTCGATTTCCGCTCTTCCGGTAATTGCCCGGATTCTGTTGGACCTGAATATTTTCAGGACGAAAACCGGCATGGTCGTCATCGCTGCCGCTATTTTAAACGATTTAGCAGGCTGGCTGCTTTTTTCCTTCATCCTCTCCCAGTGGGGACCGGAAAAGGGAATGACGGATATCAGCCATACAATCATTTACATTCTGGCCTTCAGCGTTTTCATGCTTGTTATCGGCAGAGTCCTTTTAAACAGGATACTGCCTTGGATCCAATCGAATTTATCCTGGCCCGGCGGGGTGTTATCGTTCTGTCTAGGATTTTGTCTGCTCTGTGCCGCTTTCACGGAATATATTCACATCCATGCCATTCTCGGTGCCTTTATTGCAGGGATAGCCATTGGAGATTCAGTGCACCTGGAAGAAAAAGCCCGTGAGATCATGCACCAATTCGTCACCAATTTCTTCGCCCCCCTGTTTTTTGTTTCAATCGGATTAAAGGTTGATTTTATACAACATTTCGATTTACTTATCGTTGTGGTTATCCTGGTCCTTGCCTTCTTCGGCAAGGTGTTGGGGGCAAGCCTGGGGGCTCGCCTGGGTGGCATGACAAGACGAAGTGCAATGGCAGTCGGCTGTGGTCTGAACGCCCGGGGGGCCGTAGAAATTCTTCTCGGCAGTCTTGCCTTCGACGCCGGTCTTATAGCCCAGCCTGTATTTGTAGCCTTAGTCATAATGGCTTTAGTCACCAGTATCACCAGTGCTCCGTTGATGCTTTATTTCCTTCGGGGAGAGCCTGAAGGAAATTAGGCTCTTTTATTATTCCTTTGCGTCGTTTTCGGATGGTTTTCCCGAGGCATCTGAACCATTACCGGGGGAAGTCCCCTCCATCTGTTTCAGCCACCGGCTTGGAAGACTGATCGTCCGGAGGAGAATATTGAATGGGGTCTTGACGATTTCTTTGTATGCAGAAGTGCTGATCTCAGGATCATCGAGATCGCCGTGGACATTCAGGGTTATCGTCGGCTGTTTCCGGTCTCCCACCAGAATATACCCTAACAACGGAATTTTGCTGATATTCTGTTTTGTTTTCCTGATCAGATCAATGTTCATCGCGATGGTATTTTCCACGAGATGGATGACTCCGGTCCCGGTCATATCAAGGGAATTTGATTCAATCGCAAAGGTATTGACATCAATGATTTGGTTTTCGTAACTAAAACCTGCATAGAGCTGATTGAACGGAAGCCCCTGCATGTTGTATTCCGGGAATGAAAACATGATGAGATCCGGAACAGTATTGACGAACGTCAGGATATTATTCAAGATTGCTCCCTCTTTGATTACGCTGTCGTCAATCTTCACCACTCCTTTATATTTTTCCCACAATCCATGAATATAAAAGGACAGTCTCCCCCCGATAAATTTCGAATCCTTGAGGATCTTTTCTATGAATTTTTCATCGAAATCCTGCCCGAACAGCGTAAAGTTTGTGCTGTTCATCTCGAGTTCAGCCTTTCCGTTGCCAAATTTCAGCCTCCCCGTCAGCTCACCGCCATCAGAATGCAGGCGCAACTCATCGGCCGGGGCGCTCTGAAAGGGGTTCAGATAGAGGGAAGTTTTATCGGCCTGCAGGTCGAGATCGGGAATTTTCCGGTCTCCACTGTCGCTTTCGTTGCCTGGATGGTCGGCAAGATACGTGCGGAGTGCAGAAATGTTGTATCCGACTCCCTTGGAGGCAACGTGTATCCTCTCTGAATAATGCAGCTCTACATCGTCATTGATGGTCGCAACCCAATCAACATCATTGTACTGTCCCTTAAACTTGTATTCATTGGTGGGAACGTTGTCCTTGACCAGAAAATCATACTGAGAGACAATATTCCCGGAGAACAGAAAGGGGGGCTTATCCGTCGTTCCCCAGATATCTACTGCGCCTTTATTCAGGTTGTACTTCTGCAGGAAAACAGAACGGTCATAGAGTTTTCCCAGATCTTTGGTATGAAATATCCAGCCGGAGGTCGGAATCCTTTTATACGAAAGGCCAAGTTCCGGGATCGCAAGCGACAGTGCATCATCTTTTTTCGTCACCTCGACCTGCAGATTCCTCCCGGAAAAATCAAACCTGTTTTGGTCTTTATTGCCGATCTCGACACGGTCAATAAGGAAAGAACCTCTTCCGGTCGACAGATCGAATTTACCCTGCATCGACCCGTCGAGGACATCCTCCAGACGCAGGCCCGCCTGACCCACCGTTATATTTTTTTTCGCATAGTTCAGTTTGAACGGGGCGACCTGCACTTTTTTCCCTTTGATCAGCCACCCTGATTCCTGGGCTGACGAGACATCAAGACTCATCCCAAAAACAAACGTCACCGGGAAATGGGGCTGATTGAGCTTCAGTCCCCCGGACTCCCATTTCTGCAAATCGGCAACAAGATTGAACTCCGGTTTTTTGAAATTGAAATCCCCGGAGAGGAGGAACTGGGTGAAGGGAGAGACACTGACCTTTGTCGCCGGCAAGGTACCGGCAAAATCCCCGGCCTTAAACGATGCGGTAAACCCCTCGGCCTTCGCAGACAGTGTCCCGATTTTCCAGGTGGACTTGGCGACGACGAGTTTTTCACCCTCTGGAGCCCAATGATATTCAAGGAGCAACGGCCGGTCTGCAGTATCAAGAGTCAACCTGGTATCGTCCAAAGGCAGATCGACCTTCTCGACGCCAATTTTCAAATCGGCCTTCCGGGAGGTGATCTTCATATTGCCGGTCGCCTTCATCCTCAGGATGTCCTGGAAACCGATGCTCACCTCCTTGATGGTCACCTCGTCATTAACAAGAGAAAGCGCCGCATCAGTGACGGAATAGGTCTGTTTGTCATAGTCAAATGCGCCTGCGGCCACGCTGAAATTCCCGTGAGCATTCACATCTATAGTAGCCAGATTGATCTTCAAGGTCAGGTCCGCATCCGTCAGTCCTTTGGTTTGTTTAAACGGCAGATTGATCTCATAGAAATCAAGCAGGGTAAGGATCGGGTCTCCGAGAGGCGCCGCAGTCCGGATATAGGCGGAGAGAACCGGTTCGTCAGGGTTGAAATCGATATCCAGCCAGCTTTTTCCGGCGTCAACACCGGCATAGACGGGGTGGTGAGGATAAATTTTCAGGATCCCGTTCTCAAAAACCACATCGGTGAACGGCGCCTTGATCGAGGGCAGCTTTTCCTCAAAGCTGTATTCGGTATCCTTGACAGAAGCCTTCCCGTACAGGGTCTGAAAGACCTTTCCCGGCGCTTTGAAGGGGACGATCCCTTTGATAATTTCGAGTGTAAACGAACTCCCCTTCAAAGAATCGGTTATCCAGGGCTGGATATCCGGCCCAAGATTGAAGAGTTCGACAACAGGTCTGATAGTGTGAACGCTTGCCGAGCCGCTCCCTTCAAAACTCAACTGATTCTGGTCGGCTTCACAATGGAGCTTCAACGGCAGAGTTCCGGCCAGATCGACCAGAATATCGGCGGTCATTGTATTGTGGTCGATATTAAACTCGACCGCGCCACTCCCCTGACTCTGATACACGAGGCTCTTGAACTGCCTGATATCAAGATTCATGCGGGCACTGGAAAAAACCACCCCCGTATCGAGGATATAGGCAGGATCCTGCACGGTCAGCGAACCTGATCCATTACCGCTGTAGGATAAAGCAGCAACGGTATCATTCATCGCAATTTTCTTAACCGAGATGGACTCAAACCATCTCCCGGCTATATCGGCAACGACTATCGCCTTCCGGATACCTGCAAAAGAACGTCCCGCCTCTTGCGGTTTTTTCGCCGTGGTGATGGTGATTTCTCCAACATCAAGGGCCAGCTTCTTATCCAGGCGAAGGTTAAACTTCTGCAGCGTTATACCGCCTACCGTGCAATGGTCGAATCCGATCCCCTTTTTTAAGGTGAAAAAAAGGACGAATCCCAGGAGCACGAAGATGCTCAGCGATAAAGCACCACTTATGCACAATCTGGAAATGAATTTTCTCATTTACATCCTTTCCTTTGCAGATCCGCTCTACCAGGACCCGATTCAGAACAGTTTCCGGTTCTCTGTCAGTAACCACAGGGATCAATTTAGTGATGAACTTCTTTAAAAGCAAATCAACCCATGACGCCCCTGACGATTTCCCTGTCAAAATAATTCACCGCCATCCCCGCATCGACGACAATGGTCTGAGCGGTGATTCCTGATGAACGTTCCGAGAGGAGAAAGACCGCAAGGTTCGCAGCCTCCTGGGTAGTCAGCGCTTTTTTCCGGAGGGTGGCCTTTTCGGCGAAGAGGTAGCTGTCGACATAACCGGGAATTCCGGCCGAGGCCGAAGTCTTCAACAGCCCCGGCGCCACCGCATTGAAGCGGACTTTCGAAAATGCGGAAAAGCTCTTGGCCAAAAAACAGAGGGATGAATCCAAAGCCGCCTTGATCGGTGCCATATATCCGTAGTTTTCGGCCGCCATCCTGGTGGTCGAGATGGAGATCGTCACAACCGAACTATTATCGGCGAGCAGGTCTTTGAAGTGATTGGAGATGGCGATAAATGAAAAACAGGAGATGTTGACCGCCTGCAGAAAATCCGCCTTGCAGGTCTCGTGGAAAGGCCTGAACCCTTCGGAATAGTTGGCAAAGGCGATGGAATGGACAATACCGTCCAGACGCCCGCCCTCCTCCGCCCGGATCTCGGCGCCAATCTGATCCCGAACCCTGATGATATCCGCTTCCTCCTCCACATCGCAGACAAAGACCGGCGAGCCGGGGAAAAGCTTGGTGGCAGTTTGTTGTCTCTCGGCAGAGCGTACGACATGGATCACTTGCGCCCCTTCGTCGATCAGGGTCCTTGCAATCGCGCAGGCCACCGATTTTTTATTGGCGAGTCCAAAGACAACAAACCGCTTTCGTTCCAGATTCAAAAAACTCATATCACCCCATGGAATGAGAATAAGAAAAACAGGCTGCCCTACCAGTTCACAAGATACACCAGCGGAATAATTGACACAAGGAACAATGGCATTTAGAATATGCCCAAAATCAGAAACGTTCCTTCCCTCCGGGAAAGGCAACGAAAATCGTTAATCATTGAACTCTCTGACTATAATGCAAAAATATTTCATAGGAATCGATACGGGGGGGACCTGCACAGATGCAGTCCTGGTGGAGAGCATAACCGGCCGGGTTGTCGAAACCGCCAAAGAGCCGACAACCCATCACCGGCTGTCCATCGGCACAGGCAACGCCCTGCGGACCCTGTTTGCCAGGGCCGACATCAGCCCGGACCAGATTCTCTCCGTGGCCGTCTCTTCGACCCTTGCCACCAACAGCGTCGTCGAAAATAAAGGGGCCAGGGTGGCGCTTTTAATCATCGGCTATGTCAAGCATTTCAAGCTGCCGGTGAAGGCCGTGATCTTCATCAAAGGAGGGCATACCATCAAAGGTGAGGAGGAGGAGCCGCTTGATCTCGAATATCTGGTGGACATTGTAGGCGGCCTGAAAAAGGAGGTCGATGCCTATGGGGTCTGTGCCGCAATGTCCATGGAAAACCCCACCCACGAGCTGGTGACCGAAAAAGCCATCTCGCTGATCGACCCGAAACCGGTTTTCTGCTCACACCGGATCAGCCGGCAGGCCGGCATGCAGGAGAGAGCGGCTACAGCCGGACTGCACGCCAAGCTCATGCCGATCATGCAGGAGTATGTGGCCGGTGTCCAGGAGGCCATGACCGAACAGCGTCTCCACTGTCCAATGGTGATCGTCGCCGGCAACGGCAGGATCGTCTCTTCGGCGGAGGCCGTTGAACAGGCGGGGGTGACCGTGGCCAGCGGCCCGGCCTGCACGGCCTTCTTCGGTTCCCTTCTGTCCAAGACGGACAATCTGGTCATTGATGTCGGGGGTACGACCACCGATATTGCCATGATCGAAAACGGCAGGCCGCTGCTTTCTGCAGACGGCTGCACGATCGGAGACTGGAAGACGCACGTCGAGGCCGTTGATATGTTTACCGGCGGCATCGGTGGAGACAGTCTTGTCATGGTTGACGAGAAGGGCACCATGACCATCGGCCCGGTCAGGGTTGTGCCGTTGGCTATGTCCACCGATTTCCCGGATACAGCAGAATGGCTCGGTCATTCCACCAAATCCAGGTGTATTCGGCTCATGTCGACACCTCAACAGGATCCTGATCTCTCACCGGTCGTGCGTTTTCTGTCAACCAACGGTCCTGCTACCCCGCACAAACTCCGGCAAGCCACGGGACTGAGCGGGATTCCGCTCGATGCTCAGCTTGAGGATTTATCTAGAAAACAGCTAGTTATCGAAACAGGATTCACCCCGACCGACGCCCTGCATGTCCTGAGAATAATCGACTTTGGTGACCGGCGCAAGTCCCTTGCCGGGGCCGCAATTCTTGGGAGACTCATCGGAAAAGGACCGGAAGAATTCTGCAGCCTGGTTGTTACCCGGACTGAAGAAATGATTGAGAACCTGATTATCGAATATATCTTCAACCGCTTCT
Source organism: uncultured delta proteobacterium (assembly GCA_903901335.1). GTDB lineage: Bacteria > Desulfobacterota > Desulfobulbia > Desulfobulbales > Desulfocapsaceae > CAIUQR01. Next base: position 4,837 of record CAIUQR010000025.1, on the reverse strand, counting down.
GGGGCAAGACACTGACGAACTTTATCTCGACCCGGAACAACCATCCGGTCCTCCATGTCGATTTCTCCCTAAAGATTCCATTGATCGGGATCGGCGCGGCCGCCAGGTTCTTCCTGCCAGGGGTCGCCGCCCGGCTGTCCACCACCGTGACGTTTCCGGAAAATTACACTGTCGGCAACGCCATCGGGGCGGCAATGATCTGCAGGACATCGTTGAGCCCCGGTATTTCATCATAGAAACATACATTTCTATCTCTCTTCTGTGTGATATTTTTGCTCTTTGGGGCAGATTACCTCCATACGATTCAGCAAAATGGGTAGGAAACAGCCTGTTTCAAGGAGATCAATTCCGGGCCACAAGTAATTAACAGCATGATATATCGTCATAATACAATTTTCCTGCGCTTGGTATATATTTTGCTCTAATTTGAAATGAGCTTTTTGCGGCTCTTGATCCCCTCCGGACGAACAGCCCTTTACCATAGACCTGCTTTCCGGATACCCAACATTCATATCAGAATAATGGAGGACTTATGTTCAAAAAGGTAACGAAATCATTGGCTGTTCTGTCGGCCGTATCCGCGTTTTTCGTAAGCTGCGCATTTGCTGAGCCGATTGTTATCAAATTCAGCCATGTTGTGGCTCTTGACACCCCGAAAGGCCAGGCTGCCGAATTTTTCAAAAAACGGGGCGAAGAATTGACCCAGGGCAAAGTCAAGATCGAGGTGTATGCAAACAGCTCGCTGTATAAAGACAAAGAAGAGATGGAAGCCCTGCAACTCGGTGCCGTGCAGATGCTCGCCCCGTCGCTAGCCAAATTCGGCCCTTTGGGCGCCAAAGAATTCGAGGTCTTCGACCTGCCTTTTATCTTCAACGACTATAACGATCTCCACAAGGTTACCAAAGGACCGGCCGGCCAGATGCTTCTTGCCAAACTCGAACCCATGGGAATTAAAGGACTTGCGTATTGGGACAACGGATTTAAGTCATTTTCCGCCAATACACCGATCAAGACCCCCGATGATCTGAAGGCCAAGAAACTGCGCATCCAGTCTTCCAAGGTCCTGGAAGAGCAGATGCGAGCCCTGAAAGCCATTCCGCAGACGATGGCATTCTCCGAGGTCTACCAGGCCCTGCAGACCGGCGTAGTCGATGGTACCGAAAACCCCGTCTCCAACTTCTACACCCAGAAAATGAATGAGGTGCAGAAGTACATGACCATCACCGACCATGGCTACCTCGGCTATGCGGTTATCGTTAACAAGAAATTCTGGGAAGAACTGCCGGCCGATGTCCGTGGTCAGCTTGAGACTGCCATGAAAGAGGCAACCGATTTTGCCAACAAGATCGCCAAGGATAAAAACGACCAGGACCTTGAGGCCGTAAAAGCCACCGGCAAGACAACAGTTACGGTTCTGACCCCTGCGGAACGCGCCGTCTGGCGGAAAGCCCTCATTCCGGTGCATGAGAAAATGGCCAGTCGTATCGGTAAGGACACCATGGATGCAGTATACCAGGCAGTTGGTTTCACCAAATAGCAGAAACCTGTAGTGAGATGCCAGGGGGCCGATTCTCTTTGCCCCCTGGCCGCTCCGGGAGGATGCTTAGGCAACGATTTTTTACCAATTTCTATATTATTTACACTGCTTGGTTAATTGCACGCAGGAGAAAAACCATATGTTGAAAATTCTTGATCATCTGGAGGAATGGATAATCACCTTCCTCATCGGTGCAGCGACCGTCATAATATTTTGCGCCGTCGTTCATCGCTACGCATCCGGCATACCCATCCCCGGTCTGCAGGATTGGTTGATTTCACTTAACTTCAGTTGGGCGCAGGAACTCTGCATCTACATGTTCGTCTGGATGGCCAAATTCGGCGCCGCTTACGGTGTGCGTTCCGGCATCCATGTGGGTGTAGATGTGCTCGTCAACCGCCTGCCGCAGGAATGGCGCAAAAAAGCGGTGCTGCTCGCCCTCCTTGGTGGAGCCACCTTCACCGGTATCATCGGTACCCTGGGTGCACGCTTCGTCTGGGAGAACGGCATGCACCATGCCGTGTACTCCTTACTTGGAATAGCCACCGGCACACTGCCTGTAGGACCTACCACACCGGATCTGGAATGGCCGACGTGGTTTGTCTATTCGGCCGTACCGATGGGTTCGTATTTGATGTGTTTCCGTTTTCTGCAAGTATCATGGGGTTTTATCATGAGAGGTGACCTGCCGCAACATGATCATGCCCATGTTGATGGCCTGAGTGACGACGACCTGAGCTTCGAAGCCGAACTCCTCAAAGGAGGTGCAAAATGAGCACAGCAGACCCTATAAACTTTTTACCTCCAATGACGAAAACGCGGGCCGGTGTCTGGCTGATCACTATTGCCTGCACACTGATCGCGATCGGCTTCCTCGGCAATGCCGGCATTGTCTTTGCGCTGTTGCTCGCGCTCATGCTGACCGGCATACCGGTATCGATTGCGCTCGGACTGACGGTGCTGATGTTTCTGTTTCTGATGACGCACGTCCCGATCGAGGCAGTAGCGCTCAAGCTCTTCACCGGTATCGAAAAATTCGAGATCATGGCGATCCCGTTCTTTATCCTCGCCGGCAATTTCCTCACGCATGGCGGTGTCGCCAAGCGGATGATCGCCTTTGCCACCAGTATGGTCGGACACTGGCACGGAGGCTTAGGCCTCGCAGGCATCATAGCCTGCGCCATGTTTGCCCTGGTCTGCGGATCGAGTGTCGCCACCGTAGTTGCCATCGGTTCGATCATCCTGCCGGCCATGGTCAAGCAGGGGTATCCGATGCGCTTCGGGGCAGGCATCATCGTTTGCGCGGGCTCGCTCGGCATCCTGATGCTTCCCTCGATCCCGAAGGTGATTTACGCCATCGCCACCAATACCTCGATCGGTGCACTCTTCGTAGCTGGCCTGTTACCGGGCATTCTCCTCACGACCATGCTCTGTTTCGTCACCTGGTTCGTCGCCAAAAAGCGTAAATATAAACGCCTGCCGAAATCAACCTGGAAAGAGCGCTGGACATCATTTCGCCAGAGTGTCTGGGGACTGCTGCTCGTGGTCATTATCGTCGGCGGCATCTATTCCGGTATCTTCACGGCAACTGAAGCTGCGGCAATGTCCGCGGTGTATGCCTTTTTTATCTCTGTCTACGTTTACAAGGATCTTACCCTCAAGGACGTGCCCAGAGTTCTGCTGACGTCGGCTAATTTGAGCGCCATGCTGCTTTACATCATCACCAACGCGGTGTTGTTCTCTTTCCTGATGTCGCATGAGAACATCCCGCAGGCGATGGCCGACTGGATCCTCGGCAAGGACCTTGGCGTCGTCGGCTTCCTGATGTTTGTCAATATAATACTTCTGCTCGCCGGTAACGTCATGGAGCCTTCCTCGATCATCCTGATCTTTGCCCCGATCCTGTTCCCGGCTGCAATGCGACTTGGCATCGATCCCGTTCATTTCGGCATCCTGATCGACGCCAACATGGAGGTAGGCCTGTGCCACCCGCCTGTCGGCCTGAATCTCTACGTGGCCAGTGGTATTTCGAAGCTCAGCATTACCGAACTCACCGTCGCGGTGATACCATGGCTCTCAACCATGGTGGTGTTTCTCATAATCGTGACCTACTGGCCGTCGCTGGCAATCTGGCTGCCGAAGGCGATGGGTATGATGTAATTCGGCATCGCCGGCATGGCCATTGATTCAGAACGGTGGATTTCCCAATAGCTCTGAGCCTCCGAGGCAAATGCGCTTCGGGGGCGGATCAGTCCCCATAGCAGACTAAAAACGTACTCTACATACTTTGGCAGGAACTCATAATGCCCGATCAAGTACTTATCTATCTGATTGTTGCGCTCAATGTATTTTGCCAGCTTATGCTTATCCGGCGGCAGAAGGTTGCAAGCAGCCTAAAATTGAAATTCTGCTCCTTGGCCGTCGCTATTCCGGTAGTGATAATGTTGTCAATGCGCCTTTTAATCGTCAGCGGAACGATTCACGAATACGTTGTCGAACAGTCGCCCATTGAACACTACATTACCAAGGGCGCAAGTATTTTACTGATTGCCGGACCCTGGCTGGTGACGCTTGCCGTAATTATTACCAGGATAAGAAACCGGATGGTGTCTCCACATCATTAAAAGTTCAAGGGCTCCGCGTAATGCTGAAGCGGACAATCACCGGAAGTTGGTTAATTACGACCAAACCATTTGTAACTGGATAGAGGCGCCTCTCCAAAATGCTTCATGTTGTATCAGGAGATTGAGAGTACCTGTAGCCGGTTATCACACAAAAGTGACAACTATGTATAAAATTGATTTTGAAGGCGAGGAGATGGTGATTCGTTTTGCCAAGGACCTTGTAGAAAGCGAGGCCCTGTCAAAATTCTTGGGTCATATCAACTCCCAGTCCATATTACGAAAGAGCCTCACATCAGGGGCCAGCCAGCGGATGAAACTGCAGAACCGGATGAGCAACTTCCCGACCGGTCTGGCCCTGCTGCGTGATCCTGCCCTCAATAAGGGAACGGCCTTCACCGAGGAGGAACGGGATGCCCTGGGTCTGCGGGGACTTTTACCGCCACGTGTGTACAACATTGATGAGCAGGTTCAGCGAATATTGTGGAATCTCGGCAGAAAATCAACCGACATGGAGCGGTACATTTTCTTGACAGGACTGCAGGATCGCAACAAGACCCTGTTTTACCGGCTTCTCCTGGACAATATCGAAGACCTGATGCCGATTGTCTACACCCCGACGGTGGGACAGGCCTGTCTGGAATACGGGCAGATCTTCCGGAGATCCCGAGGCATCTTT
>CAIUQR010000024.1 GCA_903901335.1 uncultured delta proteobacterium | reverse complement strand
TGGCCACCGGAATTCCCCCTATCAATGGTTAAGCGGTTTATTCCCTAATATTTCAGTATATTATACTAGAAAATGGCCGATTTTCCTATGCTTTTTTACCTTTTCCTACAGGCTCAACGTTCCGCCTCACCGGACCCGCGCAGTTTGCTGGATCCGTTTGAATCCGGGTGGTTAGACCCGCCGCGCCGATGAGTAGTTACTTGTATTTGGGCGAAGACTTTAGTCATCATGCATTGTTTAGTATACTCGTTAAAAACGGGAACTCCTGGCAGCACAAAGTGTCAATCTGCATCCGAAGATTTTGGTCTCCACTATCATGCTTACCGAGGCACAGGTAGTAGTTGGCTCCTTGATATTGTGCGTAGACAATCCATTCGCCCGTCAACGCAGCAGCATTGCCAAGCCGTACCCAATTCCCGTGCACAACATCGTTCGCAATCAATTTGACATCTTCTGGCGAGACATAGCGTTTTTGGCCTGACGCTTCTGCTTCGAGAATACGTTGCTCAACAAAAGGTATGCCAAATTTAAGAATTCCTTTTTTTAAATTGATAGCCATAGCACTCAGGCCATCCTCCAAATAGTGCTTATGCCATAATCCTTGCAAAGGTGGATGTCGAAACGGAGCAGACGCCTTTAGCTGGCTCGGCGCTCCAAGTTCTTCTAACGCATTGATTTCGTGAACCACTTTCGCTGGATTGAGGTGCCCTGATTTCAGTCCGGCGTACAGTGCGAGCACCAATAGAAGGCTATAGCGTCCGGATGCTGCGGATTCGAGACCAATAAATTTGGCAAAGTCTGCCAATTCCTGAGACTTGTCCTTCCCATCAGAGTCGGTTACAGAGAATTTGTTTCTACTCATCTGTCTTGTATCCTCGTTGCCCGAGCCAATCTATGTTTCGCCATTGGTTGTTTTCTCAGTGGGCGTACTGAAGTGATGAGTGAGTTTCTATACTGCCTGGTTGGCAGTATAGGCTGGCTAAAAAGGTAATTAAAAGTTTCTGTATAACACTCACCTTGGGGTGTTATATAATAAAGATCAGATATCATTTTATATACCTTTGCTCGATATCCTTCAAAAGAAACAGATTTCTAAAAATCCCGGATTTAAACATACTCAAAAGAACCCTTTCAAGAACACCAATCCTTGACTCTTTAAATACTTTTCTTTTCCAGCCTCTAAAAGGAATTGCCACAATCAAACCATCTTTCCAGGTCACTATCAGATGCAAAAATGCCGCCCCTCAGGGAACACATCCCTATCGGGCCTGGCTCCGCCGGATCTCGGCCAGCATCTCCCGGCCACCGTTTTCGAGGATAGAGTTTCCCAGCTCTTCTCCCAGCTTCTCCGCTGATACTTCCGGTCCGGTCAGACATTTTTTCAGGATTTTCCTGCCGTCCAGACTGGCAAGGCCTCCTGTCAGAGTTACCTGTCCATCCGCAAGGATCGCCAGGGCAAAGGCAGGGATGGAACACCCGCCCTCCAGCTTTTTCAGGAAGGCTCGTTCAGCAAGGAGACAGATCTCGCTCTCTCTGTTGTTCAAACAGTCGCGGATCATCTTTTTTTTGTCTTCCGGCAGATTATCCGAGGCCTCGACTGCGATGCACCCCTGGCCGACGGGAGGGATAAAATCGGCTTCCGGAAAAATCTTGACGATCATATCCTGATATTCCATCCGTTTCACCCCGGCGTAGGCAAGCATCAGGGCATCGCAGGCGCCCTTTTTCATCTTCTCGATTCTGGTCTGCAGGTTTCCCCGCATTTCCACCGTTTTCAGATGGGGATAGTAGTGTTTCAACAGCGCAATCCGGCGGACGGACGACGTCCCGATCCTGATCTTCCGGGATGAATCCTCCAGATCAAGGCCGGGATCAAGACTGATCAGGACATCATTCACCCGCTCCCGTTCCGTAAAGGCGATCAGGCCAAAGCCCGCCGGGAGGTTCGACTGCATGTCCTTGGCGCTGTGGACGGCGATATCGGTCAAGCCGCCTGCCAGCTGTATCTCCAGTTCCTCAGTGAAGACACCTTTGCTGCCGATCTTGGCGATTGTGGTATCGAGTATCCTGTCACCAGTGGTTTCCATACTGCAGATGGTCGTTTCAATACCATGCTGTTGCAGTCTGGCCGCGACTGTCTCAGTCTGCCACATGGCCAGCCTGCTCTTTCTTGATCCTATTCTGATTATCGTCATAAAAAATGTCCTGCCAAAAAATGAACACCAGTAAAATCGGTTATAATGTCTGTCGGTATGGTATTATAAGAGCATAGTGAAGAATTTCATTGTTTTCTTCTCTCGTAGCTCCCTTTGTGTTGAGTACATCATGCGCTTTCTTCTCTATAATATCCGCTATGCAACCGGTCACAAGGGTAGATATCACCTGCCCGTGCCGTATGCCGGTTTTTTTAAACATACCCAGGATAATCTGGATCAGATTATCGCCTTCATCAAGTCCATCGATCCGGATGTCATTGGACTTTTAGAAGTCGATTCGGGTTCTTATAGATCCGGAAAATCCTGCCAGGCAGGAACCATCGCCGAACGGCTGGGATATACCCCTATCGTTGAAACCAAATATGCAGACCATTCGCTAGCCTGCAGGGTTCCGGTCCTGAGGATGCAGTCGAATGCCCTGCTCACCAAAGAAAACGTCCTGCACCATTCATTTCATTATTTCGATGAGGGGATAAAACGCCTGGTCATCCAGGGGGAACTGGAAAAGGTCGTCTTCTTTATCGTCCATCTCTCCCTGAAATACCGGCACCGGCAGAACCAGCTGGAGCGTCTCCACCATCTGGTCAAAAACGTGACCAAGCCGGTGATCATCGGGGGGGATTTCAACACCTTCTGGGGCAGCAGGGAACTCGAATTATTTTTGGCCGCGACCGGATTGCAGAATGCCAACACCACGAGCATCCCTTCACATCCCAGTCATTCCCCCCGCCGGCAGATTGATTTTATCCTCCATAGTCATGAACTGCAGGTAACGAATTTTCAGATCCCCGACATCCGTCTTTCCGATCATGCCCCTTTAATCTGTGATCTGAACCTGATTGATTCGGACTCAGGGTCGGGTTGATGGTGTTGCAGGCGCACCCTGAACCTGGATCCCTTCTGGAGCTCACTCTCGACACCAACCGTCCCGCCATGGGCTTCAACTACCGCCTGGACATAATTCAGGCCAAGGCCAAGGCCCGGTTGGGTGCGGCTGCGGTCGCCACGGTAGAGTCTCTCCCAGATTCGAGGAACCTCGCTTTTTGAAATGCCGATGCCGTCATCGGCAAAAACGATCACGACCTCCCCGCCGTCACGCCTGGAGCTGATCACAACCTTTCCGCCCTCTCTGCCGTATTTAATACTGTTGTCAAGCAGATTGGCCCAGACCTGGGCCATACGGGTCCGATCCGCCAGTATCCACAAGCCGGGTTGCAGGTCGTATCCTACCTCTATCTTTTTCTCCTCGGCCACATATTCATACAGCGAGACCACATCCAGGAGAGATGCCGTCAGATCGACCCTTTCCTTCTGCAGATGCATGGTCCCGGATTCGGCCTCGGCAACACTCATCATAATTTTGAGCATGGACAGTACCCGCTCCGATTCCTCCAGGCAATCCGATAATGCGTCACGGAGTCGCTCCGGATCCGTATCCGCCTGCAGGCCATATTCCGCCACTGCCCGTAATCTGGTCATGGGTGTCCGCAGATCATGGGCAACGTTGTCGAGCGATGCCTGCATCTCGGCAATCAACTTCCGGTTATGCTGGAGAAGTCGGTTCAACTGGCCATAGAGATCAACCAGGTCTTTGCCGGCAGCGTCCGGCAACAGGAGCCCGGTCCTCCCGTCAGCCAGGATAGCAGCAATATCTTCCCGGACCTTTTTCATCGGAGCAACACTGCGTTTGATACAGGCTAAGGCCAGTCCCAGGGCCAGAAGACCTCCCCCGAAGGCGGCCAGCCTGCAGATATGCAGTATCCGGTTATAGAGAAAGCCGGACTGCCCCTCCTCTTTCCCCGCCTGGACGCTCATACCAGCGGAGACCGCCCTGGCGACTATCGTCCACGGACCATTCTTCTCCGGATCCGCCAGGGATATCCAGACTCCCGATATCCCCGGGTCAAGACCTGCCAGCCGGTGGAAATCAACCTGCGCCGAACTGCTCTCCGCCAGCAGGATCTGTTCGCCACCCTTGACAAAACGGATAAAGGAAAGCCCCTGTAAGGCCCCCGCCTCTCTTTGTCTGGATATATCGCTCAAACCGGAAACAGGATTGTTGGCAAGATAGGTATTCAGCCGGTTCCGAACGTCCTGGAGTTCATACTCCTGCAGCTGCCGCTTCAAGAGAAAAGACAGGGAGAAGAGGAACAGGATGATGCCCAGCCACACGATCAGGAAATAGGGCAGAGATGCCCTGCATCGTGCAAGAGAGAAATCTTCCTTACCGGGCCCGAAGGACATAGCCCATTCCCCTGACCGTATGGATCATTTTCTGCTCATAGTCTTTATCGATCTTGTTGCGCAGACGGCAGACCAGGACATCGACAACATTGGTCTGGGGATCGAAGGCGTAATCGTAGACCCGTTCCAGGATGGAGGTCTTGGAGAGGACGACCTCCGGGTTGCGCATCATATATTCGAGTAATGCATATTCCTTGGCAGGTAATTCGATCTTCACCCCATCCCGGTGCACTTCATGTTTCAAGAGATCCATCTGCAGGGAGTCAACGGCCAGGATGGTCGAGCCGGTGTTTTTCCGGTCCCGCCTGATCAGGGCCTGCACCCTGGCCAGCAATTCACTGAAGGAGAACGGTTTGACCATATAATCATCGCCCCCTCTCTGCAACCCCTGTATCCGGTCATCGACAGACTGCCTGGCACTCAGGATCAGGACTGGCGTCTGAACAGCGTTATCGCGCATCTTTTCGATCACCGTCAAGCCATCCAGAAGGGGCAGCATGATATCGATGACCGCGACATCGAAGGCCTCGGTCAAGGCCAGGCTCAGCCCTGCACTGCCATCGTAGCAGACATCGACGTTAAAGCCGGACTCCCGTAATCCTTTTTCCAGAAAGGAGGCGATTTTTTTATCATCTTCCACGAGTAAGAGTCGCATAACGGATTACCTTATCGAAGTATCATCATTTTATGTCCGGTGAAGGGCGATAACAGAGCAGTTGCGGCCGGTCCTTCCGTTCCCGTTACGGCAGGCCCGTCGATAGGAAAAATAATCCGGGGTGCAGACCGTACAGATACCAGCGATGGCAATGGCCTCCCTGTTGATCCCGCATTCCTGCAACTGCCACCTGGTTATATCCCAGAAGTCAAAATACGTATCTTTGACCTGGAACCTGTGGAAGGCCGCCGGCAATTCCGTTTGATAATTGACAAACTCGGCACAACAGGGCCCAAGCGAAGGGCTGACGGCGGCCCGAAGATGAGCAGGATCGGTGCCGAAGCACTCAGCCATCCTGGCAATGGTCTTGCCGATGATCCCGGCCACACTCCCTCGCCAGCCGCAATGGATCGCGGCGATTGCCGGACGGGCCGGGTCAAAAAGCAGGATCGCCTGGCAATCGGCCTGTTGAATCATCAAACCGGCACCGGGGATGTCCGTTATCAGGGCATCAACCCCTTCGACCTCGTCCTCTCCGGACAACTCCCCTGCATAGCAATAAACCGCGTCACCATGCACCTGTCTTGCCGAGACCAGATGATCGAGCTGCAAGGATTGCTTCACCAGCTCCCTGTTTTTTCTGACAACCACAGCCTCATCTCCAACCCCGAAACTGATATTCCTGGTGGAGAAAGAGGCACTGCCCTCTCCGCCATGCCGGTTGAAAAAGGCATGGGAATAACGCAGGTCGTTGAATTCCGTCAGTATCTGTTTATCATCTCTCGTGTTACGGCAATGCAGTTCAATCATAAAATCCCTATCGCTCATCAAAAGGCAACCTGTCAGAGTTTGAATTCCTTCACCATCCTTCCCTTTCTCTATTTATTGCTTTTCAGGTAAGCGTAAATATCAGCGGCATCCTGCTTTGAAAGCTTGGATTCGGGGAATGGGGGCATGATGGGCGCATCAGTTGTCCTAAGTTTTCTGAGGAAGCTTCCAAATCCCATATCGAGCCCCGCTATTTCAGGTGCTCTGCCTCCATCGCCATTGAGACCATGACAAGAGGAACAGTTGTGCATCATAAACCATTTCTTTCCATCCTCGGGATTGCCGGGAGGAGCACCACATGCTACAAGGATGAGCAACGAGCATGCAAGAAAACCGGAGAGTACTAATCGATGTGCTGAAGGTGATTCCATACGCGTATTTTTTCTCCATTTTATAGATATTCCGTTAAACCACATTTTCCTGTATCATCCATATATGTTCCAAACATTCATGTTTTTCCTCCTCTTCTGTAGTGTCAACAGACCGAGGGATGTGTTTTTTGGGCATGACAAGAAAATGTCTTCTGCACCCGCCCTGCCTGCAGCTTGCCATGGCCTTTTCCAACAAGCTGTTGTATGAAGTGTAAGATGGTGAAGAAAGAGAATGTATCCCTAACCCCGATAAACGGGATAAGTCACTTATCAAAAAATCTTCGCAAAAAACCTGCAACGTTTTTGTAAGTGACTAAACAATAAAACGACATGGAAAAAAAGCAAATCCCGATCGTCATGGCCGTATTCGGCACAACCACACGGGCAGAGGCCACCTACAAGATCATTGATACGCTGGTCAAAAAGGCCTTCGATGGACATGAAATCCACTGGGCCTATTCTTCGCGAATGGTCAAGGGGTTGATGCAGGGAAAGCAGGAGAAAACCATCAAACATCCGCATGAAATTCTGCGGGAGCTGCAGGCCCGGGGACACAATTGGGCCGTGGTCCAATCCGTTCACCTCATCGGCGGGCATGAATTTTTCCGACTTCTCCGTGAGATCCGGGATGAAGAGATCCGCACCTCGATCGGGATGCCGCTCTTGACCTCACCGGACGACCATATTCGTGTCGGCAGATGTCTGGAGCCGATCATCCGAGCCAATCCGGAGAAGGCCATTCTCCTTATTGGTCACGGGACGGATCATCCCGCCTGGACCGCCTATCCGGCCTTGCAGCAAACGCTCAGGCAGATGTTCGGCAACCGGATTTTTGTGGGTGCAGTGGAGCACTTTCCTCCATCGGAAGGCCTGATTGCAGAGATATCTGCAGCAGGATTCAAGAAGGCTTTTTTGATTCCCTTCCTCCTCGTAGCGGGAGTGCATTACCACCACGATCTAATGAGCGAGGAAAAAGATTCCTGGCGCTCACGACTCCATGATACTGGAATCACAGTTGAAACAATCCAGGATGGGATAGGCGGCATGGCATGTATCGGTGAGATTTTCTGCGACCATATTCAAGAGGCTCTTGATGTGATCCCCCTATAGACCCCCCTTCCCGGTCTCTTCAACTATGCCGGAAATCAAGGAATACCCGCTCCCGGCAGCTCATCGAATTATTCGTTGTACCCCGATTCGTTCGGGTTGTTAATTATTTGATAGACCCGCAGTGGTCTTCCGGTAAATGTTATCCTGCCCTCGCCCCTATAGATGGCCTCCAGACGAACAGTGTCCGTGCCCATGTAAAAGGGTATGAAATTTTTCCCTGTCATATACTGTTTGGTATCACTGGGTGGACCAATCAAATCAGTTACATGCCGCATGGACATGCCGACAGAGATATTCTTAAACAGACTTCCATGGGGGGCACTATACCGTTCTCTCGGTCGAATATCAGGATTCCGCGGTCGCGACTCCGGTTGATTATATTCAGGTTGAACGTCGGATTCCGGTTGATTCTGGTCGGGTTGGATTTCATCCTGCTGGACATCATCTTCCGTCTGACTATCGTAATCAGGTGGATCCTGCCGGGTGGCACAGAACGCCTTCTCAGAAGAATTAAATGAAAACATCATTAGTAATATAACTGCGAAACCAACCGCTATTTTTCTCATCCTCGTTTCCTTATTATAGATTCAGTTGCATGACCTTCGACTCGATAAAGGCAGTCTAGCAAATCCTCTCTGCGTTTTCAATTCCTTTTAAACAGCTCTCCGGCGCAACAACTGCCTGGGCAGACGATATCTTCCTCCGCTCAGGGACGGTAGACATACTGTTTATTTTTTCTATCGAGCATCTGAACGATCTGAAAGCCATCGTTTTTTCGCTTGAATCGCTCATAGCCCTCTTTCTCGCAGGCGGGGCAGCAATTCCAGGGCAGCTCAATCCCCAGGCAGGACCCCGTCCGGTGGGTGCTCGATTTGATGATCCTGATCCCGGAGCAGTCGTCACAATCCTTCAGTTCTTCCCGTTGTTTTTCGGTTATGTTGTCGGTATCGTAATAAATATCTCGCTCACGGATGAAATATCGGCCTTCCTTCTCATAGGCACCGGGCTTCGGATAAAAGTAGAGATCCGGCAACTGGCGGCACAACCGCTTGATGTAATTCATCGTATCCGGCTCTTCACGGAGCTGCTCGGGATTGAAGTCCGGTTCCAGGACGGCCGAATAATCACAGCCCGCCATGGCCAGACAGATGCCGAGGTTGACATACGGCAAGGCACCTTTGATGGAATAGCCTCCCTCCAGCACAGCAATATCCGGTTTCAGCATTTCATTCAGCCGGGCGTATCCTTGCGCCGAAAAACACATATTGGTAATCGGATCGGAATAATGGTTGTCTTGTCCGGCCGAATTTATAACCAGATCGGGTTTAAAATCGGCAAGAATCGGCAACACCACCTGCTCCAGGGCATGAAGGTATCCCTCGTCCGAGGTATTCGGCGGCAGGGGGATATTCATGGTCCTGCCGAGCGCCCTGGGTCCGCCGTTTTCATTCGGGAAGCCCGAACCCGGATAAAGGGTCCGCCCGTCCTGATGCAAGGAAATAAAAAGGACATCGGGATCATGCCAGTAGACATCCTGGGTGCCGTCGCCGTGATGGCAATCGGTATCGACAATGGCAATCCTCTTTTGGCCATAATGCTCCCGGATCCACTCGACCATTACCGCCTCGATATTGATATTGCAGAAGCCGCGGTTCCCCTGAACGACCTTCATCGCATGGTGGCCGGGCGGGCGGACCAGGGCAAAGGCATGCTGGGTCTCCCGCTCCAGTACCAGCCTGGCGGCCTGGATGGCCCCACCTGCTGAAATCCGGTGCGATTCCGTGCAGATTCCGTCGACCGACGGAAAACAAAAATGGGTACGAAGGATATCTTGGTCCGTGGCCCGGAGAGGGCGGTATTCCGTGATCCCCTCAATATCGAACAATCCTTCTTCCCGGAACTGATCCTGGGTATAGAGCAGACGCTCCTCCCGTTCGGGATGGGTTTCAGAAATCGCCCAGTCATAGGCGGGGAAAAAAATAACTCCGAGAGATGATTTAGCTTTCAGCATGGGGATATAGGTCCTGAATGTATAGTCTGAAATTTATGCGTTGAGAGCCTTCACAGAAGCTGCCTTTCAGGTCCGGAATCGATCCGGATACCGGCATTTACCTTATCCAGCAGAACTGTGACGGCAGGCTGAACCTGGGCTACCACCCGGATGTTTCTGCCGGTGGTGTAAAAGTCTTCCACGATATTAAAAGAATCCGCCTGGGTGATCTGAACCTCCTCGGCAGAGATCCGGACACCTGCCTGCTCAAGATCGCCTATCAGAAGAGATTTTGCCTCATTGATCGCTGTTTCAAGAGTATAGCTCCTGGGAACCGACCGGAATATCTCAAGCCTTGGTATCGAGACCTTGCCCCTGGCTGTATCCGCCGTCAGGACAAGCTGGGCGGTTGAGCGGGTCAAGGCTGCACCGATGGCATTGGCAACACCATGCAGAGGCGGAATGACGACTTCCATCCCCAGTGAAGTCTGTAAAAGTTCCCTGAAGACAACAGCAGGACCACCGATAACAATCAGCTTGGAAGGGGTGATCGGCCGATCTTCCAGGATCTCCTGGATCGTATAGACCGGTTTGGAGTTCACCTGTGTAATCAGGCTGTCAATCCTGGTGCTTATCGCGTTGATAGCGGTATCAACCACATCCCTGGCCAGTTGCCGGCCAGGGATGCCATGCCGGTTTGCCAGCTCTTCGATGCCCATAATCGAGTTCCGGCTGTTGCCGAATTCCACCAGCTCCAGAACATTGAGGGCATCCATCAAGGTGGGTGCCGAACCACCCCTTGCCATACAAGGACCAAGCCGCTGCGGCCCGACCAGAACGACTCCCTGCTCAACCTGGATCAGGGAGTCGCCGCCGATGCCGATCGATTCGACATGGATGGCGCGGACCAGAGTCGGCCGCCCGTCAATAGAGATGCCCTCCCTCTCCAGAAGCGGCTGCCCGGCGGCAAAGAGCGCGATATCGGTGGTGGTGCCGCCGATATCGAGCATCAGGATATCGGAGTCCGTCGGCTCCATCGCCAGAATCCCCATGACCGAGGCCGCCGGACCGGAAAAGATGGACACCACCGGGCTCTCCAGTGCCCGTAACAGCGGCATGGTACCACCATCAGCCTTCAGGATGTTGACATCAGCTCGAATATTAAATTTCAGAAGGCTTTCTTGCAATGCAGTTGAAAAGGCCCGGAAGGCCCGCCATACTGCCGAGTTGTAGTACGCAGTATGAATCCTGCGGCCGAAATTGAGTTGCCCGGAGAGCAGATGTCCCGAGGAAACGAAGTCGGCCCGGTTTCCCAGGTGTTCCCTGATTGTATTTTCCTGACTCGGATTGCGCGGCGAAAATTTTCCTACCACCGCAAAGCTTTTGACCCCCTTGCCTGCACAATCGGCAACGGCAGCCTGCAGCCGGTCCATATCAAGCGGTGTGGTTTCCGTCCCCAGATGGTCGAGAGAGCCGGGGATCAGATGAAAATGCTCGCCTATCCGGTAGGTCTCAGGTGCGATACCCGGTCCGCCGACCACCAGGACACCCACCTTTTCGATCCTGCCGGTGACGATGGCGTTGGTGTTCAAGGTCGTACTCAGATTGATGGTGCTGACCTTTCCCGGATCCTGGCCGGAGAGTATCGAACGCAGCACTTGGCTGATGGATTCCAGGAGATTATCGCTAAACGTCGGGGTCTTGGCAGCGGCGATGAGCCGGTCCCCGTCTATCAGCACTCCATCCGTATGGGTGCCGCCAATATCAATACCTATGCGCATAGAATTTCCTTAAAACCCGCATATCGGGTCTGAAAAATCTTTTTTCCATGGTGAAGAAACGTCTCAAACTTCCATTCCTCGTCAGTCAACTGTTGCCGGAATTCCGGTTTGAAGACATAGCAACAGACCTGGGCCTCCGCACCATTTTCATAGAGAACCGTTACCGGACAGCGGAAATACTTCTCTCCCTCAAAGCGATCAAGCCGTGACCATACTTTCGGGGAAATGCCATGATAAACAATGCCGTTCACCAAACCGCCATCACTTGGGACAACACCTGGATACTGCTCGTTTTTCACTAAAAATCGACGATATTGAAGCAAGAGAGCCGGGGAATGGCAAAGCTGCCTGCCAGTAACCGCAGACATGATATCCTGACACATCAGGGAGCCATAGGTAAAAAGATTCTGCATGATTTCACGATGCGGAGCATGAGCACGTAATCACAGTCTAATCACTGTGATTACATCTAATGTATACCATCCAATGTATACCAGGGAAGCAAGGTGATTGCATCAAGAAAAGAAAATATCGGGCCGGGATTCGCGGTGCGGGCCGGGAGGGTGAAAAGAGCAATCTATTTCACCCCGGCAAAGGTCTTGGCCAGGTTGTTGTCGATGACATAGATACAGATCTCACGGGCACCCTGCCTGGTATAGCGGTATTTTTCCCGCAGATTCTTCATCAGGAAGGTGACATCGTCACGGATTTTTTTATCGTAAGTCCTAAACGATTCCTCGTCGAAATCCTTCACCGCCCGGCGGAAATTCTCGTTTTCCAGGAAGGGCTCTAGGACCTTCTCTTTCAGATTATACTCATAGCGATCATGGAGTTGTGTATATAAGGTGGTCTCGGTGATGGGCAGGTTGTCCCGCAACATCTCCTGGGTCAGGGCATTCGTCGTATAGGATTTCTGGACATCGGCCCTGAATCTGGCCGCATCCTTCTGATTCGAGATCAGTCGCGCCTCAATTCGTTTGAAATATTCCTCTGTAATCTCCAGGTGATCTCCAGTGTATTTACAAAACTCGACCGTCCCCGGCTCAAAGTTTACCGCGAACATATAATTCTGTATTTCCTTGGCAATCTGTTCTTCGTTGTAATAATACAGGGATTCCTTCACCTCCTGGAGGACCGAATAATTGTACATCTTCAGCAGGGAGTCCAGGAATCCGAGAGGCAGGATATTGCGATCCTGCTTGCAGTATTTCTTGAAAAACTTGATCAGCATGGACATATCGATGAGCTTGTCGTCCTGCTTATAGCCGGAATAAAATTCGTTGAACATCCGGATAGCATCCCGTCCCGACAACCCCTTCCAGCCATCTTTCTCGGACTCGGCGATGATTTTTTGTCTACGCTTTGCAGTAAAGTTCTTCAGATCCTCCTCCTGCAGCCATTTGGGAATAAAACCGGTATAGATCTCCATCTTCAGGAGCTGCAGGTTCTGATCGCAGTAGAGCTCATATTTTTCCGGATTGCCGATCCACTCCAGCATAGAATCCGATTTTGTATGCAGACGGGTGGCAATGATGGCCCGGGCGAAGTTATGCAGGACCCTGGGTAGGAAATTCTCCTCGATGTGTTTGCCGAATATCTCCCGATATATCTCGACTTCCGTTTTTAAATCAAGAATATAAGGGATATTAATATATTCGATGCGATCAGAAAAGGCCTGCAGATCCTTGAACAGCGTTTTATCCTCCGGATTCATCAGGGCAAAGAGCAGGGAGTTTACATTTTCCTCAATATCTTCAACCTTATGTACACCATCACTGATGATATTGTGCAGCTCCATCAGCCGCTCGGTATTATGGGATTTGATATCCATCAGGGCATAGATGCCGTTGTTGGTCTTCGCATAGCGGGAATAGAGATAATTGACCTTGTTGGAATCGAAAAACAGCGTATCGAGCGAACGCTGGATCATCTCATTGCGCATTACAATCTGCTGCAACGGTTTGTCGCCCGGACTGAAGACCGAGATCCCTTCGCCGAGTCTCCTGTTGATTGCATACGGACGGGCGTAGGCCAACTCCAGAACCTTGGACGGATCATTATACTTTCTGAGGAGCGCCTGATAGAGCGAGGTGCAGATCGTGCAGGGGGAATCCTGGAAGACCCACTCGTACTTTTTATCCGTGAATAACTGCCATTTAAACTCTTCATTTTCAAGGATATCATCGAAAAACCGGCGGCGGGCCTTCTTTGGAATCAAGAGGAGCGGATTATCGTGGCTGGGACAGGGCACCTCGAAGTAGCTGCCCAGCTCATCTTTTTTTTCACAGGCACAGCGCATCTCTTTGGCCAGGTCTTTTTTGCCGTCATTCTCGAGGACCCAGGCAAGTTTTTCGGTGAGAGAGTTAATAGAGTGGACGCCACCTACCAGATGATCACGCTTCAGCCGCCAGACGATTTCATAGCGGGAACCTTCGGGGGTGCCGGTATATTCTTCAAATTTTCTTAGGAGGTTATTGAGAAAGGTTGATTTACCGCTGCCGTGCGGACCCTCAAAAATATAAATCTTATTCTGCTGCGCCCCGAAGGAGAGCGACTCGACATGGGCCACCAATCTGTTGGCAAACAACCGGTCGGCAAAGAACGGCCGGTCCGACCCTTCCACGAACAGGCGGCTACAGTCATAGTTGAGATAATGAATCGATTCCGGATCATCGGGATACTCGTCCACATCAGCACTGACATAGGCCTTGATCATATCGGAATAGATCTGATACACACTCCGGACGACCCGATGCGGCTGAGCGACAAGCTCTTGTATAAACTCAGAAAACGACAGCGTCGGCCGCTGTTCCCAGCCGATCTCCTCCTGGCTGAGATTTTCCATGGCTTTGATCAAATCCCGCATTGGCACTCGCTCCGTTACAATGACATCCTATTCGTTCACGATTTTACGACTTAATTTCCTGTCCTTCATCCTGTACCGTACCTTCTGCCAGGTGATCTCCGGGCTCGCTTTGTCCTGCCCATCGGATTTCTCCTGCTGTGCGACCGGTTGCGGCACAACCTCCGAGGTATCGAGGAACACCTGCCCTCCCCAGAGAAATTCGATGCCCAGCAATGCACCTTTGATATAATCCTGAACCAGAGGCTTCCCTTCAAAGAGATGGCCCAGCAACAGCGTATTTTCTTCTATTATCTGGATCTGAAGGGAGGGAGGATGATAAAGGGAATCGAGAACCATCTCTTTATAATCCTTGGATTTCCTGCTCTTTACATAGTACTCCCAGGTCATCCGTTCTTTGTTCAGCCGCTTCCCGGCCACAAAGAGTTTGTGGAGATCGACAAAATCCTGATCGATAAAGGTATTGATAAACATCGAATCGGCGCAATTTTCCCGGACCGAGAAGATATAATCCCGGCCTTTTTCAATATTGGTATCGAACTGATTTCGAGTCGCTTTATCCTTCAACAATAGAAAGTCCATGGATATCCGACCTTTATTGGCCATATCCTCAAGATAGGCAAAGAGCCGCATCCCCAGCGCATACGGATTGAGGCCGACCCGCGGCATCGAGGTCACCTTGGCATTGACGATCGCAAAATCCACCTCATGGCCGCGGATACGGTCATCCTGCAGAAAAAGCTCCTCATGCCAATAGCTGGCCCAGCCTTCATTCAGGATCTTGGTCCGGATCTGGGGTTGGAAGTAAAGGGATGTGGACCTGATCATCTCCATCACCGTCAACATCCATTGATTTTCTTCCCTGTTCAGAAATTCTGAATTCTCCATCAGGAACTGGAAGATATCCATCTTTTCAGCCGGCTTTTTTTTCTTTTTGTTCTTACCATAAAAAGAATCGAACTCGGAATACCGGCTCTTGACGCTCTCCAGAAACAGAAACTCGCCGTCTTCAGGATGGTTGCGTATAAGTTCGTTAAATCGCTCCAGTTCCTTGATGTACTCCATAATGGAGACCTTTTTTTCGCTCTGGAGAAAGGTATCGAAATAGAAATCCAGCCGGGACAGTTTTCGCCCTTCCTTCTCCCGCGAAAAGTGGGCAAGCTCTTCGAAATATCCGACAAGGTTGTCAATGGATCGTGAAAATTCAATCACATAATCGACCCAGCGTCCCTTTTCCGAACGGAGTTTGGCGATGAGCCGTTTATCGGAGAGGGCTCGACTGGCGAAATCAAAGTCCCAGGTATGACGGAAGAAAAGATTGTTCTGGAAAAAATCGATATGGCCGATGACGTGGTAGAAGATCATCACATTCAGCCAATCGGGATTATTGTCGTTATAAAAGGAGATAGCCGGCCGGGTGTTGATCACCGTCTCATAGGGATTCGAGGGGTAAAGCTCATAGCGCCCGCGCTCCTTCAAGACCTCAACATCCTGGACCCAATAATCATAAAGGGTCGGGATCATGATCTTGGGCGAAAGCTCAAGCAGATCACGGTTGGTGACGATGTACTCAAGGCTCTCATCCTGGAAGCGAAGGCCCACGTCCCGGGCCCGTTCTTTACATCCTTCCATGATTCTTTTCGCGTGCTGGCTGATCAATTCCATTTCAAATACAGATCTCCCCGATAGAGTAATATATCACCTATAACTGCGCTGATTGTCATAATTTCTGTCATGAAATCAATTTCTTGATCCCTTCAATCAATCGGCCCTCATCGCTTTCCTTTGACATCACATCCAGACGGAGAAGGTTCTTTTTTGATTCCAGCAGGCCTGACCCTTTGATATACTTTTCCACCTCGCTGCCGCCGCTGACCCCATAGCCGTTTTCTGCAATCGTGATGCCTATTCTGCTGGCGTAGGTGAGCATCTTCTCGAGTTCGGGAATGGTCTCTTTCCCACTTGTATCCCAGTCATCGCCATCGGTTCCGTGGAAAATATAGATATTGTAATCGCGTTCGAGGTTTTCCGTTTCGACAATCTTGTTGACCAGTTTATACGCCGACGAAACCTGGGTTCCTCCGGCGACCCGCAGGTTGTAATAGGTATGAAAATCCTCCACTTCCTTGGCATCGGTGTCGTGAAGAATGAACCGGGACTTTACCTGATTTTCGTATTGATAGGTGAGCCAGGAGTAGATCATGACATGTTGGGCCACCACCAGTTCGGTCGGTTTGCCGCTCATCGAGCCGGAATAGTCACGGACAAAAAAGACGACGGCCTGGGATTCAAAATCCTTTTCTTTCGAAAGGATGCGGTAGACCCGGTCATCGGGAGAAATCAGGAGATTATGGGGATCGACCGGAATACCGGGTTGAACCCGACCCAGACCGATATTGGTCTGCAGGATGCGCCGGATGGTCGCCTTCTTGTCGAGAACCTGGCCGAATCCTCTGTTTTTATCCGTAAGGTCATAGGTATACTTGGTGAGCGACTTCTTCTTCCCTTTATCCTTCAGGTTAGGCAGTTGAAACGTCTCGGTGAGGATCCGACCCATCTCATAGGCGTCGGATTCGATTTCATGCCCTTCGCCGCCACCCTGGCCTGCTCCGCCCTGGCCTCCTTTTTCTTCTCTGACCGGCTGCTCGCCGATAACTTCCCCTTCTTCTCCCTCGCCGGAACCACCTTCACCCTCACCCTCACCTCCCCCTCCCTCGCCCTCCTCGTTGGCCCGGACCTGGTCATGGAGAAGCTTTTCCTCAACGGTGGTCGGGACGACAACCACCTTATCAGCCCCGTTCCGGCCCGGCTTGATCATCTTTCCGACCCGGATCTTCCGGGGAAAGCCATCTTCCTCCCGCTGTCTGTCCCGCTCCAGCAGTTCGTCGATGGAATGGGTAGGCGACAGGGAAAGGATGGCAGGACGAAGAGGCTCGTCGAGCATGGCCAGGTCGTTGTAATCATACATGCTTTGCGGCGGGAAATAATCGATCCGAATAGAATGATCCGTATTCTTCTGCTGTGCCGCCAGGTCGAGCTCATATCTGATAAGCCTTTCCTGCTCAGGAGTCAGTCCTTTCTCCTGCAGGCTGTGATAGAGGGCCAGTAATTTTTGCATCATGGCAAGGTTCTCAAGGATTCAATGATTATACCGCACACAATTCGCAGTCCAGGCCTCCCTCGTCACACCTAATTCTCATCTACCTGCGTACAGAAATACTCGATGGTCTTCTGGGCGCAGGTCGTACAGTATCCGAGCTTTCCCAGCATGGTTTCTATCATCCGGTCATAAAGTTTCTGGTTCTCTTCATTGGTCCTGTTGGCAAGTGCGCCGATCAGGCTCCCGGCGCCTGCTATGTCGGATTTCAGGCGGACATCGGTCACGGCCTTCACCAGTTCCAGATTATCCATGAAATCATAATCCGGATCAACGGACATCTTCTGGCCATAGATCTTCCGGATCGAGGTCCGGAACGATTCCTTCTGCTCCCTGGTTTTCAGACCCAGGCGATCTTCGATGGAATCAATATAGCGCTCGTCGATCTTCAGGGCCAGAAGCTCACCCGTCTGCGGATTCTTGTATTTCCACATCTTGTCGGCACCGAGATTTTCCGCATCGATGCCGATAATCATATTGACATAATGCATCACGTCTTTCCGGATCGCCAGCGGTTCATCCATATAGGCATTGAACATCTCGGTCATGATCCGTTCCCGGTAGAGACCCTTGGAGGTTCTCAGGTCATCGAGGAACTTGGCCCTGTCGTTGGGCTCGGACACATAATCGAGAATCACCCGTTCCAGGGATCTGAAGACATCGTAGGCAAACATGCACTTGCCCTCATTGGTCCCTGAATTTTCCAGCATCAACTGCATGGAGCGCCCGAGGTTCCTCTGGCCAAGCCCCTTCTGACCGAAACGCTTGGTGATATCCGGATCCTGATTCAACATATCAATCACCTCGGAGAGGGTTTTGATACTTTTTTCTCCGGCGACCTCACCGGCCGCCAGTTTCATGGTCTCAATCGAGGTCAGTTTTTCAGAACGGGGTAACCTGGTCAGGACGGCCGCCACTGATGAGGCATAGTTCAGGTTCGGATCCTGATGCATCATATCGCCCGTCAGCGTGGTCTTCGCTTCGTTGCCGATCGCATAGGCGGTCAACTGCTTCTGCAGCTTATAATTGGTGTTATGCGACACATAACAGATACGACAACGGTCAATAATCGGCGCCTCTTCTTTTTCCGCCAGGAAACGGTTGAATTCCGAGTTATTGCTGGTGGCTATGATCAGGGTATCGATCGGCCATTTATAGCCGTCGATCTCGATAGTGCGGTTCTGGATAATGCCAAGGTAGACCTGGACCAGGTCCTTTTTATTCTTGTAGATCTCGTCGCTGAAGTGAATGCCGCCTCCGGCAACCCGGGCCAGCGCACCCCGGCGCAGATCGAATCGATACGGGTTATTGGTATCCGTGATATGGAGCAACCGCTGGATGGACTCTTCACCGAGCAGATCAACCGCCGAGGAGGTGATCTTGTCTTTGGCCGGATACTTGCCGGTCACGGTACCGAGACTCTCGGTCAGGGGCACCGGGACGATCTCTATAAATTTGAGCATCTCGTCGAGATTGCCATCTGTCGCATTACGGATATCACTCCAGATATAGGTGGAACAAGCGGCTAGCGGCCGATAATTCTCATACCACCGCTCCATTTCCTTGTCGGAGAGACGATAGCGTTTGGCCAGATACTCCTTTGATTCGCCCACATCCTCATGGGTGTTCATGGCCAGGATCATCGGATCTTCATAGGTCTGGGATTCGGCAATTTTAATATGACCGTAGTTGCCGATCTTATCCAGATCAATGAAGCGGAAGGTATATTTCCGATTCTCAGGCAGAAAAAGAAAGTTTCTGTATAAGGTACACAGATATTCGACCAGAAAGGTCTTGCCGTTGCCGGGCTCGCCGACAAGGACAAAGGCCATCTCTTTTGAGGAACCGCCCTCCGAGGCATCCTTGACAAAGGAGACTAAAGAGTTGATCTCATCATACATGCCGATGATATGTTTTTTCCCTTCCCGGAATATCTTGAAATCAAAGGTAGTTTTCCCATTGACCATCACCTTGTCGATATCTTTCTCAAGGATCATCCTGGTGACAGCCTGAAATGCATTTTCAAAAGCACGTTCACCTTTCTTGACTGCTGTAATATGTTGATGAAGTGTCGTATTTTTGCCTTGTACCATTATGCCCTCCTCCAGAAGGTAATGTTGAAGTCTTCATCCTTTTTTTTTATTATCGTCACAATTGAGTGCTAAATTCAAGGGTTGATTACCTTTCGGTCAAACTATTTTCTACGGATTTTTATAAACCGGCAAAGATTATCATCGAGAACAGTTGTTTCTTTGCGAAGAGAAAAGAATAATTTGCAGATTGCCGGGTAAAAAATCCTTTTACCCCGTCCTTTGATCGGAAGAACTTGTTTATCCGATGCTCATTCTTATAATGACAGTAACAGCAGGGGGTTTTCTCTGCTGTGTCGTTGTTATAAAAAAAAGAGGGCTGCAATTATGATTACCAAACAGGAACTCTGTAAAAAGATAGAAGAAGTTTTCCCCGATGCCGGTGTTTGCGGTGTTGATATTGATGTCGAATATGATGAAAAAGTCAAAGCATGGGCAGTAGATTTGCACCAGGGACATCGTCGTTTACGAACATTTATTGAAACAGATGAGGCCAGTAACTGCATAGAAGGAGATTCATGCATTCCTCTGGGGATGCAAATCGCTCAACTCAAACGCAATTTCGATCTTCCTTCCTGCGCAGAACGATAACATTCAAAATCAATGGATTGGATGTCAAGTCTGCCGGCAGCGGAACCGTTCTTTTCAAGAAAGTACTGCTGCCGGCCATCAGGTGTCGACTCGCTTGAGCTATTCTAAGGAATTCGCCGGGAATATTTTTGTCCATACCGTGAAACATGAGTGCCGATATTCTTCTTTACCCTTCCACCAGATATGGACCGACTCGGTCCTCCACAAAACGAAAACGAGCGTTGAGCGAATAAATCCGACAGACTCCCAGGCATGCTAAAACATGCTCCTTTCTGTGGGGCAGAATGATCCAGGGGTGGATACTTTTTTTACACCAGAGACTTTTATGAAAAAAACATCAATGCTTAAGGTATTGATGTTAAATCAAATAAACAATTTATACATTTAGGCACATCCTTTGCTTTAAGGCCTTCAACGGTACGAAACAGCAGAATAAACGAGACATCGTGCTTTTGTCTGGATCGTCAAGAGAGAAAGCCCGATTCTTCAGTACGCATTCTGTAAATCTGGAAGTATACCCATAAGGATGAGAATTATGAATTTTCCACTTGTGACGGTCTCGGAAGATACACATGTGCCTTCCCGGGCCAACGATTCTTTTGATCGATATTTTGGAGAAATAAGCCGATACGAAATCCTTTCCAGAGAAGAGATGGATGAGCTGGCCATCCGGGTCCATGAGCAAAATGACCGGAACGCTGCCTATCGTCTCGTTTCAGCGAACTTGCGCCTGGTAGTTAAGGTCGCCATGGACTTTCAAAAATTCTGGACGCAGAATTTTATGGACATTGTCCAGGAAGGAAATATTGGTTTAATGAAGGCCACAAAAAAATTCGACCCGTATAAAGGGGTTAAATTTTCCTATTATGCAACCTACTGGATTCGTGCCTATATCCTCAAATTCCTGATGAATAACTGGCGCCTGGTGAAACTCGGGACAACACAGGCGCAACGCAAACTGTTTTTTAGTCTGAACAAGGAAAGAAAGCTCCTTGAATCTCAAGGATTTTCCCCTGAACCCGAACTGTTGGCAAAACGCCTGAGGGTGAAGAAATCCGAAGTCATTGAGATGAGCAACCGGATGAGCAATAATGAGGTGTCTCTGGATAGTCCGATAGGGCAGGATTCGGAAGACGAGCAGATCAGTTTTATCCCGGGCAGGGAACCTGGCATTGAGGACACCCTCTGCCTGAAGGACATGAAAAGGAAACTGCGTGATTTCCTGCAGACCCTGCAGGGCCGCCATAATGATAAAGAACGGGTGATTCTGGAAAAACGTCTGTTGACTGATGACCCTCTGACCCTGCAGAATATTTCAGAAATATTCGGAGTCTCCCGCGAACGGATCAGGCAGATTGAAGCCGGTCTCCTGAAAAAGATCCGCAAACATATTGAAAATGATGCGCCTGACCTGTTGGCCTTTATCCATCGGGATATGCAGCCTTCGCACTCCCTTGTCGGGGTGTGAATCCACTGGCCAGCAGTCTGCCGTTTTCAAGAAATACCCAAGGACAACGCCTGTTGTCTACCTCCCTGCACCTCTCTTTCACCTCTTTCAACCTCAACCCCGGGGCAGATCGTGATTCGAACTGTCCCGGGCCTTTTTATTTATCCCTGCCTGTCCTGATCTGAAAGTACCTCGTATTTCTTTCCTCCATGATGGATATGTCTATTATCAGGAGTATAACGGACCGTAGCTGTATTTTTTATACGGTTTCTGCAAAGATTGCTTGCTGGCATAACTTTAAGGTATAGTTAGTGGCGAATTTATCGCTATCTGGCTATTACCAATCTGGTGCGTGACATGAAGCAGGGTTGAATCATGGAGAACGAAGTTGTAAACGCAGTACATGCCATTCAGATGAACACTACCTTCTGGATGTCGCTGACCATTTTTCTGGTGGCCCTCGCAGTCATCATCTCAGAGAAGATTCATAAGACAATCGTGGCCATAAGCGGAGCTTCTTTAGTGTTGGTCTTAAAGATACTCGACCAGCATGAGGCCTTTCATCTTGAAGAACTGGGTGTTGACTGGAACGTGATCTTTCTGTTGATCGGCATGATGGTAATCATCAACCTGATCAAGCCGACAGGGATATTTGAATACATTGCAATAAAAAGCGCCAAGATCGGCAAAGGCGACCCGCTGAGGATCATGGTTATTCTGGCGGTGGTCACTGCCGCTCTTTCGGCATTGCTTGATAATGTGACCACGGTCCTGTTGATTGCCCCGGTCACCCTGCTGATTGCTGAGGCCCTGGAGGTGGATGCAATCCCGTATATGATCGTCGAGGCCCTTGCCTCCAATATCGGCGGCACCGCAACATTGATCGGCGATCCGCCGAATATCATGATCGCCTCGAAGGCGAAGCTGGATTTTCTGGATTTCATTCTCCATCTGGCCCCGGTAGTGCTTCTGCTCATGGTGGTTTTCATCATTATTGTGAAGATTGTCTTTAAAAAGCAGTTGACAACCAGAGAGGAACTGAAGAAGAAAATAATGAACATGGACGAAAGGAAGGCGATCAAGAATCCGGCAATGCTGAAAAAGTCGCTGGTTGTACTCGCTATTGTCCTGCTCGGCTTCATGTTCCATGGTCTTCTGCATTATGAACCGGCGACGATAGCGCTGTTCGGGGCCGCTCTTCTGCTCCTGCTTTCCGGGACCCATGAACCGCACCATATCCTCGCTGAAGTGGAATGGACGGTGATCTTCTTTTTTATCGGATTGTTCATCATGGTTGGAGGTGTGATCAAGGTCGGCGCGATCACACTGCTGTCCCAGGAGGTTTTGCGGATGACCCATGGCAATCTACTCGGCACCTCCATGCTGATCATGTGGTTCTCAGCCTTCGCCTCGGCGGTTGTTGACAATATCCCCTATGTGGCGACGATGAATCCGTTAATTGTCGATATGGCGCGCGAATTGTGGCCGGACAAATCGGGTATCGAACTCCTGCAGTTCAAGGATCTGATGCCGATCTGGTGGTCGCTGGCCCTTGGCGCCTGTCTGGGTGGCAATGGAACAATCATAGGCGCCTCGGCCAATGTCATTGTGGTCGGGATGGCCGAAAAGGCTGGGAGAAAGATCAGCTTTTTGAAATTTATGCTCTACGGAATGCCGATCATGCTGGTGACCGTCTTTATTTCAATGGTATATGTCTGGTTGAGGTATTATGTTTTTTGTTTTTAGAGCCTTAGCAATAATTTTCTGCGCATCCAGATATCGAGTCGTCGCGTCTGGTCGGGATTAAGGAAAAGTCCCAGGCACGTCCTGCGCCAGAGGACATCTTCGGCCGTCCGGGCCCATTCCCTGTCTATCAGATAGCACACTTCTTTTTCATACAAACAATCTCCGAAATATTCTCCGAGATCCTCTTCGCTCCTGACGTTTGCAAGGAGATAAAAAGCCTCGGTCCCGAACATCCGGACAAGATGGACGGAAAGTTTCCTGTCGATCACAGGATGGGTCGTCAGTAACCTGTCGACCACCGCATCGAATTCATCGGGATGGAAATCGCCCCCCGGCAAGGGGGCCGTTTCGGTCCAGCACTTCCGCATTGGCGGCAGATGCGGTGCCAGACGTTTTAATACGGCCTCTGCCAACTTGCGGTAGGTTGTGATTTTTCCACCATAGATGGAAAGGAGCGGGGGAAGACCATAATCGGTATCGACCTTCAGGATATAGTCACGGGTGGCGGCCTGTGCCTCATTTTTTCCGTCGTCGAAAAGCGGACGAATTCCTGAAAAGGAATGGACTACGTCAGCGGCTTGAATTTGACGGACAAAATATTCATTTGCCGCATGGCAGAGATAGTCGATTTCTTCTGCTGAGATGGCCATTTTCCCAGGGGTTCCGTGAAAATCAACATCAGTGGTACCGATCAGGGTGAACTCCTGTTCATACGGGATGGCAAAGACGATCCGCCCGTCCGGGTTTTGGAACAGATAGGCTCGTTCATGGTCAAAGAGTCTTTTAACAATGATATGGCTGCCTTTGACCATCCGAACATGCTCACCCGCGGCCTTATGGGTGGTGTGGGAGAGAAAGGTTTCCAGCCAGGGACCGGTGGCGTTTACCAGGACATGGGCAGATATCTCCCGTTCTGTCCCGGTTGTCCCGTCTCGCATCCGTATCTTCCAGAGCTCACCTTCCCGGATAGCCGAAACGCATTCTGTCCGGACGCTGATCTCGGCGCCGCGGGCCGCTGCATCCATTGCATTCAGCACCACCAGACGGCTGTCCATGACCCGGCAGTCTGAATATTCAAAGCCCCGGACGAAGCACTTTTGAAGAGGAAGACCTGCCTGGTCAGTCGCCAGATTCAGAGCAGTCGTCCCCGGCAGCAGGACCCGTCCCCCGAGATGATCATAGAGGAAAAGTCCCAGGCGGATAAGCCATGCCGGCCGCATCCCCTTGCGGTGGGGAAGGATGAAACGCAGGGGGCGGATGATATGAGGGGCGACACGAAGGAGTACCTCCCTTTCCCGCAAGGCCTCACGGACCAGGCGGAATTCATAATATTGCAGGTAACGCAGTCCGCCGTGGATCAGCTTGGTACTGACCGACGAGGTCCCGCCAGCCAGGTCGCCCTGTTCACAGAGAAAGACGGCCAGGCCCCGCCCAGCAGCATCTCTGGCTATTCCGCAACCGTTGATGCCGCCACCGATAATCGCCAGATCAAAAACGGATTCTTTCATATGTAATCCTTCCCCCCTGAATCCAAAATCCGGCATTGCCGCCAGGCCCCGGCCAGTTTGAACCAAAATGAAAAAGTTGCATGTCCTTCGTGGTTCATTATAAAAACTCCTGCTAACATTATACTTGAGAATACCTGTTTATTGAGAGTAGTATTGCATATGGGGTATGTATTTGTTTGACAATGCAGCAGGTTAAAAGTAAGTATGAGACCGGTAAGAGCAGAGGTGTTTTTCGTAGTATCAAGCACTTATGATCCTTTTTCGGAGATCTGATTCGATGTCTTTTGTCAACCGGCTATCGGAAACTGTAACGAAGATGCATGAAAGTCAGGAATTGCACAAATTCCTTTCGATCAAGGCAACCAGTGTCTTCTATCGGATGACCCTGGCCTTCGGCCTCTTCTTTCTCGGGCCTTTCCTGGGGCTTGCCTATCTGGGAGTAAAAAGTAATCTCTTTGGCAGCAGCGAGTTGCTGTACTGCTTTTTGGGTGTGTTTGTTTTTTCTCTGCTCGGATATATCATTCTGAAACAGATTTCGGACAGTATTATGAATATCGAGACGCAGATGGCCAGTAAAAACAAGGGAAATGGTCTTGCGGGTCTGATGGGAGAAAACGAACTGGGGAATATTTTACTTATCGCCGACTCGATGGATGAACATTTACGCAAGACCAGTCAGGCCCTGACCCGCAGGATGCAGGAGATCAATGTACTCAAAGAATTGGGGAGTCTTTCCGTCTTTAAAGGCAGTGCTCAATCTCTGATCGACTTTGGGATAAAAAAGGCGATGCTTATTACCGGAGCGACAGGTGGGGCTGTATTCTCCATCCATCGAAACGGGAGCTGTAACATAGTTACATGTCGGCATATCCGTGGACAGGGGATGAATATCCAGGCGGGCCAAAGTATACCGTTTCTGGATTTTCCGGCAACGGCGGCGATACGAGAACGATCGGTTATGGTACTGCAAAGTGAGCAGGCTAAAGGATGGGGGCATATTTTTGAGACGAAAACTGATTGTGCTGTTGCCATTCCATTTGATCTCAGGAGCGATAGTCAGGGGATTGCCATCCTGATTAAACGTGAAGATCGGATCTGGGATGAGAACGGATTGGGATTTTTGGCAACTTTTTTTAATACCATCGGTTCCATGTTGAGAATGCAGGAGCTTGGGAGAAGAAGACGAGAAACAACCGATGAGCTGAAATCCGTACTATCTATAATCAAGATTATTAATTCCGATTTGAAAGAAGAAGATCTGCTGATGGCCATCTCCGGAAGGCTCTGTGAGGTCATTTCAAGTCAGTGGGTAGGCCTGGCCTTGACGGATGAGACCGGCAGCCAGCTCAGGTTGACCCACACCTTCCATCGATCTCTTGCCGGCAAAAAGACCGACCTGCTTCTGCAAAAGAATACTTCACTGTTTCAGGCGGCCATCGATGCAGCAGAACTGGTCAGCATAGATGATCTGGAAAAAGAGGGTCCATTTTTTGAAATGCCCATGTTTACTGAACTGGGGTTGAAATCATGTATTATCAAGAGGCTTGATGTAAGCGGGAAGGCAATCGGCGCCATCTGTCTCGGAAGCGATACGCCCAGAACATTTGGCAGGAGGGATAAGCGGATGTTCTCGATAGTGGCCATGGGGATTGCCCTGGCCCTCGAACAGACACGGCTTCTGGCCAAAGAACGCGCGAAAAGCGGAGAACTGGAAGTGCTCAACAGGATCGGTGCCGTCCTCACCACTACGATTGTAGACAGGAATCGCGTTCTGCACTCTATTCTGGAGATGATCGCCAGATTTATAAAGGTTGAGGCCGGAGCGATCATGCTGATCCAGAATGACCTCCTGACCTTTCATGCCACGATCGGCACTTTCGGGAAAAATATTAACGGATTACGAATCAGGATTGGCCAGGAGGGGGTTTCAGGATGGGTGGCAGCCACAGGTGAGTCCGTTATTGTTCAAGATGTCGAGGTCAATCCTCAATTCTGTGCAGATATTGACAAAAGGACCGGGTTTAAGACAAAAAATTTGCTCTGTGTACCGATGATCAGCGGCGGAAGGGTATTAGGCGTTATCGAGCTTCTCAATAAAAAGGAGGGGACGTTTAATGATGAAGACCTGAGGGCGACCAAATCGGTTGCCTCGTCAGCCGCCATTGCTCTGGAGAATTCCAGACTCTACGGCGAATCTATCCATCTGGCCCAAAAGGAACGACTGATCAGGACGATCTTCCAGAGGTATGTACCGGAAGAAATTGTTAATGATATTCTTCAGAAAGGGGAATCCGAACAGTTGACTGTCGGGGAGAGAAAAATCGTCACGGTCTTTAATGTTGATATCAGGGGATATTCTGCAATATCAAAGCAGGCGGCGACTGAAGATGTTGTGGATGTCCTGAACTGCTTTTTCATGAGAATGGGAAATATCGTTTTGAAACATAAAGGGATTCTCGACAAGTACCTGGGAGACGGACTGCTTGCAATCTTCGGAGCCCCAGTCTCGACAAAAAATCCGGCACTTGATGCCACCCTTGCCGCTATTGCGATGACTGAAGAGATTGAGACCGTCAGCAGGCTTTCTCTGGAGCGATGCGGAGTGCCGATAAAAATCGGCATCAGTATCAACACGGGTGAAGCGCTGGTTGGTAATATCGGATTCAGCAAAAAAATGGAGTACACCGTCATCGGAGACGTGGTCAATGAGACCTTTCGCCTTCAGGAGCTCACCCGGAGAAAATCAAATTCAATCCTGATCAGTGAATCGACCTACCAACAGGTAAAGCTTTTTGTCTATGCAAATCAATGGAGAGTAAAGAGGTTTACCGACAGGGAAGAAATCATGGATATCTATGAAGTTATGGGAAGAAAAGATATACCCGATCTTGGATATCATTCTGTTCGGAGAGACCCCGACTCTGCCGATGCAAGCATACACTGAAAAGCACCACGACAAAAAAACATCTGCACTGAAAGTATCCCAAACAGTTTAACCAGATAATTCACATTAACCGGGGGGGCTGTAAATATCCTTTTCAACAGCTGGTCAAGATACAATCAATGCAGACAATTCGTTTTAATCCGCTGGTTAAAAACTGCAATACCGACGCTTTCTCAGTCTACGGAAAGATAGTTATGCTCCGCGGTCAACAGTTCATATCGATCATTAATCAATACGTATTTCCGATTGAACTGGTCGACATATGTTTTTGTAAGACGCCTTCCTACCGGCCTACCGGGAATGGAGTCATTTATGATAAATCCGCGTCCGATCTGACGGTAGGACAGATTCTGTTTTTCCTCTTTCATCTTGTTTACCCTTCGTGTTCCGGAATGTTTCGGCGGGAACGGATTGAATCGTTCCTTCGGGCTGGAGAGCGATGATTGAGTTTTAGATTTGCAGGGCAAAATGAATATGCCCATGAATCTGCTGGAATCCCGATGGCCCCTCATCAATGTACCATCAACGTCACATCCATTATCCTCTGACTGGGACTTCATGCATAGTGCATGCCAAAGCGACGCGCATAAACGTGATGGTGTTCCATTAAACGGGCCGGGGCCGGGGCTGTATTGTTGTTTATCTGAAGTTTCAATTCCTTAGAATATTTTCTTCGTTCTGAAAATATTCATCTCTTCTGAACGCGATACTGCTCTAATCGGAGTTTTATCGCCAGGAAACGGAAACATCGTTTCCATTCGTTTCACTTCTTGCTCTGTATAATCCTGGTGAGAGAAAATATTTTTGACAAATGGCCCATGATCATGTTAAACAAAAAACTGTAGTATCGACAGACTACAATAGTCAATGCAGGATATTTCTCTGTAAGTTACAAATGAAATTATCGACAACTGAGTTTACATATGACGTATCCTGCCCCTTCCTTTTCCCATTCTTCAAGAAAGCATCTGGCCGTCCTCAGACAACGATTATCCCAGGTAGCAAGTTCCTGGGCTATGGATGACTACAGGGCTTTCGTGACGTTTTATATCCGCATTTTACCGAAACTCATGCATGTGGAGCGGTGTACCATTTTTATTATGGAAATAGGAAGTAACAGAATATGTTCGATATTTGGTACCGGTCTCAGCGAGAAACAGATCGAACCGCCCTTGGAGGGGAGTATTGTCGGCAAGGTCATCAGCTCCGGAATAAGTTGTATTGAGAATAATCTGGAGTCCCATCCTGGTTTTCATATCTATATGGATGAACAAACAGGGTTCATCAGCCGGAATATGCTCTGCGCCCCAATAAAAGGCCTAAGTGGAAACTCGATTACCGGTGCAGTGGAGCTCCTCAATAAAACCAACGGCGATTCTTTCGAGGAAGAGGATCTCAGACAGCTGGAAGAGGTTGCCCAGTTCCTGTCCATTTCTATTGAATCAATCGTCTTGAATCAGGAAATATTGCGTATCGCCGGTTACTTGAATAAGGAAGTGGGCCGGTTGGAGCAGGCATCTGTCCGGGGCACGCGGATCATTGCCGAGAGTGCTGCAATGCGGGAAGTCCTGGACCTTGTCCAGGTCATCAGCAATTCACCGATCAATGTGATCATCCAGGGGGAAAATGGAACAGGAAAGGAACTCATTGCCCGGATGATCCATGAGCGGGGAGAGAGGCGGCAGAAGCCGTTTGTACCGGTTAACTGTGCCTGCATCCCCGAAAACCTCGTGGAAAGCGAATTTTTTGGTCATGAAAGAGGCGCCTTTACCGGGGCTGATACGGTCAGGAAAGGCCTTTTTGAAGAGGCAAGCGGCGGCACCCTTTTTCTTGATGAGATCGCTGAAATGCCCTTGCAGATCCAGCCGAAATTTCTGCGGGCCATCCAGGAAGGGGAAGGGGCCAGGTTGGGCAGCAGCAAACTGATTCACTATGACCTGCGTTTGATAAGCGCCACCAATAAGGACCTGACGGTACAGGTCAAGAATGGACTTTTTCGTGACGATCTGTTCTTCCGCCTTTTCTCGGTAGAGGTACTCATTCCTCCGCTGCGGGACCGGCAGGAGGATATCCTGCCGCTGGCCTTACATTTTCTCGAGGTGACCAATAAACATTTCAACAAGAATGTACTCGGTTTTTCATCAGAACTTCTCGATATGTTCGAACACTACCCATGGCCGGGAAATGTCCGCCAACTCCTGAAAGAGGTTGAACGACTGGTAGCCTTGACAACCAGCGGCGAGGTGATATCGATTGAGAAATGTTCCAGGGAGCTTCTTGCCTTCCACCGTCTGCAGCGGAAATCAGGTCAAAACGAACCGGCTGCCAATTATGCCATCGATCAGCAGGTCAGGGCTCTGGAGATGAGTCTGATCACAAAAGCCATGAAGAGGGCGCAGGGCAATAAATCCAGGGCGGCAGAACTGCTGCACATCACCCGGCAGGGGCTTCTTAAAAAAATAAAGCGCTATCATCTCGATAAAGGTGAAGCCGATCAATCAATACCCAGATAGGCTTTCTGCACCATTCCATTGCGTTTCAGGCTCTCTGCCGTATCGCTGACAACGATCTCGCCGTTCTGGAGCACATACCCTCTGTGGGCGACAGATAGGGCCATAAGCGCATTCTGTTCTACCAGCAGAATGGTTGTGCCCTTCTTGTTCAAGGCCTTGATGATGTCAAAGATCAATTCCACCAGGACAGGCGCCAGGCCCATGGAAGGCTCGTCGAGCATCAGCAGGCGCGGATTCATCATCAGCCCGCGGGCTATTGCCAGCATCTGTTGCTCACCACCGGAAAGGGTGCCGCCATACTGACCGATCCGTTCTTTTAGACGCGGAAACATGTCAAAACCGAACTTCATACGGCGATCGATCTCTTCCGGATCATTGACGGTGAACGCACCCATTTCCAGGTTTTCCCGGACGGTCAGCTTGGGAAAGATCCCCCGGCCTTCAGGCACATGCCCGAGGCCGGCCAGGACGATGGCATGCGGTTTCATCCGGGAGATATCCCTGCCGTCCAGCAGAACTTGCCCCTGCCTGGGGTGTATCATCCCGGAGATAGTGCGCAAGGTGGTGCTTTTGCCGGCGCCGTTTGAACCGATCAAGGTCACGATCTCACCCTCTTCGACATCAACCGAGACACCTTTGAGGGCATGGATATGGCCATAGAAGCTGTGAATGTTATGCAGGGATAAGAGGCTCATGCAACCTTTTTCTCATGTTGTCCGGCAACGGCGCCCCGCCCGAGATAGGCCTCGATGACCCGTGTGTCGGCCCTGATCTCATCCGGTGTCCCTTCAGCAATTTTTTCGCCGTAATCCATGACGCAGATAAGCTCCGAGATATTCATGACCACGCGCATGTCGTGTTCGATAAGCAGGATGGTTATGCCCTTCTGATCCCGGATGCGCCGGAAAAGACGGGTCACCTCCTCGGTCTCCTGCGGGTTCATGCCGGCAGCCGGTTCATCAAGCAGCAGCATGAGCGGATCGGCGGCCAGGGCCCGGGCGATCTCCAGACGTCGCTGTCCGCCATAGGGCAGATTCTTGGCCAGCTCATTGCCGACCCCCTTCAGACCGACGTAGGTCATCAGCTCTTCAGCCTTCAGCTCTGCCTCCTTTTCTTCTTTTTTAAAGGAAGGCAGATGGAAAAGGGTGCTGAGCGGCGACTGCCGTAAGTGAACGTGCATACCCACCAGAATATTTTCGATGACGGACATGTTCCCGAAGAGGCGGATGTTCTGAAATGTGCGTGATAGACCGTGTGAGGCTATCTGGTCAGGACGCAGCCGGTGTAAAGGCCTGCCGTTGAAAATGATCTGGCCTTCGTCTGGATGATAAATCCCGGTCAGGCAGTTGAAGAACGTCGTTTTTCCTGCCCCGTTCGGGCCGATGATGCTGACAATTCGCCCCTGGTCCAGCTTGAAATTGACCTTGTTGACGGCGGTCAGACCGCCGAAACGTTTTACGACATCGACTGTTTCAAGGAGTGCCATGGTATTCCTTGGCCTCGGCTTCGTCGGAGGCAGGCTCCCGTTTACGTCGCTGAGACGGGATCAGTCCGGCAGGCCGGAAGATCATCATCAGAATCAGGATCAGCCCGAATAAGAGACGCTGGTATTTGGCCGGGTCCAGTTGGGAGGACAGGTTGGCCCAGGCAAAATTGATGATCGGAATGACTGCATCCGTCTGGCGGAGCTGGCTCAGATAGAGAGACAGTCCCTGAAGGACCTGCAGGTTCAGGATGGTCACCGTGGCCGCACCCAGGATCACGCCGGGGATGCTGCCCGAACCGCCCAGAATAACCATCGACAGAACGCCGATAGACTGCATGAAGGAGAAGGATTCCGGGCTGATAAATGTTCGGCTCCCGGCGAGCAGGACGCCCATGACGCCTGCAAAGGAGGCACCGACCGCAAAGGCCGCCAGCTTCATCCTGACCAGCGGAACACCCATGGCGATTGCCGCAGTCTCGTCTTCACGGATCGCGGTCCAGGCCCGGCCAATTTTTGAGTCATCGAGACGGCGGGTCACAAAGATGATGATGATGATAACCGCCAGCGCAAACAGGTAGAACATGACGTTATACATATCGGCGGGGCTGACCGTATGCCCGACGACCCTGCCAAAGAGCGCGTTGAAACCGTCAACCGCCACCTGCGGCATGGTCGGCTGCTGGATCGGGGTGATACCCTGCGGACCGTTGGTGAAATTCAGCGGTTTATCAAGGTTGTTGGCCAGAACGCGGATGACCTCTCCGAATCCGAGGGTGACGATGGCCAGATAGTCGCCGCGTAGCCTGAGGACCGGCGTGCCGAGCAGGATACCGGTCAGCGCCGCGACAAGAATGGCGACGAAAACAAACAGATAAAAGGCATCTCCGGGCAGCAGAAAGGGCAGATGTGATGGCTGGGTTCCCGGTGCGAAGTGGAGAATATAAAATTGTTGGGAGCCGAAAAAAGCCCAGAGGTAGGCCCCGACGGCGTAAAAGGCAACATAGCCGAGATCAAGCAGACCGGCAAATCCGACCACGATATTCAGGCCGAGGGCCAGGGCCGAAAAGACACTTATCTGGAAAATGACCTCCAGGTAGAAGATATTGCGGACCCCCACCACCGGAAAGATCAACAGGGTCAGGACCATACCGGCGGCCAGTTTGAAGCGGCGATCGGCCTTGAAAGAGTAGAGCGAGAAAAACGAGGTAATCAAGACCAGAAAGGCGAGGTTTGAACGCGGACTGATATAAACAAGGGCGGTCCCCAGAACCATATGGACCAGGATGAGAATATAGGGACATAGCCCCTGTTCCAGTCTTTTGGTAGTGTTTTTTAAAAATACCGGGATCATACGTCCTCCTTAGGCCTTCTGGGCCACATTTTCACCCATGAGTCCCTGCGGCCGGAAGATGAGGACCAGGATCAGGATGCTGAAGGCAAAGATGTCTTTATATTCGGTGCCAGCCGCGCCCATGGTGAAAACACCCATAAAGGAACCGGCGTAGGTCTCCAGCATACCAAGGACGATGCCGCCGAGAAGCGCGCCGGTCATGTTGCCGATCCCGCCCAGAACCGCTGCGGTAAAGGCCTTCAGGCCGGGGAAAAAACCGACGAACGGATCGATCCGGGTGAATTTCAGCGCATAGAGAACACCTGCGGCCCCGCCCAGCATGCCGCCGACCAGAAAGGTCAGCGAGATGATGCGATTCACATCTATTCCCATCAGGCTGGCGGTGGAATGGTCCTGGGCCACGGCGCGGATGGCTTTGCCGATCCTGGTCGCGTTAACCAGATAGTTGAGCCCTACCAGCATCAGCACTGCCGAGACAATGACGATGATTGATTTGATCGAGACGCCGAGGGTGATTTGGGTGGCCCCCATGGCCATTTTGCCAAAGAGTATGCGATGGTCGAAATTACCAAAGGTAGGCATGATCCGGTTGAACTGTCCGGATGTCAGGCTCTCTGTGAGGCGGATGACATCCTGTAACAGAAAGGAGACACCGATTGCTGAGATCAGCGGCACCAGGCGCGAGGCATGACGAAGAGGACGATAGGCCACCCGTTCCACCGTAACGGCCAGCGCCCCTGCCGCCAGCATACCTGCCACGATGGCTAAGATCAGATAAATATATGCCATTACAAGTGATGCATTTGAGAGAATCCCGAATTTTTCCAGTGCAATAAGGATTTCAACCCCGACAAACGCACCGACGGCGAAGATTTCACTATGGGCAAAGTTGATAAACTCCAGGACACCATAGACCATGGTGTAGCCAAGGGCGATGGCCGCATAGACGAAGCCGATGGTCAGTCCGTCAATCGCCACCTGGGGAAGATTGACCAAGGTGTAGGTAAAGAGCGATACATTCAGCCGTTCGATAAGTGTCTGTCCGACCACGGTCCTGTCCAGGATCAGGGCGAGAAGAAGGACTATAACCGACAGAACGATTGTGCTGCCCAGGGAGAAGAGGATCATCTGTCCTATAGGACGCAAGAGCTCGCGGATGTTGATTGATTTCAGAAACCGTTTCATATGTGGCGAACCCGTAAAAAATCACCGGAACCGTTAGACGAAAGGGTTCGGGTGGGATAAGCGAGGAGCGGATTATTTCGGTGGAGCGATATCCAGAGTCTGGACGACCGGATTATCATTCCATTTTGCGGGATCGGCAGAGTTGACCTTCATAACGAAATATTTGGCGATTGTCGGGTCACCGATGGCATTGAAGGTAAATGTGCCGGTGATGCCGGCATAATCCTTCAGAGCGCGAACCGCTTTGGCGACGGCCTCGCGGGTCGGTATCTTGTTGCCGTCGGCCTTGGCGGCAGTCTCAATTGCCTTCAGGGAGATGCCCATTGAATCATAACCCTGGGCGGCAAAAGGCTGCGGAGCAGCATTGAACTTGGCCTTAAAGTCCTGAATGAATTTGGCGGTCCCGGGGTAGACAGCGGCCGGGCCGGAGACGGTAGAATAGAAGGTACCTCCACCTTCAAGCAGAGTTTTACCTCCGATCTTGACGGCATCAGAGGAGTCATAGCCGTCATCGCTCAGGAACATGCCCATATAGCCTCTCTCACGCGCCTGTTTGAACAGGACTGATCCTTGGGGATATATACCGCCGAAATAGACTAAATCGGGATTACCGGCAAGGATCGGAGAGAGCAGAGAGTCGAAGTTGGCCTTTTCCTCGGTACCTTCAAAGCCAAGAACCTTCATGCCCTTTTCCTGAGCCCTTTGCTTGAAAAACTCGGCAATGCCCTGTCCGTAGGCGGTCTTGTCATGGACGACAAAGACACTTTTGACCTTATGCTCACTGGCGAAGTCGGCACCGACAACACCCTGCACATCGTCACGACCAACGATACGATTGACCTCGAGATAGCCGCGGGTGGTGACCTTCGGGTTGGTGTTGGCCGGTGAAACGTTGGTGAGACCGGAGGAATGATAGACCTCGGAGGACGGTATCTGGACGCCGGAGTTGAAATGTCCGACGACGGCCAG
Organism: uncultured delta proteobacterium; assembly: GCA_903901335.1. Taxonomy (GTDB): domain Bacteria; phylum Desulfobacterota; class Desulfobulbia; order Desulfobulbales; family Desulfocapsaceae; genus CAIUQR01. The sequence continues at coordinate 54,216 of CAIUQR010000024.1, read as the reverse complement.
GATCGCAGGGTCGGAGACGATACGCTTGGCGTTGGCAACACCGGTATCGGGATTGGCCTGGTCATCGAACGAGGCCAGTTCAACCTTGAATCCCATTGCGGCCAGAGGGCCGCTCAATTGTTCGAGGGCCAACTCGGCTCCTCGTTTGATATCAACACCAATAGCTGACTGATCGCCGGAGAGCGGTGACTGGGTGGCAATCTTGACGATTTTATCGGCAGCGGCGACAGGACCGCCTGCGGCCATGCCCGCAGCGATTACTAACGAAAAAACAACCAATAAGCGTTTAGTCATACTCCCTCCTCCTTTGAAATAATCAGATAGACGGTTTGTGTGCAGACTTCCTGAAATGTTACGCGCGACGTAACGTTCTTGGAAGGTGATGCTACCCCATTCGTGTCGATAAGGTCAAGCAGAGTATGAACTTCTGTCGTATTATTCTTTGCAGTCTAATGCAGTAATCCGGGCAAAGATATGGTCAACAACCGGGGAAAAAATGAAAATCGCCAGATCCACCGGAAGTACGAGCAGGAACGGCACGCTCTGCCTGCATATTGAGGTCAGGATGTCGGAAGGGGTTGAAAATTTCCGCTGCCGGTATAAATACCGGCCTATTATTGAATTTTCTGGGAAACATTCGTTTCAGCTGTACGATCAGGCCCGGTCTGCAAGATTCAATCTGCTGACAATATGAACAAATTCATCTTGAAAAACAGGCCTTTTCGTATTTCTTAACGAAGCGGCATACCAGGTAAGCGGCAATCCGCTTCTGGTTATGGGACGAGCAATGATACCGGATGCAGGTAACGAATCCTTGATCGCCCATCCGGGAAAGATGCTGACCCCGAACCCCGATGCCACCATTTCAATAATTGCCTGGGGCTGACCCACCGTCATAAACCTTCTGGGCTCTATGCTCTTTGGTTTCAATGCAGCCTGATAAAATTTGTTCTTTCCTTTTTCCGCATGGGATATCAGATCCATTTTGCTGAAGTCCTGCCAGTGGATATAAGACTGAGAGCTGAAGAGGTGGTCCTCGGGCAGGATGCAGACCATTTGATCCTTAAAGAGTGGGGAATATACATAGGTATCATCCGTCGGAGGCCCTGCGGTGATGATCAGATCGTATTTTTTTGTTTCCAGTTCCCGGACAGGGTCATCAGAGTTGCCGATCTCAAAGTCGATGCTCGGAAATTTTCCTTGAAATACCTTCATGATGTGGGGTAACCATTTATAGCAGAAGATACACTGCGTGCCCACTTTGAGCTCTCCCTTGTCTCCGGAGACTCTTTTCGCGAGCTCAAGTTCCGCATCCTCAAAGGTCTCAAGAATGTGTTCCGCCGTCTGCAACAATTTCTTGCCGATGGAAGTCAAGATCATTTTCCTGCTGGTCCTGAAAAACAGGTCTCCCTTCAGTTTGCCTTCTATGTCTTTTAGTTGCTGGCTGAGGGCGGACTGGGAAAGAAACAGCCTGTCTGCGGCCTTGGTCATATTTCCGGTCTCCGCAATGGCCCGGACCATCCGTAAGTGTTTAATTTCTAAATGGTGCATATATTGTCGATTAACTCTCCTTATTGATGTTATCATATTAATAAATTTTACTGATAAATCAATTCGAAGTAATCTCCAGGCAAATTCTTGCCGGGCTGCAACATTCTCCACTAACAGCCCATTGAGTGAAATTTTAAATTATGGAGAGACGCATGGCGCTCATCAACATGGTTACACCTGGAAATGCGGAAGGTTCAATCACTCCATCATGATGCAGGTCTTTCAGATCGATCAGAACTGCATGGTCGGTTGAACCCAAATCTTTCCGCGAAAGGAAACTTTACAACTTACAGTGGACTCTGTATATGTTCGGATGTTCGGGAGAGAAATCGTACCCCCGATAAACAGGGCAATTTTCAGCGCCCCTTTGCTGGGCTCAAACAGGAGACATTCAAGCAAATGACCTCCGAGATGAATGTGCAGTCCTGCTAATTCTTTAATGAGGCGAGTGGATGAAGTGGAATTTCAAAGATATTGTGTTTTTGTATCCTCCTGATGTTTTTATGGGTTCATTTGACAATGCAAAAATGCAAGCCAGACATGACGAACTTAAGCTGCATAAGCTCATTATGTTGCAACAAGCAGTTGAGAGTGAAGAGGATCCCCTGGATGCGATGATGAAATTGCATAGGCTTGACCATATTCGATTCTTGAAGAATAACAGTCAGGCCTTCAGAGATGCTGAAAGGTTCGAGGCGGCGGTGATCAAACTCTACACCATGACCAATTCGCCTTTTCTATCCGGCGGTGATCCCGCCGTCTGGAATGAGCTGTTCGAATCCTGCAATAGAGAAATATTATACTCTCTGGGTGCCCCTTTTCCCTTTGAGTCAGCCACAGTGTACAGGATTTCGATAACGGGGATTGAAAAAGGGTTGAGCTGGACACTGAGCAGGAAAAAAATACGGAGTTTTGAGGAACGCTGGCAGGAACAGGGCATTGGAAGGGGGACAATCTACGCCCTGGAAACAACCAGAAAAAATGTCCTCGTTTACCTGAAGGACCGCCAGGAAGAAGAGGTTATCCTTGATCCACAATTTATCAAGATGACAGCGATCCTGGAGCTGTGACGATTTCCATTGACCCGAATCTCACCGATCTATCTTGATTTACCCTGGCGATATTCCGTCAGCCTTCAAGGCCACCGGCAGGGGCCGGCAGACCGGCATGAACATTGCTCCGGGCGACTGGCCGAGAGCAATGTAATCCGGCCTGATCAGAGCTGCCGCGAGACTTTTCCGGGACGGCGCGCAATGCCTGTTTCCTCTTGACAGGACAACCAGGAGCAGTTAATTATCAATCTACACTAAGGAAGACGTTGCCCGCAGTTTAAGGACTTTTTCAATCCGTGTATTTGATTATTGTCCCGGTGGCGGTTTTTCTCGCAATTTTCAATTCTTAAGAGTCTTGCCTGTAGTTTCTTAAACTTGTAACAGGAGGTTAGTATGTTTAGCGGTCTTTTTCAACCGATGCATCTTCTTATCATAATGGGGATCGTTCTGATTGTCTATGGGCCGGGGAAACTCCCTGAGCTCGGAAGTTCCCTGGGTAAGGGCATAAAAGGTTTCAAAAAGGCAATGGCCGAGCGGGAAGAAAAATCAAACGATACGTTAGAGACCAAGGAAATCGAGAAATAAGAGAATGCCTGCTTCCTCTGGTAACTGGGCGTGTCGTTTCAAGAGATCTCTCTCTATAAACGTCCTTAAACCAGGCACTGAATTTTATAAAGGCCAACACCTCGCCTTTGAAACCGGCAATTTTTTTCTGACAGTCTGGTGCTTACAGGCACCGTTCGCGTGCCGATACAATCTTTTTTGCGCGGACACTCCTTGCCGGTCCAGCCTACGACTTCAATAATGCAGCAATCGACTCGACGGATACTTGGTTGGACCACGTTATTTTTGCTGATAGGCAGTGTGGCCCTTACCCTCTTTGCTTTTCCAATACAGAACCGGCTTTACGCCCTTTTCTTTGCTCTCAAGGAAACCGTTTCACACCTGAACAGCATTCGGGACACCATCGGTGACTACGGTCCGCTCGCACCGCTTGTTTTTGTTCTCCTCCAGATCCTTCAAGTGGTTGCGGCCCCCCTGCCGGGTGAGGCTACCGGAGTTGCAGGCGGCTATCTTTTCGGATGGTCCACCGGATTCCTTCTTTCGACGCTCGGTCTTACCGTCGGCTCGTGTCTCGCCTTCGGGCTTGGCCATTACTTCCGTAATATAGTTATCACAAGGCTTCAGGGAACCAAAGCCTATCACCGTTTCAATCATCTCGTTTGCAAGAGTGACTTTGTTCTTCCCTTTCTCTTGTTTCTCATTCCAGGCTTTCCCAAAGACATACTCTGTTACATGATGGGTTTGAGTATTATTCCCTTCCGGGTATTCCTCTTTATCTCGATGATTGGTCGCATACCGGGGACGCTCATGCTCTCTTTTCAGGGTGCCCAGGTGTATCAGGGGCAGTACGGCAGTTTTTTTGCCCTGCTGGCCTTTTCTCTGGCCATCGCTTTACCCTGCTATTTCTTCCGTAAACCGATCTTGACTACACTCGGTCAATATACGGGAACAGTGGATCGCCTATGAAATTGGGGCGTCTTTCTTTTGCGGCCCTCTACAGTTTTTACCAGGATCTGCCAAGACCGATTTGATACGCTGGGTGCTTGACGCATCATCATTTGCCTTTGATGGCGGCTCGAACCCGATGGTCCTCCAGCATTTTTACCACTATATCGGTCAACTGCTCGTTCAGCATCGTCTCGAGGAACAGGACCTTCGGACGGGTCATCGATTCCTTACTGGCCTCCCGATTGTATTCCAGGGTAAGAACGTTCCCGTTGTTGCCGATAGTAAGCTCCAGACGGGTCCTGGCATGTGTTGCATAGAGCGCACCGGGTTTCGTGACCTTAGCCTGAAGCTCTTTGATGACAACGGAAACGGTTATATTGGATCTGTCACCCCGGTTCAGGCCCTGCTGCCGCAGGCCCTGGGCCAGACTGTCTTTCACCAGGACCTGAGGAGGAACACGGCTGGTCAGCATCGTGGTTGCTTCTCTGTCCAGATTGTAAACGATGATATACGGATCGGCACGAATATCCCGGCTAACCACACTGACCTGAAGGGAGGACGGATACACTCCTGTTGATTGATCGGCGATTTCAATATTGAGATCGGCCTTTTCCGGCATCGTTCCGGCACAACCGGTCAGAATCAGAGCAATGGATAGACATACTGCCAATTTCTTCATAAACGATCCTCTCATTGTATCACCTCTTTTTCGGCCTCTGCCCCCTTTTCATGTTCGATTACACTGGAAGGGGCCAAGGTCATATTATTTATAATCTTTTTCGGAATTCTGGAAAATCCGCCGACCAGTGACATAAACACCGCGGCTGCATACGGGATGGACTGGACCAGCAGGACAATATCCCAGACGATGAGATCAGGGGTATCGATCCCCTGCAACCGAGCGACACCAAGGGCCGCGACCCACAGGGCTATCATCATCAGGCCCTCCTCCCGCGACGACTGCAGGGCCTGCAGAAGGGCATGGGCCTTCGCCATCTTCGGTGTCCGGAAAAACGGTTTGTCTTTTGTAACAAAGCCCGACAGAATGGCCAGCGAAATGGTATGCGACAGGGATAAACCCGCCACGGCTGAGGCAATCGTCTGGGTCACAGTGGCGCCGACCCTGGTCCGATACAGGTAAATCATTTTCCCCATCTTGAAAATAAACAGAGTGAGGGGCATGAATGACAGAATAACCAGGGGCGGATCAATGACATGGACAAAAAGACACATCCCCGTCGACCAGGCAAGAGCCGCCAGCGTGAATATCAGATTGATCCCGTCGGCAAGCCAGGGCAGCCATCCGGCGACAAAATGATACCGCTGTCCTCTGGTCAGGGCCGAATCATCCTTGCCCCAGAGAGCCCTGAGATGGCGGCGCAGGATCTGGACCGCGCCATAGGCCCAGCGGGCCCGCTGTTTCTTGAAATCCAAAAAGGTATCGGGCATCAACCCTTTTCCATAGGATTGCGGAATATAGGTGGCCTCGTAGCCCTCTTCGAATATCTTGAGCCCCAACTCGGCATCTTCGGTGATACACCATTCCGACCATCCACCCACCTCAACCAGGGCAGACTTCCGGACCATGGTCATCGTCCCGTGCTGGATGATGGCGTTGCGTTCATTTCGGGTCAGCATGCCGATATAGAAGAACCCCTGGTATTCGGCATAACACATGGCCTTGAAAAGATTTTCCCCATCGTCCCGGTAATCCTGCGGGGCCTGGGCTATGGCGATTTTCGGGTTTTCAAATTGGGCCGCCATATCATGCAACCAGTCGGGGGTGACTATATAATCGCTATCAATCACCGCGATCACTTCTGCCTCCGGTGCTGTCTGGGCCAGAGCGTAATTGAGCGCCCCTCCTTTAAATCCGGACAGCGGATCGACATGGAAAAACCGGAAACGCGGCCCCAGTTTTTCGCAGTGGGCCGCCACCGGCTGCCAGACCGCCGGATCCTTGGTATTGTTATCCATCACTATGACTTCGAAACAGGGGTATTCCATCCTGGCGAGAGCGTCTAGGGTTTCGATCATCATCTCCGGCGGTTCATTATAGGCGGGCACATGCACGGACACCATCGGAAACTGGCCGTCCTTCAGTTTATGGGTCATAAACGGCCGCCGCCAGGACGTGGCCCAGGTGGCCTCCGCCCATTCATGGGCCTCTGCCAATAAAACCACAACGACACCGATCAGGCCAAGGATCATCAAAAGACCGATAACGATGGACAGCACCGTCAAATACTGCCTGGAATAGCTGTAAATAATCCAGACCGCGGCGGTAGAGGCACCAAAGGCGACGGAGGCGAGAAAGCTGCGCCCCCTGGCCCGTAAGGTGGTGGAGTCAATCAGAAGAAAGGCGAAGGTGATAACGGCCACAACCACGGAAATACCGGCCAGGATCCGCCATTCCGGCACCTTGACAATGGGCGTGGTGAACGGAAACTTCGGCTGTCTCTGGACGTCATAGACCCCCCAATAGGCCTCAACGGCTCCCCCTGATGTCCTTGCCTTCCAGGGCTGATCAAAGGCCTCCATTAAATAATAAACCAACTTTTCCTGTGATACTCTGGAGAGAAACTGGCGGAGAAAAATGGCCTCGTTTGCCGTCGTTGCCTCCGCTGAATGAAGCGTCCTCCCGTTACTGGGCCAACCGATCTCACCGATTATGATATCTTTTTCCGGAAAGGTATTTTTCAGAAGATTATAGTGATCAATAGAATACTCAACCGCCCGGTCGGCACTGATACCTTCCCAATAGGGGAGCAGGTGGATACAGACATAATCGACATGAGCGCCCAACTCTTTATGGGCGTACCATTGATCCCAGGTCTCGGCCGTACTGACCGGGACATTCACAGCCTGACGCACTCTGTCAAGATACCCTGCCAACTGGGCGGAGGTAAGATCACTCCTCAGCTGAGTCTCATTGCCGACAACGACCCGGACCACATTTTTATAGTTCTCGCGGGTGACTTTAATTAAGGTCTGGATCTCTTCCTCGTTTCTTTCCGGATTCTTATCGAGCCAGGCGCCGAGGGTTACATTCAACCCGTATTTCCGGGCAAGGGCGGGAACCTTGGCCATGACTCCTTCCACCGTATATGTCCGGATCGCATGGGTCTTGTCGGCCAGAAGGGCCAGATCGGACTCGATTTCAGCCTCGGACGGCATGGTTTTCTCAACAGCGCTCTGGCCTTCCCGGTACGGTGAAAAGCAGAAGCCCTGAATGCGGTTTGGCCAGGCCGGTTCATTCTTCGGCTGATTCAAGTACGCCCAGGAACTGAAACAGATGACTGCAATGGCTATGACAATGAGAATATTTGCTCTGCTCATATAGTTAATTCATTCCTCTCCAACGTTTCTGATCGACAGGGCGAAAATGATACTGTTTTTTTCATCTATTAACAATTAAATTCACGGACAGCAAGAGGAGACGGCCTCTCCAGGCCCTGTGCCCAGCTTATCTCCTTGAAATGGATTTGACCGGTTCGGGCGATGGTCAACAGGGAAGAGCAACGCGTACCGTAGGTCAGGCTGGAAATAAAGATGGCGGCCAGCCTCCTCTCCCACATAAGCCCCACCCCGGTATCGGGAAGCTGGTCATCCGGCGGCCTCTCCTGATTTTGCAGGAGTTTTTCCAGCCCGGAAAAGAGAGCCGCATCATCTGCCTTCATTAACGATTCGAGACAGGAGACACCCGATTTGATCTTCGGCCACGGCGTATCCAGCAGGTGATTGCTGAGTCCATAGATGCCCGGTTCAAGAGAGCGGAACCCGACCCCGCGGTTCGACGTATAATACAGTCCGTCACGATCACCGATAAGAAGATTAAATCCGTTGAACACACCTGCTCCCGCCCCTATTTCCTGCACATAGTCAAGAGGTCCCCTGCCGCCTTTCAGAAAATCTGCGACCAGATCTCCCCGGGAAGGAGCATCCTGCTTGATTCCCTTCGGGTCGCGGAAATTGGTTATTGCCGCCAACCTGCCATTCCGGGTTATACCCAGCCAGGTCCCCATTTGCTTGAGATCGCGCCCGGCCAGGATCTGGGGATGATCTTCCCAGAAGTGGAGCGGCGCCGCGGGCCGTTCATAGAATTCATCCCTGTTGGCAGCCAGTACCAGACGATATCGCGGATGGACATTATAGGCAAAGAGGATCAGGCACATACTTTTAACCAGCCTTGGGAATTGTCCGGATGTAACAATTTATATATCCATCTGCTCTTTATCGATCCGGCGCTAACGGCAGGTTTGGATTGATCGTTTTCTGTAAGTCCAGACAACTAAACGGAGAGGGTTGCGGCTGTTTTTGCTCAAACTCAAACTCACCACCGGCAAAAAGCTCCAGGCAGGCATCGACCGCATCGGCATCATACAATATTCCTCGATGTTCTCTCAGTTCGGCAAGCGCCGCCTCAATTCCCTGAGCCGGACGATAGGGTCTGAATGAGCTTTTCGCCTCGGTTACATCGGCAACCGAAAGGATTTTAGATTCGAGGAGAATCTCATTGCCTCGCAACCCCAGCGGATAGCCTGAGCCGTCCAAGCGTTCGTGGTGTTGAAAGACCATCTGGGCGCAAGGCCAGGGAAAGGGTATGTTTTTCAAAATCTCAAAGCTGATCTGGGGATGAATTTTAAGGATCTCCATTTCGGCATCCAGGAGTCGCCCTGTCCTGTTCAGAATCGAGACAGGAATCCGGATCTTCCCGACATCATGGAGAATCCCGGCAATGCGAATCCCCTCGATAACCCTTGCAGACAGCCCCATTCTGGCCGCAATGGCACAGGCCAACTGGGCTACCCGTTGCTGGTGTCCGGCAGTATACGGGTCCCGAATTTCCACCATCATGGCCATGCTGCAGATACTGCCATGGAGCATTTCCTGAATCTCAACCGTTTTCTTTTCCACCATCTGTTCGAGGAGTGTATTCTGGGACCGGAGCTGGGCCTTCATCTCCTCCAGCGCGATATGTGTCCGCACCCTGGCCTTGACTTCTGCGGTGTGAAAAGGCTTCGTGATATAATCAACAGCCCCCATTTCAAACCCTTTGGTCTTATTGATTGTTTCAGTCATGCCCGAGATAAATATCAGTGGGATCGACCGGGTGTCAGGGTTTTCCTTCAACCTGGTGCAGACCTCATATCCATCCATCTCCGGCATCATGATATCGAGAAGAATAAGATCGGGATGGTATTTTGCCGCATATTCAAGGGCACTGGCACCCTTCTTTGCTATGCCGAGCCGATACTCTCCTTGCAAGGTATTGACCAGCAGATCGATATTGGTTGGATTGTCGTCAACAATGAGGACGAGCGGCTGAGGTCCGTTCATTGGTGTCCCTCCACGGAATCCCTGATATGCTGAATGGTCATGAGGGCTTGGTCATAGTCATAATGACTTATCTGTAATTCCAAAGTCTTGAGCACTGAAGACATAACAATCTTCCGACCGGCAAGCTGCTTTCTGACTTCGGCAGTATTCCGCCGAATTTCTTCTGGATCAGCTCGATCAATCGCCTCGACGAGTGTCGTGAGAAGCGTCTCAATATCCCCCTCCGTTCCTGAAATGAGTTCCTCGACACGATCATCTCCTGTCGTCTCAGCCAGCGGCTCAAATACACTGAGGATCCGCGCTAATTCCTGTTGCAGGCCTTGTATCAGATCAGCAATACTCTCTACAGATTGATTATCGCTGCAGGCACGTTCCAGTGCAGCTGCCGCCTGCTGCAAATCACGAGCTCCGATATTGGCCGCACTTCCCTTGAGGCTGTGGGCGAGATGCAGGAGTGCCTGTCCTTCTTTCCCCTCCTGAGCCAGTTGGATAGCCTTAGCCGTATCCTGGTTATATTGGAAAAAGCCGATCAGTATATCCCGAAATGTCTGCCAGTCAAGACCGGTAGACTGCAGCACAGCCTGGACATCAATCCCAGGGAGTTCGAGAGGAGTTGAGGCGTCTCCAGCTGATGGCGGCACCTCTGTCTCGCAGGATGGAGTGATGACATCCAGGGCCGTAGCATCAGCAGCACCTTCGTCCGCAAGCTTCATTCGGTTGCGCAGAAGACGCCAGAGAGTATAAAACAACCGATCCTGATTGATAGGTTTGGCCACATATCCGTCCATCCCTGCCTCCAGGCATTTCTCTTCATCCCCCTTCATCGCATGCGCCGTCATTGCGATAATCGGCAAGGCTTCACCCCAGGGGAACGTCCGGATCTGTCTGGTCGCTTCATAACCATTCATCTTAGGCATCTGTATATCCATAAGCACCGCATCAAAGACATCCTTTTTCACTGCCGCAACCGCCTCTTCACCATTCCCGACCATCTTGACGATTATCCCCGCTCCTCTGAGGATCGCCTTGGCCACCTGTTGGTTTGTTACGTTATCTTCAGCAACCAGTATCCTGCATCCCTTCAAGTGCTTCTTATACATGGAGGCCTTGGTGGTAAAATCGCTTTTTGCATCCGTTCTGCGAAACCCTTCCTTGCCGAAGGCATCCATAATTGCATCGAACAGGGTCGACTGAAAGATCGGCTTGGTCAGGAATCCGTTTGCCCCGGCCTCCTCCGCCTCGGATTTGTGAATTTCTTTTGCAAACGCGGTCATTATGATAATCGGCAGAGTCAGCCGGAGTTCCTCACGTATCTTCTTTGACGTCGTGATTCCGTCCATACCGGGCATCTTCCAATCCATCAACACCAGCTCAACAGGCTCTTTTCCCTTGCCTTCAGCCTGCAGCCGCCGGATCGCATCCAGTCCGCAGGAGAGTGTCTCCACCCTGAAACCAAGCGACGTCAAAATCTTTGCCATAATTTCCCGGCTGTCAGCGCAATCATCGACCACCACGACATTCAACCCATTGATATCAGGAGGAAAAACAAATTGAGGAGCAGGCATCGTTTCCGCTTTAGCAAGCCTCACTGTAAAGAAAAAGGTACTCCCCTGCCCAAGAATGCTGTCAACACCGATGGTTCCATGCATCATCGCCACAAATTTTTTACATATGCTCAATCCCAGGCCGGTTCCCTCATTTTTCCGGGTCGAAGAGGTATCTCCCTGCGTGAAAGGTTCAAACAGCGACGGCAGATAATCGGGAGAAATCCCGGTGCCGGTGTCCTTAACCGCAAAGGCGAGCATCACCTGGTTGGCAGCCAGACCTTCCGTACCAGTGCTCGCATCCCTGACACTGATCAAAATAATTCCATCCACGCCAGTGAATTTAATCGCATTCCCGATCAGGTTGGTCAGGATCTGCTGAAGGCGAAGAGAATCACCAAGCAGGCTCCGCGGGGTATCTTTGTCGATATCAACCAGCAGCTCTATACCCTTTTCCGCCGCCTGATTAACGAATACATCCATCACCCGGTCGAACATCTCATCGAGTCTGAAAACCCGTTCTTTGAGTTCCAATTGACCGGCCTCAATTTTCGAAAAATCAAGAATGTCATTGATTATCCCCAAAAGTGCATATGCAGAATTCTGGACAATATGCAGATAATGTTCCACCTCAGGCGACAGGGTCTCGGCAAGAGCCAGTTCGGTTGCCCCGATGATTCCGTTCATCGGTGTACGGATCTCATGACTCATATTGGCCAGAAACCGGCTCTTGGCCAGGGTGGCAGCCTCAGCCTGTTCCTTTGCCTGTTCCAATTCCTTATCCATTATCCTGCACAGGTCCATCTCGGCCAGCAATGAAACATGCGCCGCCTTGATCCTGCGATTAAGTTTCAAAACCAGTCCGGTAAACGCGGCATGTGTGCAGAAGACAATAAAGGCAACAAGAATCCAGGGTCCATAGTTACGCAGCATATCACCAATGGTGACCTTCCCCAGATCCTTGTAAGGCCCCATATGCAGGGCCATCATCAGGTCCATGACCGGCTGATAGTTGAGAGGTATCGTCCAGCCGGCGCATTCGGCTGCTACGGCTGCCGGAGAATCAGGCTGCATCTGGAGCAGCGCTACGGTAACCTTTTCTGCCAGCTCGTCCGGAGTATCTTTGACCTTGGCCATCGGCCAGTCCGGGTATTCCCGGGTGGTGCAGAGGTAGGGGGTCTGTAAGTCCCTGTCATGCATACGCGGAAAAACGAAAAAGTCCTTCAGGTCGATCTTACCTTCTGCACTGAGCGCCTCCAGTGTATTGGTCCTTACCGCACCGACATCGACGAGACCGTCGCGGACTGCAAACACAACCTCGTCATGGGTTTCTCCAAAGCGCAGCTCTTTGAAATCCCGATAGGGGTTGATACCGTTTTCCTTCAATTCCCGCCAGGCCATCAGCCAGCCGCCGAGGGACCCTTCGGATACCCCCATGAACGACTTCCCCTTGAGATCTGTGAGTTGTCGAATATCCGTTCGAGCCGAACGGCTGAAAATTACACTGCCGTATTTTGAATAGACCCGACCCAACCGCATCTCTTTCAGGGTTGCAATCCTGTTGGTGCCATATCCCTGCTCCAGTTCCACATAGAATGATGAATTGGTCAGGATAAAATCCACCTCCGCAGCCCGGACACTGGGTGCAATCTGGGCATGGGTCAGCGGAATGATCTCAAACGTCCGTCCCGGAATCTGACGGGTGAGATAGTCCGCCGTAGGCGACCAGGTCTTCAGGCATTGCTCCGCTCCGCGCGTCGCAAGGACTCCAATTTTTAATGGTCTTTCTGCTGCCTGAGGCGTCCCTATGGTACCTATATGAAACAGAAGGAAGAAGAAAATCAGGACAAACAGTGCAGGGTTTGCACGTAGAGCGCTCTCACTTTTCATTGAAATCACTGCCGATTTCAGCCGACAGGCCCATAGAATAAAATGTTTCCGCCATGCCTTCCGGCAAAACTTCCGGCGGATATCGCAGACCTTGGAAGGTGTGGCCAAACGGGCTTCCGGTCCTTTCGGCCGCGAGCAGAAACCGTAGGATGATCCGGTCATACCCATCGTCCATAAAAACCAGCATACCATAAATCCCGCCGATTTTCCCCTGTTTCAACAACCAGGCTGAATAATTCGTGATGCCGGCAGATCGTTATGCGGTCCGTTGCCGGTAGTCGGCAACCGGCAACAGACGCCAGTCACCCTGCCCCTGAAGATCGAGTACACGGTTATGAAAACCAAGGATACTCGTTCGGTGGCCGACACTGATATAATGGACTCCCATATCCTGCAGTTTCAGGTAGAGGTTGGCTTCGTTCTCGACATCAAGGGCACTGGTCGCTTCGTCCAGAACCGCAAAGCGGGGACGGTTGATGAGCAGGCGGGCAAAGGCAAGCCGCTGCTGTTCACCCAGCGACAGGATATCGGCCCAATCCAGCTCCACATCAAATCCCCCGATCCGCTCAGGCAGGTCGGCAAGACGGACGGAGGCCAGGACATCCCGCAGTTCGAGGTCCGGGGTCTCGCGTTCCAGCCGGGGATAAAGGAGCTGGGCGCGAAGTGTCCCCAGGAGCATATAGGGTTTTTGCGGCAGAAAAAAGATATCGGACAGGGCCGGCCGTCGCACCACCCCTTCACCCTGGGTCCACAGGCCGGCGATAGCACGGAGCAGAGAACTTTTTCCCACGCCGCTTTGGCCCACGATCACCAGGTTATCGCCACGCTGAAGATCTACGGTCAGATTGCTGATCAGGGTCCGCATCCTGTTCGGAGTGAGCAGGCTCAGAGCGGTGAGGGAAAACTGCTCAGATTCCTCGGAAATAATACCCGATTCTGCTGTTTCTTTCGGTTCGATGGCCTCCGAAAAGGTCGACAGACGTTGGACACCTGCGGCAAATCCGGTGATCTGTTCAATCTGCGAAACAATGAGGGACAAGGCCCCATAGACCTGGGCAAAGGCGAAGTTGGCCTGAACCATGTCTCCATACTCGATCTTGCCGCTGAAATACTGGGGGAAAAGCACCAGAAACGGCAGGACAACCGGCAGATAACTGTAGGCCGTCGTAAAAAACGACAGGTTCCGCTGCCAGCCGATCAGGAGGCCGAAGTTTTTCAATACGTTTCGGAACCTTTTGGAAATATGGCCGATTTCCGACTCCTCTCCCTGATAGAAGGCAATGGATTCGGTGTTATCCCGGACATGGATCAGGGAATACCGGAAATCCGCCTCGAAGCGCAGCTGGTTGAAGTTCAGTTTGACGAGCCGCCGTCCGAGCAAGGCGGTGAGCAGGGTGCCCACCAGGGAATAGCCGAGGACCACACAGACCAGAAGAACCGATTTTGACCAGAGAATTCCGGCAAAAGAGACCAGATCCATCAGGGAACCCAGGAGAATCAGCAGAAAAGCCAGAGACGTCCGGGTGAACGAGCGGATGTCCTCCATGATCCGCTGATCGGGGTTATCGATCTGCGAATTTGTTTCGACCTCGTAATAATTGCGGTCTCTGAAATACCTGCCGAGAAATTCGGTGGTCATCCATTCCCGCCAGTGCATGCCGAGATAATCCCGGACATATCCGTAAAAGGCAACGATCGGGATTCCGACCAGAAAACCACAGAAATAAACAGCAACAAAAAGATAGGCAATGTCCTGGTTTTTTTTCACCAGGGCGGTGGTGAAATAGTTGCCGATGTAACTGAAGGCCACATTGATACCGGTGACGGAGAGAGACAGCAGCAGCACGACGGCCAGCAGCAGCCAGGCCCGCCGCCGGATCCACAGATGACGGCGGAAAAGAAAAAAGACGAGACCGGGAAAGACAAGGGCAGCGGCAACCAGCAGCCCGGTCTTTGACTGGAAGGTCACGGTGATCAGGGACACCAGCCCCGCCGCTATTTTTGCAGTCAGGTCAGGCGCCAGAGCGTTTCCCGCCAGAACAACCCCGGAGACTATTAAAAAGAGCACCCCGGACAGAGAGACAAGCAGCATGACTACAAGGAGGCATGTTATCAAGCCGCCCTGCCGGATGCGGGGGAAAAAATAAGGCTGGCCGATGGTGACAAAACCCATCCACAGGGATCGTTCTTTTCCGGTTTCCACGTCTGATCCTTTTTTAAAAAAAATGAATTTATACAATCATTTTCAACATGTTACATGAAATTCAAATTTGTATCGAACCTGTGTTTTGATAAAAATGTCCCGTATCCGGCAGAACCTAATGAAATACGCCATATACCGTATTCTAACAATCCAATTTTTAAACACAATGACTGAATGTTTCCTCACGCTGCGCTACCAGGTATAGCCTCATTTTGAATTTCCCGTTCAATACTTATCAGCCAAACTTAATAGAGGGTTATCTGATACCCGAAAACTCAAGGGATACAGACAAAATATGGCCATTCTGCAAAGATACTTCTAGAACTTTACACTCGGTTTCAGGACCCCGGAAGAGTTCCGCCACTCCCGGGGCTTTCTGCCACCTTCTTCTTACAGCTTGCCGGGCTTCTCCTGACATTTCGAGTCATACTCCGGGATGCGCAGGCATTTTCTGATAATTGCCTGATAGGTGTCCCAGTCTTTTGTGGCCAGAATTGCCTGTTTGGTAAATGCCAGTTCTTTATTCTCCATCTGTTTCCTCCTGAAAGGTGCGGCCCGGAGCAAAAAAAAGGCCCCCGGACCAATGAGTAATTGATCTGGGGGCCCTGATTTCTCCACAGATGCGGTACGACAGTCTCTGATCCCCGGAGACACGTCCCATGAGTTTTGTATAAGGCAGGTATTCTGACTCCCGGATCGCTCTCAGCGCTGCACCTTCCCAACCCGTTGGTCAGTGGTATAAGCAGCCTTCGTCCCCGGTTACAGCGGCGGGCCCGTTCCTGATTTGCACAGGATTCCCTCTTTATGTCTGATAGACACCTTATTCGGGCAGACTACAGTATTCTTGCTGCGCGGTCAAATGATTTGCTCCTGGAAATTGCGCCTTATCCCGAAACATCCCCCCACCCCAGTTTAACCTCTCTTTCAACCGTTTCGACCATCTCACCGCTGTCGATAAAACGGGCAAGTTTCATCAGATCGTCGGCCAGAAAACGGTCGGCGGTGACCGTCCGAAAGAGCTGCCGCTCCCCGATTGCCCTGTAGAGCGCCTCGGAGACCGGACTCAGACGCCGCTCCGCCTCGCTCACCGGATGCTCCCCCTGTACCGAAACCTCGAAAATCACCCCTTTGACAGACTGCTGCAGCCTCTTCCTCACCCGGTTCAGCTCGCGCGAGATGTCAAGAGGCAGAATGGCATAGGTCGGAATAATCGGCAGAATTCTTCTGATCGCGATGGCCTGGCAGACATAGGCAAGCTCGATGGCCAGGACCTGAGCCGCCTTCGGGATGGTCTTCAGCAGGCGGACGGCCAGGCTCGTTCCCATGCTGACATGGTCCTCCTGGCCGGAATTGGTGCCGATATTAAAGAGATGGCTGGGAGTAAGCGACCCCCAGATATCATTGACCAGGGCGGCCGAGCTGTATTCAAGCATCATCATGCCGCTGGAGACGGACATCTCTTCCTCGTTCATCTCCGGCCATTTCAGATCACGGCCAAGCCCCTTGTTCTTCGATTCATCGACAAAACGGGTTGAACGCTGATGAGCCAGATTGGTAATGATGCCAAGCCCCTGGAACAGGTTAAAGATCTGTACCGCCACCGGCATCCCGTGGAAATGGCCGCCGGAGACGATATCGACATATTTTCCCTGATATGCAGCCGGGGCATCGGTTCCTGCCGACAGCAGGATCGGATTGTCGGTGGCGGAATTAGCCTCGATCAGAAAGGTCTGCTCGGCCTTGTCGATCAACTCATAACTGGTGCCGAGAACCTGGGCCGCACAGCGGATATTGTACGGATCCTGGACCTGTCCGTCCACCTCGAAGGGGCGGTGCGCCTCGCGGATCGGCGAATTCTCCATCAGCCGCCAGATCCAGTCGGCCACCCGGATGGCCCCCGGATGGGGACGAACCCGATGAAAATCGGCCCGGAAATAGGTATCCGGCGCCAGCATTACCTGGCTGACGAGAGCGGTATTGATAACCGCAGTCTGCAGGAGCGTCTTCAGGCGGCTGCAGGCCAGCATGCCGATCGCCGTCATGAACTGCACCCCGTTGTTTAAAGCCAGCCCCTCCTTCATCTCCAGATGGATCGGAGCCATGCCGACCTGCCTGAGTGCCTGGGCGGCCTCCATCTCAATTCCCTGCAGCAGCACCCGGCCATGGCCCAGAAGCGCCAGACCAATGTGGGATAAAGGTGCCAGATCACCGCTCGCCCCCACCGAGCCCAGTTCGGGGACCAGCGGGGTGATATCGTTATTTAACAGGCCGATGAGCTGCTCGATCAACTCCGGCCGGACACCGCTGTGACCGCGGGTAAGCGAAAGGACACGCAGAAGCATCGTGATCCGGACGATATCCGGATCGATAGCATCGCCAATGCCCACCGCATGGGAGAGGATCAGGTTTTCCTGGAGCTGGGAGAGCCTGTCTGCAGGCACCGCCAGGTCGACGTTATGGCCAAAGCCCCGGTTGAATCCATAGGCGGGGCGCTTCTGTTCGGTGACAAACCGTTCCACATCGGCCCGCCGCCGGCTGAGCTCCGTCCTGGTCTCCGGTGAAAGGTCGACCCACACCCCGGGAGCAACGATGGACAGGATCTCGCCTGCACCAAGGGGTCTTCTCATATCGATGGTGAGTGTTCCGGACATTCGTTTTTACCTCAGGCCATAGAGAAAGGTGTAGACAGCAAGGGCCGCCAGACGGGCGGTACAGTGATCCCGGTCAAAGACCGGGTTGACCTCGGAGATCTCGAAGATCCCGGTGGCCGGATGGTGATGGCAGGTATCGGCGAAATGCAGGACGTCCTCGGCGGTAAATCCGACAGGCGATGGGGCGCTGACCCCCGGCGCGTCGGCACTCCGCACGCTGTCCATATCGAGGCCGACAAAAAACGGCCTGCCGTAGAGCGAGGCCAGCAGATTCCGGAAGGCCGTCTCCACCCCCACCCTGCGGACCTCCGTCAGGGTCTTGATCCGCACCCCGAGGTCCTCGGCATCGCTCAGATATTCAGGAGAGTTGAGCCAGGGCTGGATCCCGACCGCACAGAGATTTCCGGGTTTGATCAGACCCCGGTCGAGCAGATTGCGGTACGGGGTGCCGGAGTGGCGGTGAGGGCTTTTACGCATATCGAGATGGGCATCGATATTGATGGCCGTAATCTCCCCGAAGACCCCGGCCATGGCCGAGCCGTCGGCTAATGAGATATCATTGCCGCCACCAAGGACGATGACCTGTTTCCGAGCCCGGAGAGCGGCCGCAACCACCTGCTGCAGCCGCTCATGGATCACTTCCAGCTCACCGTCCACCCGGATATCGCCTAGATCGAGGAGCCGAACCGGCGTGTGGTTCATCGGGGGCTTCAACCGGTAGAACATCGCCCGGATCGCTGCGGGCGCCTCCGCCGCCCCGAGACGGCCATGATTGCGGCGAACCCCCTGATCCTGCGGGCAGCCGATAAGGATATGGGTGGCCTGCGGCAGATCATCGACTGAGAACAGGCTCACATCCTGCACCAGCAGGTCATGAGGATCATGGCTTTTTTGATCTATCCGGACAGGGACAAAAAGTTCTCTGATCTCAGGAGTCATACGATACGCCCTTTTTTGATAACTGTCCGCACATGATTCTCCCCATAAAAGTAGAGCATATCACGGTAGTCGGCGGTATCAAGGACCAGCAGATCCGCCTGCCAGCCAGCCTCGATGCAGCCGGTTTCGGCAAGCCTCAGGACATGGGCGCCGTTCTGGGTGGCACAGCAGAGGGCCTCATCAAGCCTGACTTGCATCTGCATGCAGGCCAGCGACATCATCAGCTGCATCGACAGGCTCATGTTGGAGCCGGGATTAAAGTCGGTGGCAATGGCCACAATGCAACCGCTGTCAATCATCCATCGGATCGGCGCATAGGGGATATCCAGAAACAGCGACACGCCGGGCAGGACGACGCAGGCGGTATTCGATCCGGCCAGCAGCCTGATCTCCCGAGCGTCCAGGACCTCCAGGTGATCGACCGAGACGGCTCTTACGTCCAGCGCCTTTTCAATGCAGCCGATGGAGTGGAACTGGTTTGCATGCAGGCGGGGCAGCAGGCCGTGGATGCGGGCTTCTGCAAGGATTTCGCCGCTCTCCTGCGGGCTGAAATACCCCTGTTCACAGAAGACATCGCAGAATCGGGCAAGCCGCGCCGCCTTTGGAATCATCGCTTTAATCTCTTGCAGATAGATATCCCTGGCTATTCCCTGCGGGACGGCGTGGGCGCCCATGAAGGTCGGGACCAGATCGATGGGCTGTTCGGCATTCAGGTCGTTGATAACCTCCAGCATCTTCATCTCCGCGGCAGGATCAAGCCCGTAGCCCGATTTGACCTCCATGGTGGTGATCCCCTGGCGCAGGGCCCGGGCCAGATAGTGGTGGCCGATATCCTTCAGCTCCGCCGCAGAGGCGGCCCGGGTAGCCTGCACCGTGGCGGAAATGCCGCCGCCCCGGGTGGCGATGGTCTGATAATCCACCCCGCTTGCCCGCAGCGCAAACTCCTCCGCCCTGTTGCCGCTAAAAACAAGATGACTGTGGCAATCGACAAAACCGGGGATCACCGCCTTTCCGGTTACATCCAGTTCGGGGATGCCGTCCCGGGCTGCAACCCGCGAAAGCTGAGACAGGGGCGCGATGTCCTGAATGATGCCATCCCGGATCAGGATCGACTCGTTGATCCTGATTACCAGGTCTCCGAACCCCCTGCCCCGGATTACACCGGGACGGGGAGAGACAATCCGGGCCGGATTTTTAATCAGTAGATTTCCCATAAGCTTCGCCGTTTACCTAAAGCGTATTTTAGTGTCCATTCGGAAATGAGATATATTGTTCGAAATCGAGGCGCTCGATAAATTTAACCGGAGGCATATAAATTGATATTCCGAGGATTAAATTTTGAGAGCAACGAAGAGTTCGGGCAATATAGCCATTTCCGAACGTGCACTATTTTATCATCGGCAGATCCAGCCCCTTCTCCCTGGCACAGGCGATGGCATCCTGGTATCCGGCATCGGCATGGCGCATGACGCCTGTGGCCGGGTCATTCCAGAGGACCCGTTCAATCCGGGCCGCGGCCTCCTTCGTACCGTCAGCGTGCTGGGCATAGCCCATCCCGACCCCGCCGCCATGATGGAACGACACCCAGGTCGCTCCCGAGGCGCAGTTCAGCAGGCAGTTTAAGAGCGGCCAGTCGGAGACTGCATCCGATCCGTCCCGCATCGCCTCGGTCTCCCGGTTCGGGCTGGCTACCGAACCGCTGTCCAGATGGTCCCGGCCGATCACGACCGGCGCCTGCAGCTCGCCGCTTGCCACCATCTCGTTGAAGGCCAGACCCAGCCGATGCCGATCCCCGAGTCCGACCCAGCAGATCCGGGCGGGCAGCCCCTGAAACCTGATCTGAGACCTGGCCATATCGAGCCATTTATGCAGATGCGTATCATCCGGCAGCAGCTCTTTGACCTTGGCATCCGTTTTATAGATATCCTCCGGATCTCCCGACAGCGCCACCCAGCGGAACGGCCCCTTGCCGGCGCAGAAGAGATCGCGGATGTAGGCCGGGACAAAGCCGGGGAAGGCGAAGGCCTCCTTCAGCCCCGCATTGAAGGCCTCCTGCCTGATATTGTTGCCGTAATCAAAGACCGGAACGCCCCTTTTCTGAAAATCGAGCATGGCCTGGACATGGGGGACCATGGATATCCGGGCGGCCTGCATAACCTCGGCCGGGGAATCCAACTGCCTTCTTTCCCACTCCTCGACGCTCCAGCCGGCTGGCAGATAGCCGTGCAGCGGGTCATGGGCGCTGGTCTGATCGGTCACCGCATCGGGCCGGACGCCCATTTCCACCAACCGGGGGTAGATCTCGGCGGCGTTGCCTACGACACCGACGGTAACCGGTTTTTTTTCGGCGCAGGAGCGCTCGATGATCCGCAGGCCCTCGGCAAGATCGGCTGCCTGCATGTCCAGGTAGCCGGTATCGAGACGTTTTTTGATCCGCTCGGCCCGGCACTCGATGGCCAGCATCGAGGCACCGGCGAATTTGGCGGCCAGCGGCTGAGCGCCGCCCATACCGCCCAGCCCCGCAGTCAGGATCCAGCGGCCGGAAAGATCTCCGCGGTAATGTTTCCTGCCCAGACTGACGAAGGTCTCGTAGGTCCCCTGGATGATCCCTTGGCTGCCGATGTAGATCCAGGAACCGGCGGTCATCTGCCCGAACATCATCAGTCCCTTGCGGTCCAGCTCATTGAAATGCTCCCAGGTGGCCCAATGCGGCACCAGATTGGAATTGGCGATCAGGACCCGGGGGGCATCAGGGTGGGTCCTGAAGACGCCGACCGGCTTGCCGGACTGAATAAGCAGAGTCTCATCTCCCTCCAGCCTGCGCAAGGTCTCGACAATTTTGTCAAAACACTCCCAGTTCCGGGCCGCCCGGCCGATGCCGCCATAGACGATCAACTCGTCGGGGTTTTCTGCCACCATCGGATCGAGATTATTCATCAGCATCCTGAGCGGCGCCTCGGTCTGCCAACTCTTTGCCGAAAGTGTAGTCCCGGTCGGGGCGGTGATGACTCGTTTATCCATGGCGATGCCCTCCACCGCTATCTTATTTCCGCCTGAGCAGGTTCTGGACGGTGCTGATCTCCACATAGGATGCCCCGTAACCGGAACCGAAATTCCCCGCCAGAACCGTAATTAAACTCTCTTCGCTCAGTTCCTGTTGTTCCAGCAACCGGCTGAGAGCAGTCCGCAGAAACTCATGGGACGAGACATCCGTCTGCATAAAGGAGGCGTGGACGCCAAAAGACAGAGACAGTTCACGCATGACCCGCTTGCTGTAACACTGGGCATAGATGGGGTTCTCTCCTCTGTAGGCGACCAGACTCAGGATCGTCCTGCCGCTGATCGTATCGGCAACCAGGGCCTTGGTCTTCAGACGCAGGGAGGCCTTGACTGCCGCCTTGGCCAGATAACCGGTGACGGTCTTTGTCGATTCGTAGGGAGAATCAGTAAAGGTGCTGAGACTGGACTCCACCTCCTCGGCAATCCTCGTCATCATTTTGATCGATTCGAGCGGATATTTACCGTAGGCCGTCTCCGCAGAGAGCATAATCGCGTCGGTATGGTCCAGGCAGGCATTGGCGACATCGGAGACCTCGGCCCTGGTCGGTCGAGGCGATGTGACCATGGACTGGAGCATCTGGGTCGCAATGATGACCGGTTTTCGGCGCTCAATGCACTTTCTGACAAGTCTTTTCTGGATAATCGGAATCTTTTCGGTCGGTATCTCAATGGCCAGATCCCCGCGCGCCACCATCACCCCATAGGCGTGATCAAGAATTTCATCAATATTATCGACTCCTTCCTGATTTTCAATCTTGGCAATAATCTTGACCGGGCTCTTTTTGGCGTCAAGGATATCCTGAATAGCCAGGATATCCTCTTTCGAACGCACAAAGGAATGGGCAATAAAATCGATATCCTGATCGGCTGCAAAGGCAATAAAGGTTTTGTCCTTTTCGGTGAGCGAAGGGAGGTTTCTGATCTTGACCGAAGGCAGATTGATGCTCTTTTTCCCCTTAATAGAGCCGTCGTTTTTGACCTCGCACATCAGTCTGTCGGAGGTCTTTTCCTTGACCTCCAGCTCAATCTCCCCGTCATCGATCAGGATCTTGTCGCCAACAGACAGATCATCGACAAAGTTGTCGTAACTGACGCAGATACAATCCGGGGTGCATTCGCCTTTTTTATCCCCGGTAACGCAGACAACGTCTCCGGACTTGACCGGGATATCGCCTTTGGCAACGGTCGTCCTGATCTCGGGCCCCTTCGTATCGATGATGATCGCAATCCGGTCCGATACCTTCCGGACGTTATTGATCACCACCTGGGCATCTTCAGGAGCCTGATGGGCCGTGTTGAGCCTGACCACATCCATTCCGGCCTGATGCATCCGGGTGAGAAGAGGGATATCACACATCCGGTCGGAGATTGTCGCAATGATCTTCGTTTTTTTCATAAGAGAACTCTAGGCAAAATGATGACTCCTGCACCTGCATATTTCCTGAACATATGAATGGTACGTTTGATTTAAGGAAAATGCAAGGACACCGGTTTTAAGCCTTAAATCTGCTCAACCGACCACTGAACGTTGGCCGCCGACTGCTGTTTTTTCAAAGAGCAGGGCCGACCATTCTTTTTTTTGCAGATGCGTCGTGAGACTGAGCCGTTTGTCTGAAAAATGTTTGATAATCGTATCAGTCTGCTCTCCGGTCAGGAGCCCTGAAAGAATCAGCTTCCCGCCTCTTGCGGTCAGCCGGTCCAGATCATCGGCCAGGTCGAGGAGAACATTATGGATAATATTGGCAACCACAATGGAAAAGGGTCCTTGCAGTGCTGATAGCGAAGTTAGAGCAACCGTCATTTTCTCACCCAGACCATTGCGGCGCACATTTTCAGAGGCTGCAGCTATTGCCTCCGGATCATTGTCGATGCCCATGGCCCGGTCCGCACCGAACAAAGTCGCAGCCATACCGAGGATACCGGTGCCGGTGCCCACATCGAGGACGCTTGCAGCAGTCATATCCTGAAGTACGGCCCGCAGCAGTTCCAAAGACAGGGTAGTGGTGGCATGGTGCCCGGTCCCGAAGGCCATGCCCGGATCCATTTCGATGACCTTTTCATCCATTCCCGCCTGATACTCTTCCCAGGTCGGTTTGATCACAAGGCCGGGGATAATCGCGAAGGGCTTGAAGTGCTCTTTCCAGGTCGTCCCCCAGTCCTCTTCCTCGATAACAGAACTTTCGATCGCAGGGACAGACACCTGAAAGATCTCCGCCAACTCCCGGGCATATCCTGAAATCTGCTCCAGAGTCTGTCGTATCTCCGATTCATCCGGGTTTCGTTTTTCCAGAAAAGCATTAATTTTTGTGGATGAAAGGCTGTCATCCACAACTATTTCCACCCCTGCCCCCGTTACCCCCACCAGAAAATCACTGAGGGCATCCACAAGAACTGGATCGGAGTGAATGGTAACCTTCAGCCAGCACGATGTTACTTTTTTGGAATGACTCATCTTTTTCTCCATTGTTTTTCCGGGCAGGTCAAATTGTCAGCCGGATGTAAAAATCTGATGGTAATGTCATCATCTGATAATATAATAGGGAAACAATCAAGGGCCAGATACTACAAATTCCCTTGGACCATCTCCAGTCATCAGAGTCACCGGGCACACCCTCCGGATACTGGAAATCCCGGCCGGAAAAGATGATAGCCTGCCCCCGGAAAATAATGCAGGTAATTTGCAGGTCCATACATAATGCCTCAGATCCACGACAGCAACTTTGTTTTTTTAGATACACAAGGAAAACGATGGCCCAGGCTTCGTTTCTATATTCTTTTGTTCGGTTCAGTTTTTTTCTTTTGTTCGGTAATGTTTGTGCAGTCTCTTTTCGTTGTGTCAAAATTTCAGCTGCCTCCATCCATTCAACAGCTGAAGGAGAGGCTGAAGGTCATGCAGAAGAATGAACAGCTCTCCTCGAAGAAATCGCCCAAACCGATATGGCTGGAATTTTCCCGGATAAAGCATTCCGGCAGACAGATGGCATCTTCTCCAAAGGCTCCGGCTGTGACAAAAGCTCAGCCCCAGACAACACCACCTGCCTTACCCCAGGTCACACCACCGGCCCTGCAGCAGCCGGTGATTTCCCCGCCAAAAAAGATCCGCCTTGGCTTTTACGCCGGCTGGGACCCCAACAGTCTCTCCTCTCTCAAAGCCCACGCCGGTCAACTGACCCATGTTTGTCCCGAATGGTTGATCATGATGGATGGGACAGGGACGCTTTTTGCCAAACCCGACCTCACCGTTCAGGGGATAGCCAAGGAAAACGGTATCGTGCTGCTCCCGCTTCTGACCAACCTGCTCAATGATATCTGGCAGCCGGAGGCGGTTGAAGGAGTAGCCAATGGACCTGATGAAAGAAGGTCAGGTTTTATCAAAAATCTGACAGAAAAGCTGGAGGCAGCCGGAGCGGGAGGCGTGATAGTCGACTGGGGGCAGGTCGACCCGACCTATAAGGACAATATCACCAGACTCCTGCAGGAGATTGCTGCATCCCTGCATGCAAAGAACATGGAACTCTGGCTCCGGATCCAGATGGGCCGCGAATTGATGCTCTATGACCTGGAGACCCTCTCCCAGGACGTAGACCACTTCATCGCTGCACTCCATGACGAGAATTCCGACACGGACCTTCCGGGCCCCATTGCGTCGCAGGACTGGTTTGAAGGCTGGCTGACTACTCTTACCGCCTATGGCAAACCATCCCAATGGATCGTAGAATTGGGGGCCTACGGGTATGACTGGGAAAACGGAACCCCGAAGGCCGAGACCGTAAGCTTCGCCGATGTCATGACCCGTGCAGGCCGCTCCGGGGTACCGGGCGATAAAATGGAGGCCCCATTCTATAACCCGGGCTTCTCCTATTCGGACGCAGGTACTGAGCATACCGTCTGGTTTCTGGATGTGGCCACATTCATGAACCAGTTGAAAGCAGCACGTAAACTTGACATCACCGGACTTGCCATTTATGAATTGGGATCGGAAGACCCGGCCATCTGGAAGGCTATCGGCAAGGAACAGTTTGAATTCAATCAGGAAATAATTCAGAATATCAGCAGTCTCGGTTCAAACGGCATAACTCAGGTTGGCACTGGAGAGTTTCTGACCATCGAAGACACACGTTCGGACGGCTCCCGGAAAATCGAGATTGACGCCTCGGGTAAGCTCACAGAAACATACGAGAATTTTCCCAGCTATCTGACGGTCAGCCACCAGGGAAACGGGAAAGACGTCGATGATGTTGTCATCAGTTTCGACGATGGCCCGGATCCGAAATGGACACCCCGGATTCTCGATATCCTGAAGGCCAAGGGCGTCAAGGCCGCTTTTTTCATGGTCGGTATGCAGATGGAGGAATACCCGGGACTTGTTCGCCGTAT
Organism: uncultured delta proteobacterium; assembly: GCA_903901335.1. Lineage (GTDB taxonomy): Bacteria > Desulfobacterota > Desulfobulbia > Desulfobulbales > Desulfocapsaceae > CAIUQR01. Next base: position 28,097 of record CAIUQR010000024.1, on the reverse strand, counting down.
CGTCAGGGAGGGACATGAAGTAGGGGTCCATACCTATACTCATCCCAATCTGGCACTGGTCTCGGAAGAGCGCATCCGGTTGGAACTGAACGCCACCCAGCGGCTTCTGGAAACCATCACCGGGAGGTCCACTATCCTTTTCCGGCCTCCCTACAATGCTGATTCAAGGCCTACCTCCCTCGACGAGATTCTGCCGCTGAAAACAGTCCAGGATATGGGCTACGTGACGGTTGCTGAAGATATTGACCCGGAAGACTGGGCAAAGCCGACTGCCGATGAGATCCTGGAACGGATTAAACTTGGCCGTCAGCTTGGTGGTAATGTCATTTTGCTGCACGATTCCGGCGGAGACCGTTCCGCGACTGTTGAGGCATTGCCGTTGATCATTGATTACCTCTATGATCGCAGCGATACAATAGCATCTCTCGGCAAACTCCTCGGTGAGTCTCCGGAGGTTCTGATGCCGCTGGTGAAGAAGGATCAGAGCCCGATAACCCGTCTGGTCAGCGGCAGCGGATTTCGAGCCTTTCATTTTATCGAGACCTTCCTCTGGTCCTTCATGCTTGTCGCAACTATTCTGGTAGTCCTGCGGACAATTATCGTCTCAGTGCTCGCTCTTTTACAGCAGCGGCGATCAACAAAAGCGCCGAAGTCGCATTTCAGTCCTCCTTTGAGCATCCTGATCGCTGCTTATAACGAGGAAATGGTCATCGCCAAAACGCTGCAATCCGTTTTGAACACTACCTATCCCGGCGAAATTTCGGTCTGGGTCGTCGATGACGGATCCGCTGATGAAACCTCACGGGTCGTCGATTCATTTGCAGCAGCAGACCATCGGGTGCATCTGATCCGGCAGTCCAATCAAGGTAAATCCCTGGCGCTCCGCAGAGGCCTGGAAGCGGTGCCGGACGACATCGTGGTCACCCTGGATGCAGATACCCAGTTTCAGCCCGACACCCTCTTCAACCTGGTACAGCCCCTTCAGGACGACAGGGTAGCAGCCGTGTCCGGACACGCCAAAGTCGGAAACCTGAGAAAATTCATTGCCCGCTGTCAGTCTTTGGAATATATATGCGGATTCAATCTCGATCGCCAGGCGTACCATTACCTCAATTGCATAACGGTCGTTCCCGGAGCCGTAAGCGCGCTCAGGAAAAGCGCCGTCATGCAGGCGGGGGGCATCAGTACCGATACGTTGGCCGAGGATACGGATCTGACGTTAAGCCTCCACCGGGAAGGATTTCTGATCTCGTATGTTGCTGACGCCTTGGCCTTTACAGAGGCCCCTGAGACCATTGCGTCTCTGGCCAAACAACGCTTTCGCTGGGGTTTCGGGACCATCCAGTGTCTCTGGAAGCACAGGGACATGGTTATGAACCCTCGTTTCAAGGCCTTGGGGTGTTTCAGCCTTCCCGGGATCTGGTTTTTTCAGGTCCTGTTGGTTGCGATAGCACCGATCATTGATCTGCTGGTCATTGTTTCGCTGCTCCTGGGTTGGAGCAGTCCGGTCCTTTATGCATATTTTGCCATTTTTCTCCTTATGGATATTATGCTCGCCGCCCTGGCCTGTCTGATGGAACATGAACCGGTCTATCAGTCCTGGCTTGCCGTGCCGATGCGATTTGTCTACCGGCCGATGTTGAGCTGGGTCATCTGGAAATCGATGTTCAAGGCGGCAAAAGGGGTATTGGTAAGCTGGGGAAAACTGGAACGAACCGCATCCGTGAACTGATACCAAACAACCCTAAGGAGCTGTTCATATTATTTATTTACAGTTCCTTGGACCATCAGTTGCATATCTCACGGATTTGAAATAGTATGACACGATGATAACAAAATTTTTTCAAGTTATATATCTGCATGCCCTGCTCCTGCTGTTGTCCGGATTCGGCCTCTTTTTTCCGGCAATTCTGTCGGCCGCCGATCAACCAGGGGAAACAATCCAGAAATTGGCTGTCGCCGCAAAAGGGGCGTACACTGGGGCATATGTCGACTTCGGTGACGGTGAAGATAATGTAACCCTTGAGGGCCTGGAAAGATTCGAAAAAATGGTCGGAAAACACCAGGCCATTATCGCCTTCGGCAATTTCTGGGGAGAACAGAAATTTGCAGTAAAAAGCGCCCAGATCGTGACCCGCTATGGAGCCATCCCACTCATTTTCTGGTCGCCATGGGATAAACCCTATGCTGAAGGCATGCTTCCCGGCCGTTTCAACCTCTACAATATCTTAAACGGGATGTGGGATGCTTATATCGATAAATGGGCAGAAGACGCCAGGGATTTCGGCAAGCCTCTGCTGGTTGCCTGGGGAATTGAGATGAATGGAACCTGGTTTCCATGGGCCGGATATCACTACGGCGGGGGCCAGAAAGACCTGATCAACCAGCCTTCTGAACCGCTGGGGCCACGGATCTACAAAGAGGCCTATCGCTATGTGGTCAATCGTGTCCGTGCCAAAGGCGCTAAGAATATCAGCTGGGTTTTTCACCTGAACAACCATTCCTATCCTCAGGATAAAAGCTGGAATCGTTACGCCGCTTATTATCCCGGTTCGGACTATGTTGACTGGCTCGCTCTCAGCGTCTATGGAAAGATGTCAAAATATATGAACTGGAGTTCGTTTTACGATGTCTTTCACCTCGCCTATGAAGAGATCAATAAGATCGATCCCTCCAAACCGGTGATGGTTGCTGAATGGGGGGTCGGTGAATACCCGCTGGACGGGGACAAGGCTGAATGGGTAAAAAAAGCATTTACTGATTTCCAGGAGCATTTTTCTCAAGTCAAGGCGGCGGTCTTCTGGCATGAACGCTGGCAGAATAAAGATGAATCATACAGCAACCTCCGGGTAAACTCGTCCCCCGAGGCGCTCAACGCCTACCGGGCCGGAGTACGGGATCCGTACTGGATCACCCGCCCCCGCTTTCGCTCGGAAAAATGACACAGTTTACTTTCAGGTGACGGCTGCCGGTTGAAATCTCAAGTGATGGCCTTGAACAGAATTTTCATGAGAACGCAGGTTGTTATTGAACAGTTTTCCTTTTAGCTCAACTAGCTGATCACTCTATGCTAATCGCTCTATAGTCTGCCAGTGGACCACCTACCATCCGACCTCCGTCTCCTGATCGCCTGCCCGGGATGTGATCTCCTGATGCCGAATATGACCGCCGGAGAAGGGAACATCCTCACCTGCCCAAGGTGCGGAATCGAACTGCACAGGCATAATAAAGACTCCATCAACAGGACGGCGGCCCATTGTCTGGCCGGCCTGTTCCTCTACGTTCCGGCAATGCTCCTCCCCTTGATGACCTTCCAGACCCTGGGAATTTCCGAGACCGCCAATATCATCCAGTCAGTCGTCAGCTATTATCGACAGGAATTTTTTTTAGTTGCCCTGATGGTCTTCTTTTCCGCTGTTCTTTTTCCCTTTCTGAAACTCTCTTTAGGCCTCACCGTGGCAACATTGCTCAAGATGCGGAAATTCCCTCCCCTTCTGCCGCGTCTTTTTCGACTCTATATCCAGCTTGAAGACTGGGCCATGGTAGAGGTCTATCTCCTGGGGATCATGGTGACGGTGATCAAGATGTATCAAACAACCGACATCAGCTACGGCCTTGGTTTTTATTGTTTCATTGCCCTGGTCCTGACCACGCTGGGGACAACGGACGTCCTTGATAAAAAACTCTTCTGGGCCTGGATGGAAAACCGCGATACGCAGATCGTAGCGGATACTGAAGATATCGAAAAATTGGATTTCGGTGCCGGAATGATTACGGCCATGGAGGCAGGTCTTACCTCCTGCCATACCTGCAACCGGCTGACAATCATTCCTGATTCCGGTATCGACAGTTCATCCCGCTGCCTCCTCTGCGGGGCAAGGCTCCATAGCCGCAAACCCGACAGCATCGCACGGACATGGGCCCTGATGCTGACAGCGGGATTGTTTTTCATCCCGGCCAACATCCTGCCGATAATGCGCGTCGATTACTTAGGAAGGCCCGATACTTCAACTATCATAGACGGTATTCTGCATTTTTTCAGAGATGGCTCCTATGCTGTTGGTCTGATCATCCTCTCAGCCAGTATTCTTGTTCCACTCTTCAAGATCTCAGGTCTTTTAATTATCCTGCTGACAATCAGATTCAAACGAGGGATATTTCTGCAACAGCAGGCAAAAATGTTCCGTTTTATTGAATTTATAGGTCGATGGTCGATGCTGGACATCTTTGTTATTGCAATCCTGACTGTCCTTGTGCGCTTTGGTTTTTTCTCCTCCATTCAGGCGGCGCCGGCTGCCACCTACTTCTGTATGGTCGTGATAACAACCATGCTTGCCGCTCACACCTTCGATCCACGCTTACTTTGGGATAATTGCTGTGAAAAAGACCCTGGATGCCAGGATGTTTCATCCGAAAAACCTTGAAAAACCTTTGAGGAATATATGGATATCAAGCCAGTTGTGCATAAAAAACATGGCATATCGCCAATATGGACCCTTCCCGTTATAACACTGTTGATCTGCGGGTGGATTCTTTTCCGAAGCTACCAGAATGCAGGCATTGATATCACTGTCTATTTTGAAGATGCGAGCGGTATCACCCCCGGAAAAACACAGGTCGTTTTAAAAGGCATCCCCGTCGGGGTCGTCAAGGCCGTTCAACCCGACCTCGACAAACACAGAATCCGCACAATTGTGAAAATGGATCAAGGGATTGAAAAATATCTTGTTGAAGATACGGCGTTCTGGGTTGTCCGCCCGGAGCTGTCTGCGGCCAGAATCTATGGACTGGAGACCATTCTTTCCGGAAGTTACATAGGCATCCAGGCCGGAGTCTCATCGGTACAGTCCACTGAATTTACAGGTCTTTCGAACCCTCCGCCCATCCCTGACGAAGCCCCGGGCCTGCATCTGTTCCTGAAAGCAGACGCTCTTCATTCCGTACAGGTTGGATCAGAAGTTTACTATCGCAACATCCGCATAGGCTCGGTACAGACATACACTCTGGAGAGCAAGAATAATGTCTTGATAAACGTGTACATTGAACCTGCTTACAGCCATCTGGTCCGGGAAGGAAGCCGTTTCAGTAATGCCAGTGGCGTCACCTTGTCAGGCAAACTCACCGACCTGAAGCTCCATCTGGAATCAGTTGCCTCCCTGCTTATGGGCGGCATAGTTCTGGAGACCCCCGAACCCCTTGAATCTACGCCTCCGGCCCAAAACAGCCAGGTGTTCACCCTCTACAAGGATATCGATACCGCCAGATACGTCCTGCCCATGACGCTGAACCTCACTTCCGGTTCCGGAATAGTGGAAGGGGTCACAAAGGTGACATATCGAGGCCTGGATGCAGGTTTTGTCGATAAAATCGAGGTTAACAACGATACTCATCATACGGTTACGGCCCATATCCTTCTGGACCCACGAGCTGAACCCATTCTCAAACAAGGCACTACGTTCTGGATCAGTCAGCCTGAGGTCAGTATAGACGGCATAAAAAATCTCGGCACACTGCTGAACGGCCCCAATATCACCTTTGAACCCGGTGAAGGGCCTTTCCAGGACCATTTTGAAACCTTGTCTGTTCCCCCGGCCCAAACACCGTTGCGACCGGGAGCCGCCTATTTCCTGACAACGGAAAATACCGGCTCACTTGCAGCCGGGGCTCCGGTGGTCTATAAAAATATCCAGGTAGGGGAGGTCGTAAGTGTTGATTTACTCAAAAACAACGTCCAGATAAAGATCTTTATCTATCAACCGTATGAGCAGCATGTAAAACAAAATTCCGTATTCTATAACAGCGGCGGCATCAAGGTGGATGCCGGTCTTTTTTCCGGATTGAAGATCGATACCGGCTCACTCTCGTCAATTTTTCATGGCGGTGTTTCCTTTATCACTCCGGATCCGGGCAAAAAAGAAGCCCTGCCGGTAAAAGAAGGACAGAGGTTCACGCTCTATAACAGCTTGAGCGATGCTGCCCGGATGGTCCCTTCTCTGCATCCCCGCGGCTACTCTTTCCAGATCAAGGCAGAAAATCTCGGCCCGTACAAGGTGGGTTCTCCGATTCTGTTCAAAAAAGTCACGGTCGGTGAGGTCACCGGCTTCCATTTCTCGGAAAAAGAAAAGGATGTCTTGATAGATTGTTTTATCAAACATCCCTATGAGGACATGGTCTCCGGCAGTTCACGTTTTTTTGATCTCAGCGGTCTGCGCATTGAAGGAGGTCTCACCGGCCTTACCATGCAGACGGGTTCACTGGAGTCGATAATTTCCGCAGGCATCGGCTTCATTACACCAGCTGGTGGAAAACGTCCGGAGACCAATGCAATCTATCCGTTATTTGAGAACGAGGAGTCGGCCCGGACAGCAGACGACCTGAAACTGACCATCCGTTTTGCGGATGCCGGTGACCTGAAAATCGGTGCGCCGGTCAAGCACAAAGGTATAACCATCGGTAAGGTAACAAAAACACATCTTGCAGAGGATCTTAACATCATTATCGCCGAGGTTGTTGTCAGAAAAAATGTCGCGACCCTGTTTAGAAAATCGACCCAGGTTTGGCTGGTGACGCCCTCGTTTCAACTCTCAGGCATCAAAAACCTGGATACCGTCACCTCCGGCCCGTACATCGCTCTGGCTCCCGGGGCCGGTCCACTTACCGGGGAATTCGTCGCTCTAAAAGGAGAACCTCAGATTACCATTCCTCAACAAGGGTTGAATCTCATTTTGTCAAGCAGGCACCTTGGTTCTCTGAAAATCCACGCCCCGGTGTATTATCGCCAGATTCAGGTCGGTGAAATCAGCGGTTTCGATCTGTCCGGATCCTTTCAACACGTCCTTATCAATGTCAATATTTATTCCCCATATACCCGGATCATCAGGGAAAACACCCGTTTCTGGAATGTCAGCGGAGCCAAAATCGAGGGAGGTCTCTTCTCCGGAATCACCGTATCAACCGATTCCGTTGAAGCCATTGTTGCCGGAGGTATCGCGCTGGCCACCCCCGGTAATAATGAGATGGGAGGAAAGGTCGATCAGGGCCATCGCTTCGAGCTTTATGATAAGGCAGAGCCCAGCTGGCTGGACTGGGATCCCCAGGTGACGTTCAATGAGGAGAAACAGGCGGCCAAACCGTGATTATTCTCTTTACTCAACAGGAGTCCCCTCACTCTGATCATACAAGAATGGACGATTAGTACCGTTATGATCGAAAAGTCACGCTTGATAGTAGAAGGATCACGCTTTTTAATAAAAAATTAAACCGTTGTTTCGTTATCAGGAAACCATACGGCTTGTTTTCTCTAATAATTCTCTCAGTATTTGTGCAGCCTTCAGACAAATTGGGCATATTTTATACCCATTATCTTCCTTATAATGACACTTGCTTTGTGTCATTTCTACTGATAGCATGATCAGCTATTAAATTATCTTTAGTTTTCGTTTATTTAAACAGCATGACCGGTATTTTGGCTCAGCAGGAGAGGATATTATCGAGCATTAGACTGCCCTTCTCCATGAGAACGGCACAGCAACTCACCAACATAATAATAAAAAGACGCCAAATAGATAGAACAAGGATGACAAATCTTTTCGATTCGTTACTGCTCCTGCCGAACAGCTGTGATCCAACGGAATTCATGACCTGGCTGGATACCATGGAGACCTTTGTTCAGCAGCATATGTTCGGCAGTAACGATGATGTCCTTAAGCCACATCTTCTTGATATCATTTTTGGTGGTGTCTGGATCACCGACAAAAATGACATTGTCATCTATGCGAATAATACGATAGCAGAAAAAGTCGGTGTCCCCAAGGACCAGATGACTGGAAGGGAGATTTTCAACGGCTTTCCGATTAATATCTTTCAGCACTTTATTCCTTCCTATCTCAAGGCAAAAAGCGAGGGATATCCCGTCAAGTTTGGCCCGATACCGGTTCACACGCCTGCAGGGAAGAACCATCAGGTCGGCTGGTTCTTCCCCAGATACAATGACGAACAGTTCAACGGCATGATCTGTTCGCTAAGCGATGCAAACAAATCAATAAATCCTGTAATCTTAGAAACCAGATGGCAGGCAATATGCGACTGCTCCCCAGATTGTATCATGCTGATCGACCCCAAAGGGGTCATTCTGTTTACCAACCGCCCGCTTTCCGGATTTTCCGAAAACGAGATGCTGGGTTCCAGTCTGTACGCAGTGATTCCGGAGTCAAATCGAAAGGAAGTTGAAAAATGCCTGCAACGGGTAAAAAGAACAAAGACCATTGATCGCTGTTTTTCAGAATATCCCGCCAAAGATGGGGGCATTGCGTACTTCGAGACCCGGATCGGCCCAGTCGTGTGGGAAGGCAATATCCTTGGGTTTATTGTCAATTCCTCCGATATCACCAGACAGAAACTGCTGGAACAGGAAATCAATAAATTTGAATCAACCCTTCAAGAGACAAATATCACCCTGAAGGTCCTGTTGAAGAGAATCGAAAATGAACGGTTGCTTTTCCAGGAAAATCTCTCGACGAATATTCTCTGTAATATTGAACCGTACATGAACAAATTGAAACAGACCAGCCTGGACAGGAACCAGATAAGGACACTGGAGGTACTCGAGAAGAATATCAAAGATATGGCCTCACCTTTGATCTACTCGGCCATGACGATGAATCTGAGATTGACACCGGCAGAGATGCAGATCTCCAATTTCATCCGGCAGGGTTATTCCTCCAAGGAAATCGCCGAACTCCTGAATATTTCACCGGCCACCATCGATAAACACCGAAAGAATGTTCGAAGAAAACTCGGTATCACGAACAAAAAACAAAATCTCAGATCTGTGTTGTCTTCCATTTCCTCCTGATTTTTTAGGGTAATTTTCATACCCAATACATCCTTATCCTTATCCTATTGTGTTTCGTTTCGATTTTGTGCTAGGGTGATGAGTGCGGTTCCAGCGATTTATTATTGGATAATTGAAACTCAACATTACATCTTCACCCTATTTTTTTTCATCTCAGGACAGGAAATTGCGGATCAGTACATAATCCGGTTTACTATCAGAAGGGTGTCCCATAACCATGTGGAATGAGAAAGAAGCACAAAAGGAACAAGCTAAAATCCTGATTGTTGACGACGACTTCATTCTGCGTCAGTTCATGGCAACGGTTCTTCTGTCCTGCGGCTATATCTGCGTGTGCGCTGAAGATGGCCTGGCCGCAATCGATCTGCTCAAAAATGACTCCTTTGATATGATGATTTCGGATATCGAAATGCCTCGATTAAACGGGCTTGAGCTCTTATCCCATGTTAAAAATTCGTATCCGGAAACCAAGATTATCATGATCAGCGGCAAGCAGAGACCCAACGATGCAATGGGCTGTCTTTCCACAAAAGGTGCCCATCACTTCCTGGCCAAACCTTTCCCGGTCAGTCTTTTTCTTTCAACCGTCAGCACAATTCTCCACCTGCCCTGATCGGCAATGCAACTTTTCAATCATCCCGCTGTTGACAAGCAGATGTAAAGGCAATACGTATTAGTCACTTGGCACTCGACGGATACCTGCAGCACCTGCTGCGGACTGTCAACGCCTTAGTCCCATTTATCGGGGCTTCGAGAGATACTATGCCTGAACATTTTTCCCATCATCTCATCTACGGCACCCTTTTCGATTATCTTACGGGTGAAGAATTAACGGATACCGATGACGAGCGAATCCGGCAGGACATATCCCGGATGATGATTGAACAGAAAGGGTTTGGAAAAACCGAGCTGATTCCGCGTTCCTGCATTGACACCCTCTTTACGCATCATTTCGTCAGATCAACCATCGATCTGACTGTCAGGCTCGGGAACAGGTCCTTCATGATTATCAGATACGGACCCGGTTCACTGGTGAGCAGAGAACGCGCAGCTATTGCTGCGGCCAGGGTCATCCACGCAGACTATCGTATTCCGCTGGCAGTAGTGACAAACGGTCGCGATGCTGAACTCCTGGATACTGTGACTGGTAAGATTCTTGGAAATGGATTACAATCCATCCCAGACCGTGCTGCTGCATCACTCCTTCTACCGGCATTGACGTTTCTCCCCAGACAGGAGGGCATCAAACTGGAACGGGAAAAACGGATCCTGAATGCCTTTGATATCGAACGATGCTGCCTGTAGCCGAAAAATTACAAAATATTTAACCATTAAAAGGTTGCTGCCATGAGGATTGAACAGAAAAATTGGACGAAATCGAGCTGGAGGGACTTTGTCGCCCTCCAACAACCGCAATGGCCTGATCAGAATGAATTGGAAAAGGTCCTTGCTGATCTCTCCCAATTGCCTCCTCTCGTCTTTGCAGGCGAAATCCGTTCTCTGAAAGAACTCCTGGCAAAGGCGGTCACCGGAGACGCTTTTCTGCTTCAGGGAGGCGACTGTTCCGAAGATTTCTCCCATATCACCGCACCAAAGATCAGAGAATCCCTGAAGGTTCTGTTGCAGATGTCTGTCATCCTGACCTATGCCGGCGGCAAACCGGTGATCAAGGTCGGCCGTATAGCGGGCCAGTTCGCCAAACCGCGATCTTCGGATATGGAGAACATCAATGGCATCGACATCCCGTCGTATCGAGGTGATATGGTGAACCGGCCGGAACCGACCCTTGAGGCCCGGACACCCAACCCCAAGTATATGCTGAAAGGGTACAACATGTCCGCCGCCACGCTGAATCTCCTGCGGGCATTCACCAGAGGCGGCTTTGCGGCCCTGAACAGAGTCCATGCCTGGAACCAGGAATTCGTCGTCCAGTCTCCGATGGGCAGATCCTATGAGCGTCTGGCCAAACACATCGAACAGGCGATCAAGTTCATGGAAATCATCGGCATCCCCTCCGATAACCCGCATATCAGAGAGGCCCAGATGTTCACCTCCCATGAGGCCCTGCTGCTCGGCTATGAAGAGGCGTTGACGCGTCAGGATTCAATGACCGGCGGCTGGTATGACTGCTCCGCCCATCTACTCTGGATCGGTGAGCGAACCCGGCAGATCGACGGGGCCCACCTGGAGTTTTTCCGGGGTGTTCTGAATCCGATCGCAGTCAAGATCGGTCCTGATTATGACCTTGATAATATAAAGCAATTAATCGATAAACTTAATCCGAAGAACGAACCGGGGCGTCTGACGCTCATTACCAGGCTGGGTATGAAGAAGATCGAAAAGGTATTGCCTCCGCTGCTGCGTGAGGCAAAACGGGAAGGCTACAATATCGTCTGGTGCTGCGATCCGATGCACGCCAACACCTATACCGCAGATTCCGGGCACAAGACCAGGAATTTCAACGATATTCTGTCAGAAATCACCTGTTTTTTCGAAACCCACTGGGCCGAAGGGACGATCCCAGGGGGAGTCCATTTCGAAATGACCGGAGAGAATGTCACCGAATGCACCGGCGGAGCCAGAAACATCATAGATGAAGAACTGCACCAGAACTACCTGACCACCTGCGACCCGCGCCTGAATGCCGAACAAAGCCTGGAGGTGGCCTTTCAGATTGCAGAAATGATCAGGAGCTGACTTTTTTCTCCCCCTCTTCACCTTGTGTCTCAAGCCGCATTGCCTTGTCACTTCTGCGGCTTGAGACACAAGGTCGTTCCAGGCAGTTTCCCTCCCCGTCCCTTCCGATTACAATTCAGTAATCTTTCTTGACGAAAAAAGTATCGGGTTTACATTTTTCAGCATAGAAAGGGCATACACTTATCCGGATTCCCCTATCCATAGCCAGTGAGGAAACCTAACTACCATTCTTACTTATGGAGATCTTCATGCATACTCTCAAACCACCTTTTCGCACCATAAAAACAATCGCCTTTTTTGTTGTCGGAATACTTCTTTTTACCGGTTCAGCCCATTCTGCCCGTGCAGACGCCAAGGACGACATTGAGATCCTCAGCCGCTCATCCAAGGCCTTCACCAGTGTGGTAAAAAAGGTCACACCCGCTGTCGTCCATATTCGGGTCGAAAAGACCACGAACAACACCGGCGGAATGTTGGGTGGAGGCGATGACTTTTACAACAATCCGTTTTTCGAGCAATTTTTCGGCCCCCAATTCCGTCATCAGCAGCCTCGCCAGTTTAAACAGCAGGCCCAGGGGTCCGGATTCATCATCAACAAAGACGGACACATCCTGACCAACAATCATGTCGTCGAAGGGGCCGACACCATAACCGTTATTCTCTCGGACAAAAAGGAGGTCAAGGCAAAGCTGATCGGCACTGACCCCCAGACCGATATTGCCCTGTTGAAAATCGATGACGGCGACAATCTCCCTGTTGTACCTCTCGGCGATTCCGAGGCTCTCGAGGTTGGAGAATGGGTCATCGCCATCGGCAACCCCTTCGGTTTGAGCCAGACGGTAACCGTCGGCATAGTCAGCGCCAAGGGCAGAAACCGGGTCGGTATTAACGACTATGAAAATTTCATTCAGACTGACGCCGCCATTAACCCTGGAAATTCAGGCGGTCCGCTCCTGAACATCCATGGTGAGGTTGTGGGCATCAATTCAGCCCTCTACACCAGATCCGGAGGGTATATGGGCATAGGTTTCGCCATTCCGATCAACATGGTGAAATCCATTGAAAATCAACTCAATGATCATGGGAAGGTCACACGAGGGTGGATCGGTGTCGGCATTCAGGATGTCGATGAGAATCTGGCTAAATCTTTCAACCTGAAAAAGGCCCAAGGAATCTTGGTCAGTGAGGTTCAGCAAGGCTCTCCGGCAGAAAAAGCAGGACTGAAACAAGGCGATGTCATCCTTCGTCTTGACGAAAAAATACTGAACAACGTCAATGACTTACGCAACCAAATCTCCTTGCTCCCGCCGAAGACAACAATTATTCTCCAGATTATCCGTGACGGTAAAAACAAGGATGTTGAAATAACCGTTGGCGAACAGCCGGCCGATTTAAGTAAGACAGGAATCGGCAGCACCAGCGGACTGAAGCAGTTCGGGCTTTCGTTCCAGAATCTCACGCCGGATCTGGCCGAACAGTTCGGCTACAAACGCGACCAGGGCATCATCATCAAGGAAGTCGAACCCGGAGGTACGGCTGCAATGGCCGGCTTAAGACCCGGTCTTCTTGTCGATGAGGTGAATAAGCAACGGATACATAACTTGAAAGAACTGGATAAAGTACTCCAGCAATCAAGCGCCCCTCAACGGGTCCTCTTGCGGGTGCGAAATGGCGACTTCAGTCAGTATGTGGTGTTATCCGCTGAGTAACCACCCCATTATCACTGATCCCAGGGAAGGCAACCTTGGGATCAGAAATTTATTAACGGCTTACTACACCTTCCTTTTTCTTTTATTGGCTATCTTTTTAAATATTTTTTTTATGATTGGAAGGGTGTCGAACTTTTCACTGGAAATCCGGCGCACGACCACATCGGTATTGGCAATGATTGTGGCATTCCGTCGTTTCCTCCTCGAAAAATAGGCCATTTCTCCAAAAACATTGCCGGCCACCAGGGTTGTGATCAGCTCTCCATTATCATCCAGTGCATTTACACTGCCGCTATCAAGATAATACACGCCGTTAGGGAGATCGTTTATCCGGATGATGACATCGCCCTTTTTTCTCCATTCCAGTTTAAAATGCCGTTCCCATTCAGTATCGACAACGAGCGTATGATAAAATTCCATATCCATCGCTTTCAACAGTTCGTTAGAGAGGTGGAGGAGACGGGTTCCCAGAGACTCTCCCGACAATTCCTTGACCTTCATCCCGATCTTCCTGAAATCTTCGCTTGGATAGGGCATGTTTCTGATATATTCCAGTAAACGTTCCGACGCGACATCCTCTCTTCCGGTCATCTCCAGAAAAAGCCGCTGGACCTCATCAAGCTTTTCCCTCGCTATCGGAAAATCGGGCCGGATCCCCTGAAGGGCATTACCGCAGAACAATTCAATTGCCCGGTTTTTCATGGAAATGAACTGTAGGAGCTTCTCTTCATCAATATCCTTCGGACAATTATGGATCCCAGGTTTATAGACCGTATAGACATGGATCGGATGGTTGAAATTTTTGGGTGTTACTTTGCCGATACATATCAAATATCTGGACTCATCCGTCTGCCAGAAGGCTACTTCCTTGTCCATCAGGAACGTCGTGCCGAAGTAGCCGCACAACTCTTCAAGACGACTGGCAACAGCAAAGCTTGCCCCAAAGCGCATCGTTTTATCAGTGAGGCGGGCTTCAATGATATCACCGGCAAAAAGGCCAATGCGTGTCGGTGGAATACGGCCGTCCTCAACGGCGAAGGCTATCTTAATCGCAGCTTTCAGAGCCCGGATGCACATACCGGATTTACCGCCTTCCCCTGCTCTTTTTTCAAAGATCGCGATGGCACCATCACCGGCGGAGGGTTCAATTTCCTGAAGATATTCATTATCCGTTTGGATGATCTGCTGGAGGTTCTTATGGTATTCGATAATGAAATCACGGATCTCGTTCGGTCGCATGTCCTCGGTTATCTGGGTATAACGAACCATATCAGTAAGAAGTATCACCACCTCTTTTTCTGTGTCGTTATCGAAGACGGTGTTGTATGAGCTTTTCTTTTTCATCGTGGTTCAACCAATGATCATTGGATGCAGCACCTGGAAAAATACAGGCAATACCCATACAGATCTTATGCCACATCCGCCTGTCTTGTCAAAGGCTATCACCTGCTCAGGCCTTTTTGAAACGGATGAGCACCTTACCTGATTCCACCGCATCTCCAGGCTTTACCAGGACCGACTCAATCAAGCCGTCGCCGGGAGAGGAGACAGCACTCTCCATCTTCATCGACTCCAGGATAACCAGCTCCTGGCCACGAAAAACCCGTTCCCCGGCTGTCACTTTGACATCGACGACCAGGCCGGGCATCGGACATTCCAGGATGTTTTCTGCTTCCTTGGTCGTTGGGACCGGCATGAATCGAGATAATTTCCATTCCCGCGGGTTGTAGATTTCAACAGTGCGGGTTGCTCCGCAAAAGGCAGCCTTGAGGAAATTCCCCAAATACTTCAAGCGAAAATGGCATTCCTCGCCATTAATGGAAAGCTTCAGCCTGCGGCGGTAAAATTCCGGCTGCGGGGCAACAACCCGATAGGTACTGTCGTCGACACAGACCCGCCATTGTAAATTCGAGCCATCCTTTTCCAGACGGATATGGAATATATCCTCCTCGCTCTTGGCGATATAATCATAATGGCTTTTTTTGAGGCGGGTCGCACCGACACGTGATTTCAGGGGAAGGAGCGCACTCTGCAGCAGACTTTCCCGGAGATGATAGATCAAGGTCGTGGCAATAGCCATGGCATGAAGAACAGCCAATGGCGACTCAATTTTTTTGCTCTTATCCAGAAGATAGGTGGGGATAAAATCGGTGGAAAGGTCTCCCTGAATAAATACCGGATGGGTCAGAACCTGGTTGGCGAAATCGATATTGGTAAAAACCCCCTCGATATGATAGCCGTTCAGGGCCTGAACCATGCGTTTGCGGGCCTGTTCCCTGTCTTCTCCCCAGGTTATGATCTTGGCCAGCATCGGGTCGTAATAGACGCTGACCAAACTCCCTGCTGCCACCCCGGAATCAACCCGTACATGTGTTCCTTTCGGGGCGGCATAACGGGTTATCTGCCCTACTGAAGGGACAAAATCCCGGGCTGGATTCTCGGCGCAGATCCGCACCTCCATAGACCAGCCGGAGAGCGAGACATCTTTCTGGGCAATCGGCAGAACCTCGCCTGCGGCAATGCGCAACTGGAGTTCGACCAGATCAAGGCCATTGACCATCTCGGTGACCGGATGCTCGACCTGGAGACGGGTATTCATCTCCAGAAAAAAGAATTCACGGTTTTCATCCAGGATGAATTCCACCGTACCGGCATTGGTGTACCCTGCCTTCCGGGCCAGAGAACAGGCCAGGCTGCCCATTTTTTCGCGCAGATCGGCATCCAGGGCGCAGGAGGGCGACTCTTCGATGATCTTCTGGTACCGGCGCTGGATCGAACACTCCCGCTCGCCCAGATGCACCACATTTCCATGATGGTCGGCCATGATCTGAATCTCAATATGCCGCGGCCGTTGAATATACCTCTCGACGAAGATACGCTCGTCACCGAAGGATTTCCGGGTCTCCTGCTGACAGAGCCGTAAGGCCGAGGCCAGTTCTGAAGGCCTGTCCACCGCCCGCATGCCCTTTCCGCCCCCCCCTGCCGCAGGTTTCAAAAGGACTGGATAGCCCACTTCTTCTGCAATCAGGGTGGCCTCTTCCAAGGTGGCAACCGGCTTGATATGCCCCGGCACCGTCGGAACCCCCGCAGTGATGGCCAGCTGTTTGGCTGCGATCTTATCTCCCATGGACGCAATGACCGCGGCCGGCGGCCCGATGAAGGTGAGACCCGCAGCCGCAACTTTTTCGGCAAAAAGAGCATTCTCGGAGAGAAAGCCGTATCCGGGATGAACTGCCTGGCAACCGGTTCCCAGTGCCGCTTCGATGATCTTGTCAATAACCAGATAGGACTCCGCGGGCCTGGCCCCGCCCAGCAGAACCGCTTCATCGGCATTGATAACATGCAGACTTCGGAAGTCCGGCTCCGAATAAACAGCCACTGTCCGGATACCAAGGCGTTTGCAGGTATCAAGTATACGTACGGCAATTTCACCGCGATTGGCTACAAGGATTTTTTCAAACATACGAGGAACCTCACAGGGGAATATTACCGTGTTTACGATCGGGCCGGCTGCTCTTTTTGTTCTCGAGAAACTGGAGGGTCCGGATCAGCCGGTGCCGGGTATCACGGGGAAAGATAACGTCATCAATGTACCCCCGTTTGGCGGCCAGAAACGGATTCATAAAATGCTTGCGGTAATTCTCCATTTTTTCACTGAGCAGGGCATCCGGGTCGGCTGCCGCCTTGATCTCCTTTCGGAAAATGACCTCGGTGGCCCCCCTCGCACCCATGACCGCGATCTCCGCCGTCGGCCAGGCATAGTTGATATCGCAATGGATGTGTTTGGAATTCATCACCACATAGGCCCCGCCGTAGGCCTTCCGCACGATCACCGTGATCCGGGGCACCGTGGCCTCAATAAAGGCATAGAGGAGCTTGGCGCCATGGCGGATAATGCCCCCGTGCTCCTGTTCCGGCCCCGGCATGAACCCTGGAACATCGACCAGGCAGATGAGCGGGATATTGAAGGCATCGCAGAAGCGGACAAAACGGGCCGCCTTGGAGGAGGCATTGCTGTCCAGGGCCCCGGCCAGAACCGCCGGCTGGTTGGCCACCAGGCCGATGGTCTGTCCCCCCATCCTCCCGAGACCGCAGATAATATTCCCGGCGAAATGGGGCTGCACCTCAAGGAACTCGGCCCCGTCCAGAATGCTGTAGATAAGCACATTCATATCATAGCTCTGGTTCGGGTTTGAAGGAACAAGGTAGTCAAGGGCTGGATCAGTGCGCTCCGGCGGATCGTTGAGATCGAGGATCGGCGCCTTCTGGCGGTTGTTCGAGGGAAGATAGCTGATCAACTGCCGCACCGCCCGCAGGCAGAGAATATCGTTCGGATAGACAAACTGGGCCACCCCGCTCTTCCGGGCATGCACCTGGGCGCCGCCCAGATCTTCAGAGGTGATATCCTTGTGAATAACCGTCTTTACCACATTCGGGCCGGTCACAAACATATAGGAGGTCTGTTCCACCATAAAGACGAAATCGGTGATGGACGGACTGTATACCGCCCCGCCCGCACACGGTCCCATGATGCAGGAAATCTGCGGGATGACACCGCTGGCATTCACATTCCGGTGAAAAATCTCTCCGTAGGCGGCAAGGGCATCTACACCCTCCTGAATACGGGCACCACCGGAATCATTGAGACCGATAACAGGAGACCCGACCCGGGCAGCCAGGTCCATGATCTTACAGATTTTCTGAGAATGTCCCTCCCCCAGAGAGCCTCCGGTAACCGTGAAATCCTGGCTGAAGACAAAGACCTCCCTGCCGTTGATCGTGCCATGGCCGGTGATGACCCCGTCTCCGGGGTGCTCGTCGCCGTCACTGGTTGCGCTGCGGCCGACCTTGAGGATATCCAGCTCTTCAAATGACCCTTCATCCAGCAAGAGATCTATCCGCTCCCTGGCTGTAAGCTTCCCTCCGTTATGCTGGACCTCAATGCGCTTTTTCCCTCCCCCGTCAAGGGCTTCCTCGCGCAATTCAAAGAGTTCCAGTATGTTGCTGTGCATGATTTCGACCATGGACATCTCCCTACGAACTATAAAATGACTATTACTTCAAATTCCCAAAAGAAATATCATCGCGATAACAGCTATAAAAAACACGCCGACCTTCACACATACCGTATGATCTTCTTCATGCCCATGGCCATGATCATTACCGTGTCCACTCATTTTTCACACTCCTCTCCTGGATCTACATTACAAGGCTTCAATATTATGGAATTTCTCATTTTTTTAACTTTTCTCAATGAACCGGCGGTGGCGGTGGCGCGCCCTGAACCTTTCCCATTCCCGACGAGGCGCCCTGTCTCTCCTGGTATACAGACAGTATGACAAAGGTCGCCAGTGGTTGAGCCACCAGAATTACAAAAGGAATCGAACCGCCAATGGACAAAATAGCAGCATAGATAATCGTGATAATTGCCTGATCGGAAATGGGTTTCCTGTTCGCCATCTCCCACGAACCCTTCAGGGCATCGATCACCCCAAGTCTCCGGTCAACCATCAATGGCAGCATATAGAGGCTCGCAAAAAGAAACAGAATCGCCAAAATCAGACCCGGAAGGATTAAAAACATAAACCCGATACCGATCACAACAACCAGTAAAAAAGCAAAGCCAAGCAGAGGGAGAAAAAGCGACATCTCCGAGAAGAGGTCTTTCACATCCGGTGTTCTGCCCTCTCTGGCCGCAAGAAGCAACGACTTCATATATCCGGCAGTGTAACAGGCGCCAGAATCCCAAGACTGAAAATCGACACCAGGACCTGAATGAACGTGAGCAGAATAACCGGCCCGATAAACTTCAGGGTGTTTTGCCACCCAGTTTCAAGGTGTTTCTTAAAGTCCATATTCTCCTCCTAAAGAAATAGTATTTACATGCATCATTGTGGACCCTTCCCATTGAAGAGATATCCGAAGACTTCCTGGATTGTTGCCACACTTAAAAGTTCCATATCAGATTTCCATACTCCCCTGTCCCGGTTGCCTTTCGGCATCATAAATCGTGTAAATCCGAGACGCTCTGCTTCCCGAACCCGCATATCCATATGACCGATGGCCCTGACCTCTCCTGCCAGACCAACCTCCCCGCAGACCACAGTCGTAGACGAAATCGGCCGATCCAGAAGACTCGAGGCCAGCGCACAGACAACGCCTAGATCCAGCGCCGGTTCGTCAATGCGTATTCCACCGGCAATATTTAAGAATATATCATGCCCGTAGAGATCCAGGCCAGCCTTCTTTTCTAATACGGCACACAATAATGCCAATCTCTGGGTATCGGCCCCGATGGCCGTCCGGCGAGCCGTCCCCAGATTTGTCGGACTGACCAGGGCCTGGATTTCAACCAGGATGGGCCGGGTCCCCTCGACACTTGGCAAAACGACGGAGCCAGGCACATCCAGAGGCCTCTCGGCCAGGAATATCTCTGAAGGGTTGGTCACCTCCATCAACCCTTCTCCCTTCATCTCAAAGACACCAATCTCATTCGTTGAGCCGAATCGATTTTTGACAGTCCTGAGAATCCGGAAGACATGATTACGATCACCTTCAAAATAAAGAACTGTGTCCACCATGTGCTCAAGCGTCTTCGGCCCGGCCAGCGCTCCATCTTTGGTAACATGCCCGACCAGCATCACCGGGATATTCTCTTTTTTCGCCATCTTCAAAAGACGAAAAGCCGATTCACGCACCTGGGTCACTGAGCCCGGTGCCGAGGGGATATCGTTACAGGTCAGCGTCTGGATCGAGTCAACGGCCAGGAGTCCAGGACGCATCTCCAGGGTCATCGCGATTATCTGATCGACATCACTGACCGTTGCAAGAAATTCCTGCGGATGCAGGGCGTTAAGCCGTTTTGCCCGCATTTTAATCTGACGGGATGATTCCTCCCCGGAGACATAGAGAACCTGACGACCTTTTTTCGCAATGGCCGCAAGAATCTGCAAAATAAGAGTCGATTTTCCGATTCCGGGATCACCGCCGATAAGGACAACAGACCCGGGGACTATGCCCCCGCCCAGGACCCGGTCCAGTTCCCCGATCGATGTCGGAACCCGCTCTTCTTCACCATCCGGGGCAAGATGCAGCGGTACCGGACTTGCGGCATCTACCCTTTCAGCCTGAAAGGAACGCGGTGTCTCTTCAACAAAACTTTCCCACTCATGGCACTCAGGACAGCGCCCGAGCCATTTAATGCTCTGATAACCGCACGAGCTGCATGAAAAGACTGTTTGGGTTTTTTTTCTGCTCACTGTATTCATTTCAGACACTTTATACTACGAAAACAAAAAAGTCATCCACAAGCCTTTACCTCTGATCTAAAATCCCTATTATACAAACGGGATGGCATTTGGCTCATTAACTCTCTATTTCTTGTTTTCGCCATGATGAACAACGATATCCTTTCACCTGCCGGCACAGTCACATCTTCTCACTGGGTCCCGCTTTCAAGATCCACGCAGTTTCTGGTTTCCCACCTGCGGCTCCTCTGTCTCTGTCTGCTGCTTTTTATCATTACCCTGGCAATAACCTGGGTATTCTATCAGATAAGCGCTCATTTTGTTGACCGGTTTGTCGGCAATCATTTTATGAAAAGCCCTGATGCCGACACTCTCTGGGGGTGGATCAAATACCAGGGCTGGGCTGTCTTTAAATGGATTTTCATTATAATTTCAAGAATTATCTCTTTTTATATTGCCTTCTTAACAGCCTATTGCTGTACAACCCCCGGCTACTGCTTTCTCAGTGCATCCGTCGAGAACATCCAATCAGGCATTGAAACTGGAGAACGACTTTCTTTCCGAGGTCTTACCGTTGATCTCATCGAGGGGTGCAAGATCGGCATTTTTGGTCTGGCAATCACCTGTCTTGCCCTTGTTGTCAATTTCATCCCCGGGATAGGCCAGATTCTCGTCTTCCTTCTCTACAGTTATTACTCCTGCCTGATGTTTATCGACTTCCCGGCATCCCGCCGCCGGTGGTCACTTGGAAACAAGATTGCCTGGCTCAAGGATAATTCCCTTCCGGCCTTTCGCCTTGGCTTTCTCCCGGCCGCAATCAGCATGATCCCGGTCCTGAATGTCTTCCTTATGGCCTTGCTTTTTCCGCTCTTCACCGTTCATGCAACACTGAATTTTTCTGCCCTGGAAGCAGCCGGGGGCAAAGAGTAGAGTTACGGATATGGGAACGGAAATCGAACGAAAATTTTTGCTGATCGGCGATGCATGGAGAGAAAACGCCCGGGGAACTCTGCTGCGCCAGGGATACATCAGTACTCAGCCTGGCAGGACTGTTCGAGTGCGTACAGCAAATAGCCAAGGATATCTAACCCTTAAAGGAAAAACAACAGGCATCTCAAGATGCGAATTCGAATATCCGATCCCTCTTGATGACGCCAATATGTTACTTGATCAGTTATGTGAACAGCCGATACTGGAAAAAATCAGATATCTTGTTGATTATAAGGGGTTTATCTGGGAAGTAGACGAATTTCTCGGCGACAATGCCGGACTGCTCATCGCCGAGATCGAACTGGAAGCTGAAAATCAATCCTTTGCAAAACCTGAATGGTTAGGAGAAGAGGTCTCGGGCGACAGACGCTATTTCAACTCCTCTTTGAGCAGATATCCTTTTCTGCGCTGGGGAAAGAATGTCTAATCATCACTCCCAGGCAAAACCGCCAAGAGGCGGCAGCTTCGAAAGCTCATCGGGAATTCCCTTAGTGTACGTAAAGTGACCGCTTTTCACCTTCAGCAGAGCTGAGACAGCATCCTTATCACGAAGATTAAGGAAACGGGCATGGATGATTTTTCCCGCCTGAAAACAGACCATTGCCTTGCCCTGTTCAAGGAGAAGATCGACCGTCCCGGTCTTCCGGGAAGAATGAATCCGCAAAAAGAGCTGTGCAGTGGGGATTTCCGTCAGTTCACCGTCCACACCTGAGGTGATAATTCCAGCTCGCAAGGTCAGGGTCTGGGCTCGATTGACCAGCATCTTGAAAAGAAAAAGCTGTAAAACCGGATACTTTTTCAGGACATGCTTGAAGTTTTTGCTGCTCAGCATGGCCACCTGGGTGTCGGCAGTGGTATGAATGGAGCTGGTCGCCGGTTCACCGGAAAGAAGACTCATCTCGCCGAAGATCTCCCCCGCCCCCATTTCAGCTATCTTTGCACTACCATCGTCCAATACCACTACCCGCCCCTTCAGCACGATATAGAGACTGCTGCCGGGGTCTCCCTGTCTGATAACCACCTTGTTTGCGGCAATGGTCCTCATATCAAGAAGCATGGTCAGAGCGCTCAGGGCATCGTCATCGAGAGGTTCGAAGATGTCAAGGTTTCGCAATACGCCAAAAAATCGTTCGAGGTGTTGCCTTTGATGCCGCTCTTCCGTCTCGCCCAGCAATTTCATCTGCAGGGTGGAAAAGTCTTTCTCCTTTTTGAATTCAAAGTGGATCAACCCTTCGCAGCCGCCACAGTCAAATTTCGGCTTTTCACTGCCGAATTTAGAAAACCCGACCAAACTCTCCCTTGAGGTGATGATCTTCGCAATTTCCTGCGCCAGACAGAGACAGTCCGGTTTATGAGCCGGCACCGAAAGACAGAACTTTTCGACCCTGAATTCTTCACCGACATTATAAATGGGACAGGAGCGTTCATCTACGACGATGAAAATCGCATCACGAAATCTGGTGGCCTGTTTTCTCATGATGTTCCTTTTGAGGTTCTGTTTTAAGACTGAAAAAATCGGTTGCGTTTTTATGTACTATTTTTTCAAGGGCATTGTCTGAAATATTTTTATCTTTCAATATCTTAAGCTCTCTGTCCCATGCATACGGAATGTTCGGAAAATCGGAGCCGTACATCAGCCTGTCGGATCTGTAACAACTGAGATCGATTTCTCCTGTAATCGGAAAATAACCGGCAATAGCCATCGTTGTATCCAGCCAGAGATTGTCATATTTTTCAATCATCTTCTTGTAAGCCTTGATTTCATCAAAGCCCAGATGGGGGACGCAGATTTTAAGATCCGGGAAATCTTTGACGATATGTTCGAGTTTTTCCGCACTGCAAAGTTGGTAAGGGTCGCAACGATAGGCCGAGCTTTTCGGTTCTCTTCCGACATGCATGACCACCGGTTTTTTATTTATCCGGCAGCATTCATACAGGCGATTCGCAGGATCGCTGTTCATGTCGAAGCACTGTACATGCGCATGCAGTTTAAGCCCTCCCAAGCCTGCATCAAAGGCCTTCTGCAGGAGTTTTTCAGCATCGGGCTCGCCTGGAAATACGGTGGCCAGACCTGTAACCCGATTGTTGAACAGGCTGCATTTTTCCGCCATGTATGTATTCAGCATATTTGCAATTCCGGGTTTATGAGCATACTGAAAGGCGATGATATGCTGAATGCCATGTGACAACAAAAATTCGAACACCTGGGACGAGGTCATCTGATATCTGATATGCCAGCCATTTTCATCAAACCATTTCCATATTGCAGAAAAAATACTGCGGGGGAAAATATGGACATGGGCATCTATGACGGCGGGAAGACCGGAAGGAACTGTCGGATCTTCCTGATCATTGACCGACGGCATATTCGGTTTCAACATGTATGTCACCAACGTCGACGTGCAAACTGAAGAGGTTATAAGGGCTCCGAAGGAAATTGTGCCCGTACCGGTTTTAGGGACCGCAGCATTTCTTGAACTTTTTACCACTTCCGCAGGGACAGAGGCAGTTGCGGCCTATCTTCTCTGTTATGCACCCTCCCTGAGACGAATCTCCGATGCCATTTCCCGAAACATACAGCCATTGCCCGGCTTCCCGTACAAAATGACTCACTTCATGGAGTATAAGGATTTTACCGTGAGACAGGGCGGCTGTCGCTTTAAATTCGACAATTCCCTCATCGTCACCCACCTGTCCCTTGTCGGTTCGAATAATGTCCAGGCCGCACCAATCCGGAATTGTATCAGGATCGATGGCAGGCGGTCTTGTGGATGAATGCCACGTCCGCAGCAAATAGGCAATATCACCCTTGGCATAGGCGCTATAGCGTGACCGCATCAGTGCTTCAGCCGTGGCAGCTTTTTTTTGGCCGGAAAGCACCGCTTCACAGCAATCCGTAAATGAAAGCCCGGACTTGCAGGGGCAGTGTTTGGCAGTAATCATGGTCAAAGAATAGAGGAGCCGGTTATTTCCGATGGCTCCGGCAGTATGTTATTAATATGCTTTTCACTTTTCAGTGGCCAGCACCTCATGAATCTTGACAGCCAGGTCTTTTTGAGAGAAGGGTTTTTGGATGAAATTCACCCCTTCGTCCAGTACACCTCGATTCGCAATAATATCGGAGGTGTAACCTGACATGAACAGACATCTCATCCCCTTCTGACTGATTAAAAGCTGTTCCGCCAGGTCCCGGCCGTTCATCTCGGGCATGATCACATCCGTCATGAGCAGGTGGATCTCGCCGGTGAAATCCCCAACCAGGCGAACCGCCTCCCCCGGGGTGCCTGCTGCCATAACGATGTAGCCGAGACCCTGGAGCATCCTTGAGGTCATTTTCAGGATGGGCGGCTCGTCTTCCACGAGCAGAATAGTCTCATGGCCACCCATAACAAGTTTTGCCGAGCCTTCTTGCCGCGTCTGCCCGGTTGAGCCCGCATCCACATACCGGGGCAGGTAGATCGTAAAGATCGTTCCCTGACCAGGTTCGCTGTAAACATTGACAAAACCATTGTTCTGCTTGGCTGCGCCATACACCGTCGACAGGCCCAGTCCGGTTCCTGCACCGACACCCTTGGTGGTAAAAAAAGGTTCAAAAATATGGGCCAGCGTCGGCTTGTCCATACCACAGCCGTTATCACTTACCGAAACCCACACGTATTCCCCGGCAACAGAGCCCACATGAGTAGTGCAGTATTCGTCATCAAAGGTGCCATTGCCGGTCTCGACGGTTATCTTGCCCACATCCGTGATAGCATCCCGGGCATTGACGCAGAGATTAGCCAGGATCTGGTCTATCTGGGAAGGATCAATCTTGACCGGCCAGAGTCCGGCTCCGGGCAGCCAGGCAAGATTGATGTCTTCACCGATGAGCCGCCGCAACATCTTCAGCATTCCTTCTATAGTCTCATTTAAGTCGATCACTTGAGGTGCGACAGTCTGTTTTCGGGCAAAGGCCAACAGTTGCCGGGTAATGCCTGCAGAACGCTCAGCAGCCGAACGGATTTCTTCCAGGTCGGAAAAGAGAGGGTGAGTTGGATCTACTTGATCCATGGCCATTTCGGCATGCCCAAGGATCACCCCAAGCATATTATTGAAATCATGCGCTACACCGCCTGCCAAACGGCCCACCGACTCCATCTTTTGTACCTGCTGGAGCTGATGCTCGATCTTGCGGTGTTCGGTGATGTCACGAACGATGGCGCAGTTAAACTCCTTACCTCCGTATTCCATAAAATTCGCTACCACTTCCACATCAAGAATGCTCCCGGTTTTTGTTCGGTGCTTTGTCTCCAGTTTGAGTGATTTTTGAGCCTTCAACTCCCTCCAGCTCTCTTGCCAACGGCCCTGGGAGAAGTCAGGATCAAGGTCGGAAACCCTGAAGCCCTGCAGCTCTTCAGAAGTATAGCCAAGTGTTTTGCATGCTGCCTCGTTGACCCGAAATATCCGGCCATCCTCCAGAATCCAATAAATAGCATCATTCACATTCTCAATCGAGAAGTTCGCCATCTGCAACGCATCATTTTTGATGCCCAGTTCTCGATTGAGCTTTTTGACCTCTTTCATGGAATTGATGATGCTGGGCAGGGCTATTGCTTCAGGAATTCGAGGAATGAATAGCATGACAGTCAAGGCTGAAATTGCAGCGTTTATAGCTTTTAGATAGCCCTCGATCCAATATTCCGGACGGTATATTATATACGCGGAAAAGAAGTGTGTTGTTCCACATGAAAAAATGAAGAGCGCGAACATGATAAATAATTTGAAAAACGGCAGATCCCGCCTGCGATAAGCGAAGTAAAACATGGCAATCGGGATCGAATAATAGGATATGCCTGTTATGATGTCTGATCCAACATGGAGAAAAACAAGGGGCCGTTCCCAGTTAAGACAGAAACCATGCTCCATGTAGCTGCTTGCCTTCATCATATCCATGAGAACCTCCTGAACGAACAACGAGTGAAACCGGAGGATTGAAAACTTCCTCCAGCTTCCCGGAAGGGTGGATCACAGATCACATTACTTGGCACTGAGAGCTTCGAGGCTGACAAATATCTCTACATCCTTTCCAACTATTCCCATTTTATAGAACTTCTCGTCTCCGACACCGAGAGCCAACCGGTCCACCGGTATTTTGCCGTTGAAACCGGCCACCTGCTTTCCTGGTACGGCAGGATGGTCTTTAATTCCAGCCAATGTGAGCGGAAGCGTCAGATCGTATACCTTTCCCTTTATATTCAGCTTCCCGGCCACGGCGTAAACACCATTGCCGGCATCCGTTATCGTTTTGGACTCAAAGGTAATCAACGGATATTTGCCGGCATCGAAAAAGTCAGCGGACAGCAGATGCTTGTCGCGTTTGCCGTTGCCCGTGTCAATAGAGTCCACCTTCATTTCAAAAAGGAACCGGCTTTCTTTTAAGTTTGCCGGATCAAAATTCACCCTGGCAGTAAATTGATTGAAATGCCCTTGTATCTTCGAGAAGATATGATCCACGCTGAAATAAACATTTGAATGAGCGCTATCTAATTCCCATTCACGAACAGCAGCGAATGCGCTCTGGGCTATACATATCAACAAGAAAAGTGCTATTCCGGCACCATGTATTTTTTTCATGACATCCTCCAAGGAATTGAATTGGTGTTTTTTCTCTCTCGAACGATCCGGAAAAGTTGCCCAAACGAGGACCTCCTACGGAGAAATTGATTCCCCTGACTATGTTTTTCAGGACAGGCTTTCTTTATGATTTCGATCTCCAACGTGCTGTTTTCACAACAGCTACCAAGAGTGCCAATCCCGAGAAAATCGTCAGTAAAATGACTCTTGGCGCGCCCTGCCCAAAGGACTCACTTACAAACAGAACATGCATTAAAACGAGAACAAGGAGCAGGTAGCCCAATGGCCTGTGTACTGTTTTCCATATCGTATAGTCAAGCTTCAGTGCAGACCGGAAATGAGAGGAGAGGACCGTTATAAGGACGAGAAGGAAAAGCCCCTCTCCAATCATCTCCGGCCAGTATTTTTTTCCAATCGGCAGATTGCCCATCCCTTCGGGGGCCAGGACCAGGACCACATGACATATCGCCGTGCAGGCAATGATGACACCGTTTGTCCGATGCCGGCGCATAAGATTTGCGCCACCGAAAAGATCTTCAAGAAATTTTCCCCTTAAAGAGAGAAGGATTTGCAGAACCAGCAGAACGAGTGCGAACAAGCCTGCCAGTTGACCTGCCCTGAGCACTACCTTATCAATCCCCGTCTTGTACCAGAGTGTTTGGGTCTCATAATAAAACGGCACGGTGAGGGCTCCACCCAGGAAAACCGCAAAACCAAAAAATATCAGAATCCTATATACCTTGAGCGGGAATATGGTGGACTTCTCTGAAAAATTATTTTCTCTGTTTATCGCCATTACACTCCATTTCAAATAGTTCAGCGGCAAGAGATATCTTAACATCCGGAAAGAGAAGAATTGCGTTACAATTCAGTGAATCCTCTCGACGCCATTGCATCTGAATTTTTAAATAGTGCCATGCCTGTCTTCATTTTCCGGAACTTGAGTGTTTCATAAAATTCCTCTTTGCCAGGCGAGGCATACAATAT
>CAIUQR010000023.1 GCA_903901335.1 uncultured delta proteobacterium | reverse complement strand
GGGCGGAACTCCCTTCGTGGAAAAAACTTGACTTTAAGAGGAAAACAAACAAAAATAGAGAAAGGATAACGTTATAATATTAAATGAAAAAACAGGTTTTGTTACGTATATCTCAGGATAAGGTCATGTTGACCATCCTATTATGATCTTAGGATTGCCAGTGTACATCTTCTTCTGTGATGCTTCCCGTGCAGTCTAAAATCGTCAGTAGTTTTCGAATTTAAATTGTAATGTGTAATAGTAACGTGCTCTCGGTCTCTATCATTGGGCTGCTGGCACTGCTGTCGAAAATACATCAAACCTCAACACCAAAAAAATCATTTTCAGCAGAAGGGCCTGTAATATCTCGTGGACTGTCCATCACACATCCCCAAAAAACAGGTCTCACATCACCGATCATACTTCAAAAAATGCGGGTGCGTTCACTAGTCACCCGAAAATATCTCTCCAGACAGACAAAGCACCAAGACACCCCCTGTAAAAACCAGGGTACTGTCTCGCTTCTCCCGTCACATTTGTTAATTTTAGCTTGACTTTTACCTCGTTTTTCGTGTTAATTGTTGATTCTCCGACAATCTTACGCATTGAAGTAGACCGAAAACACAACGCGACCATACCCTGATAGTTTCGGAAACAGGCAAGGGAGCACGGTCAAGCTACGTTCGAACGCGTACAATGCACTTCCGCCTGTACCGACCACAAGGATTAACCGAATACCTTTTTAGGAAACTGTTATGGCATTCTGGCGACAACCCCTGGACACCCAAGAGATCCACATCACGAAGGGACTGGTGACTATTCTTGAAGACCGTTGCAAAGGCTGTGGATACTGCATTGAATTTTGTCCGATGCATATGCTTGTTTTCTCTGACCGTTTTAATAAAAAAGGGTATCACCCACCGAAGACCAGTAAACCGGATGACTGCGTGAACTGCCATTACTGCGAGATTATCTGCCCGGAATTTGCCATCTACTCGGTGGAGGCTCCTTGAGCTGCAAGAGAGATGGACTTCGACTTTACCTTACCCCTGAGCTGAAGGTTGACTATGAAACCAGCTGTACGAACAGGAAACCATTATATTACCGGTGATGTAGCCTGCGCCGAGGGAGCGATTGCCGCAGGTTGCCGTTTTTTCGGCGCCTACCCGATTACCCCGGCGACCGAGGTTGCGGAACACATGGCTGAACGGCTCCCCGATGTGGGTGGCACCTTTATCCAAATGGAGGACGAAATCGCGGCCATGGCCTCGATTCTTGGAGCCTCCTGGACAGGAACCAAGACCATGACGGCCACATCCGGCCCCGGATTCAGTCTGATGATGGAAAATATCGGGCTGGGTGCCTGCACGGAAACCCCGTGCGTCATTGTCAACGTCCAACGTACCGGCCCATCCACAGGGCTCCCCACCCAAACAGGACAGGGAGACATGATGCAGGCACGGTGGGGCTCTCACGGCGACTATGAGCTCATCGCCATTGCCCCGTCTTCCCCGCAGGACTGCTTCTATCACACGATCCTCGCCTTCAACCTCAGCGAGAAGTACAGAGTTCCGGTACTGGTCATGGCCGATGAGATTGTCGGCCACATGAGCGAAAAGGTTGTCATCCCCGACGCCAAGGAAATCGCCCTGGTCTCCCGGCCCAAGCCCACCGGAAGAAAAGACCGCTTTCGCCTCTATGAGCCCGGCCCCAATGGCGTTGCTCCCATGCCCGCCATCGGCGAAGGCTACAACGTCCATGTCACCGGCTTAACCCACGACGAACGTGGCTACCCCGTCATGACCCCGGAAGCCCAGGAACAGATGATGGACAGGCTCAAGGGCAAGATCCGCAACAACCTCGATGACATCATTCACACCGAGGGATACATGATGGATGATGCCGATATCGTCATTGTTTCCTACGGCATTTCCGCACGTACCGGGCTTACGGCTGTCGATGAAGCCCGCAAGCTCGGTTACAAGGCCGGCCTGTTCAGGCTGATTACGGTCTGGCCATTTCCCGAACGGATGATTCACGATATCGCGGCCCGCGTCAAAGGACTCATCACCGTGGAAATCAACCTTGGCCAGGTCCATTACGAGGTTGAACGCTGTGCCCATGGTCAGGCCGACACCTACCTGGTTGGCGCCGCCGGCGGTGCAATCATCCACCCGGATAAGGTGGTTTCCTTGATCAAGGAGGTCTTCCAGCCATGAGCAAAAATCCTCAGCCCTTAAAAGAAAAACACGGTGCCCATCCGCTGGATGACCTGATTCGCACCGACCGCATTCCCCACATCTGGTGCTCGGGTTGCGGTATTGGTACGGTCTTTTCCTCCTGTCTGACTGCGATCAAGGCAACCGGGATCCCCTATAACGAATTCGCCATGGTCTCCGGCATCGGCTGTTCCGGCAGGGCCGCGGGATACATCAAGCTGGACTCTTTTCACACCACCCACGGACGCGCCATCCCTTTTGCCAGCGGCATCAAAATGGCCAAACCGGATCTGAACGTGATTGTCTTCAGTGGCGACGGCGACCTGTTTGCCATCGGCGGCAACCACTTTATCCATGCAGCCAGGCGCAACATGGATATGACGGTCATCTGTGTCAACAACCTCATCTACGGCATGACCGGCGGCCAGGTTGCAGCGACCACACCCAGTAAAGCCAAAACGACAACGACTCCGTTCGGCAATCCCGACGCGCCGTTCAACCTGCCGCTCCTGGCATATGCTGCAGGTGCTTCGTATGTCGCGCGCTGGACCATTCTCCATGTGCGGGACCTGACCAATGCCATCAATGAGGCTCTGCTCAAAAAAGGATTTTCCTTCATCGAGGTCCTGGCGCCCTGCCCCATCAACTACGGACGCCGAAACAAGCAAAAGTCCTTGGATACCCTGAAACTGTACCAGGAGAAAACCATAATTCGAAATGGAGCGGATCCTGCCCGAGCGGACATTGATTTTGACCGGGGCGTCATACTGGGAACGTTTATCGACAGAGAACGCGGCACCTGCGATGACCTGTATGAGGCCACCTGCCGCCGGAGTGAGGACTAACCGACAGGTTTGTAGAGGAGATTATGAGCACAACTGAAAATACCGTTGCCCCCCAGCAAGAAATCATCGTCACCGGGTTTGGCGGACAGGGTATCGTCCTGGCTGGCCGCATTATCGGGATGGCCGCGTCTCTGGGCGACAACAAGGAGTCGACCCTGACCCAGGCCTACGGCCCTGAATCCCGTGGCGGCGCCTGCAACGCCCAGGTCATCATCTCCGACCGCCCCATTCACTATCCGTATGTGAAGACACCGCACATTCTGGTTGCCATGTCCCAGGCCGGCTATGACAAGTTTGCCGAACTCCTGACTAAAGATTCAATCCTGCTGACTGACCAGGACCTGGTACCCACAACCTCCGCCCCCTGCCCCCATTATGAAGTCCCCGCTACCCGCATGGCGGAAGGCCTGGGCCACAAGATGATGGCCAATATTATTATGATCGGTTTTTTCACGGCCATCACCGGTGCAATTTCTAAAAAGGCTGCACAGGACACGGTACTCCAATCTGTTCCCAAGGGTTCGGAGGAGAAAAATACCAAAGCCTTCAACAAGGGTTTCGATTACGGCGTCTCCACCTTGAAAGGGAAAGAAAAGCGCGCCGCAGGAAAGACAGGAGCCATCGCATCATGACACGACAGAAAGAACGACTGCACCGGGTGATTGTTCTCGGGGCAACCCCGGAGGGCATAGCCGCCACCAATAAGCTGGGTGAACTGGGTGTACCTGTCACCCTTGTTGATTCAGATCCGGACCTCAATGTCAAGCTGGCAGCCGAACAGTATCGGATGCAGTCCGGCCTGACCTTCAACTTTGCCCACCGTCCGGGCCTGATCAGGATTCTGCGTAACAGCCGCATCAGGACGATGCTGCCTGCCAAGGTTTCGACCATCAAGCATACGCCCCAGGGGTTCAGTGTCCGGGTGCAGAAAGATCAGACCTACGTCGATCAGAGCAGATGTGTACTCTGCGGCAAATGTGTCGATGTCTGTCCGGTGACCAGCTGCGACACCTCCAAGGCTATCACCTTTCATTCCAGGAAAAGTCTGCCAGGCCGCCCCACCATCGACAAACGACAGCAACCTCTTTGCCAGGCCGGCTGCCCGCTTTGCGTCAATGTGCAAGGGTATGTGGCCCTGGCTGCTCAAGGCAAATACGAACAAGCCCTGCGGCTGATTCGCGAAAAGAACGTGCTGCCCGGCATATGCGGCAGGATCTGCACCCACCCTTGCGAGGAAAGCTGTCGCCGGCAAGAGTTGGACGAGCCGGTCTCCATCCGGGCAATCAAACGCTTCCTGGCAGATTACGTCGAGGAGAAGAGTCAAAAGAGTGAGCAGCCAATTACCGACCTGCAGAGTCGTGAGGCGATAGAACCCCGCAAGGAGAAAGTAGCTGTTATCGGCGCAGGCCCCGCAGGTATCGCTGCCGCTGCGGACCTCGCTCAAAAGGGCTACAGCGTCACCGTGTTCGATCGGCAGGAAAAACCCGGCGGACTGCTTCGTTACGGTATCGGCGACCACCGACTCCCTGAAGCGGTACTTGATCAGGAGCTGCAAGCGATAGAAAACATGGGGGTAAGCTTTTCCTGTGGTCAGGATATTGATCTTTCCGAGGGACTCGCCCAACTGACTGCCACTTATGACGCCACCCTCTTGACCGTCGGTAGCTGGACTGACCGCAAACTCGGAGTTACCGGAGAGGATCTCGACGGAGTTGAGGGATGCCTCTCCTTCCTCACCCGCAGACAGTGGCAGGACATCACCGTCCTGAACAAGAAGGCAGCGGTTATCGGTGACGGAAACTCGGCCTTTGACCTGGCCAGAACCCTTGCCCGTCTCGGCGCTGAGGTGACCATGCTTTCCTGGTTCAGTCAGGAAGAGATCCCAGCCGACAAAGAAGAAATACGGGAAGCGCTCGAAGAGGGCATCACCATCAAAGACCGTACCCAGGTCACTGCGTTTCACGGCAGGGGCGGCTGCTTCAAGTCCCTTGAATGCAAGGCCACACAACCCGGCACCCCAGATGAACAGGGGATCGCCTGGCCGGTTGTTGATGAACAGGTGGCACCATGGAACATGGACTTTGATCTTGCCTTTGTTGCCGTTGGCCAGGTCGGTAGCTTCAGCCCCGGGACCGAGACACCATTTGCCGTATCCGAGCGGGGTTGTATCGTGACCGATACGCTACAGCGGACCAACCTGCCCGGACTCTACGCGGCAGGCGATGCGGTCACCGGCCCCTCTACCGTGGTACATGCCATGGCTTCCGGCGTTCGAGCTGCCTCGACTATCCACAGAGATCTGACCGGAGAGAGCGCACAAGGGGTTGAGACCCGGCCACAACACATCGACTTCAGACCGATCTCACAGGATATCCCCAGGCAGAAACGGCGGGAAATGCCGGAACGTCAACCTGCAGAGCGAGTACGTAACTTCCATGAAGTTGCTCTGGGACTCTCTGAACAGCAGGTTCTCGCAGAAGCGAGCCGATGTCTCCAATGTGGCGTCTGTTCAGAATGCTTTCAATGCACCGAAGCCTGCGGTGCCGTCAGTGCCATCAATCATAAGCAGCATAATGTTGAGGTTGTTGAACATGGTGGTGTCATCATCATCGCCGATCCCAACATGGCTCCCGCTATCCGCGGTGAAGACATTATCCGGGCGTACGGCCCTAAAGCTGCGCGTACAGATGTTAATGACATGATTATCCGCGGCTTTGACGCCGCAGCAAAAGCCTTGATCCTGCTCGGCGGTTCCGCCCATCGCACCAAGGGACACGGCATGGCCTTCTCCGTACCGGACGCTAGGCTCGCCCCCGAGATTCGCATTGGCGTCTTTGCCTGTCGCTGCAACGACTCGCTGGGCTGGCTTGAGGGCATGACCGAGTACCTGAAAGAGCAGGAAGAGCAGGATTCGGCGATTGTTCATGCCGAAATCATTAACGCAGCCTGCATCAGTGACGGCACGGAAACCATTATCAAGACTGCCAGGGAAAAAGGGCTCACCAGAATCGTCCTTGCTTCCTGCGTCTGCTGTCCGCTCAACTTTGTCTGCAGCGCCTGCACCGACCAGAGAAGCCGTCTGAAAGACAGCCTGTTCCATGGTACAGGCATCAGCCGTTCCATGGTGGAAACCTGCAACCTGCGAGGAGAAATACTGCGACTTGTGGAAACAAACCCGCAGCTGGCCCTGCAACGTTTCAAGGGACTGTTGCATCGTTCCATTGAACGGGTCAAAAGCCTCAAGCCGCTCCCCGCTGTTGACCGCAACTACAATTTTAACGCTGCGGTTATCGGCAACTCCCAGGCGATCCTGAACAGCGCTTTGCACCTGGCCGAAATGAACCACGATGTCTTTCATTTCGGCACCAAGGAACAGTCTGTCAGTGGTGCCCTGGACCACGCAAACATTCATAGTTTTGCAGGCTGGAATGTGATAGCGCTGCGCGGCACCATCGGCGATTTCCAGATTCTGGTTGAATCGGGAGTTGACCGCCAGGTTATCCGGGCCGGCACGGTGATCATGGGTGAAAAGGCACGTCGACGTATTCCCTACAGCTACCAGGAGGGCTTGCCGGACAAGAATATTGAACCCGTCTTCCAGCAAAAAGACGTTTCCGACATCCCGTTCACCAACCCCTGCGCCACCGCTGTTCCCGGTCTCTTTCTGGCCGACCCTTCAGGATTGAATGTCTCCAACCTGAAAAAAGGAGCTGCCGCAGCTATCATGGCCGCCTCAGCTCTGCCCAGAGGTCCTCGCCAAAGCAAGGGCTTTACTGTGACGATAGCCTCCAGGCGATGCCGGGGCTGTGGTCGCTGTGCCGGTGTATGCCCGTATTATGCCGTGACCTTTACGAACAACCAGGTAGGCGGCTGGCAGGCACAGGTTGATGAAGCCATCTGCAAAGGGTGCGGCAACTGTATCTCTGTCTGCCCGACAGGAGCTGCCGACAGCCCTTACAGAAACACGGAATATCTCGAACAGGCCCTTGAGGAAATACTTCAGAATGATGCAGCCCAATAAGAGTGCAACGACTATGAATCGTCCAAACAAGATAATTCTCTTTCTCTGTAACTGGGGGCCCCACGCAGCCTTTCTCAGCCTGCAGGATGAAAAACGGGACATTCCCGAGGAAGTTCTCATGGTGCGCGTGCCCTGCACCGGCAGGGTCGATCGATCGCTGCTGCTCAAGGCTTTTGCCATGGGAGCGGACGGCGTTGCCCTGGTGGGCTGCTCGCCGGGAACCTGCCGCTACGGCTCAGGAACCCTGATCGCCTCTCGCAATACCCAGGATACAAGCAAGATCCTGGACCTCATGGGCATTGGTCAGGAACGGCTGCGCTTTGCCACCTTCCTGCCCGAACAGGCGGATGATCTCCTCGACTTCCTTCACGTCTTTTTAAATGATATTAAAAAGATGGGGCCAACAACAATCACCACTTCACCAACAGGTCCGGCGCCCAGTGACCAGAGAGCATTACCTCGTGAAGATGTCGCCGCACTCATCGCCAAATATGATATTCACGCCTGCCAGGACTGCGGAAAATGCTCGTCCGCCTGTCCGCTGGCCCTGGTTGGCAAACCTTTTTCCGCCCGTGGCATTGCCTCGGCCGTGATCAACAACGATCTCTATAAATCAGATGTGGAGGAGAATGTCTGGTCCTGCCTGACCTGCGGCCTCTGTTATGAGCGTTGCCCGTCGGCAGTCAACTTTCCTGACTTCATCAAGGAACTGCGCCACCTGTACCGGAAAAACACTATCCAGGGCGAAGAAGCGCATGGCGGTTTTCTCCATTCATTGATGCGCTCCATGGCATCCAGGGACATGACCCCGAACCGGTGGCGGAACCTGCCGGAAGATCTGCAGATAGACCAGGAATCTCCTGTTCTGTTCTATGGCGGATGTGCGCCGTATTTCGATATCTTTTTTGGCAAGCACCTTGATGTGCATACCGAGAAGATTCTCTTTGACGGTATCCGGCTGCTCAACTTTTTTGACGTGCACCCACGACTGCTGGGCGATGAGCGCTGCTGCGGACACGATCTGCTCTGGTCTGGAGAACAGAAACATTTTGGACAAGTTGCCCGCCTGAATGTGGAGCGGCTCAACAGTCTGGGTATTACAACCATGATCACGACCTGTCCGGAATGTTACATGACGTTCAAAACCACCTATCCAAGCCAGGGACTGCAGCTCAATTTCGAGGTCGTTCATCTCTATGACTTCCTTGAGCAGGAGATCGATCGTGGGGCGGTACAATTTTCAGCCCTGGACCAGGTAATCACCTTCCAGGACTCCTGCCGTCTCTGCCGACTTGAAAGTCGAGCCGAACTGCCGCGTCAGCTCCTGAACCGCCTGCAGCCAACCCGGTTCTCGGAAATGCGCGAGTCGGGCAACGCGGCAATGTGCTGCGGCAATACCGCCTGGACAGGCTGCGACGCTTTTTCCAAGGCGATGCAGGTCAAACGGTTGCAGCAGGCCCGGGAAACCGGTGCGGACCTGTTGATCACCTCGTGCCCGAAATGCCAGATCCACTTGCGATGTGCAATGCAGGATCCCTTCCGTGGCGATGAGTTACAGATGGAAATGCTTGATTTAACCAGTGTTATAGTAAAGACTATACAGTGGAAATAGATTGGAGAAGATAATATGACAACACAGAGTGTCACCCAGAAATCCGGCGGGAGCGGTAGCGATCCCCGAATCGGCGTCTACGTCTGCCACTGTGGATTGAACATCGCCCAGTCCGTGAACTGTCGGCAGGTTGCCGAAAATGCAGCCGCTGCGGACGGCGTGATCCTGTCCAAGGAT
This sequence comes from uncultured delta proteobacterium, assembly GCA_903901335.1. Taxonomy (GTDB): domain Bacteria; phylum Desulfobacterota; class Desulfobulbia; order Desulfobulbales; family Desulfocapsaceae; genus CAIUQR01. Next base: position 2,566 of record CAIUQR010000023.1, on the reverse strand, counting down.
ATCCCTTATGCCTGTTCGGAGCCGGGGCAACACCAGATCAAACAGGACATCCTTGACAACCGGCTCAATCGGGTGGTTATCGCCTCCTGTTCACCACGTCTGCATGAACCGACCTTCAAGCAGATGGTGCAATCTGTCGGTCTCAATCCCTACATGATGGAAATGGCCAACCTGCGTGAGCAGTGCAGCTGGGTGCACATGAACGATGTCGACAATGCCACCCGCAAAGCTGAAACCCTGGTCGATATGGCCATCGCCCGCGCCCGCCACCTCGAACCGCTCACTGAGGATATCCTGCCCCTGACCAAGAAGACGCTTGTCATCGGAGGCGGCATTGCCGGTATCCAGGCGGCTCTTGATCTGGCAGACTGTGGATATGATGTAACCTTAGTAGAGAAACAACCCTCCATAGGCGGAATAATGGCTCGGCTGGACAAGACCTTTCCGACTATGGATTGCTCTATCTGAATACTCGGTCCGAAAATGACGGATGTCGGTCGACATCCACGGATTAAACTGCTGACCTTGAGTGAGGTCGTAGACGTCAAAGGGTATGTTGGTAATTTTGACATCAAGATTATCAAGAGAGCAAAATTTGTCGATGAATCCGCCTGCACCTCCTGTGGCGAATGTGCCATGGTGTGTCCGGTGGTGCGCCCCGATGAATTCAATATTGGACTGGCATCGCGCCGGGCAATTTACAGCCCGTTCCCGCAGGCCGTCCCCTCATCGTATCTGATCAACATCAAGGAATGTCTGGGGCATAACCCTGCCGTCTGTTCCAAGTGTGTCGACGTCTGCGACAAGAAGTGCATCAACTTCCATATGTCGGATGAAGAGATCGCCCTGCGCGTGGGCACCATTATCGTGGCGACCGGCCTCAAACCCTATGACCCGACGGAACTCGATGAGTACGGCTACACCCGGTTTGAAAATGTGCTGACCAGCCTTGAGTTTGAGCGACTGGTGAACGCCGGCGGCCCATCCAGGGGTGAACTGGTGCGTCCGACCGATATGGGACATCCTAAATCGGTCGGTTTCATCCAGTGTGTTGGCTCCCGATCGTCGCGCAAAGGAGGCAGGTACTGCTCAAACACTTGCTGTATGAACACCATCAAATCCACCCTGGTGCTCAAAGAGCATTACCCGGACATGGACGTGAAGGTGTTCTACATCGATATCAGGGCCTTCGGCAAAGGCTTCGAGGAGCTGTATGCCCGCAGCCGCCGACTTGGGGTGCAGTTTATCCGCGGCCTTCCCGGCTCGGTGGAAGAAACCGCCGATAAAGGACTGCGCGTCGCGGTAGAAAACAGCGCTCATGCCACCCTGGAATTCCATGAGCTGGATATGCTGGTTCTGGCCCAGGGCATGCAGCCAGCTCCCTCCACCCAGCGTCTCCAGGAGATGATGGGGCTGCAGCTGACGCCTGACGGTTTTTACCTTGAAGCCCACCCGAAACTCCAGCCAGTGGATGCCGCCACCCGTGGTGTCTTCTATGCCGGATGCGCGGAAGGCCCCAAGGATATCAAGGAGAGTGTCACCCAGGCATCGGCTGCGGCCGTGCGGGCCATACGGCTGATGCACAAGGGAGAGATCACCACGGAGCCGATCACCGCGGAGGTCATCGCGGAAAATTGTACTTCCTGTGGTATCTGTGCTCAGGTCTGTCCGTATAACGCCATCACTGTGGAAAAGAAGAACAAGCAGCCTGCGTCGGTCAACTCGGCTGCCTGTGCCGGCTGCGGTACCTGTGCCGCTGAATGCCTCTTCGATGCAATCAGCATGAACCATTACACGGATCAACAGATCTTGGGACAAGTGGATGCCATGCTGGAGACAGCACCGGAGTCCAAGATCGTGGTCTTTGCCTGTAACTGGTGCTCATACGCAGGAGCCGACTACGCTGGTGTTTCACGCCTGCAATATCCAGCCAATGCGCACCTGGTGCGGGTTATGTGTTCAGGCCGGGTGGATGAAAAATTCATCTGGGATGGTTTGCGCCGCGGTGCGCCTGTGGTGTTGGTCAGCGGCTGCCATATCGGCGACTGTCACTATATCAATGCCAACCACTGGACCGAAAAGCGCGTTACTCGTATCCGCAAGAAAATGAGCAAGATGGGAATCCGCTCCGAGCGGTTGCAGCTGGAATGGATCAGTGCCGCAGAGGGCATCCGTTTTGCCAACAAAATGGAAGAGATGGAGAAAATTCGCCGCACAGTTTCCAGAGAGGAGATCGAAGAGACAATCGAACTGCTGCGAAATATATAACTTATCGACGTTAAGAAGATAAAAATCAATGGGTGAGGATAAGCAGTGGTTTTGAGCTTTTCCTCACCTGCGAGGTGAAAACCTGCATTTCAGTCTTGAGCTTTTGAGGTATTTTTCCTCTAAGTCTTTATGCCTGACCGTTCTGAAGATTTTGCTGATCTAACTTATGCAACAGCGTCCACAAAGCGATTTTCAAGTTCTTTTCTTGCCGTCTTTAATTGGGCGATAAATGCGAAAATCTCCTTTCCTGCACCATTTTGTTGTCGCATGAGGGCTGCTTTTTGGGCCGCACAGATAT
>CAIUQR010000022.1 GCA_903901335.1 uncultured delta proteobacterium | reverse complement strand
GCTGTATTCTGCTATTCAGTTTTCAAGGATCGTTCCGGCCCTAAAGGCCGCGTGTCTCAAGGACACAAAAAACAACGCGCTTTTTCTGCGCGCCGAGACGAAGACTTTAACTTCTTCTTCCCTGTCTGTCAATACTCTTTTACTCCTTCCTGCATCTTTGTTCCTCGCTCGCCTGGTCGATTCCGCAATCAAGCCCCCGCCTCCCAAAGACCGCGGCAAACTACCCGATACGCCAGGGGCTGTCAACTATTAAAAGCATTTATATTAAGAATGTCTTGTCTAAGATTTATGCGTAATTGCCAACCTCTGCACCAAAAAGAAAATAGTTTGCTTTTTATCAATGAAAATCGTAACATGGCAATTGGAATGAACCGGCCTTATTTTCAAAGAGGTAGACTCGGAAAATTCTTTAACTTGATTACATATAAATAAATGGAAGACAAAAAAGAGCTCCTCAGAAATCTACCCAAAGTAGATGAATGTATTAGTAACCTGTCCGCCGAATTCGAAAATACAATCCCTATGATGCTTGTTAAACTTGTAGTTCAGGAATGTATTGATACAGAAAGACAACGAATTCTGCGCAATGATGACGGCTACCGGGGAAGATCCGATGAAGATTGGCAATATTCTTTTCGTTGCGCTCTTCAAAAGAAACTGCAAAGTAATCTGCGCAGGGTAATAAATGGAACCGGTGTGGTTATCCATACCAATCTTGGCAGGTCCCTGCTCTCCCAAAATGCCACTCACGCTTTGGCCGAAGCCGGATCGCATTATACCAACCTCGAATATAATCTCGAAACAGGCAAACGAGGCAGCCGATACAACCTGGTTGAGGGTATTATCTGTGAACTGACCGGTGCTGAAGCAGCACTTGTAGTGAACAATAATGCCGCTGCCGTTCTTCTGGTTCTTGAAACATTGGCTAATAACAAAGAGGCTATTGTCTCCAGAGGACAGCTGGTCGAGATTGGAGGTTCATTTCGAATCCCGGACGTGATGAAGAAAAGCGGTGCCAAGCTGATCGAGGTCGGCGCCACCAACCGTACCCATTTGAAAGACTACGAAGACGCCATATCCGATGAGACTGCGCTTCTGCTGAAGGTTCACACCTCGAATTTCAGGATGATAGGTTTTACATCTGAAGTTCCGGTTGAAGAAATGGTGGCTCTTGCTCGAAAAAACGGACTGGTGGTAATGGAAGATCTCGGCAGCGGCTGTCTGATTGATCTCTCTTCCTTTGGTCTACCCAAGGAACCGACTGTCCAGGAGGTCATCAACGCCGGGGTCGATGTCGTCACCTTCAGTGGGGACAAGTTGCTTGGCGGGCCTCAAGCGGGGATTATCGCCGGTAAAAGAGAGGTTATAGAAAAGGTAAAGAAAAATCCATTGAACCGAGCCTTGCGAATTGACAAATTCACCCTCGCCTCTCTTGAAAATATATTGCGAAATTACTACGATACAAACACAGCCTTGAAAAATATCCCAACCCTGGCGATGCTGACACAAGGTGCCGATCTCATGAAAAACAGAGGGAGACGTATACTGCGCAGGATCGAAAAGAAAATTTCTCCAGTTTGTGCTGTCCGGCTTGTCCCCGTCGTTTCACGGGTCGGTGGAGGGGCGATGCCCGAGTACAACCTGGCCAGCTGGGCTATTGAGTTAAAACCGAGACATATCGGATTGAATGTCCTTGAAAAAGAATTTCGTAAACTGACAGTGCCCATTATCGGAAGAATTGAAAACGAAGGTCTTCTTATTGATCTGCGCACTGTGTTGGAGGATGAAATCGTCGAGCTGGCGTCATTGATACTTGGGTTCTTTGGTGCGGAAAAGGCCTTCCAATGATTTTTTTTCCAGCTCCATATAGTGACCTGCCACTTACCGAAAACGATTTTAAGAGATTTTCTCTCCCGTTTTCCCGGATATTAAAAGAAAAGATACCAACTGTCTCGGAGATACTTTTTCTCACTAAGAATTCTGTGTTAAAGAGTTTTTTTCATTCTTCCGAGATGATCAAATGCGTCCAGAAGGTCATTCTTGGGACCGATAAGAATCCAGACAGGGCCTGTGCGCATGATAATAGTTTTATTCTCCCCTTCCCTATAGGAGATGAAACGGTTGTTGCGGTCATACAGGGGGTTGATCCGTTTCTTGCTCAGAAAGCAGATCATGAATGGTTGATTGAGATTCGGAATAAGGCTTTGCAGGAGTTTTCCCAGTTGAAACGTGAACGAGTTGACCGCGATACTGGTCTCCTGAATGCGGCCAACCTCCACGATGTCCTGAAAATTTTAAAAGATTCCACTGATGTTTCTCTGATGTTGATTGAACTCTTCCCCAGAGTGAGATCAGCAAGTGAGGCAATCCTGTACAGCCGCAATGCCGCACTCTCGCTAACCAGTTTTGCGGATTACCGGTTCCCTGTCCATTATCTCGGGCATGGCATCTTTGCTTTAGTCACCGAACACGAAGAAGAGGAGTCAGCTTCCCATATCGGGGCAATGTTGATCTCGTGGCTGCGCAGAGAGAACTTCCCCCGGGTTCATATCGGTTGCAGCAGGAAAAATGCAGCGGAGCCGGCCACCGCCGGTCTGTCACTGCTTGATGAGGCCTGGCAGGCCTTGCAGGTGGCTTGCAGACGGGGCCCTTTCAGTTTCTGCCATTTTTCTCTGCTTGCTCACCCGGAACAACATCCGTTGCGACAACCTTCAAGACAGGTTCTGGCGGAATTTTCTCGGAAATGGAAAAATTCCGATCTTTTTTCCATTGTTCAGTTTCAATCCGGCAATACTGAGTCGCTCCATGCATATCTTGCCGGATCCATTGATGGTGCAATCTTTCGCGAAGATGATGATTTTTATGTCTTTCTGGAAGGGATGAATTCCCGGAAGGCCCTGGCTTGGGTGCAGCGGAAAATCAAAGACATTAAAAGGAAAATTGGAGGGGATACTCTCCTCTCTGCTGGAATCGGCTCATATCCATTAGCTGATTTTTCAAAAAAAGAAATCCCCCATAACTGCCGAAAAGCCCTGTTGCATGCTGCCTTTTTTGGTCCCGGCAGTGTGGTTGTCTTTGATGCGGTCAGTCTGAATATCAGCGGGGATATCTTTTTCAGCGACGGTGACCTGGAAAATGCAGTACGGGAGTATAAAAAAGGGCTGATATGTGATAAAAATAATATCAATCTCTTAAACAGTCTCGGTGTTACCTGTGCAATGATGGACAGACACAGGATGGCCCACCAGTGTTTTGACAGGGTGCTTGCTCTTGATCCGGAAAATTTCATGGCCCTCTATAATCTGGGCTTGGGGGAAGTACTCCTCGGACATGACGGATTGGCACTTGCCAAATTCGAAAGGGCTTTGGCCGTCCAACCCGATGGTCCAGAAGACCTGATGAAAAATGATCTCCAATTCCAGGCAGGGAGACTCTACTGTGTAAGCGGAAAATTTCAAAAAGCGGTTGATATGCTCTCACTCTGGTATGGCAACGCCAAAGGTGCAAAAAACGCAGGACGTGCTTTTCGTTACCTGGGAAAGTCGTACTATGGTTTGGGAATGAAAGATGAGGCAATGATCTGGTTGCAGAGGGCTTTGCAGTTTGATCAATTCGACGCCGAGGTGATGGGGCTTTTGGGAGAAGTTTATCTTGAGCAGGGTGAGGGCAATGAGATAGCGCTTTCGCTTTGCGAAAAAAGTGTGGAACTGGCCCCCCGCAGTCTCCGATTGAGACTAGGTCTTGCCAAGGCCCAGACGGCCTGCCTGAAATATATCGCCGCACGGAACAACCTGCGCCTTTGTCTTAAAAACAAGGAGACGAAAGCTGAGGCACAACTCCAGAATGGTCTGATTTGCCTGAAACAGGGTCAGAAGAAAAAAGCGGCAATCTGGTTTACCAGGGTACTGGTCCGGAATACTGTGACTCCGAAGATAGCTGAGTCGGCCCGATATTATCTCGAGGTTAATGGTAACTAATGAATAACGGCAATGAATTCACTGAAAGAAGGCGGATCAGAAGAGAACCGAAATACATCCTCGACAACACGATTGTCGGTGATTCATGGCGCATGTTCAGGATAATGTCTGAATTTGTGGAAGGTTTTGATGCCATGTCGGCGATAGATGTCCCGGCGGTAACCATTTACGGCTCGGCCCGAACCCCTCCCGATGACCCCTATTATAAACTGACCGAGAGCATCGCTGCCGAACTCGCCAGGTCAGGGTACGGTGTTATTACCGGTGGAGGTCCGGGGATCATGGAGGCTGCCAATAAGGGGGCTCTGGAGGCCGGTGGTGTGTCCATCGGTCTGAATATCAGCCTTCCCCATGAACAGGCCGCCAATCCCTATACAAATTTTCCCTTGAATTTTAAATATTTCTTTGTTAGGAAAGTAATGTTTATGAAATATTCCATGGCCTTCATCTGCATGCCCGGAGGTTTTGGATCTCTTGATGAATTGTTTGAGTCTCTTACTTTAATCCAGACCCAGAGAATCAAACCCTTTCCTATTATTCTGGTAGGAAGCACTTTTTGGAATGGACTGGTTGGCTGGCTCAAGGGTACACTGATGAAAAACGGCAATATCAGCAAAGATGATATTTTGTTATTCGAGATTCTGGATGATCCTCAGGACGTTGTGAATTATATAAAAAACAAATTGGTACTGTAAAGGTCGGTAAAAAATCTGACAGAGGAATAGATTATGGCCCAGATAGATGCGTTTTTTAAATTGATGAATGATGAGGGCGCTTCTGACTTGCATATGGTTGCTGAACAACAGCCGATTCTTCGTATCCGCGGTGATATGGAAAGGGTAAAATTCAAGAGGATGGGCAATGACGAATTGCGGTCCATGCTCTATGAGATCTGTCCTGAAGAGAAGATCAAGGTGTTCGAGGAAAATGGAGATGTGGATTTCGGTTATGAAATACCTGGACTCGCCCGTTATCGATGTAACTTTTTCCAGCAGAAATTCGGCATAGGTGCTGTCTTCCGTGAAATTCCAAGCGAGATCATGACCTGCGAGCAACTCGGTCTGCCGAAGGTCATCGCCCGGCTTGCCCATCTTCCCAAAGGGCTTGTCCTGGTTACCGGACCCACGGGTTCCGGTAAATCTACAACACTTGCAGCCATAGTCGATGAGGCCAATAAGGTCAGAAAGGATCATATCCTGACCATCGAAGACCCGATCGAATTTGTCCACAACAGCCAGAAATGTGTCATCAACCACCGCGAGGTCGGTACACACACCAAGAGTTTCGCCGCCGCCCTGCGCGGTGCCCTGCGTGAGGACCCCGACATCATCATGGTCGGTGAGATGCGTGACCTGGAAACGATCTCTCTGGCCATGGAGGCAGCAATGACCGGCCATCTGGTCTTCGGTACGCTGCACACCATCAATGCGATGAAGACGGTAGACCGGGTTATTGAAATTTTTCCGGCCGGTCAGCAGGGCCAGGTCCGATCGACACTGGCCGACGCATTGAAGGCTGTGGTTTCCCAGACCCTGTTTAAACGGATCGACATTAAAGGGCGCTGCGCTGCCCTCGAGATTCTGATCGCCACCCCGGCCGTTCGCAACCTGATCCGTGAGGGAAAGACCTATCAGATCCTGTCCTCGATGCAGACGGGAAAGAAATTTGGTATGCAGACCCTGGATGATGCAATCATGGAATTTCTGGAAAAGAAGATGGTTAGTCCGGATCAGGCCTATTCGAATTGTGTTGAGAAGGCAAAGTTTTTGAAATTTCTTAAAAAGGCTCCATCAGATTTTACGGAAGTCTGATTCCTCCCTTTATTCAGGTACGAATTTTCCGGGGATTTCTCACCGGGCAGCTCTTATTTCGGACAGTCAAGGATTTCGAGGAATCTGTTTGTCCATCGAAATGCCGTTACCTGCGGCCACCAAAAATCCCCTGCCGTCAGAGGACACCATGATGCAGCCGTTCAGGGCTGTGGTCACCATTTTCGTGCCGTACTTACCTGCCTTTTCTGCCAGATCCCTGGCCGGGAAAATGCCGTCATGTGTGGGACCGGCCGACACAATCAGAAATTCCGGATGAACCGCCTCCAGAAAAGCGGCGGAATTTGAGGTAGACGAGCCATGATGGGGCGCGAGGAGGATCTTCGCCTGCAGCCTGTCCGGCCGGGCAATCAGCAATGCCTCAACCTTTTTACTGATATCTCCCGGAAAAACTGCGGAAAATGTATTATCCGTAAATTTAATAACCAGGCCTCCATCATTACCTGGATCGGGTCCTTTGTCGATTATAGCCAGCGGGTTTTCAATAACGGAAACCTCAGCATCTCCCGCTTTCAACAGCAGCTCATCTCCAACAGGGGTCCGAATAGGAATCTTAATCTTTTTTGCAAGATCGAGGAGTTCGGTATACCCCTGGTCATGACCGGCCGATCCGTTTATCCAGAGGGTATCGGGAAGGAAGTGTTCAAGGATGAAGGGTACGCCATTATAATGGTCGGCATCGGGATGGGTAATGATCACCGAATCGATCTTAGTGATCCCTTTCTTCCATAAAAACGGCCCGATAACTTTCTCGCCGGTATTAAATTTGGGGGAGGCCGGGCCGCCTCCATCAATCAGGACCCTTTTCCCGGCAGGCAGTTCAAGCAGAACGGCACTACCCTGCCCCACATCGATAAATGTAATTGCCGAATTTTTCAGAAAGTATTTTAATAATTCCGACGGCGGCAGAAAAAAGAAAAAAAGAGTTATCAAAAGAAGCGGCCATGCCGTCCACCGGATACCTTTTTTGGAGTTGAGCCCGGTCAGAACAAAAAAAAGAGCCACATAAAAGGATATAATCAGGACCGGCGACGGTGTCGGCAGCCAAATGCTCGCCAATGGAAATCCATTTAAAAAGGTGGCTAACTTGATCGATACTGTCAATCCCAGCGAGCCTGCACGCAAGAGAAACGGGACCAGGGCTGGAAGCAGGAACACACAGGGGATAGCAAGAAAGCCCAAGGTCAGACTCCAGAAACAGATCACAGGTTCGATAAGTATATTGGCCAGCGGTCCGATAAGTGAGATCCGGTTGAACGAAGAGAGGAGAAGAGGCGCGGTGCCGAGAGTCGCCGAAACCGAAACTGCGAGAGCAGCAATCAGCCAGTTTCGCAGACGGACAGGAACCGCAGAAACTCCTTTGCCGTTTTCTTCCTGAGGAAGGAGAAGTCGGGAGAGAAAGGGAAAGATGGCGGCGATTGACGCGACTGCGGCGAAGGTAAGCTGAAAGGAAACATTATACAGGTTTGCCGGCCGCCAGACAAGGAGACAGAGCATAGCCAGCGACAGGGTGGCGAAGATTGTTTTTTTCCGGTTGACGCAGAGCGCAACTATCACGGCAATGCTCATGATCATCGATCGCATGACCGGCGTATTTGAACCGGCAAGGAGTGCGTAAATACAAAGGGGAGGAAGACACGCCATTGCGGCGGTCTTTTTTATGTCGAGATGCAGAATCAGCCATTCGGAACGTTTGAGCAGCCAGTAGAGGGTTGAAAACAGAAAGACCCCGATTATCGACATATGCGTACCCGATATGGACAGGATGTGCATACATCCTGTGCCCTTGAACTGCTCGAGCAAATCGTTGTCAATGCCGGACCATTCGCCGATCACAACCGCCTTATAGAGTCCGGCAAGCTGCGGATCGACGCTCTTGTCAAAGGCAGCCCCGATGTGCACACGGGCACGTTCGGCCGCATAGCGGAGGGTGTGGGACAGGGATTGTACCGGGTCGGTTTTATGAATAAAAAGAGGTAACTCGATAATGCCCGTTATCCAGATATCTTTTTCGGCCAGGTAATGGATGTAATTGAAGCTGCCCGCAGTCCGCAAGGTTTGCGGGCGGTTGAGATGTGCCCGGATAATGACCCGGTCACCGGGCAGGACATCCTTCGGCCAGATGTCCTTCAAGCCCAGGCTGATCAGTCCCGTGGTCGGAACGAAGCCCTTTTCGTCTTTAAGCCATATGGAATCACAAGTTATTTCCGCCCTGCTCATCTGGCCGTCATATCCCTGGAGTCTGTCTACAATGCCGATGATAACAGCCTCTTTTTTTGCTTCTACACGATTATATATGTGGGATGGATCTGCAGGGGGTTTATAGCAATTACTCCCGCAGAGGATGCCAAGGCCAAGGAAGAGGAGCAGGACCATTGTCCTTGCCGACTTTTCCCAGTGATAGCGGAAAAATAAATAGGTGAGGCTGCCGACAAGCACCAGGCAGGAAATCTGCAGCGGCAGACCTGGCAGGACAGAAGAACAAAAGATGCCCACGGCAAAGGCGCATGTTACCGCGCAGAGGAGATTATCGGCAACAAACCGGTGAAATCTGTTCACAGAAACTTCCTGATCAACTCCAGGTGCTTCTTGGTTACCCCCTGTTTTCTGTTAATATACGCAGATGCCGCTGTTCCTATTGTCAGGCGGAAAGCGGGATCGGCAAGCAGCCTTTCCAGGGTATGGAAAAGTGAATCGGCATCCTGGACCTGGAGTGCGCCTCCAACTGCGATCAGGTCGAGGGCAATTTCGGCAAAATCCTCCATATGCGGACCGAAAAGCACAGGGACGCCGTTGACTGCGGGTTCGACGGGATTATGACCTCCCTGATCAACCAGGCTACCGCCGACAAAGGCGATATCGCAGGTTTGATAATACCCGGCCAGTTCGCCGATGGTGTCAAGGATCAGCAGGTCAGGCAACGGCTTGAGCCCCCCCTCCATGTGACAGGAGGCCACAAGCCCCAAAGACTCCGCCAGACGTTGAATCTCTTTCCCTCTGGAGATATCTCTGGGGGCGATCACGAGGGAAAAATTATTATAATGTTTTTTTAATTTCTTATAAGCAAGCAAGAGGTCTTCTTCCTCGCCACGGTGCGTCGATCCGGCAACGATACGGATTCCAGAAGGAACCGGATCAGTTTTCTTCCCGGAAAGGGGCAAGATATCAAATTTCAGGTTACCAAGGGTGAAGATCTTGTTTTCGGGAACCCCCAGGGCAATCAAATTTTCCCGATCTATTGACGTCTGCATACTCAGGGCTGAGAATGAACAAAAAAGAGTTCGAAAGAAAAAGCCGAATCGTCTGTATAACCTTATGGACTTTCTAGAGATCCGGCCATTGACCAGAAGAGCCGGGATCTTTTTCTTTTGTAGGACGGCAAGCAGGTTCGGCCAGAAATCCGTTTCGACCAGAATAAAGACATCCGGCCGGATCCTCGTGAGAAAATAATTGACCACCGGCAGGATATCCAAGGGAAAAGGAACGATCCGGTCCACAAGGGGAGCTATTATTTCTTCGGCCAGTTTGTATCCCGTCCGGGTCGTGACCGAAAAAACCAAATTGATATTGAAGGTCTCACGAATGCCGCGTATCAACGGCAGGGAGGAGGTTACTTCACCGACAGACAGGGCATGCACCCAGATCGTCTTTTTTCCGGGAATTGATAACCTATTTGCAGGCGGCAATCCCCATCCCAGCCGTTTGGGGATGTGTCTTCGGTTCTTTGGATTGATCGCAATCACTGCGGCAATCAACGGCCAAAAAAAGAAAACAAGAAGTAGTTGTGCGATATTGTAGATAAAATGCATTGAACAAATCCCTCAGAATATTCTGGTGGATAGCATTATAATGAAAAAACTTCAAGGAATTTTGCCTTAATTTTCAGCAATATTGTGATTTTATCAAGACAATCTTCTGATCTTTGAGTGATCTCGTAATCATTGATCAAGCACATCCCTGACCTTTCGGGAAAGCTGCTCTTTGGAAAACGGTTTCTGCAAAAAATGAACTCCTTCGGCCAGAATACCTTGATGGGCAATAATATCCGAAGTATAGCCGGACATAAACAAGGTTTTGATAGCGGGACGGAGTTTCTCTATGGCCAGTTGCAGTTCCTTGCCGTTCATGTTCGGCATGATGATGTCGGTAATGAGGAGATCGATGCCGGTTTTCAGCTGTGCAGCATACTCTATGGCCTTAAGAGGATCTTTTTCGGTTATCACCGTATAACCGGAGTCGGAAAGTATAGTATGACAGATCTCAAGAATCGCCTGATCGTCTTCGACAATCAGCACCGTCTCATTCCCATCGCTGGAGGCATGCTCTTTCTTTTTCACAGGTCTCGCATCATCTCCGGCAAAACGGGGGAAATATACCCTGATCGTTGTGCCGTGATTTACCTCGCTGTAGACATTGATGATCCCGTTATTTTGCTTAACAATCCCGAAGATTGTTGACATGCCGAGTCCGGTCCCCTGCCCTCGTTTCTTTGTTGTGAAAAACGGTTCAAAGATCTGAGACAGGACCTCTTTGGACATGCCGCAACCGGTATCGCTGACCTCAAGCAATACATATTCTCCTGGATGTACATAAACATGAATGCGGCAATACTCCTCATCGAGAACAACATTGGAGGTTCCGATGCTGAGGATACCTACGCCGAGAATTGCGTCGCGGGCATTGACCGTCAGATTGACTATGACCTGATCAAGCTGAGTTGGATCGAGCATCACCTTCCACAGATCCGGGGCCGGTTTGAAACGCACGTCGATGTCCTCGCCAACCAGCCGTTTGAGCATTTTCTGGCTGCTTGCAAGGATCCTGTTGCAATCGATAACTTGAGGAACTACGGTCTGTTTTCGGGAGAAGGCCAGCAATTGCCGCACAAGATCCGCCGATTTTGTCCCGGCCTGCAGAATTTGGTCGAGGTATTCAGAAAATTCTCCAGTCTCGGGCGCCTTCGCCTTGGCCATCTCGGCAAAGCCGAGGATGACGCTCAGCATGTTGTTGAAGTCATGAGCAACACCGCCGGCCAGGCGCCCGATCGCTTCCATCTTCTGGGCCTGGAAGAACTGCTCTTCCAGGAGAACCCTGTCGGAAATATCGGTGCGCAGCTCAACGATACTGCTGATCTTGCCCTGCTCGTCAAAGACCGGACAGGCCTTGATGTCCCAGGTCTTATCGATTTTCGACTTCCTGTATTCACACTGGTAGTCACCGGTAGAGATAGCCCGTTCCACCGGACAGCCTTCACATAAACTGTTCTGTCCGGGCCAGCGCTCATAACAGAATCTGCCGATGATCTCCTCCCGCGGAAGACCGAAGGACTCGCAGACCTTGCGGTTCGGCCATTTGATACGGTGATCGATACCCATCAGCAGGACCTGAATATCCAGGGCATCAAGAATGGTCCTGAACTGCTGCTCAGCATTGCGCAGGTTGATCTCTGCCTGCTTACGTTCAAAGGCGTAGCGCAGGACCCTAAGCAATAATTGAGAGCTGATCTGCCCTTTATTGAGAAAATCCTGGGCTCCGGCCTTGACGGCCTCGAGGCCGATCTGCTCATCGAGATTGCCGGTCAGCACGACGACGGGAAGCATGGGAGCAGCTTTGATAAGAGTCCGCAGGGTATCAATGCCGCTGCTGTCCGGTAGCCCCAGATCAAGAATGACTATATCGAACGGCTCAGATCTGATGGCCTGCAGTGCCTGCTCCAGCCGTGAAACATTGATGACTGTATATCTCGGCTCGCTGATGCCCTCAAGGATGAGGTGCATCAGTTCGGCATCGCCGGGATTGTCTTCAACCAGCAATAAATTTATGGCTTCGTGCATTAAACATTCCCATTCGGCAACTTAACGATTGTGAGCCAGAAGTTCTCGATCGACTGCACCACCTTAGTGAACTGAAAAAAATCAAGCGGCTTGGTGATATAGCAGTTGGCATGGAGATTATAGCTTTTAATTACATCCTCGTCGGCCTTCGATGACGTGAGAATCACCACCGGAATCCGTTTCAGCTCGTCATCCTGTTTGATCTCGGCCAGCACCTCACGTCCGTCTTTTCTTGGCAGGTTAAGATCGAGGAGGATGATATCCGGCCTTGGGGCGGAGGTGTATACACCAGTTTTTCTTAGGAATTCCATAGCCTTCTCCCCGTCACTCACCACATGCAGGTTGTTTTTAATCTTACTGGTCAATAAGGTTTCCCTGGCAAGATCAGCGTCGCCGGGATTATCTTCAACAAGAAGTATTTCAACCATCTTACCTTCACTGTGCATCATCCGTTTCTCCTGTCTATAGAGATATAAACCTTCTTCCCGTTCAGATCTCGGCCTCTGTCTTCGGGAGGGTAAAATAAAATGTGGTGCCCTTATCCACTTCCGATTCAAACCAGATTTCACCCCCATGCCGCTCGACAATCCGTTTGCACAGGGCAAGGCCGATACCGGTGCCGGGGTATTCCTCGCGGGTATGGAGACGCTGGAAGATCACAAAGATTTTATCCGTATGCTTCACATCAATGCCGATCCCGTTGTCCCGTACGGAAAACCGCCAAGTGCCGGCACTCAACTCCGCGCTCACATGAACCGTCGGCGGTTTATTCGCGCAGAACTTGATGGAATTTGCAATCAGATTCTGAAAGACCTGCACGATCTGGATCTTGTCGCCATAAACCGCGGGCAGCAGATCGCTGGTGACAACAGCCTCTGCAGTGCGGATAGAGGTCTGCAGATTATCGATGGCCTCGGCAAGGAGGACATTGCAGTCAACCTGTGAAAAGGCGAGTCCTCTGGTACTCACCCTGGAGAAGCTCAGCAGATCCTGAATCAGCACCTGCATCCGTACAGCTCCGTCAACTGCGTAATTGATGAATTTCTGCGCTTTTTCATCGAGCTGGTCTTTATAGCGTTCGGCCAGCAGTTGGACATAGCTCGACACCATACGCAACGGTTCCTGCAGATCATGGGAGGCCACATAGGCGAACTGCTCCAATTCCTTATTGGAACGGCTGAGCTGCACCAAAGCGTTTTGCAGTTCCGCCTCAGCCTTTCTTCTTTCCTCAACTTCTTTTTGCAGTTCATCACGTGAGACCAGAGTCTCCTGCAGGCGTTCAGTCATTCCGGCAAAGGCTTTCGCCAGTTGGGCGATTTCATGTTTTCCTGGTATTGCTTCAGTGAAAATGAGATTGTCCGCGCCTGTTTTGTTGACCGCCGCAACCAAGCGAAGCAAGGGGTTCAACAGGGCATCGGCATATATCCAGCCTGCCAGCAGGGAGAGAACCGCCATCAGGGCACCAATGCCGAGGGTGGTTCTCTGCAGACGTTTGATCGGCGCAAGATATTCCTCCTGATCTATTTCAGTAATCAGCGCAATTGACCGCTCCGGCAGATACTTATAAGCGCCGATCACAGGTATTCCCCGATAATCGGGATAAAAGGCGGTTCCGTTCTGTCCCTGCAATGCATTTTGCACCCCTTTAGTATAAACAGTTTTTCTCAGGGCATATTCCTTCCCGTACCGTGGTTCGGTAATAAAATAATTCTGGGGATTGACCAGATAGGTATCCTCGGTTGCTTTCAGATCACTGCGTTCCTCCATAATGGAGGAGAGATCTTTCAAATTGAGACGAGCCGCAAGGACAGCGACAGGATGTCCGCCGGCATCACTGATGGGTGTGCTAATTACCATCCCTTGTTGTTGTAATGCAATAGAATAAAAAACATTTTGGACATATGTGCCTGTCAGTCCTTCCAAAAAATAGGGTCTGTTTTCTTTGATTTTTTCCGCCTGCAGGCTGTCGGTCGAGAGCAGGATAAGGCCATCTGTCAGACGAAGGATAAACACTTCAATGAATCCCCCCTTCAGCATCATCGGCCGCAGGTAATTTTGGATAACATCTTCTTGAAATTGTTCATGTTCCGAAGTATGCGTATCATGCTTGTCGATTTCTTTTATAATTTTTTCTCGTAAAAACGGAATACTGGCCAAATATTCAAGATCATGGGCAGCGTTGTTTATCCAGTGGTTGATCCGAACGCTTTTCTGCAGGTTGGTCGCAACCAGATACGAGATGGTTTCCTGCTCGAGGGTCTCTTTGTTGATGCGATAGGCCAGATAACCGGTCAGGAGCACCGGCAGCTGGGCGATAATGAAAAAGATCAGCAGGATCTTATTCTTAAGCTTCATTTCTCACCGGCACGGCCGTAGAGGGCATAGAGGAGATCAAACGTGTAAACGGACTCAAGATCCTGCACAGGTTTCGTGATAATTCCCTGATCAACCAGGATCTCATACATGGATTTCCATATCACCGGCTCCATCCAGCCGATCGGGTGCTCGCCGGTATGAACCAGCGGCATCTGGGCCTCGATCATGTTCCTTTGGAATGTGCGGTCCGTACCGGCCGCGTATTTCATGGTCACCTCCACGGCCTCATCAACCTGCTCCACGACATCCTTCCAGCCTTTCATGGAGGCCCGGAAAAACCGCAAGGCAATATCCGGTTTCTCCCGCAGATATGCGCCTGTTGTCACTAAGGTGTCTGAATAAAACGGTATGCCGTAATCACCCGGCCAGATGAGATTGAGTGTAATGCCCATTGTGCGGAGCTGAATTGCCCCATTGACGAGGTAGGTGGGGGTGATATCGGCCTTAGTAGACAGAAAATCCTTAAAAAGAGGGTCATACGGCACTGTCCGGTAATCGCTTGGGGTCAGACCCGTTTTTTTCATCAAAGTGTTGAATTGAACCAGGGCTTCGGCAAAGCCTCCTCCTTCCACATTGCCCACGGCAATGGTCTTGCCGGCAAAATCCCGTGGCCGGACAATGTGCGATTCGGTTTTAGCGGCAAAAACGACGGGACTGCGCTGGTAGATGACCGCCACGGCCTTTGCATTGCTGTTCTCCGTATGTTTGGTAAAAACCGACTCTGCGGAGACGATGGCAAAATCGGCGTTTCCCGTGCATAAACGCTCACAAGGGTTTATATCCTTGCCACCTTCCAGGAAGGTGACATCAAGATTTTCCGCGGTGTAATAGCCTTTTTCCTTAGCCATATAGAAGCCTGCAAACTGGCCCTGATGGAGCCATTTGAGCTGCAGGGTGACGGGTTCTTTTCCTTTCTTGGGTTCCGGCGGGGTGCAGGCAAGCGTCGTCAGGCTGGTTATGAAAAATGCCAACAGCATAATCCGGCTTCCCATGGCGTCTCCTGCTGGATTGAGATTGAGATATTCTGATTCGGTTATCGGGAACCGATGCGTTATCTCTTTTTCCTCCTGGCTGGTCACTTCTCTTTAAAGTCTATGTAAAGGGATAGGCAATGTCAAGAATCCGATGGAAAACGCTCTCATCCCTTCTCGTTAATCTATGAAAAATTCAGCTCGTCAGGTCATCCGGATCCTCTCACAGTCAGGACAGATCCAGGTGGGTCCGTTGCTGATTCCCCAGGCGTTTTCTTTGAAGCAATCATCACAGATCTGAAAACCGCAGGGGCAGCTCCAGCAGAACTCTTTTTTTTCCCTGCAGCAGTGACATTGATACTCACCCAGTTTTCGGCGTCGATACCCTGACTTTTTTATTGGAGTTTCCATCAACCGGCCAGCTCCTGCTCCATCCAAACCCGGTAATCGTCGCTGATGCTGGTGATCGGAACGGCCACAATTTCAGGGATCTCATACGGATGATTCGACCGGATGGCCATTTCCAGTCGTTCGTACTGTGCTGCGGTCGTTTTCATCGAAAGGATACATTCGGTGGACG
Source organism: uncultured delta proteobacterium (assembly GCA_903901335.1). GTDB lineage: Bacteria > Desulfobacterota > Desulfobulbia > Desulfobulbales > Desulfocapsaceae > CAIUQR01. The sequence continues at coordinate 11,764 of CAIUQR010000022.1, read as the reverse complement.
TGGTAATTGATCCCTTCCACCAATAGGAACTGGTCACAGGGCCGGCTATCTGGCCGCAGGCGATAAGACGCTCCTTTAAAAGAATCGCCACCAGTTTTTCTGCGTCACGCCTGTCTTCGAACGATGTCGATACTAAAATGGGATTTTTCATAGTATTTTACCCTCATTGCTTTCATTTTCTTTTCTTTTATACTATTTTGACACTACTTTTATAGCAGGTTATTCCAAAATAGAGATGAGATTGCTCTCAGCTCTATGTGGCTGTTTTTAATTTAAGAAAGGAAATCCAATGCTTTTCGTCATTGATATAGGGAATTCACATACGGTTGTCGGACTCTTTGATGATTCTTCACTTCTTGGTCAATGGCGGTTCAAGTCTGATCGGGACATGACGGCTGACGGCCTGGCCGTCCATTACCATTCTCTGTTTTCGATGACCGGAATCGACAAGAACAGCATCACCGGAATAGTCATTGCCAGTGTCGTACCTTCTCTGGAGGCATCCTGGCATTCCTGGTGCAACAGGCATTTTTCCGGAAGTCTACGCCATCCCGTTTTGGTTGTCTCTGAAAAAAATGTCCGCGGTATTATAAAGATCAAGACGGATTCTCCCCAGGAGGTCGGGGCCGACCGGCTTGTCAATGCCATAGCCGCTTGGTCTCAATACAAATGCAATCTGATCGTGATAGATTTCGGCACGGCCATAACGTTCGACTGCGTGACCCGCGACTGTGCTTATATCGGAGGGGCCATCCTGCCCGGAATTGCCATTTCCATGGAGGCCCTGGCAACCCGGACGGCGAAACTTCCCCATATTGATGTCTCGGAACCTCCCGAGCAGATCATCGGCAAAAATACCATCCAGGCCATGAAAAGCGGGATCCTCTACGGGTATGGCTCCATGATCGACGGCCTGGTCCGGATTCTCGGCAAAGAGATGACCGGCTCAGAGGACTTGCTGCCGCGCGTTATCGCCACAGGCGGCATGGCAAATCTGATCATCCCGTATTCAAACTTAGTGGCGGAAGCCAATTCGATGCTGACTCTAACCGGTCTCCGGATCATCTACAACACCGTGTATCAGAATGGTTGATCCCCGCATCCCCCCTCCGCTGAAGCCTGGCGACACTATCGGTATCGTCGCGCCGTCCGGACAGCTCCTGGACCGGCAGAGATTTGAATCCGGAGTCAAGGTCATTCAGGACATGGGTTTCAAGGTCAGATTTCCCCAATCGCTCTGGCCCGGCTCCGGATATCTAGCCGATTCGGACGCAAACAGGGCGGAGGAATTCAACCGGACCTGGGCCGATCCAGAGGTCGGTGCTTTGCTGGCGGTGCGTGGCGGCTATGGTTGTCTGCGCATTCTGGACAGGATCGATCTGGGGCAAATCCGACAAATGCCGAAACTCTTCATAGGTTTTTCCGACATAACCGTTCTCCATACATTTCTGGAAAGAGAGACAGGTCTGATCAGTCTGCATGGCCCCGTTCTCACCTCCCTTGCAGGATCAGGCAAACCTGCCCTGGAACGTTTCCATCACTGCCTGCTCGGCAATTGGCGAAACACAATTACCTGGAAGAAGATGGAGATCCTGCGTGGGGGACAAATGCGCCGGGGGATCCTCACCGGCGGCAATCTCAGCTGCATCGTCTCTCTTCTCGGGACACCGTTTGCACCCTTTTGGAAAGGAAAAATCGTCTTTCTGGAGGATACCAATGAGCCCCTCTATCGCCTTGATCGAATGTTGACGCAACTCTATTATGCAGGCATGTTCAAGGATATCGCCGGCTTGATTCTTGGCGGTTTTTCAATGAACAGCAAACAGGAATCTCTGGAAACAATACGCCATCACGAAACAGTCTGGCAGAGGGCGCTGGAGGTAACGGCCCAGGCCGATATACCTGTCTGGGGTGGTTTTCCGACAGGGCACTGCAGTGACAACCTGACCCTGCCCGTCGGTGCCCTGACCGTCATGGACAGTGATACCAGCGCACTTCGGTTCATCTGAGCTTTCCTTTTTTCCCTGATAGATAGGCAGGCTATCGGAATTATATCAGTTTCTTCCCTGTTCGCAGGAATTCAGCGCAGACTGTTTTTTCAAGGGAGAGGGGCAGACGGACGATGTTGCCCGCCTTGTTTTTAAATAGAAGGTGTCCGTTCTCCAGACCATGAAGAAAGAGATTTTTCGTGATCTCAACGTCCTGCCGGCAATACTCACAGATCTCTCGAATTTTCCCTTCCTTATACCATTTGAGCGCCTGCATCCCATCCGCCGATTTCTTCGTTCCAAGGGTGTGCTCTGCGAGCCTGTCCAGGCTCAATCGATAGCCCAGATGATTGCTGACCTCCTCCAGGAGATCAATGGTCGGCAAGGCATCAAGTTGTACCGTTGAATAGCCGGAAAGGACCCGATTATCAAAGCGTTTGTTATTGAAACCGACAATCAGATCAAGGCTGACAAGATGGTCGACCAGCCTGTCGATTTCATCTTCAAGATAAATCACATAGCCATCGAGCTGTGAATCATAGACGACGGCCACCGATATCCCCATCTTCTCCGCCCTCTGCCAGCCGCCTACCTCATCCGCTGACCTGATCGTCTCCAGGTCGAAAACACCGTAATGGGCCGGCAGTACGTCAAGTCCTTTTTTTTCTTTGCTTTTTGTCATATTCGGCGCCATTATAACATTTTTAAACTCATCGACATTTTTATCAACCATATTTTTTGAACGATATATCAGTTCAAGCAGTTGCATGCAGGCCAACTTGTCAATAGGTCTGTTCCCCGATCCGCATTTCGGCGAATGTACGCACGACGGGCAGCCGTTTTCACACGGGCATGACCGGATTGTCTGCACGGTGCGGGAGAGCAGTTGTTCAAACTTCGTAAACGCCTCCCGGGAGAGCCCGATCCCGCCAGGATGTCCATCATAGATAAAGACGGTTGCGATGTTGGTCTGTTCATGAGTCGGGCACGAAATACCCCCGATATCATTGCGGTCGCAGAGAACAAGGAGTGGAAACATGGAGATCATCGCATGTTCCAGGGCATGAAGCGCCCCCATAAAATGCAGGCGATTCTCTTCCATCTCCTTCTGGATCAGCTCAGGGATCTCCAGCCAGAGGCCTTCCGTCTCAAAGGTCTGCTCGGGAAGATCGAGCGAGAGAGTGGCAACCAGTTTCTGGGTGGAATTGTTTCGTTTCTGATAACCGGTTATCCTTTCGGTGACCTTCAGCCTGCCGCAGGAAATGCGACAGCCAAAGATCGTTTTCCTTTCAGCAATCTCCATAATTTCAGTTTGTTTATTGCTCATTGGCCGGGTGAAATAACTGCCCTTCATTGCCGTAACCACAATCTCTCTGTCCTGCAGATCAAGCTTTTCGACCAGCCAAGTCCGGGCCTGATGCAGGTACACCGCCCCCGGATGACATTCTTTCAAGGCCCGCAGCGCATCGATTTCACCAAGGATCAGGCCATCCTGACCGTCGATGATGGTCAGCTGGGTTCCTGCCCCCCGCAGGCTGACCAGACGCTGCGGATACCTGCGGGTTGGAAACCAGGCATCTCCTGCCTCGGATTGCAGTAAAATTGAGCGCTCAGCCAGATGAACAAGACTTTCTTTCACCTCATTCCGCTGCAACAGCGGTTCAGCCATTGAGAGCGGAATTTCCGCAGCCGCGCAGTGAAGATGCTGCTCCATAATGGCCGGATTCATGGGATTCAGCGCTGCAGATTCGACGTCTCTAATAAAAAAGTCCTCGGGATTTCGCATGAAATACTGATCAAGGGCATCCTCCTGGGCAATCATGATAATGGCCGACTCCCGTCCTCCCCGGCCGACCCTGCCGCCCCGCTGCCAGGTGGCCATGATGGAGCCCGGATACCCGACCAGGATGCAGATATCCAGATCGCCGATGTCAATGCCCAGTTCGAGTGCGGATGTCGAGATAACCCCAAGCAACTCGCCCTCGGACAGTCGGCGTTCTATCTCCCGCCTTTCCTCCGGCAGGAAACCGGCGCGATAGGAACTCAGTTTGCCAGCGAGCTGTCCGAGACGCGGCCTGGTCCAGACCGTGATCAACTCCGTCATCTTCCTGGACTGGGTGTAGACGATGGTCCTGAGCCCCCTTTTCAACGCGGCCTCAAGGAGTTGACAGGCGGCAGAGGCTGCACTGTCCCATGGATTCAAGAAAAGCATATGTCTCTCGGGCCGTGGTGCCCCGGTTTTAGTGATGACGCCGATATCACGGCCGATGAGCGTCCGGCCAAGCTCGCCAGGATTGCCGATGGTAGCCGACGCCATCACGAATACCGGGTCCCCGCCATGACTTGCTGCTATCCTCTGCAGTCTCCGTAACACCCAGGCCATATGCGAACCGAAAATTCCCCGATAGGTATGGACCTCGTCGACTATTACAAATTTAAGATGCTTGAAAAAATGGCTCCAGCTTCGATGATACGGTAAAAGGGAGAGATGCAGCATATCCGGGTTGGTAATCAAAATCGGGGGTGGACTGTCTCTGATCTTTCTTCTCGCCTGCAGTGAGGTGTCCCCGTCATAGATCGCACCGACAGGATTGAATCGTGCCTGAAAATCATCCGGCAGATGCGAAACCAGTTCCACTACCGTCCGCAGCTGGTCCTGGGCCAGGGCCTTGAGCGGAAAGAGATAGAGGGCGTGTCCTTTTGCATCGCAAAGGAGTTCCTCCAGGACAGGAAGGTTGTAAATAAGGCTCTTTCCCGATGCGGTCGGGGTCGCCACCAGGACATCCTTTTTTTCAGCGATCAACTGCAGTGCCTGTACCTGATGAAAATACAGGCTGTCTATACCGGTTTCATCCAGGCATTTCTGCATCATCCCCGACAGGGAGAATTTTTTTTCAAAAGACAGTGCAGGAATAGCAGAAAATGTCCTGTGACAGACCACTTGCGGACCAAACTTTATTGACTGCTTTAAAGAATGGATATACTCTTTCAGAATATTCTCAGGGGCATTCGGATCAGAGAGGTTTGCCATTATTTTTTAATTAGGTTGCTTAAACAACCGAGAATGTATAATTTGCAGTGCGGCTGTCCAGCAACAACGCGTGTACTTAAAGTAAAAATGTTTGCTCGCAAAACGCTCTGATTAATTAACGATATCACGTTCTCCACTTATGACCATCATAGCCACATTGGGTCCCGTCGGGTGCGACAGTTATCAGGCTGCACGCCAGTACCTCCCGGACGCCGAAATTCTCCTCTTTAACCGGGCCCCCGATATACTCCAGGCCTTTCTCAACGGCCCGGCCGATCTGGCCTTACTCCCCGTCTACAATACCAGAGAAGGAGAGATAAAGGAATATTTCAGACTGATGGAACATATTGCCCGGGGGTACTGGATTGATAACGTCGTTCTGCCTATTCATCTGTCGCTCGGGAGCTTGCATACACAGGAAGAGGAGAGAAATTTCGATGTGATCGTCGGCAGCGGCTCAGTTTTCAAGCAGTGCGAGGACTATATCGGCGAACACTTTCCGCATGCCACCCTGATGACCGTTCCCGATATTGAAGTGGCCCTGGACGACATCAGGAAGAACGGACGAACACGTCACGGGGTGATCGATTCGGAACAGCTTCTGAAAAAGCACGGTCTGACCCTGATCGACAGGGAGGTCGTCCCTCACAACCGGACGCGTTTTGCTATTCTGGGTCCGAAACTTGCCGACCGGACCGGCTACGATGCGACGGCCATCATCACCCGTCCACTGATGGACCGGGTGGGGATGCTTGTGGATATCCTCGGAGAATTTACCAGAAGAGGTATCAACATCCTTGATCTCCGTTCGGAGAACGATATCAAAACCCAGAAACTGCAGATCTACATTGAAACCGAAGGACATATCAATGATAAACAGCTGCAGGAAGCCCTCAGCCGTATCGAGAAAACGGTTATCCAGGAAGAGCATTCGTTAAAGCTGCTTGGCTCATTTCCCCGTGTCGATATGCGGGTGAAAAAGATCAAGACTTTCGGCTTCATCGGCACCGGCGATATGACCACCTGGTTTGCTGACCGTCTGGAAAACGAGGGGTATCGCACCATAATCACAGGGCGGACGACAGCGCTCCGTCCGGAAGAAATGATCAGCCAGGTCAATGTGGTGGTTGTCTGCGTTCCGATATCGGTGACTGCAGAGACGGTCAGGAAATACGGGAAATATCTGAAAGAGGGGCAGGCCTTAATCTTACTCGCCGGTGAATCGGAAAATACCTTGAAGACCGCCCTTGAAATGACGGACCCAGGTGTGGAGGTCATGTTCGTCCATAATCTCTGGGGTCCGCAGGCCGTCTCGATGAAGGATAAAAACGCCGCCGTAGTCAGGACCTCAAGGAGTGGATCCTTCTGCAGCGAATTTGAGGCATTTTTATATAAACACGGGGCCGATATCTATCAGGACAGTCCTGAAAAACATGATCTGCTGGTGGGGGTGGGACAAAAACTGCCGACCACCATCTCGGTTGCCCTGGCCATGACGCTCGCGCAACATCAGATAGATTGCCGGGATATCGGCAGTCATTCGACGCTGACCTCTCTGTATGGAATCCTGGCCATGGCCAGAATTCACAGCCAGAACCCCAGGACCTATGCGGAGATCATGGCCACCAGCGGCGACGGCCGGAAGATTGTCAAGAGCTTTGCCGAGAACCTCTCCAAGGTCATCGATCTTGCCGAAAACGGCCGGATTCACGATCTTTGCGAACTGATGGATAACAACCGGCGCTCCATGCCCCCGGCCTTTTTAAATTCCAGAATGAAGCAGGCGAAGGCCGTTGATGAAATTTTAAGTGATCCCGGCATGAAAAATGACAACTAGAAAATCCTATTTTACAACTGTTTCTCTTCCTGACATTCTTATGCAAAATCGACTGTTTTTTCAACCCAAGGAGTTTTACGATGTTATATAGTGATCCAAGTTATCTGGACGAAATACATACCTGTCCCTACTGTAAAGAAAAAATGTCTTGCTGCGAGGCTCCTCCAATCCATATCGGCGACGGCCTAGGCTGGGGTTCCGAAATCCTGTTCATCTGTCTGAATGATCTGTGCTCACTATTTGTCGAAGGCTGGAAGAACATTGAGGAAAAATACTGCCATCACGCCTCGTACCGTTATATGGAGCTTCCGGGCAGCAAGGAGAGCAACCTGATGATGGTTGCGAGCAAGGATGCCTATACGGGCAGTATCGTAGATCCGCAGGCACTGAAAAAACAAAACGAGCGCTACCGGAACGAGCAGCAGGCTGTCAAGGATCTGGAGACTTGTGTCCAGAAGAAAAACCTTGACCCGGTACTTTTCCTGATCCTTGATGAGGCGGCAAATCTGTCGGATAGGAAAAAAGCCATTCCCTACCTTCTGGAACTGAACAATCTGTCCTGTATCGACCCGATCAGAAATCATACATTCAGACATTCTGAGCTGGAAATGGCATGCAACCAGATCATTCCACAGCTCCTGAAGGCCAATTTTAAAAAGGAATGCCCCCATTGTTTCGAGATTATCAAAGCCCAGGCAAAGAAATGTCCGCACTGTAAAGAAACCTTAAAGACAACATAATCCTTGCAAAACGGATATCCAGCAGGTATATAAAGCTCGAATTTCAGATATGCCCCTTTGGATGGTGGGCGTGGCCTAGTTGGTTAGGGCACCTGGTTGTGGCCCAGGAGGTCGTGGGTTCAAGTCCCATCGCCCACCCCATTCAAGCATCCGATACTGTCCGATAAAGTACAAAGGCCCGCATCCATTCAAGGATTGCGGGTTTTTTGTTGTCCGATAGTGTCCTATAAAATACGTTGACAACAGGGGGCAATATTAGGGGCAACTGCTCATTCTTCCTAAGGAGACGCCCCCATGCCGCTTACTGACGTAACAATTAAAAACGTAAAATCAAGCAGTAAGACTATTCGTCTTTTCGATGGTGGGGGCCTTTATCTCGAGGTTTCCCCCGCTGGGGGCAAGTGGTGGCGCTTTAAATACCGGTTTGGAGGTAAAGAAAAACGACTTGCACTTGGCGTCTACCCTGACATTTCTTTAAAGGACGCCCGATCTCGGCACCAGGATGCACGAAAACAACTTGCTCAAGGAATCGATCCTTCTGAAGCAAAAAAAATGGTCATTGCTTCTCTCTCCGGTAAGGACAGTTTCGAGACAGTGGCCCACGAATGGATTGCTTTTAAATCCCCGGGAGGTCCCCTTCCAATAGAGATAAGACTATCAGCATCCTCGAAAAAGATATCTTTCCCTACATCGGAGCTCGTCCGATTGGTGACCTCAAACCGGCTGAACTTCTGGTGGTGCTTAAACGAATTGATATTCGATCATCAGCAACGGCACGTAAGGCATATTCCGCCTGTAAACAAGTATTCGTATACGACATTCCTTCCGGTCGAGTAACCGTCTCTCCTGCAGAAGGGATCTATGCTCATCTGTCGCCACGGATCGTTAAACACATGGCGTCACCAACAACACAGGGAGAAATAGCTCGGTTGTTGGTTGCTATTGACGGGTATCCAGGATCCTTTGTTGTACATTGCGCAATGCGGTTAGAAGTGGTTGGTTTTTGATTACCACTGGTTATGGTGTTAAAATTTTCCAGATACCATCCCCTGTGGCAACGACATGGCCTTCCACCTGCAGTTCACCCCGCACAAAAACCATCGAGCGAGTTTTCTTTATTATTTTAGCTGAACCAAAAAGAATGTCGCCTTCGTGAGATGGGGCCACAAACTTAACATCCAGGGAGATTGTAGCGATTTTTTTCTCTCCACCGAGTGATTGGTAGACGGAAGTTCCCAGACCGGAATCCATCAACGTCATAATAAAACCGCCATGTGTTATGCCACCGCTGTTCAGATGAAAATCTTGTATTGTAGCCTTGTATTCATATTCCGAGTCTGATATCTGTCTGAATTGAAACCCGCCATTATGGCCCATGTAACCTATATGACCGGCTTCTTCAAATTTTATTCCCATAGTGTTTTCTGCTGTGACGGTTGTGTTTTTCAATAGTCTCTCACCTGGAGCCTTCTTCCTGTAAAATGGCAACGGCAAAGCGACGGGCGGCTCCGACCAGCACCTCCCGCTTCTCGCCCTGACGGGCTGCACCGGAAAGACCGGTCATGGCGATCAATACATAATCGGCCATCTCATCTGTATCTCGCGTGGAAAGTCTGGAAAACCCCTCCTTGAGGAAGGCCTTGGTTTCCTGCCGCATATTTTCCGTTGTTGCCTGCGCATTACTATCCGTGCAGTTTCGTGTGCCGTCGAGAATAAGACAGCCGGGTTGATTCTTACACTTGCAGAACGCTTCGGCAGCGGCGAGCAGAAGATTGGTTACCGCTTCTTCCAGTGAATTCGACCTGTTGACAGCTTCGCCGATGAACTTTCCCTCCTCGGCAGCATAGATTCTGACCGCTTCCGCAAACAGCCCATGCTTATTGCCGAAGGCCGCGTACAGGCTGGGCGGCTTGATACCCAGGGCCTGACTCAGCTCGGCGACGCCGACACCGTCATATCCTCTTTGTCTGAATAAGGAGAGAGCTGTGTGAACAGCTGCAGAGCGGTCGAAGCAGCGAGGCCTTCCACGTGTGCGTTCGTTTTTTGTATCGGTCACTAAATTACTCCTTGACGATGTTCTGTTTGTGAATACTATAGTGATAACTAAATAAATAGGCAAGAAGAATGCACAAGGCCTGTTTTACACCGAGCAATACCCTGGTGTAATCAACCGGAAAATCTTCAATCGAGGAGAATATCATGAAGGAAGACATATTATTCAAGCCGCTGGATCTTGGCGATTTACACCTGAAGAATAGAATAGTGCTGGCCCCGATGACCAGAGGACGGGCTGGTGATACCCGTATCCCGAACGCGTTGATGGCGGATTATTATGTGCAGCGTTCCTCCGCCGGTCTGCTTATCACCGAAGCAACCGTTATTTCCGCCCAGGGAAACGGCTGGATCGGCTCACCGGGAATCTACACGGAAGAGATGGTTTCCGGATGGCAACTCGTCACCAGCAGGGTCCGCGAGATCGGGACACCTATTTTCCTCCAATTGTGGCATTGCGGTCGGGCCTCGCACAGCGATTTTCATGACGGTGCCCTGTCCTTATCCGCTTCTGAGGTAAAACTGGGCGGCGATTTCATTCATACCCCATTCGGCAAAAAGGAGTATGAAACTCCTCGAAGTATGACGACAGAGGAAATCAGGGCGACCATCAAGGATTACAAAACGGCGGCAGGCAAGGCCAAGGAGGCCGGTTTCTCAGGCGTTGAATTGCACGCTGCAAACGGTTACCTGATCAACCAGTTTCTCGACGCCAAGACGAACCTTCGCACCGATGAATACGGCGGCAGCCTGGAAAACAGATACCGATTCCTGAGAGAAGCACTTGCCGCTCTTCTCGAGATCTGGCCATCTCACCGCGTCGGTGTCCGGCTCTCACCCAACGGTGTCTTCAACGATATGGGCAGTCCGGATTTCAGGCAAATCTATCTTTACACAATCAGGGAGTTGAACAAACTCAATCTCGGCTATGTGCATATAATGGATGGATTGGCCTTTGGTTTTCATAACCAGGGTGAACCAATGACCCTATCAGAGTTTCGCAAGGAATATGACGGCATCATCATGGGCAACTGCGGCTACTCGCAACAGGAGGCGGAACAACGACTGGCAGCGGGCCACGCCGATCTCGCCGCCTTCGGTCGACCGTTTATCAGCAATCCCGATCTGCCCGCCCGCCTGCAAAACGGCTGGTCACTCAACCCTTTTGACGATATGACACATTGGTACACCCCCGGGCCAGTCGGTTACACCGATTATGCCCCCTATCGTCTTTAACAGTACCGTAGTGTTGAGAGCATACAATAAACCCGACGGGATTGGGTAAACTCCTGAGACAATGGCAGCACGTGTCTTTGCCTCCTTTATACAGGGGTAAAAACAAAATATGCAATCAGACATCTTGATTATTGGCGGTGGAATCAGTGGACTTATCGCAACATGGCAATTGCGATATGCAGGTATAAACGCAAGCGTGATGGAAGCCCGAACACGATTCGGAGGTCGAATTCTAACAGTGAGGGGCGATGATGGTGCCGATTGTGATCTTGGTCCCTCTTGGTTTTGGCCCGGTCAACCACTTGTGGCCAGTTTATTGAGCCATTTCAATGTCCCATCTCATGAACAATTTGCTGATGGCGCTGTATTGTTGCAAGAGATGGACGGTCGTATCGACAGGACCACCGCCTCATCACCCATGGCGGGGGCGCTGCGTATTCAGGGTGGCATCACCCGCCTCTCTGATGCGATTGTCAATAGTATTGATGAGCCCCATCGTTTTCTGGAGCATGTGGCGACAGGGCTCTCAATTAACAGAGACGTTATTACTGTCGATGTAGTGGGGCCATTGGGAAAGATACAGGTAAAAGCCAAGCAGGTTGCTGTGGCGATACCACCCCGCTTGGCGGCGGATCTGACATTTTTACCTGAGCTGCCTATAAAAACGATGCAAACCCTGGCCACAACCCCTACTTGGATGGCGGGGCAGGCGAAGTTTTTTGCGATCTATGATGAGCCGTTTTGGCGGAAGCAGGGCCTGTGCGGGACTGCCATCAGCCAACGTGGACCATTGGCGGAGATTCACGACGCTTCGCCAAATTCTGGAAGCACTTTCAGTTTGTTTGGTTTTTCCGGGCTGGATGCAAAGAGTCGGGCAAGT
>CAIUQR010000021.1 GCA_903901335.1 uncultured delta proteobacterium | reverse complement strand
TGTCCGAAGATTGGTGGCAAAGGCGGCCTTAGACGATAATTTTTCGATACTTTGCCCAACTCCACGCAAATCGGTGGTTAATTCTCTCGTGACCGCGTTAATGCGGATGGCGGCATGAGATCTTTACGGTAAACTTCAGTGTATTTATTGCTTGCATACAATTTACTTGAAAACAAGGAGAACGAGCCATGCCATCGCAGGTATACAGAGATTTGCTTGAGGTTATGAAAGGAAGGGGCGGCCCTTATGCAGGACTTGACATCCCCGAATTTTTTACGCTGGTTGAAACCATCTTTGAACCGCCGGAAGCAGAAATTAATAATGTGCTGACACGCAAGCCTGCATCGGTTGACGAGATTGCCGCCAAGACCACCCGTGATAAGCAGGAGGTTATGGCCATTCTCGAGGGCATGGCCGGCAAAGGATTGTGCGGAATTGCCAAAAACGGAGGCAACGTACTCTACCGTGGTCTGCCGTTCATGCCGGGCATCTTCGAATTTCTGTTTATCGGCAGCGCAGAGAGCGAACGGGAAAAAACCATTGCCCACTTGATTCAGGCCTACAAAAAGGCCCACGCGGCGGCCCTGGGAGTGGAAAAGATACGCTTCCCTCTCACGCGGGTTATCACTGTTGCCCAAAAGATAAAGTTCGGCAATAAAATCCACACCTATGATCAGGTTATGACCTATATTGATAAGTACGACGCCATCGGCGTTGGCGCCTGCTATTGCCGCCAGGCGGCCAAGTTGCGTGGCGAGGATCTGCATGGCATGCCGGTCGGCGTCTGCATGTGGTTCGGCGAGTTGGCTGAGAACATCACCGAACGGCTGGGCGGGCGCAGGGTGGGCAAAGACGAGGCCAGGAAAATCATCACCAACTGTGAAGAGGCCGGTCTTATCCATATGAGCCGCAATACCTCCGAGGAGATCGATTTCATGTGCAACTGCGATCGCTGGCATTGCGAGGTTGTCGGCAATGTCCTCAAACAGCCCAAACCCGGCCTGGTATTCAACTCGGGATTTGTGCCGGGCTTTGACGGGGATCTATGCACCGCCTGCGGCCTGTGCGTCGAGCGCTGCCCTCCCGAGGCCCTGACAATGGATACCACGAACCAACTTGCAGTCAACCTTGATCGATGCTTCGGCTGCGGCGTCTGTGCCACTGGCTGCCCGGTAGGCGCGATTGCCATGGAGACCAAGTCAGATTTTCCGCCGCCTCCCAAAACAACCCGGGACCTGGTGCTGGCCATGAAAAACAACGCATCGGGATCCAAGGCTGAAAAAATTCAGTGAAACCTTCGATCAGATTACCGTTGCGGTTATCATTCTATGCCATATGGGTAGATGGTATCATGCAATTTTCTCTTAGAATTTCCAGAAAAGAATTTTTTTATTCCCGTCTTTTCATCAAAAGGACATGTACATGAGAAGTCTCAGTGAATCAGAATCAAAGCAGCTTCTTGCCAGGTTTGGTGTTCCGGTAGTTAAGGAAATTATAGCCAAAGATATAGAGGATGCAGTTCGAGTTGCAGGCTACCTGAGTTTTCCTGTCGTATTAAAGGGCAATGGAGCAAAATTAACCCATAAAACTGATCGGGGATTAGTGCACCTGGGGTTATCCAACGCCGCGCAGGTCCGGGAAGCAGCACAGAAGGTCCTTGCGTCAGCGGGTAAAGATCTGGAAGGGTATGTAATTCAGCCCATGCTTAACGGTAAGCGTGAGTTTGTCGCAGGATTAATGCGTGACCCTCTATTTGGTCCAATTGTGATGTTCGGACTTGGGGGAGTGTTCGCCGAGGCGTTGGATGATGTGGTATTCAGAGCTGTACCAATCGACGAAATAGAAGCCGAAACCATGCTTGACGAGATAAAAGCTTCTCGGCTTTTAGGGGAATTTCGTGGTGAGCAGGCAGCAGATAGAAAAGCCCTGGTCAATTGTCTTTTAGGGCTTTCGAAACTTGCAGTTGAGCGACCGGATGTTGCCGAGGTTGATATTAATCCACTGCTGGTCGGCCCGGAAGGTCAGGTCAGTGCTGTTGATGGGCTGGTCGTGTTGCAAGAGGAGACGCCCAGGAAACATCGACCCGTCGTGTCTCCTGATCTCATTGGTCATATATTTCATCCCGGGTCAATTGCCTTTATTGGTGCATCGAGCGTATTTGGAAAATGGGGGCAGTCATTACCTGCGAACCTTATGGCCCATGGATATAAAGGAGATGTCTATCTGATTAACTCCAAAGGTGGAACGCAGTGGGGAAGACCTGTTTATAAAAATATATCCGAGGTACCCGGATCTGTTGATCTGGCCGTTGTCACTATTCCTGCGGCATTGGTACGCGGTTTGATAAAAGATCTAAAACAAAAGGGAGTAAAGTCAGTTTTGCTGATATCTTCCGGCTTTTCCGAGACGGGAGAGGATGGCAAAGTTTTAGAGAATCAGCTTCTCCAGGATGCACGTGATGCTGGAATTGTCTTTCTCGGACCCAATACAATGGGTATCCAGAATCCCCATGCCAATATCACTTTAACCGGAGTCCATGTGGCGCCAACGCCGGGCAGTACTGCACTTATATCGCAATCCGGGAATATGGGCGTTCAGTTGCTGAGTTTTGCCGATTCTCAGGGATTGGGAATCAGAGCTTTCGGAGGAAGTGGAAATGAGGCAATGGTTGCCATAGAGGATTTTATGGAAGCCTTTGAGGTGGATGAACTGACCAGGACGGTTCTTCTCTATCTTGAGAGCGTCAAGGACGGAAAAAGATTTTTCGAATCGGCGCGCAGAGTAGGCAGGAAGAAACCGGTAATTGTCCTTAAAGGCGGGAGAACCGAGGCTGGAGATCGTGCAGCGGCAAGCCATACCGGGGCAATGGCCTCAAACTTCAGGCTCTTTGAGGCGCTTTGTCGTCAAACTGGTGTGGTGAGTGTCCATCAACCGGCAGAGATGCTGGATGCCTCGATGGTGTTTTCTTCACTGCCAATGCCTCAAGGTCGCAGGGTTGCAATAATGACTCTTGGCGGAGGATGGGGGGTTGTCACAAGTGATTTGTGCAGTGATCAGAACTTGCGTGTGGAGCCGCTCAGTGATGAAATAGTTGCTGTGCTCGACGGAATGCTCCCATCGTACTGGAGTCGTTCTAACCCTGTTGACCTGGTTGGTGAAAATGACCTGGAGCTCCCCATGAAAGCAATTGAAGTGTTAGCTGCCTGGGATGGTTGTGACGCTATTATACATCTGGGAATTTCGGGACGGGAATATCTTTTAGAGACCTTGCTGGAATCCGTCAGTGTAGTAGACTCTGAGACTGACACGAAAGAGTCTTGGAAAATTCTGCAGGGGCTGCATACATGGGGGCATCAGTATATCAAGCATACGGTTGAATTGATGGAGAAGTTTAGAAAGCCAATTCTTGGTGTAACCTTGACTGCTGATCCTAAAAAACCAGCGATTTATGAAGTTGAAAACTCAAAATACAACGGAGTTTTCTTCACCAGTCCCGAACGTGCAGTCAAGGCATTGGGACATATGTGTGAATATCGCGATTTTCTAGAAAGGGAGTCTGCACGAGAGTGGAATAAACCGGTAAGCCTTCGAACTCGGTCCTGAAGTTATATTTTTTTCATTACGTATACAGCAGTAGCGTAAGATTTTAAATTTATTTAAAAATTCAAGTGGATATAAATGAAACTCAGCTAGATATCTTGCTTTTTTGGGTTAATCGCAGCATTCACGCCTATTCCGGAAGACATCTATCAAAATTTTGATAAAAGCTGAGGTCGGGTAACGCCGCGACATTCAGTATGTGTCCTACCGGATTGGTGCCGTTGGGGCAGGCTTCCGTGCTCGCCCCAACTTCATTTTACACTAATCTGCACGCAGAGCAGTGTGCTGATTTTCCGCATCCGACTCTTCAGGAGGCTCCCATTGTAACCAATACCGGCTTACGTCCCGGATTACAAGTTCTCCTTGATTTCTTGGATAAATGCCCGAAGATATGACATCTCGGCATCGAGAAATGGACCCATATCCGGCGCATCGCATTCGATCGCGACGATCACCTGATCGCGGGTGTAGAGAGGCCCGCCCATCGACTGCATCCGGAAATCGGGGCCGGATCGCAGGCGCTCGATAACCAACGTCTTGAAGTCGGCGTCCGATAGCGTTTCCAAGGGAATGATCTGCTCGCGGCCCGAGATGATTTCATTATAATAAATGAATTTTCCACGGACCGGATCATACCCGAGAGGCTTTGTTTGGCTGATGGGATCGATGTTTGGCAATGTCATGGCGTGCCTCTCTTGCCGTTTAATTGATGATTACGGCAGCTTGTCAAAAAGCTCGCCGGCCTTGATCAATGTTTTTTCCAAAGCGAACGGGAACGGGAAGCAGATCTTCAGCCAGTGATAGGGCAGGATTTTAGCTGCCGGATCACCCGACAGGGTGAGATCGTTCCTGTCCTGGGTCAGCACGGACGCCGTCCAGGTTCCGGGTACTGAGGCGATTTTTGCATTGAAAGAAGCGACGGTCGCGTTGTACGCTTCCTGGGTCGTTTTACCATTGGCCATAGATAAATCCCAGGTTGCATCGGCCTCGGCAAACAATTCCCACCTGGACACGCCTCCCTAATCCCAGATCAGATTGAAGTTCTCTTTATAACCGCCGTGGGAATGAGCGCCATGAACCACGGTGTCCGGCCCTAAATCCCGTCCGGTTTCGCAGCTCAAAAAATGGAGTGACTTGTTTTTGACCTCATCGGCCGAATAGACGCCGACCTCCAGGATGCGGTCACGATGGGCGGCACCCGCTGGCCAATGGCCCGTATAGTAGGTGTAGCTGCCATGCCCGACACCGCTCAGATAGACAGTGGATACCAAGGTGGCCTCCGGCACGAAGTTGGTCCGCACGTCGTCGGCTCCCGTCAGCGCATGCACGGAAAAGCCCCGGGCCATGAACGCCGGATGGACGTTCGCGATGCGCCAATTCGCGAAGGGCTCGGTTGTCCCATCGGTAGTGCACTCGCAGAAAACGGCCACGTTGTGTATCGGAATCCAGAAACACTTTTTGATCAACTTCGGCAACAACTCCTTGACGGCCGTCGGCCCCCGGAAGCTCACCGTTTTCGGCCGCTTCGGAGCAAGCAAGCCGACGATCAGATCATCGCAATAGGCCATTTCGGTCAGGACCACCGAACGTCCCAGGTCGGTCTGTTCCTTGACATGCCGGACCAGATCTCCCTTGCTGTAAACGTCGCCGTTCAGGTTGCCGTACTTGAACTCGGGCTCGAGCGCAAGCCGGTCGAGCGTCAGCTGCACCTGCTGGTTGTATGGCAGTTTTGTCGGAGTCATCTTTGCCAGTGAGGGGTTTGCGACCACCTGCTTCGCTGTGACATGCTTTAGCTCTCTGTCGAGAGTGATCGGTTTTTTCGCTGCGAATTCCTGAAATGTTAAGGGCCCGATTCTCATTTGCATACTCCTTTCATTTTAAGGTGTTGAGGGTCTGTCGACGGCTACTTTATGATGACCTGACCCTACCAAGATATGGTATTCGATTTATAGCTTTTATTACAGCCACGGTCTTTAATGATGATATACACCTGTCCGTGGCGGGTGCTCGGCAGGAACCAGATATCTTTGAGGTTGATGTTTTTATCAAAGGCGCAGAAACCGTACACCCGAGTATTGGTCTTTGCATTGTAGATGTCGATCCAGGAACGGGAAGAGTTCTTGTTCAGCCCACAAGGCGGCAATTCAGGAGCTGCCTGGAAAATATCATTGGAGTAATCTGACCAGTTCTGGACAGGGATGTATATCCTGCCGGCGGAATCTTTATGATCGTATTTGATTACCGGCTTGGGGAAGCTGGTTGAACACACATAACCACCGCTCCAAAAGTTGTCAGAGCCATTACCGCCAAATCCCCAGTGATCGGATTGGATATCATACTGTTGGTAACAGGCGTTAAAGGATGCCTGCATAGGTTTACCCTTAATCGCAGCCTTCATTGCGCATGCGCCGGCTTTATCGCTTGGCCCAACCGCCAGGTTATTAATTCCAGCCGCGAACTTCTTGGTCTGAGCGTCGTCGATGACCGCTGAAAGCATGGGATTGTTGTAGGCCTCGCATGCAAGCCAGATATTGGTGGTCCGATACTGAAACTTTTCCTTCAGGATTGTTTTAATATCATCAGCAGTGATCACCCCATCTACAGTGATGAACAGTTGCGGATTCGAGTCCCCGTCGTAAAAATTACCCTGAATCTTAGGGCAGGTCAGATAGTTTAAATAGCTGTCCCGGGTGGCCTGATTCTTTAACAATTTTACCGTCTTCAGATTTGCGGCGGTCGCAGCCGATGCAACATCTATCGTAACATCCTGTTCTACCTGAATATCATTGGGCGCGAAAGCTATGAATTGAACTGAGCTGTCCGGACATGCCGCATGTTCCATACGGATCCCAGGCTGTTGTTTAAAATCTATATCCTCCAGCTGGTAATTCTGCTGAACATTCAATACCTTGAACTGTTGATCAAGAGCAATCTTTGCGAAATCAACCCGGTGGTACTTTTGGGAAAAGAGATAAACGAGATAGTGGTTCGGCTTGCCCTCGGCATCCAGAATCAATTGGGTTTTAACTTCGCGATATTTGTTGACATCGATATGGGCGCGGACGGTTGACACTATCTCAGTTTCCGGGGGTTGAGGCGCTTGTATGTTGGTTTTCAGGATTTTGATCGGCGTAATTGCCTGGACATCGACAGATACAAAGAGAAATAACAACATTGCGATGAACGAAAATTTTTTCATAAAATCCTCCATTTGTTAATGAGTTTTCTCGACTCCTGAACAATTCCCTTGCCATTATCCTCCCGCTCCTGATTCCGCTTGTGTTGAAGAGTTATAGATATTCTGACAAATGGATACCCGACTCAATATGATTGTGTCTTGAAAGGTTGTATTTTTCGGCACCAAGCCAGGTTGTTGTTTGAGGTCGATGTCCTGCAGTTTATAGTTCTTTTGAACGGATAGCACCTTGAAGTGCTGGTCAATGGCAATTTTGACAAAGTCCACACGGTGGGATGTTTTTGAGAGGAGATAAACAAGATAGTGGCTAGGTCTTCCCTGACTGTCGCGAATGAGTTGCACCTTGACCTCACGGTATTTCCGGGTGTGAATATGGGCATGAACAGTTTCGGCAATTTCGCTGTCTGCCGGTTGAGGCCCCTGATTTTTTGTTTTGAGAATTTCAACCGGCATAAGCGCTTGAGCCTCCATGGCTATCAGGATAAAAAGTAAAACCAGACTCAACTTCTTCGCCTTTTCCATAACGAAGTGACTCACTTGAACAAAAATCGCGACAGGCTTTGCTGACATGGCAGATCCATCCCTATGGAATATCTCTATTGATCATTGAAGTATAGCATCAACCTCCAACATCACAGCATCATCTCCCCTTCGGCCATCAAGGGGGCTTCGTTTTCTTATATTTGAATCAGCAAACTAAGTGATACTCGGCAAATAGGGCACACCATCGAATCCCGACAAGGGAATCGGTATGGTTTCATATGGGTGCTCGTAATCCACTGTAGTAAAACTTCCTACCCCAATTGAATGTCTCTGGGCATAGTCCGGAAAGACGATGTATATCGCTGTGGGATCCAGATAAAACCACTGCTCACCAACGTAAGCAGCTACATAAACATGCGTTGCCGTCGGCGGTGCGCCGTTTTCTGCATGGTGAGCCTCTGCAATGGCAAAACGGTATCTCGGATAAATCATTCGTCCAAGAAGGGTTGCAAACAGGTGTGCTTTTGAAAAACATGCGGCCCACACAAGATTTTTATGGGTTTTGTAGTATCTCGCAAAATCGACAATAGACGGCCATTCACCAGCAAGAGAGGATATGGCGCTGTATTCGGTGTTGTTTTCTTGGACGTGATTTTTTAACCAGTTCCAGACCATTCCTATTCGATTCCAGACCTCTTCCTCGGTCTCAGCCTTTCTCCAAGGAAACCCGATGTCCTTCAGGAGAGCGTCCGTATCTGTATTGGCTATCTCGTAATCCCTAAAAAAACTTGCCGCCCGTCCATTGGCACTAACCCCGGCTCTCACCCAGAAGTTCCAGAGTTTGTAATAGAGCACATCACCTTCGTGCTTGGTGCTCAGGCGCTGCCAAATTCCATGCGTCAATTTTTTAAAGTCTTTTGTTTCGGCAATATGAGGATGGATCTGCCAGTTTTCATAGGTCAGTTTGCCAATCTCCTCGTCCTTCTCTAATGACACCTTCTTTCTTGTAGCCGCCTGTGTGTTGTCTATAGGTTTTTTCGTCATGTCGGATGTTCTCCTTTAATCAATTGAGACTCTGCATAATCGTAACAAGGTCTGCATCTTTATGATTTCACCCTTCTCTATGATAACAAAATGCATATTTTCCGGATTACCGGAAAATATCGTTCCGCGTTACTTCACCGCTTGCGGAGGTGTTGAGGACGCGGTTGCTTCCTTCTTCCCAGATGGTGTTGCCCTGGCTGTCACGCTTAACAAACTTGTACTGGAAGTTGGTTGAGGAAGGAAGCGAAACAGTGGTGGCCCAAACGGGATAGTCCTTTGGCGAAAGTTTTATCCCGGCTGCAGGTATCCAATTACTGAGGAGAGGGCTGTTACCTACAAGATAGATGTTTTCACCCAACTTCGTTTTGGCCTTGACTTTGAAGTTCACAATGCTCTGTGGCTTGTCGCATGAATAGCGTTTGCAGACAACCGACGGCGCATCATTTCTACCATGGTTCATAGCCGCCATCAGATTGATATACTCGCCCATTGCCCAACTCAGGGGGCGCATTGAGTGAGTTGCAGTTCCGGGAACATAGGGTGCCGGCGTCAGAGTTTCCCAATTTGCACGGTTTGCAGAGTTATTATTCCAGATCTGTTCAGGAATAAATCCAGCTTGTGACGAGAAAGCTTTTAAGGCCAAGAGATACGGTTTGCCCGCAGCCCCGTTAGAAGACTTTGCGATTTCATAGATCCCACGCTCGGCCGTGAAGATTGGCCAGAGTCGGCCACGCCCAGTTCCATTAAAGTTGGATCCGTCGTTTCCTTCACCGTAGCCATCGAAATTATAGCGAAACCAGGCATCCCCTTTGTTCGGAATGTTTTGGTGCAAGATAGAGTCGTACTCAGGAAAAGTTTCTAGAATGGTCCAATCTTTTGGGCTCATAACCCCCATACGAACTAATTCTGTAAAACCACCATCTAAGATATACCGCTCGCCATGTTCCTCTGCCCCATTTTTGAAAGTAAGCATAACATTGTCGTCAGGGTCCTGGTTCTCATTAATCCGAATGTAATATTTGCCGTTTCCGTGAAAACCGGTGGTTGTAAATGTCCAGTTGGCGACATTGTTTCGCCATTCATCAGCCTTCTCAAGATAAAATTTCTTGGCGCCGGCGTCACCCGAGATATCAGCGAGGTCAGCAGCACAAACCAGGCCGGCGATTTCTGCTGCAATGGTCGATGGAGAATAGCCGGGCATCTCTTCCCATCGGTCCTGATCTGTCCGCGGCCCATTATGTGCAAGAAATTCGGCGGCAAGCTTGACCTTCGGCCAAAGGTCTGTGCGATTGAGTTTCCAGGCCAAAATAATCGGCATGGCGGTTTCATCCATTTGTGTACCATTCCAGTAAGGTTTTCCGTTAACTAAGCTGTTTTGCGGAAAGCGGCCGGGACGCGAATAAGGGTCTTGGCTTTCTGTCGTTTGCATCTGCACGTTAAACAGATAATCGACCGCTTTGTTTGCTGAGGCTGTATCGCCTGCTGCAAAGAGCGCGCTCGCGAATTTGAAAAGATCTCTTGCCCATATGAGATGATAACCACCTTGGTTCCCATCCCCGTTAGTTTCTCCCCAAGGTGTCCCGGGTCCTGCTATCATTGCCCCGTTATTCTTGTCCTGGATACTCTTTAAGGTCATCGCCGCCAGATAATATTGATCATCTGCAAGACCATTTTGGTTATCGAGGTTCTGCGTATAAGTAATCCACTCATTCGTGTAAGAATCTTCCAGGGCGACCAGGTCACTATTGAGAGTTTCATTGGCAGCATTCATTGCTTCTGTTTCATTATTTCCAAAAGAAAGCACTACATCGAAGGAGATACTTTGTGAATTGGAAGTTGAGAAATCTATCCAACCCATTTGAGCAACATTACCACCATACGCACCGTCGAAACTCCAATCCATTTTTTTATCATCAGCACCACCGAAAAGGTCAGTATATCCATCATTTTTGCCTACAAATCCACTAGATACCATTTCGGTTCCATTAAATACCTTCCAGGGAATAGAAATTGCTAATGCTGAAGCTGTTGAGTTAGGTTCGGAGGCGACGAGCATTGTTCGACTGGAGGCGGTAAGAGTACGAGAGTTGCCGGCGTCACCTGAATTGTTGATTGCCGGATTATTGAGAATATATACGTTATAATCTTTAACAGTCTTTCCAGGCTCAAGAGTCTGAAAGGTTACACGTTGAATCACAGAGTTTCGGGTCGGGTCGCTAAAGATTTTTTTTGTAATTTTCCATTTTCCGGTGTTGGAACTTGATGTTGCAAGCCATACCAGAGCGCGTTTATTTACAAGAACGATGTCATGCTTTTGCTTTTTCTCTTCGTCTCCCCAAGTCCCGGCATTATCAGTTACCAAAAATTGAAGATCGACGTTTTGCACACAATCGAGAGTGGGGTAGAATATTTCCGTCAGAATACCATCAGCGCCAGTGAAATAGACTTTGGATGCGGAATTAAGCGACTCACCCAAAAAGTCCTTTTCTGCAGACGCCCAAACAGATGGTGCTCCGGGAGCTCCAGGTGCATTTAAGGCTACGCCGGGGTAGGGTACGCCAAGAATGACAAGGAATAAGTAAAGTGAAATAAAGAAACCCCGCAAAAACGAGGCTCTTTCATCATCATTTGAAGACCTTAAGATCTTTGTTTTCTTGAGGCTATTTGAAAAGTCATAGCATGAGTTCATGTCATTCCTCCTTCTGCATTCTGATCGTAACTTTTAGAATGGTAGATTTGGCTGCGGCAGAAAATGGACGTACCTTTATGACTGATTGAATAAAATTGCTAATATTTGTATGCAAATTATGCTCCATTTCTTTGTTCTCTCGCAGTTGTTAGGAAAGCAATTTATTTCGCATAGTTGGAAACATATGGCAATAATTGTCATTTAGGAAGTTGCATATATTTCCATATTTGCGGTTGCAGATGGTCATAAATTCCTGAAAATCGGAATTTATGACCATATTAAAAAGGACTTGGAAAGTTAAGAATCAGGCTTATGAGAAAGGGTAAACGCCAGAACAACCATCTCTACCTGGGATATGGCGGGCCTTGATGGTATCCATGGACTTCAACCTGGCATGGGCACGACAACCTCACCCTGCCCAGTATCAGGAAGTGGTGGACAGTGGCAACTGTTTGTGAGTTGCAAGATCCTGAAAAATTGTTGGTTCGCATAAAGGTTTGGTAAGACTCTTGTCGCTCCTCTCCGCCAGAGCGGCGGCGTTTTTTTCAAAAAAAGTCTTTGGCTCGATGGCCCAGCCCGTTGCCAGCCGTTTTCTCTCCTTTTTCATTGTCCTGTAAATATATCGGCCAACCACGGGGGCCAGCAGTCGAGGCTGCAAACCCAATGTGGTATAGATGTCCTGGAGAAGATCGGCAAGTTGTTTATGTAAAACCTTGTCGTTTCGGTACCACCTTTTCATGGCCCAGACGGCACCGGCATACATATTTCGCAGGGGCTTGACATCATTCAGATAGCGGTTTCGTATCCGATTATCAGGGTGAGAATGGTAGCGTTGCCAGCCCTTAAGTATGGTGCGGATGAGTCGAGAGAGGCTGGGGCCATTGACTTTGAAGTCCTGTTCAAATGCCTTAACCAATAGCTTTTCCTCCTCACCTGCCGGAATATGGGGGTGGCGATGGTTGAAACGGAACTGACCATGGCTATCGGAAACCTTACATTCATCCGGCGGCAACAGCGTCCCCTTTTCCTTTAATTCCACGTAGAGAGGGGTCCCTTGATTGGCAGTGTAGAGCATGAACTGATGGAAATCGGTGGAATGGGAAACAGCATAGTCGATGACCTGATCGATAGTATCCGGAGTGTGCTCCTCCAGGCCGATGATCGATGAGCCGAGGACCCGAATGCCGTGGCCCTGTAGCTCTTCGATCAGGGATCTTGTTTCAATCCCTTCAAGTTTAGTGTATCGGCTTTGTTTGCCCTCCAGTCCCATCCAGACCCAGGAAATACCAAGCTCCACGAGTTGTTCCATCCGATAGGAGCGTAAAACCTTGGCCGAGCTGAATACATAAAGGGCCCAGCTCTTTTTGTTTTTCTTCATTTGTTCGAGCAGGCTCAATGCCCTTTTCTGATGGAGAAGGAAGTTTTCATCGAGGATAAAAAAGGAGTTTACCTTGAGTTTTTTCTCAAGGCCGGCCATTACGTCATAGAGTTCTTCCCCGCTTTCAAAGAAATTTTTAAATTTGCCCTTACCGCCAAACAGGGCCGAGGTTGAGCAAAAATTGCATCCCATGGGGCAGCCGACCGAGGGTACCACAATGGCCGCAGTATCTCCTGGTTTGTCTGCAAGAGTTTGGCCCAGAATTCTTGCGCCAAAGGCCGAAGCCACGGCCGGATGCTTTACCGGTTTGGTCATGTCCTGTCCCAGATATCTGCGGAACCACTCTATTCCGTCACCCCGGACGATATGATCGGCGTCGATTATATCACCTATCTCCTCCATGTTACTGATATGTCCGCCGACAACGATAGTTGCATGAGGCTGACAGGTGCGGATCAATTCACACATTTTCTTGACCTTATTCACATTGGGAATGATCGAACTGATGCCTATTATGTCGTAGTGGTTGGAGCGGATGGTCAGGGTGAAGCGTTCCAGATCAGGAAAGTCCAAAAGAGTGCAGGGTCCTTCTATGTTTTCTTTGATCATCAACAGACCGAATGATCGGTGAAACATTCGCAAGGAGAAAACCCCCTGTACGCGGGTGACTTGATTGTGGTACAGTTCCATAGGATTGATTACGCTGCTGCCATATTCGTCGTCTTGTGCATACGGACCAAAAACACTGGTCAACAATACCCGTGCCTTTGTGCCAAGATGATGGACCGGATGATTATCTGCCATTGTTATACCTCTTTGAGTAAAAGAATCAGAAAAATTATTAATGATATTGTAAGCCATTAAATTGATGGTAGATAGTCTTGGTGAACAAATGACAATTCTTTTACAAAACAACAACCGGCAATGAAACGTTCAATCTGGTTTCTTCATCCTGTTTCTATCTTTGTTTTTTCCATAATTGCCCTCGGTCTTTCTCTGTTTTTGTATATTTACTGGTATGTATCGGTCAGTACCGGCCTCAAGGCCGTCATTGAGAAGACCAATCTCGATCCCCAACAGTTCATAGCCTGGCAGACCTGGGTCGTGATCATGGTCCTGTCCATTCTGGTCGGTATCATTCTGATTGGTATTTTCACCATCTTCGTCTACCAGAGAAAGACCCTGGCCCTCTATCGTTCACAGTATAATTTTATCAACAGCTTTACCCATGAGCTGAAAACCCCGACAACGTCCCTCCGACTCTATCTGGAAACCTTTATCAAACATGAGCTGCCAAGAGACAAGCAGTTGAAGTATCTGGGCTATATGTTGGCGGATGTGGGGAGGCTCTCCGATAACATCAACGGTATTCTCAACTTAGCCCGGATCGAAGCCAAGATTTACAGCGGGGAGTGTATCATTGTTGATCTGGTTGAGGAGGTGGAAGAGTTTTGCCGGAATAACGAGCAATTATTTCGCGGGAGTGAGATCGTGATTAATCAGCACCAGAGAAACTGCTATTATTGCTCCATAAACCACGCACTCTTTCAGATGCTGCTGATGAACCTGCTGTCCAACGCGATCAGACACAACGAAAACGATTGTCCGCGGATCACCATTACTTTCAGTCAGACGGAAAAGAATGTGCAGATCTGCTTTTCCGATAACGGGATAGGTTTTGAAAAATCCCAGGGCAAGAAAATTTTCGAGAAATTTTTTCAGATTGAACGGGTTGAATCTCGCAATGTCGGGGGAACCGGTCTGGGCTTATATATGGTTGAACAGGTCGTCAGGTTCCACAAGGGCAGGATTACAGCCCACAGTGAGGGCCTGGGGAAAGGGGCGCAGTTTACTCTTTCTTTACCCAGACAGGATCCCAGTCTCGTTGGAACAAGAGGATTCAAGTGAATGCAATGGCCAAGAAAAGAATCTTAATCATTGAGGATGATCTCCATATCGCCGAAGGAATCGAGTTGAACCTCTGCTTACTGGGCCACGAGGTGAAGATTGCCCAGAATGGTATTGAGGGGTTGGAGACCTGGAAACGGTGGTGCCCCCATTTGATCGTGCTTGACCTGATGTTACCGGGCATCGACGGAATGCAGATTCTAAAGAGCATTCGTCTGGAGGATGAACGACTCCCCATCCTCATCCTGTCGGCCAAGGTGGAAGCGTCTGACAGAGTTGATGGCTTTCTCGATGGTGTAGATGATTATATGACCAAACCTTTCAGCCTCGAAGAATTTTTGCTGAGGATCAAACGCTTGCTGACCAGGGATCAATGGCAGCGGGAACAGGATGATTCCCCTCTATCACATTCGAGTGAACAGAGATCGTATCGCTTTGGAGCGAACACTATTGATTTTTCCAGCGGCCAGGCTGAGTGTTGCGCAGGCATCATCCAATTGACTGAGCAGGAAATCAAAGTACTCAAACTTTTTATCGTCAACAAAGGTAAAACCCTGTCTCGGAGCAAATTGCTGGAGGTCGGCTGGGGCTACAGCAAGGGAACATCGACCCGCACCGTTGACAACTATATCGTTCGATTTCGCCGCTATTTTGAGGACAATCCTAAGAATCCAAAATATTTTAAAAGCAGACGGTCTCTGGGGTATGTGTTTGATCATGATTAGCCCAACTTGGTGATGTTTGAGAACATCACCAAGTTGGGCTAACTTATTATTGTGAGTTGTTGCCTATATCCTGACTAGAGAGTAAAGATGAGAAACATTGATGTCTCAATATTGGTAGATTTTGATAGAGTGCATCTAAGTGCCTGAGCGATACCTTCGGAGGGTTACATGTCAGCTACTGTCCTAGTTGTAGGTTTTTCCGTCCTTTTCCATTCTATTGCTGCGATTCTGGCGTTTCGATTGATTAAAATAACCGGTCATAGAAGTGCCTGGCTTTTTATCACCATTGCCATCATCATCCAGCTCATTCGAAGGGTCCTGTCTTTTGGGGCTGTCATGACAGGAGCTGAGGCTTTATCCCTCAAACCCGATGAATTAATAGCGATGCTTATCTCTTTCTTCATGCTTATCGGTGTGGCCTGGATTGCTCCGCTTTTTTTATCAATCCGGCGTTCTGAAGAAGCGATGCAATCTGCAAAGATCAAAGCGGAAGAAGAGCGTGCAAAGACCGAGGCTGTCATGGCAGCAATCGGTGACGGGATAAGTATTCAAGACAGAGATCTCACCATAGTTTATCAAAACGAAACACTCATCTCCTTTTTCGGCGATCATCGAGGTGAAAAATGCTACCGGGCATACAATCAGGCTGGAACCCCTTGTAATTTCTGCCCTGTTCTTGCCTCCTTCGAAGATGGCCTTGTTCATACTACAGAGATGAATTATCAAACTCAAAGCGGAATTTCGTGTTTCGAAACCACAACCTCTCCGCTACGCAATGCCGCCGGAGAGATAATCTCCGGCATTATGGTCACCCGCAACGTTGATCAGCGTAAAAAGATGGAAGAAGAACGAGAATCCCTTATTCGTGACCTCAACCAAGCCCTGGCAAGTATCAAGACCCTCAGTGGTTTGATTTCTACCTGTGCC
>CAIUQR010000020.1 GCA_903901335.1 uncultured delta proteobacterium | reverse complement strand
GGTTGTTTCTTTTCTGTTGGTGAAATGCTCCCCGTGGGTGAAGAATGTCAGGTGTCCATCACCGTCGGAGAACGACTGGAAACTGAAGAAATAACCCTGTCCGGACAGATCGTCAGGAGCAATTCTTCAGGGGTCGGAATTCAGTTCACCGACAGCTCTGCGCACCATCATCAGCAACTGGAGAAAATCATAGCCAAGTACGAGTCGGCAACAGACTTTCACGCTGTTTGAGTTCTATTTATTTTTAGCTGGAGCTTTTGCTTTCGTTGATCCTTGAAGGCTCTTTTCCGGGTGTAAATTTTCCGGTGACAATCCCCCCAGGTGTGTTGTTCTCTACAGGGGTTAAATTATATCTCACATTGAGTTTCAGCGATAAGGCATTTCCATAATTGATCTTTAATTTCCTCATCAAGGTCTTTGAACTCAACTGCAAATATATTATCTCCCTGTGTTCTAACTACTCTTGCTTTAAAAATAAATTCCTCTGAAGGGACATCTTGTTGCCTGAATTCAATCTTGATGGAAATTTCGTCGTGCTCTGAAACTGGCAATGTTGCTGATTCGATTGCACATCCACTTATCGAGAGGTCAAGGATATTGCCTTTTCCATTCACATCGTTTGCGATATATTCAGCTGCCAGGTGATTGACATGAAATCGAATGCCATTGCGTTTTATTGATTTTTCGAGCGTTTCTTCTGCTTCTTCAAGAGTGGATACATAATAGGTTTGTATCCGCAAATTCTTGATGATAAATTCAGTACTTGCTTGAAAATCAAACTCTTCCCCTTTATAATTCGAACGACATCTCCAACCTCTTTTGTAATTAGAAAATTCATGATCTTTCTAAACGTTGGAACACCGCTCAGATGCCCAATATTGCATTCGGAAAGGTCAGATATTACGTCAAAACCGGGCCTTAGATCAGCGACACAGAATCGTACATCGGTATAAAGCTTGTCCATCTCTTTTTTCACGGCCTGTCCGGATATCGTGAAGTACAATCTGTTTTTGCTAATATCGGCTTTTACTTTCAAGCTCATAAGACCCTCAAATCAGTTCTGGTGTTTAAAATCAAGAAAGAAAAAACTGAGTAATAAGCGTGCCCTTCTTTTTGCTGTTTGACTCAGACAGCCATATCAGTATTGCAAGTTGCAATTTACGATTTGACTTTCAATCTAACTATTCCTGTTCTCATTCACTTGAACTTTCAACTCTTTACCAGGTTTAAAAAATGGCAGCTTCTTTGGTTTTATAAAAGTTTTTTCCCCTGTTTTTGGGTTGCGGCCCTCGTATGATTTGTACTGTTTGACGGTAAAGCTGCCAAATCCTCGAATTTCGATGGATTCGCCGCCAACTAATGCACTGGCCATGGTTTCGAGGATTGTTTTTATAACTGCCTTTGCCTTATTTTGTGATACATCAACCTCACTGGCAAAAGCGTCAATCAAATCATTTCTAGTCATAATTTACTCCTGTATTTATCGGCTGTATTGATTGGCCGAATGACAAATCATGTTACACCATCGCCCATCTAAGACAACGATAAAACCAACCTATTAAATCTCGATTCTGTTTCTGCCGTTCCGTTTTGCTTTGTAAAGAACCTGATCACTTCGGTCAATAAGTCCTTTTCTGGTTATCTCGACATTGGCCATATCTGTGCTAACCAGACCGATACTGACAGTTACAGTGATCAACTGGTTGTTATGCTTTGTTTGGTGTTGCTCAATACCCCGGCGCACGCGCTGTGCAAGAACCTTTCCGCCGACCTTCCCCGTCTCAGGCATAATAACAGCAAATTCTTCTCCGCCGTAGCGGGCAACTATATCAATCTGGCGAACAAGTTTGAGCATAACCTGACTGACTTCTTTCAGAACACGATCACCCGCAGGGTGACCAAATGTATCGTTCACATTTTTGAAATGGTCTATATCAATAAGGAGTAGAGAAAGAGGATGTTTATAACGAACTGATTTCTGGAGTTCAGATTCAATAACTTCCTGAAAATACCTATGATTATATAGTCCGGTCAGTCCGTCACGGTAAACGAGTTCACGTAGGCTGTCATTTGCCCGCTTTAAGTTGATAGCGAGCTGTTCCGCGTTCTGCTTAGCCTGCTTTAATTCAAGGACAATCTGTTCATAAGAGAAGTTCATTCGGCCTAATTCTTCAATGGCTTCCTGCATGATTTGAGAAAAAGGTTTCATGTCACCCGGCTTGATGGTGAAAAGCTCCATTACTTCGCAGGCTTTCTCGCCAATTGCGTCAACAACCGCATCTATTTGTTCATCCTCGAATTGGTAGATTTCTTTAAGTCCCTGTCTGACTTCGATGGCTTTCTTGTTACTCTGAGTACCGTGATACATAGCTGATATTTTGTCGGCAAAACTTAATATCAGAGCAGAGTTTCGATAAAGTTCCTTTGGCTCTTTACTGTGATGATACCGAATTGGTCCGCAAATCGTATCGGGAATGTTCCAGGTATTTAAAAGATGATTGCTTACCTCAGTATGGTCAAAACCGAACAGCTCTTTTTCAGTTTCGCAGAGGCTCTTGCCGCTTATACGTTTTTTATCTAATACCTCTGTAAAAGCAGCAGCATCAGAAAGAAACATAATCAAGATTCCAATGTCTTGGAGAAGAGCCGAGATAAAAATATCATGATCTTTATGTCCGATATTTTTGGCTAATATTTCTGCAGCAACGGCAGTGGAGATGGCACGCCGCCAGAACAGGTTCACGTCAAAACTGCCCTGTCGTGCTTCTTGGAAGTCCTGTACAATGGCAAAGGATAAGGCGATGTTTTTAAGATTTTGAGTGCCGATCAGGACCGTTGCCTGGGCAAGCGAATCCACACGTTTGGATAGTCCATAAAGTGAAGAGTTTGCAAGTTTCATTATTCGTGCCACCAGGGCCGGATCAGCCATGACAATCTCTGCCAGTTCTTTAAATGAATTATCGTCTTGCCGAACCGCCTGCAGAATTTTGATTGCTATTGCCGGTGGCGAAGGCAGCCTGATTCTTTCATCTAAAAAGTCTTGCACTGTTGTCATGTATAATCTCCAGCTTGTGGATGCATAAAACCTTTTTTCAACATCTTTATAGTGAAAATAAATAGGTTTTTTTAAGGGAATTGTCGATAGCTATCTCATCGATTAGTAATTATCTGAATAAATGAGAATTAATTCTCTTTTTCCTTGTCGTGATTCAGCACTTTTCGAATCCTATCGGTCAGTTCTTTTTGAGAGAAGGGCTTCTGGATAAAAGGTATCCCCTCGACCAGAATGCCCTGGTTGGCAATTATATCTGACGTGTAGCCAGACATGAACAGGCATTTCATCCCCTTTTTAATCGGCACGAGCCGTTCTGCCAAGTCTCGACCATTCATCTCGGGCATAATCACATCGGTCAATAGCAGATGGATTTCTGCGACAGCCCCCTCTACCAGGCGAATGGCTTCAGATGGGGTACTTGCCGCCAGCACGAAGTAACCGAGACGCTGGAGCATCGTCGTGATCATTTTAAGAATCGTCGGTTCGTCTTCAACCAGCAGGATGGTTTCTCGGCCAACCTCAGCAGGTGCCTCTGCCCGTTCGCCTGATTCCCATCCAGTTGTTCCTGCTACTACATAACGGGGTAGATAGATCGTAAAAACTGTGCCCTGTTCTGGTTCGCTTGCGACATCTACGTAGCCTTTGTTTTGTTTAACCGCACCGTACACCATGGACAGGCCCAGGCCAGTACCCTGACCGACATCCTTGGTGCTAAAGAAGGGTTCAAAGATATGTGCCATCGTCTGTTTATCCATCCCACAGCCGGTATCGCGCACGGATATCCGCACATATTCCCCGGAAATACAGCCAGCGTGTGTTTCGCAGTATATGTCATCCAATGTGCTGTTTGCTGTCTCGACGGTTATTCTGCCAACGTCTTCGATTGCTTCCCGAGCATTGACGCAGAGGTTGGTCAGGATCTGCTCGATCTGCGACGGGTCTGCTTTGACCGACCATAGACCAGATGCGGGTACCCATAATAGATCGATGTTCTCACCTATGAGCCGCCGAAGCATCTTGAGCAGTGTTTCTATAGTCTCGTTCAGATCAATCACCTTGGGCGTAATCATCTGTTTTCGAGCGAAAGCCAGCAGTTGCCGGGTAATGTCGGCGGAACGCTCAGCCGCCCTGCGGATTTCTTTCAGGTCGACATAGAGCGGTTGGGCCGGGTCTACTTTATCCATGGCCAACTCGGCATACCCAAGAATCACCCCGAGCATGTTGTTGAATTCATGTGCGACCCCGCCCGCAAGATGCCCCACAGACTCAATCTTCTGAAACTGCCTAAGCTGTTCCTCTAAATTTTTCTGCGCAGTGATATCGCGGACACTTTCAACCCCTGCAAAAATATTTCCCTCTGCGTCTTTCATCGGGCTAGAGATGACCTCTAGATGAATGACCCCTTCCTTGCCAGGGGCAGTAGTATCACGGCGATGAATTTTACCATCGGTAAAGGATTGATCAAGAAGGCAGCCGTCACATACTGTTGTGCGGTGTTGATACGCCTGGTAGCAGTATTCACCTGTATGGACGCCTTGTTTATCTATATGGGCCTTATTTTGATAGAGAACCTTGAAGTCGGTATCCTGAAGAGTGACCCCGATTGTCAGGGCGGCAAGTAACGACTCAATTTTACTTCTTTCCTCAATGAGCTCTCGTTCCTGTTTTTTGCTGTCGTTAATGTCCATAATCAAGAACTGGCAGGAGATGGTGCCATCGTTATTATGGATAGGGGTATTGATGATATCGTACCAGTGCTCATCCTTAGGACTTTTCACTTGAGAACGGATGATTTTCTGTTCATGAAACAATCGGTCGTTGGTGCACCAGGGGCAGATCTCTTCACAACCATGCAAGACTTTGTAGCAGTACTCGCCGGTGGCATCATAACCGGTACGTTCCTGCAACTTATCATTCATGTACAGGATGTGATAATCCTGGGAACCGATAAAAATAAAACCGTCAAAGGCCGAGATCAAAGCATCAAGGTCCGGTTTACGCCGCAAGGGGTTGATCGTTCTTGTCAGGTCGGCAGGAAAAGGCATCTGTACTCTCCTATCTTTTTGGAATAATGTACATAGAGATTTTTGATGCAATTCTGGCATATTCCAAGGCTTGATTCAGCTCCGGAATGAGCTTGAATAGAGGATTCCATTATGTTTAACACCATGTGGGAGTATCCGGACCGTTAAATATATTCTGTGATGAGAACTACCAGCGTTTTCTGAGCATTTACAGCGTGAAACATAAGCAGAGGACGAATAATATATTCGGTGGCAGGGAGATATTTACCCATCAGCAAAAAAAGAGACCCAGTAATCCATTAATTTTGGAACGGGTCTCTTAGTGGAATTTTTTAAACAGGTTTCTGAGATTCTATTTCTTTTTTGCTGAAGCCTTTGCTTTCGGTGTAGCCTTAACAGGCTTTGCCTTCAGATCCTTGAGAGCTTTACCTGGCGTGAATTTGCCGTTGGTCCTGGCGGCTATTTTAATTTCTTTTCCGGTTTGAGGATTCCGGCCTTTGCGGGCGGTACGGTTTACTGCACTGAACGTACCGAACCCGACCAAAGTTATCTTGTCACCA
The DNA here is from genome assembly GCA_903901335.1 of uncultured delta proteobacterium. Classification (GTDB taxonomy): domain Bacteria; phylum Desulfobacterota; class Desulfobulbia; order Desulfobulbales; family Desulfocapsaceae; genus CAIUQR01. Next base: position 24 of record CAIUQR010000020.1, on the reverse strand, counting down.
GCCTTGAGAGCAGCCGTGGTTACT
>CAIUQR010000019.1 GCA_903901335.1 uncultured delta proteobacterium | reverse complement strand
TCCGAAGATTGGTGGCAAAGGCGGCCTTAGACGATAATTTTTCGATACTTTGCCCAACTCCACGCAAATCGGTGGTTAATTCTCTCGTGACCGCGTTAATGCGGATGGCGGCATGAGATCTTTACGGTAAACTTCAGTTGTCTTTATACTCGCACCGGAAATTTTCTGCAATCCCGGACGGTCAAGCAGGACGGTTGGTGAACCGTTTCATTGATCGATAAAAAGGAAAGGGATGGATGGGGGGGAAAGTGGGATGCCCGGAAGACCCTCTTCCGGGCACGGTCGGATTAGATGATTGTAGTCGGCATACATATATCCGCTTCATCAGTTGCAACCCTGCCGCAGGTCTGACACGAAAACTTCATAGCCGTTAGTTTGCCTTTGCAGACATGGTTGATACTGACGTCGTCCGCCCCGCAGAAGGAGCAGGAAATTTTTTCTGTGGTCGGGTTACAAAGATGACCGGGATCATCGGCGACAGCGCCGCAATTTTTGCATGTATGTGCCATTTGTGATCTCCTTATAAAATATACCTGAGGAAGTTGCCTTTGAGGGCAGCCTTCCAGTCTTGTTTTGCCCCGATTAGCGTAGTAATCAAAAACGGTCATTTTTCACCTTATGCTTTTATGCATATTCGTGTTCAACCGGGGTAATCTTGAGATAAAAGCTAAGGAGGAGGGGAACTCTTGTCAATATGGAAGGATATTTTCCCATCAAACTGGACGCGTTGAGTCGTTGACCGTCTCTGAAAGAAATGAATTTGTCTGAATAGGGGTATAAATATTACTATTTTATTGCGATAAGAAAAAGGATTGGGTAAAATTGTCAAAGGTTGAGTAAGGTTAGACTGAGTGTGGTGCATTCTCGTTACTCAAACTTAAAATTCAGATTATCCAGACCTGGGGCAAAGGGTGCTCCATGAGTTTTTTTTTACGATCAAGGACCGCTTTCGGCGAGCGGTTTCTTGCGGATTGACCTCACTTGAAAAACCGGCAGCTTTGGCTCGCGGGCTTTTTCAGGAGAGGTAATTCCGGTCCGGACGACTTCCGGACTGTTAACCGGGTTGTGCAGGAATGATCCGGGTATTTTAAAAACGGTTCTCCAGGGACCACGTGCAAAGGAGTAGCAGAAATGGCAGAAGGAACAGTTAAATGGTTTAATGATTCTAAGGGCTTTGGATTTATTGAGCAGGATGGAGGGAAAGATGTTTTTGTCCATTACTCCGCCATTCAGGGCGATGGGTTTAAATCATTGAAGGAAGGGGAGAGAGTTCGCTTTGAGGTTGTCGATGGTGCCAAGGGACCGGCTGCTGAGAAGGTCGTCAAAATTTAATTTCTGACGGATCGCACAGCTCCGTCAGTCAGGAGACCAGCGAGTCCAGTCATTCCCCCCTGTCGATCCACGCCGGTTTGGCAGGGGTTTATATTTTTCAGATGGAGAGCGACTATTTTTATAGCCGCTTTTTTTGTTTGGATCTGTTTTTTGTTTTTATTGGAACAGATGCTTGAGGCAAGGGAGTTTCTACGTGAAAAAATGGGGCATAGAGGATGCTGCCGAATTGTACGGCATCAATCATTGGGGCGCGGACTATTTCACCATCAACGAAAGCGGTGACGTGGTTGTAACTCCTTTCGGGCGGACCAACGGGCCGGGGATAAGTCTCTATACCATCGCCAGGGAGGTCGAAGAGCGCGGGATGTCCATGCCTGTCCTGTTGCGGGTGGAAAACATTCTCGGTTCCCAGATCAAACTGCTGCACGAGACCTTCCGGAAAGTGATTCGGGAGACCTCGTATACGGGCGAATACAAAGGTGTCTATCCGATCAAGGTAAACCAGCAGGAGCAGGTCATCGAGGCGATATCGGAGTTTGGCCGGGAGTACAATCACGGGCTAGAGGCCGGCAGCAAGTCGGAACTGATTGCTGCGATCTCGATGCTGAACAACAGAAACGCCTGCCTGATCTGCAACGGCTATAAAGACGAGGAATTTATCGACCTCGGTCTCTATGCGATCAAGATGGGTTTTCAGTGCTTTTTCGTAGTCGAAGTCCCGGGCGAGATCGATCTGATCATTGAGCGAGCCAAATATCTGGGTGTCAAACCGAACCTCGGGCTGCGTATCAAGTTGTCGACCCAGGCGGAGGGCCACTGGACGGAATCGGGGGGTGACTCCAGCGTCTTCGGCCTCAATATGAGCCATGTGGTCGATGTCCTAGATCGCTTGAAAGAAGAGGAGATGCTCGACTGTCTGCAGCTCCTCCACTACCACATCGGCTCACAGATCCCCAATATCCGTGATATCCGTGCCGGTGCAATGGAGGCCTGCCGGATTTATGAAGAGCTGGTCAACGAAGGGGCCAACATGTCCTTCATCGATTTCGGCGGTGGTCTTGCCGTTGACTATGACGGTTCCCAGACCAATTACTCATCCAGCCGGAACTACACTGTCGAGGAGTACTGCTACGATATCGTCGAGTCGATCATTACGGTCCTTGGGAAAAACAAGATTCCGCATCCGTCAATCATCACCGAATCAGGCCGGGCCACCGTCGCTTACTATTCAGTCCTGCTCTTTAATATTCTGGATGTGTCGTCCCACGTCCCTCCGCCGATTCCAACAGATATTCCTCCATCTTCCAACGGTCTGGTGGAGAACCTGCTCAGCACCTATGAGATGGTCTCGCCCAAGGATATCCAGGAGTGCTGTAACGATGCGCTCTTCTACAGGAATCAGGCCCGCCAGCTCTTCAAACACGGCCAGATCAACATTCGTGAACGGGCGCTTGCCGAAAATCTGGTCCGCCATATCCTGATCAAGATCTCCGAGGTCGGGGCGAAACTGGACCATATCCCGAAAGATGTCTCAGAGATAAACAAGCTGCTTTACGATGTCTATTACGGCAACTTCAGCCTGTTCCAGTCCCTGCCCGACGTCTGGGCCATCGACCAGATCTTTCCGATAATGCCTCTGCATCGCCTGAAGGAGAAGCCGACACATCCGGCCATCATCTCCGATATCACCTGCGACTGTGACGGCAAGATCGACTCATTCCCCGATTATTCGCACGAAAAGAAGACTCTGATGCTGCATAATCTGAAAGACGATGAGGAATATTATATGGGGGTCTTTCTGGTCGGGGCCTATCAGGAGACGCTGGGTGATCTGCATAACCTGTTCGGGGATACCAATGTGGTCTCGATTCATGCCCAGGAGGATGGATCGTATCAGTTTATCCGCGAACTGGAAGGAGATTCGGTCTCGGATGTGCTTGCCTATGTGGAGTATGATGTCCGATCGATCAAAAACAAGATCAAACTGATGGCCGAAGAATCCATTCAAAAGGGCTTCATTACCGCCAAAGAACGAAAATCCATCCTGCACAGTTTCGATGAAGGGCTGCGCGGCTATACCTATTTTGAGAAAGAGTAAAGACTGCTGCACAGTAGTGTAAATGGCCGGATAGACGGGAGGAAAACTATGTCTCGAGTATTAATTATCGGTGCGGGCGGTGTCGGCAACGTCGTCGTCAAGAAATGCGCCCAGCACCCGGATGTCTTCCGGGAGATCTGTCTGGCCAGCCGAACAAAAGAAAAATGCGATGTTATCGCAGACGATATCAAAGAGCGGTACGGTACTACAATCACGACAGCCCGGGTGGATGCGGATAAGGTCCCGGAACTGGTGACCTTGATGAACGCATTCAAGCCGGATTTAGTCGTCAACGTCGCCCTGCCTTATCAGGATCTGACCATCATGGATGCCTGCCTGGAGGCCGGGGTCAATTACCTCGATACCGCCAATTATGAACCGAAGGATCATGCCCATTTCGAGTACAGCTGGCAATGGGCCTACCAGGAGAAGTTCAAGAAAAAAGGCCTGATGGCGGTCCTCGGCTGCGGCTTTGACCCCGGTGTGACCAATATCTTCTGCGCCTGGGCCCAGAAACACCTCTATGATTCGATCCGAGCCATCGATATCCTCGACTGCAATGCCGGTGACCACGGTCACCCGTTTGCAACCAACTTCAATCCGGAAATCAATATCCGCGAGGTAACCCAGACGGTCAGGCACTGGCAGGAGGGCCAATGGATTGAGACCCCGGCGATCCTTGATGCCGGCTGTGTCCATTTTACCTTTGACTATCCGGTGGCCGGTCCCAGGGAAAGCTACCTTCTCTACCACGAGGAGATGGAGTCCCTGGTCAAACATATTAATGGCCTTGAACGTATCCGTTTCTGGATGACCTTCTCGCAGCCTTATATCACCCATCTGCAGGTCCTGGAAAATGTCGGGATGACCCGGATCAACGCGGTGGAATTCGAAGGCAGGAAGATCATCCCGCTGCAGTTTTTAAAGGCCCTGCTGCCCGATCCGGGCTCACTTGGCGAGAACTACACCGGCAAGACAGTAATCGGCTGTGTCTTTGATGGCCAAAAGGACGGCAGGCAGAACCGGAAATATATCTATAACATCTGCGATCATACCGAGGCTTACCGTGAGGTTCAAGCCCAGGCGGTTTCTTATACGACCGGGGTGCCGACGATGATCGGGGCGATGATGATGGTCCAGGGAATTTGGAAGGACGCGGGTGTTTTTAATGTGGAACAGCTTGACCCCGATGCCTTTATGGAGGCCCTGAATCGTTATGGACTGCCGTGGCAGGTGGTTGATTTTAAAGGCATATTGCCGGAATAAGCCACTATGACAGGCAGAGGCAAGAGAGCACTGGCGGATTTTCCGGTCCGGATCACCGATCAGGTGGAGACACCCTGTTACCTGATCAGCGAGGAGGTCGTCGAACGGAACTGCGCACTTCTCGACTCCGTGCAGCAGCGCACCGGTGCCAGGATCCTGCTGGCTCTGAAGGCTTTCGCGCTGCCTGCCCTTTTTCCCCTTATCCGCAAGAGTCTGCATGGGGTCTGTGCCAGCGGGCCCATCGAGGCCCGGATTGGGCGCGAGGAGTTCGGCCGGGAGGTGCACACCTACGCACCCGCCTATACCACCGCCCAAATGGAGCGGGTGATCTGCTATTCCGATCATATCCTCTTCAACTCCCTGAACCAGTGGCGTCAGCATCGCGAACAGATACATGCCGCAGGACGCAGGATAGAGGTCGGCCTGCGGGTGAACCCCGGTCATTCCGAGGTTGCAATCGATCTGTACAACCCCTGCCAGCCCGGATCGCGTTTCGGCCTGCAGCCCAAGGATCTCATGGAGGCGGACCTGACCGGCATTGATGGTCTGCATTTCCACGCGCTCTGCGAGCAGAATGCCGATGTGCTGGAGCGAGTCCTGGCAAGTTTCGAACGGCTGTACGGTGCATATCTTCCCCGGATGCGCTGGGTCAATTTCGGCGGCGGCCATCACATCACCAGAGAAGATTATGATGTGGATCTGCTTTGCAGCCTGATCAATACATTCAAAAAAAAATATCCGGATATCCAGGTATATCTGGAGCCGGGAGAGGCTGTGGTCCTGAACAGCGGCGTCTTTGTCACCGCCGTTCTCGATATCATCGACAACGGCATGAATGTCGCCATCGTCGACTCCTCGGCCGAGACACATATGCCGGATGTACTGGCCATGCCCTATCGCCCGGAGATTATCGTGGCAGATCAGGCCGGTGTGCTGCCGCATACCTACAGGCTGGGCGGAATCTCCTGTCTGGCGGGAGATGTGATCGGCGACTACTCTTTTGACGAGCCTCTGCGGCCGGGCGATCGGCTGGTCCTTCTTGATATGGCCCTCTATTCGTTTGTAAAAAATACCACGTTCAACGGGGTGGAGCTGCCCGCACTGATTACCTTCAACCAGACCACCGATACGGTAAAGGTTGTGCGGCGTTTTGGTTATGAAGACTATAAAAACAGGGTATCATGACATCTGCACACACACCGGCAGTCAATTTTCACGGGGAAGATGTCCCGCCGTCACCACCCGACCGGGCCCTGTTTCATATCATCCCTGTCCCTTACGAAAAATCCGTTTCCTACGGGGCAGGGACCATCAATGGACCGCAGGCCATTCTTGATGCCTCCTGCCAGCTTGAGACTTTTGATGGCAAGAGTGTCCCGGCAGATTTAGGCATCCATACCCTGCCGATGCTAGACTGCAGCGGCAGCCATGAGGATGCCCTGGCCAGAATCGAGGCGGCAGTAGCCGCCTGCCTGTCTATCGAAAAGATTCCGGTTATACTGGGAGGGGAACACACAATCACCTACGGCGCTATCCGCGCCCTACGGCACAAACACCCCGACTTCGGGGTCGTGCAATTTGATGCCCATGCCGACCTCCGGGAGACCTACGAGGGCTCCCGGTTCAGCCATGCCTGTGTGATGAAGCGGGTTTTTGATTTGGGGACTCCGCTCCTGCAGCTGGGGACGCGCAGTTATTCCCTTGAAGAACACACGCTCAGGCAGGAGCAGAGAATCGCTCATATCGACGCCCAGGATATCTTCCGGATGGATATCAGTGATTTTGTTCTGCCTGCGGACTTTCCGGAAAAGGTCTTTATTTCCTTCGATGTTGATGGACTTGATCCCTCGATCATGCCGGCGACTGGCACCCCGGTTCCGGGCGGTCTAAGCTGGTATCAGGCGATGGGGCTGCTGGAAGGGATCATCGATAGCCGGATCTGCATCGGCTTTGATGTGGTGGAGCTTGCTCCGGTGCCGTTTTTTCCCAGTTCTTCCTTCACGGCGGCCCAACTTGTCTATGCCATTATGGGCTTTCTTGGCCGTAGTCAAATAAACATGAAGCACTGGGAATTATAAGAGAAATAAGATCTTTCCTCAATATAATGGCCATTCAGTCGGATCACATTTTCCTGTACGTTATACGGATTCTGCTGACGATGCGTAAAAAATTGACACTGCCGTCATTTCTGATATTATTTAAACAGTGGGCGTCTTCTCAACAAGAAAAGATATCTTCTGATATGATAGAAAATGCGCCGATTGTGAGGACCTGAAAATCATTTATTTTTTTGACCGGTTTCTAAAGAACCTTCATCAGATTTCAGGATGTTATACGTCAAACAATTCATCGGGGGAAACCACATGACTTTCCTGCAACAAAGGAACCGTATCGTGTTCCTGGCTTTTCTTCTTGCTTGCGTTTTTTTCGCGCCCAGCGCCTGGGGTGAAATCATCGTTGGCCGCATCACCGCCATAGAGGGCGGCCAACTCCTGCGTTTCGTTCCTGATCAAAAGGACTGGGTAGCCACGGTCAGGGACTCACCCTTCGGACTTGACGATGCCCTCTATTCAGATCAGGATGCCAAGGCCGAAATCGTTATGCCCAACAATGCCTGGATCCGCGTCGGCGGATCGACACAGGTTCAGCTTATCGCTGCCCGAACGGACGCGATGGAAGTCGACGTATCCTCAGGTGTAGCGCGTATCTTTAACGAGAGCCCTGATGCAATCATCAAGGCCACTACGCCCTTCGGATATGTCGTCGCTCAGCCGGACGCCTCTTTTGACCTCTATGTCGGCGACCAGTCTGTTGAGGTTATTGCCCTGTCAGGCACGGTTGACTTCATCCATGTCGCAGACAATGCCAAGTACGAGATCGCGCCCGGCGGGGCCTCGGTTATCGCCAACGCTACCCAGGTCGGTGCCGGTGACGGAACCGTCGATGGCGCTTGGTCCACATGGAACGAGAACCGTAATGAAATATGGGCCAAGCGTGACGCAACGCCCGTGCAGTCTGCCCAATACCTGCCCGAATCCCTGAGGAATGACGCTTATGAGCTGGAAAGAAACGGCAGGTGGGAACGCGTAACCTACCAGGGACGGGAAGTAGACATGTGGCAACCTACCGAGGTTGCAGACGATTGGGCTCCCTTTACCTCGGGCCGCTGGACGGAATGGAACGGCGACAATACCTGGGTCCCGGATGAGCCCTTCGGCTACACGACTCACCACTATGGGAACTGGGTCAACATAAACAACCGCTGGTACTGGCAGCCGCCTCCTGTGGCCGAGCCAGAACCGAGCTGGTATCCAGGCCGTGTCGCCTGGGTAGGATCCGAAAATGACGTTGGCTGGGTACCCCTTGCCCCGGAAGAAACTTACTATAGCCACCACCATTGGGGGCCGGCAGCAACAGTAATCACTGCTGCTGCAGTCACTGGCTTCACTGTGGCTGCCTTGATCAACTTAAACCGCGCCGTCATCGTACCCAAAAGTCATCTCTACGGTGAAAACAACTATTCTCGGTTCCGTTCTCACGATCACGTCAACAGGAACATGATCGCAAACAACTTCAAAGCGTCGCCCGTGCTCGGCAATACTCTTATTGGCAATCAAGCAACTAAGAAAGACCGGTTCGCCTTCACCAACGCCGAGGTCAAAAACAAACCGCACCAGAGCGCGAACGAGCACATCACGAGAAATCAAAAAACATCTCAGTTAGCCGCAACGCAGTTCACCGCCAATTCGGTTCAACAGACCTTGAAACAGACTAAGGCTACAACCCCGAACAAGCAAACAGTGGTGTCCACACCGCAGATTACCAGTAAGCTGGTGCCGGCAAACCAGGTCAACACTCCTGCCTCCGAGGTAAAATTCAAGCATCATGACCTGAAATCTACGCCAATTGCGGTTCCCGCAACGACACAGCCACCCAGCTTGACCGGTTCACGGACGTCGCATACGCTCCAGACGCAACAACCTGGAGTAACGGGTCCCAATAAACCGCCTGTAACAACCAGTCCTGGCTCAAATACGCTGCAACCTGGCACTACTCCGCAATCCGGATTGACAGGTCCGCGAACACCCCATACGCTCCAGACGCAACAACCTGGAGTAACGGGTCCCAATAAACCGCCTGTAACAACCAGTCCTGGCT
>CAIUQR010000018.1 GCA_903901335.1 uncultured delta proteobacterium | reverse complement strand
TCCGAAGATTGGTGGCAAAGGCGGCCTTAGACGATAATTTTTCGATACTTTGCCCAACTCCACGCAAATCGGTGGTTAATTCTCTCGTGACCGCGTTAATGCGGATGGCGGCATGAGATCTTTACGGTAAACTTCAGTTGTTTTACAAGAGGATCTGTTTGTATTCATCACCCAGAAAGACGTGATCCATTTGGGCATGGGTGCATATTTTGCACAACGGGAAAAGTTTGTTTTCTGCTTATGCTCAATATTAAACCAGAGGTTCGGCCGTGAGGGGAAAACATGGTGCACTTTCTACTTGGACTGTCTGCGGAGGGCCTGAAAAAACAGCCTTCCATAATCAAGGCCGGCGACAATACTGCAACACGATGCGAGAACAAGAACGTATATGGCTTTCTCCGGAAAGAGAAGGACGACCATGAACAGGACGAACTGGCCGCAGGTTGTCAGTTTCCCCGATACTCTGGCATCCATGCCTTTGAATGCCTCCCATTTTTTCAGAAAAACGGCGGAGCAAACGGTGACCGCGACTATCATATCACGAATAATCACCGGGAAAATCCACCAGAAAGAAAATTTGCCGGCCGCGACAAACACACATAAGGTGACAAGGACAAACGTCTTGTCGGCAACGGCATCCAGCAGGCCTCCCTGCCAGCTTTCAACCTGCCATCGCCTGGCAAGCCAACCATCGAGAAAATCGCTTAACGCAGCCGCAGCAATAAAGAGGATCCAAAAACGTTCATGAAAAAAGGGCAGAAAAATCGCGAGAAGAAGGCGTATGAGGGAAAATAAACTGGGTACGACATATGTATATCGCCTCATAAAAAGATTCTCTAACGTCCCATTTTTATTAAGACTATGCAAACAAAGGCCTGCCGGATAACTCGGGTCAGGCCTCTGTTCTTTTCACTCTTTCTCTTTCCAGTCAGGACGCAGGTAAAGCTCCGTCAATTGCTTTCGCGAAACAGAGGCGGGTGCCTCCGTCAATGGACAGGTCGCCTTCTGGGTTTTCGGAAAGGCGATGACATCGCGAATGGAGCTGCTGCCGGTTATTATCATCATCAACCGGTCAAGACCAAAGGCGATGCCGCCATGGGGAGGCGCGCCAAGTTCGAGGGCCCGCAGAAGGAAACCAAATTTGTCTCTTGCCTCCTCCTCGCCAATACTCAAGGCCTTTAACACCTTCAGCTGCACATCCTTGCGGTGAATACGGATCGAACCGCCACCGATCTCGGTGCCGTTCAGGACAAGATCATAGGCACGACTGTAGACGGAGGCCGGATCCTTTTCCAGGCTGTCGATATCTTCATCTCTCGGAGCGGTAAACGGATGGTGCAGGGCCTGGAACCGTTTTTCCTTCTCATCGTATTCCATCAGCGGGAAATCGGTGACCCAGACAAAATTAAAATTGTCTTTCTTCAACAGATCGAGCCGCCGGGCAAGCTCTGCCCGGAGTTCGCCCAGGACCTGGCAGACCACGGCAGGCTTATCGGCGCCGAAGAAAAGCAGATCGCCCTCTGTCGCACCCAGAGTCCGTGTTATCTCGGCCCGTTCCTCTTCACTGAAGAATTTTGCTATCGGTGACTGCCATTCCCCAGCCGCTTTCATCTTCACCCAGGCCAGGCCTTTAGCCCCGAACTGCACTGCAAATTCGGTCAGGTCATCCAGATCCTTTCTGGAGAAGCCCGCACAGTTGTTGGCATTGATCGCCCGGACGATCCCACCTGCATCGGCAATATCCCTGAAGACCTTAAAGCCGCAACCGGACGCAATCCCGGTCAGATCGACAATCTCAAAGCCAAAGCGCATATCCGGCCGGTCGGTCCCGAATCTGGCTATGGCCTGGTCGTAGGTAATCCGCTTAAAAGGCGGGGCTACATCCAGATCTCGCGTTTCCCTGAACAGAGAAGTGATCATCCCTTCAGTCACCTTGATGATCTGTTCCTCATCGACAAAGGAGAGCTCCATATCGATCTGGGTGAATTCCGGCTGCCGGTCGGCGCGCAGGTCCTCGTCCCGGAAGCACTTGACAATCTGGTAGTATCGCTCCATGCCGGCAATCATCAACAGCTGTTTGAAGAGCTGCGGGGACTGCGGCAAGGCATAGAACTTGCCGGCGTTCACCCGGCTGGGCACCAGATAGTCCCGGGCGCCTTCAGGGGTTGATCTGGTAAGCATCGGGGTCTCGATCTCCAGGAAACCATGGTCGTGGAGGTACGTACGCACGGCCTGCACCGCTTTATGCCGGATAATCAAATTGGCCGCCATCTCCGGTCTCCTGAGATCCAGGTAACGGTACTGCAGCCGCAAGGTGTCGGAGACCTCCACCTCCTCATCGAGCGGAAAGGGCGGGGTTTCGCTGGTATTCAATATCCGCAGCTCACTAGCAAGGATCTCAATTGCTCCGGTGGCGAGTTTCGGATTGGCCATATCACCGGGACGCAAGACGACCTTTCCTCTGACGGCCAGGACCCATTCGCTGCGAAGTTGATGCGCCTTGGCGTGCACCTCCTCCTCGATTGCTGGATTGAAGACGATCTGCGTCAGTCCGTGCCGGTCGCGCAGATCAATAAAAATAACTCCGCCATGGTCACGCCTGCGCAAGACCCAGCCCATCAAGACGACTTCTTCCCCAACATTTCCAGTACCGAGATCATTGCACGAATGCGTCCGGCGTAAACTTCCCATTGATTCCATGATTTATATTACCGATTGAATTTGCACCGCGAGGTGTCTTGTGAACATTTGTAACTGTAGTAAAAATCAGACGTGCCTTCCGGTGGTGGTTGTTTCTATAAGTATCCGGATATCCCCCAAAGGGATCCCCTGCTGTTCCTGGGTTGCCATGTTTCTAAGCATCCCGGTATTTTTGGCAAGCTCGTCATCGCCAATCATCAACACATAACGAGCGCCTGCCTTATCAGCCTGTTTCATCTGGCTTTTCAGGCCCCGGTTGTCGAGATCCATCGCCACCCTGACGCCCTCTTTCCGCAGACTCTGCATCAACGAAAAGGCTATTCGGGATGCCGCATCTCCAAGGCCTGCGATAAAAAGGTCCATCTCGGCAGGGCCCTCGATTTTCTGCTCTTTCTGCAGCAGCAGGAGAACAAGACGCTCCATGCCCATCGCACAGCCTATCCCCGGTATCTTCGGGCCGCCCAGCTGTTCGACCAGACCGTCATATCGCCCCCCGGCACAGACCGCCGACTGAGAGCCGAGATCGGTCGTGGTAAATTCGAATGTTGTCCGGCAATAGTAATCAAGGCCGCGGACCATGAATTTATTCAGGCTATAGTCGATACCAAGCTGACGGAGCCCATCCTGGACCTCGCTGAAATGCGCAGCACATTCAGGGCAGAGATGCTCCAGTATGGACGGAGCGTCCTCCACAATGCTGCGACAGTTCGGTTTTTTGCAATCAAGAACGCGTAAGGGATTGGTTATACTTCTTCTTTTGCAGTCGTCGCAGAGAGCATCCTGCCGTGATTCGAGAAAAGAAAGGAGATTTTCCCGGAAGGCGGGACGGCATGCAGGACAGCCGAGGGAGTTTACTTCCAGACTCACGCACAGTCCCAGTTCGGACAGCAGCATGGTCCCCATAGCCATCAACTCGGCATCGACGCGCGGATTTGCCGAGCCCAGGATTTCCACATCCATCTGATGAAACTGCCTGAGCCGGCCCTGTTGCGGTCGTTCGTGGCGAAACATCGGACCGATGGTAAACAGACGTTGCACAGGCTTCTGCACATAAAGTCCATGCTCGATATAGGCCCGTAGCAGGGATGCTGTCGCCTCCGGCCGCATGGTGATCTGTTTGTCGACAAAGGTATACATCTCCTTCTCAACGATGTCTGTCGTCTCCCCGATGGATCGCGCAAAGAGCTCTGTTTTTTCAAGTATCGGCAGCCTGATCTCTGCGAAATTGAACCGGGCAAAGATATCCCGGGCACGGTCTTCAACCTGCCGCCAGAGTTCCGCTTCACCTGGCAATATATCTTTAAAGCCGTTCAAGGCCTTGAGTTTCAAATCTTTCCCCTCCGAAGAACTGAAGTTCTTGCTGATTCGATCAAATTCGTTCATACTCTATAAAAAGTTGTAAGGATAAACGCAAATAGACAAAAAAGTCAAGCACGGTGCCGCCGACATGCCCTCATTTCGCCCCCTCCCCGCTGAATTTTTGCCAAAGATGGTTGTGATTCCACAATGAGTTCGCTTGACAATATCAGGTATGTGTGCTATCGAACTTTGGTTTCAACGTTATTATTACAGGAGTTCTCTTAAAAAATGAAGTTGCCCTCACTGACTATCGCTGGTTTTACCGCCCCTTTTCCGCTTATTCAGGGTGGAATGTCCATCCGTGTTTCCACATCAGCTTTGGCTGTACCCGTTGCCGATTGCGGTGGGATCGGCGTTATCGGGGGTTCGGGGATTCCACCCGAAGAGCTGAAACAGGATATCCTGAAAGCAAAAAATGCAACAACCGGCATCATCGCAGTGAATATCATGTATGCGATGAAGAATTTCTATAACCTCGTGATGAGTTCTATCGAGGCCGGGGTTGATATGATCATTACCGGGGCTGGTTTCTCCAGGGATATATTCAAGATCGGCCGGGAACATAAGACTCCGGTTGTGATGATCGTATCCTCGGTGGCACTCGCCAAACTTGCCGAAAAATTAGGTGCTGCAGCCGTAATCGTTGAGGCCAAAGAGGCCGGTGGCCATCTTGGCACGGACCGCCCTCTGCGGGAGATTTTCCCCCCAATCCGGGACGCAGTAAAAAATATCCCGTTAATTGCGGCGGGTGGCATCACCAATGGATACGAAATGGCCGAAATGATGGATGCATATGGAGCGGACGGGATCCAGATCGCCTCACGCTTCGTCCTCAGTAAGGAGTGTGATGTCTCTGACAATTTCAAACAGACCTATCTGAATGCCAAAAAAGAAGATATTGTCCTTACCACTTCACCAGTCGGTCTTCCGGGCCGGGCCATCAATACCCCTTTTCTGCAGGCCTTGAAGTCCGGCAAGGATGTCAGCCCCAAGAAATGCCCCTTCGTGTGTTTGAAAAAATGCGATCACCACTATTGCATCAATGATCGGCTGACAAAATCCCGAGAGGGCAATATTGAAGAAGGCCTTGTCTTTTCCGGTGAAAACACCTACAAAATGAAGAGTATCCTTTCGGTTGCCGAGATATTCGAACAATTCAGAACTCAGGCTGAAGCCGTGTACAAAGAAGGACGAGGTTTTTCACCTATCGCCTGATTATGCATTCCTAGCGCCCAACTCATGGCCATTTCCGGAAATATTGAATCTGCCCCTGCAACAGGACTTCACCACAACCTGGTAATTATTGGGCCTGCCGATCATCCGATTACCGTCGACATGATCGACAGGGATGCGCTCTATGTCCTCCGTAAGTTGAATGCATCCGGCTTTTCCGGGTACCTGGTCGGGGGTGGCGTCCGTGATCTTTATCTCGGTAAGACTCCGAAAGATTTTGATATCAGCACCGATGCCAGGCCGGGGCAGATCAGAAAACTTTTTCCCAACAGTACCACCATTGGTAAGCGCTTTAGACTCGTACAGGTTTTTTTCCAACAGGGTAAAATAATTGAAATTTCCACCCTGCGGTCATTGAGCGAACATGACCTGGAAGGCCCGGAGGCAGTGCTTGCGCCCAACAATACCTTCGGCAGTCTCGATGAAGATGCCCAGCGCCGGGATCTCACCATCAACTCACTTTTCTTTGAGATCGAACATTGCACAATCATTGACTACGTATGTGGGGTTAAAGATCTCGATGATTCCATCATTCGTATCGTCGGTGATCCCAATAAACGCATCAACCGTGATCCTGTGCGGATGATGCGAGCCATCCGGCACAGTGCCCGTAACAATTTCAGCATCGAAACCAACAGCTGGGAAGCAATCTGTCAAAACTCCCCCAAACTCTCCCTCTGCCCGACCTCCAGACTGCGGGATGAGCTGCTCAAGGATCTTTACAGCGGGTCGGCAGCCGACTGGTTTCAATTGGCTGTAGACTCGGGTATTTTTTTCAGTCTTTTCCCCATCTATAAAAAAATACTGTATCAGGCTCCCCGGCAAGGCCCCTCATACAGAGACCAGCTCGGCAAAATCTTTACAGTTATCGATCGGCTGAACTCTCTATTGGATGAGCAGAAAAAGCTCAAGCCTTCTCAGTCTTTTGTTCTCGCCTTGCTCCTTATCCCATGGGCCAACGCCAAATACGATCTCTCTCATCTGCAGCTGCAAGGCCATGCTCTTTTCCATTTTTCAAAAAAGCTCCGGGAAGATCTCGACACAACTCTCGGACTTCAATTGAATCTGCGTCGATCACTTCGTCAGGAGATGTCCACTCTTTTGACCAATCTGCCCATTTTTATTCAACACCACCAAAATAACAGCTGGCCGGCATGGCTCCGGAAAAAAAGCTATTTTAAAGATTCATCCCTGTTCTTCCATTTCTATATGGAGGCAATAACCGAACAGCCTGTTCCCGAGATATCCATCGATCTTTTCAAAGGTTTGCCACGGACGGAAAATTCAGGGCATGTTAACGAAAAGAATGCGCCCCGGAAAAGTAAACCCGCCTTCTCTCCAAAACGCGGAGGCGGAATTTTCGGCTTTAAGAAATAGTTACCTATGCCACTGATTCTCATTCCTATTTAATTGGCATATCCACCCGCCCGCCTACTCTCATCTTAAAATATTCTTGTTATTTCAGTTTATTATAAATAAAGTAACATTTACTTATAATAAATATAAATATTACTTATCATGTATTTTTTGTTTTTGTTTGACATTTATTATGGATTACCTCAATTAACAAACACGGTTTACAACTTACTGAGATCCGGTCTTTGTATGCACAACTTGCACAGGGAGAATGCAGGTTGTTCGATCAGAAACAGAGAACGGATTCCCGGTTTTATTTTTTTATCGGCACCCCCATGCCGGTACAATCGCGCCACGCGCAAAATCGTTGTTACAGCAACAGGAGGTTGATATGGCAGACACAGTAAACGAAACTCTGGTTCCGCGACTTGATCGACGCGGGTTCCTTAAGGGTTGCACCATGGCTGCAGCTGCTCTGGGACTCTCGGAAACGATGGTCCCGAAACTTGTAGAAGCCGCTACCACAGCCCAACGTCCACCCGTTGTCTGGCTGCACTTTCAGGAATGCACAGGATGCACAGAGAGTCTGCTCCGCGCCTCTCATCCGGATCTTGGCCGGCTCTTGCTCGACATTATCTCTTTGGACTACCATGAGACCGTCATGGCTGCAGCAGGTCACCAGGCAGAAAAGGTTCTGCACGACACTATCGAAAAATACAATGGTAAATTTGTCCTGATAGTGGAGGGAGCCATCCCCACCAAAGACAATGGCATCTATTGCAAGATCGCCGGAAAGACGGCCATGGCAATACTGGCAGAAGTGGCCCCGAAGGCCGCTGCTGTCATTGCCATCGGCACGTGCGCCACTTTCGGCGGTGTGCAGGCGGCAGCACCGAATCCTACCGGCTCCGTCGGTGTTCAAAGCCTGGTCAAAGGACCCGTTGTCAATATTTCCGGGTGTCCTCCAAACCCCATTGCTCTTCTAGGAACCATACTACATTTTCTGACCTTCAATCGTCTGCCGGCCCTCGATAAACTTGGTCGCCCCCTCTTCGCCTATGGTCGAAGGAACCACGATCATTGCGAAAGAAGGCCTCACTTTGATGAAGGCCGTTTTGTCGAACAGTTCGGCGATGAGTTCCATAAACAGGCATACTGCCTCTATAAGGTCGGCTGCAAGGGCCCGGAGACCTTCGCCAACTGCTCAGCAGTTCGTTTTAATGATGTCGATGTCTGGCCTGTCAGTGTCGGACATGGCTGCATAGGATGCACCGAGCCGAACTTCTGGGATACCATGACTCCTTTCTATGAAAGACTGCCAAACGTTAAGATTCCCGGATCTGGAATTATTGCAGACGCGGACAGTGTCGGTAAAAAGGTCCTGGGTATAACCGCAGCAGCAGTCGGTATTCACGCTGCCGTTGGGATCGGAAAACGCCTGATTAAAGGGAAAGAGGACGATAAATAGATTGCCCGTATAGACTCACTTTCCCTATACAGGCGCGAACGATAAAAAATATCTGCACCGGAAGAAGGTGGCAACACCCTGCTTCTGCACATGATATTCCAATAAATTATGGAGGTTCAACAGATGGCTCAGCGAATTACCATTGATCCTATTACCAGGATCGAAGGTCACTTACGAGTAGACGTAGAGGTGGATGGAGGCAAGGTCACGAAAGCATGGTCTTCCGGACAGATGTTCCGTGGACTGGAAATCATTCTCAAAGGTCGTGACCCACGCGATGCATGGCTTTTTGTGCAGCGTATCTGCGGTGTCTGCACAACTGTACATGCACTGGCCTCGGTCCGTGCCGTAGAAAACGCCTTAGGCCTTGTAATTCCAACCAATGCCCAATATATCCGCAATATGATCCAATCGATCCATGCCCTGCATGATCATATTGTTCATTTTTACGCCCTTTCGGCCCTTGACTGGGTTGACGTTGTATCGGCTCTGAAGGCAGATCCGGTTGCCACCCAGAAACTGGCCGAGACCCTCTCCGACTGGCCGGGAAACAGCGCCAAACGTTTCGCCGCCGTAAAAGATAAGGTCAAAACCCTGGTGGATAGCGGTCAGCTTGGACCGTTTGCCAACGCCTACTGGGGTCATTCAGCAATGAAACTGCCGCCCGAGGCCAATCTGATGGCGGTATCCCATTATCTCGAGGCCCTTGATTATCAGCGAAAAGCCACTCAGGCTCTCGCCATCATCTCCGGCAAGAATCCACACATCCAGAACCTCTCCGTCGGTGGTGTCACCTGCGCTATCAATCTGGACAACGATTCGACCCTGAACATGGAGCGTTTGTACTTTGTTAAACAGCTTGTTGAGGAAGTACGTGGATTCATTCAGCAGGTCTACCTCTCCGACGTTGTTGCCGTCGGCGCCCTCTATAAAGAATGGCTCCCCTACGGCGCCGGTGTGACCAACTATCTGGCAGCACCCGATATGTTCCTGGACAAAGAAGGGACAAAATTTGATCTGCCCGGTGGAACAGTCATGGGCGGAGACCTGAAGACCGTCAAACCTATTTCGAGTCTCAATGATAAATACTTCAAGGATAATGTTCAGGAATCCATTGCCCGTGCCTGGTATGACGGTGACTGGTCCAAACATCCATGGGAAGAATCCACCGATCCTAAACCCGGTGAGTTCAATGCTGAAGGCCGCTATACCTGGTTGAAGGCCCCGCGTTTCCAGGGTAAACCGATGCAGGTTGGTCCATTGGCACAGATGGTTGTCGGTTATGCCCTCGGCCACGAACAGATCGTTAAAAACGTGAATGGGGCTCTGGATCGCATCAGTGCGGTTGCAGGCGTAAAAGTCGGTCCTGAGATCCTTCACTCAACCATCGGCCGTCATGCAGCCCGGGCAGTACGGGCATCGATGATGGCTGACCTTGCTCTGAAACACTGGGGTCTTCTTGTCGAGAACGTTGGCAAAGGTGATCTTGAAATTTTCAATCCACCTGTTTTCCCGAAGGGCGAACAACGCGGTGTCGGTGTGCATGAGGCACCCCGTGGCTTGCTCTCCCACTGGATTGTTATCGAAAACGGGAAGATCAAAAACTATCAGTGTGTTGTTCCCTCCACCTGGAACGCCGGCCCCAGGGATGCAAAAGATCAGATGGGCCCCTATGAGGCCTCACTGGTGGGCAACCCGATCGCCGATGCGGAAAGGCCTCTGGAGGTACTGCGTACCATCCATTCTTTCGACCCTTGTATCGCCTGCGCCGTCCATATGTTGGATCCGGAAGGGAAGGAAACAGTTAAGGTGAAGGCCCTGTAAAAAACGGCTCAATATACTGAATCTTTTCTTTCGGAAAAAACCGCAAGGAGGTAAACATGACGTACGAAAAGAAAAAATGCTGGAGCATCTTGCTCCGCCTCTATCATTGGGGCCTCGCTCTCTCCATCGTTTTCCTGGTGACCACGGGCATCTATATCAATGGGCCATGGTCAAATACCATGCAGCTGGGGACAGGATTATTCCCTATGGCCTGGATGCGATACACCCATTTTGTTGCCGGCTATGTTTTTACGGCCGCTGTATTAATAAGGGTTTTCCTGTATATCTTTGGCAATGCTCAGGAGAGAATTACCGATTGTCTTCCCATTACAGGGCGGAATATCCAGAACTTGGGTAAGACCCTTTTGCAGTATAGTTACATCAGCGATGCTCATGATGAACGACTTGGACACAATGTTCTTGCCGGACTGACGTATCTGATCACCATCCTGGCCGCTATTTTTCAGCTGGCCAGTGGTTTCTTCATGCTTTTCCCTGAGTCCGCTACTTGGCAGGGCTTGGGTGTATCAATCTTCGGCAACCAGCAGGAAGCCCGTTTCATCCATCATCTGCTGATGTGGTGGTTCATAATATTTGCTGTCATTCATGTGTATCTGGTTATTTGGAATGACCTCACAGGTCCGGAGGGACTCGTTTCCTCGATATTTACTGGTGTCAAATTCAAGCACAAGAAAGCATAACTGCAAAGGGGTTGAACTGCTGCTCCGGGGCATTGTCCAGGGAGTCGGCTTTCGCCCCTTTGTGTACAACCTTGCGACTCGTCTAAAGATCTCCGGCACTGTCAGTAACTCCAGTGCCGGAGTTCTCATCAGAGCAATCGCCACTCAAGAGCGACTCGAATCCTTCAAAGACCGGCTGCAACGAGAAGCTCCGCCACTCTCCAGAATTTTTTCCGTTGAAGAACGTCCACTTACCGCCGATCTCCCGGAAAGCGGTTTCAACATCCTTGCAAGTGACGGCGGGCAGAGCGCCAACACCGGGATTCCTCCGGATATTGCCCTCTGCAGTGACTGTCTGCAAGAATTGCTGGATCCTGCTGATCGCCGCGCAGGATACCCGTTCATCAACTGTACGAACTGCGGGCCTCGCTTCACCATCGTTGAAACTATTCCCTATGACCGGCCCAAGACCTCGATGAAGGTCTTCCCGATGTGTGCCTCCTGTGCGGCGGAATATCGAGATCCTGCCGACAGGCGGTTCCATGCACAGCCCAATGCCTGTCCGGCCTGCGGGCCTCATCTGAGCTGGCATGACCGTCTGGGCAACCTGCTGACCTGCGATGATCCGGTAGTTGAGGCCATCGCTGCACTCAATCGCGACACAGTTCTTGCCATCCGCGGCCTCGGCGGCTTCCATCTGGCGGTCAATGCCTGTTCAAAGCCTGCCGTGCAGCTTCTGCGCGACCGGAAGGGCAGAGAGGCAAAACCACTGGCGATCATGGTGGCCGATATCGATTCAGCCAGGCAATTTGCCGAAATTTCCGCTATCGAAGAAAAAACCTTGTTGAGCCACGAACGCCCGATTGTCCTGCTCAAAAAGAAGGAACAATCAGGACTGGCGGAAGATCTTGCCCCTGGTGTCGGCGATATCGGCATCATGCTCCCCTATACGCCCTTGCACCACCTGCTTTTTCATAGAACGGCCTGCCCGGCTGCACTGGTGATGACCAGCGGCAATGTGAGTGGAGCCCCGATCTGCACCGGCAACCAGGCTGCCATTGACCATCTTGGTCATATAGCCGATTTTTTTCTCCTCCATAACCGGGAGATCGTCACTCGCATCGATGACTCCGTGGTCAGGATAATAAAAGATCTACCACGGCTGTTTCGTAGAGCCCGGGGCTATGTCCCGGCCCCTGTTCTGCTCTCGTACGAACTGCCGCAGGTGATAGGCTGCGGCGGGGGGCTGAAGAGCACCTTTTGTCTCGGCAAAGAGAAACTGGTCTACCCAAGCCAGCATATTGGCGATCTTTTCAACCTTGAATCCCTTGAATTCTATACCGAATCGGTCGAGCATCTTAAAAAAGTCTTCGAGATTAAACCGGTTGTCGCTGTCTGTGATCTGCATCCTGATTATATGAGCAGCCATTATGCCGCAGGTCTTAGCCTCCCCCTCTATCGCGTCCAGCATCACCATGCCCATGCGGTGGCGGTCATGGCCGAGCATGGCCTGTCAGGACCGGTGCTGGCCGTGGTCCTTGACGGAACAGGCTTCGGCCCTGACGGCACAATCTGGGGAGGCGAGATCCTGCTTGCCGATCTTTTGGATTTCAAACGTGTTGGTCATTTTGAACAATTTTCCCTGCCCGGTGGAGATGCGGCGGCGATGGAGCCCTGGCGCATGGGATGCTCCGCCCTCTATCACACCTTCGGTCCGGAGTCCCTAGTCGGTAAGAATTTACCCTCCGGCCTCGCCGCAGTCGCTTTCGAAAAGAGGGAAATTGTCTTTGAGATGATGAAAAATGGCTTCAACTCCCCCTTAACCTCAAGTTGCGGCAGGCTCTTCGATGCTGCCGCCGCCCTTTTGGGTATCCGCCTGACTGCCAGTTATGAAGGACAGGCGGCGATGGAGCTTGAGGCCCTGGCAGGCAAGGCTGCCGGCAAAAACTGGAAGAGCGGGCTTGATTCCACTGTCACCTCAGGCCCGACTCCCCGCCTGCTCGAAGAAAACGGCATAGGGAAGATTGCCTCATCCGGCCTGATAACAATGATAGTTGACGCTCTTTCTCAAGGCCAAACTCCCGCGAATATCGCACTTCGCTTTCATTTCGAACTGATCAGCAGTATACTTACAATCGTCCGGCAGCTTTCTGTGCAAACCGGCATCCGGGAGATTGTTCTCTCCGGAGGATGCCTGCAGAACCGTCTGCTGCTGGAAGGTCTTTTTCATGTCCTGTTACAGGAGAATTTCAGTGTCTTCACCGGCAGAAATATCCCGGTAAACGACGGGGGAGTCTCTCTTGGACAGGCAATAATTGGAGGTTTGCAGCATGTGTCTCGCCATACCCATGCGGGTAACGAAAATTGAAGGAAATCCCGACGACTTCACCGTAAGCCAGATCGCAACCGTGGATGCCGACGGTATCAGCAAAGAGATCCGCCTGGATGTCGTCGACCGCTGGCCGGATCTCGGCGATTATGTCATTGTCCATGCCGGTTTTGCTATCCATACACTGGAAGCTGCCGAGGCCGAGGCCAATATCCGGCTGCTCCGCGAACTGGCGGCCTGTATGCCGGAAGAATTGCTGGTGAAATAATGGTTTTTCTATGAAATATCTTGACGAATTCCGGGACAGGGCTCTGGCCAGACCGCTCGTGGCCGAGCTGAGAAAATCGGTCACGAAGCCGCTACGGGTCATGGAGATATGCGGTTCGCACACCATGGCCATTTTTCGCAACGGCCTGCGCTCCATCCTGCCGGAAGGGTATACCCTGATCTCCGGACCGGGCTGCCCTGTCTGCGTGACCTCGGCGTCGCATATGGATGCCTTTATTTCCATGGCGGAGCGGCCGGGGGTCAGGGTGGCCATTTTCGGAGACCTTTTCCGGGTCCCCGGCACCCATGGATCGCTGGCCAACGCCAGTTCCCGGGGGGCGAAGGTGGATATTGTCTACTCGCCGATGGATGCCCTCGATCTGGCAATTCGTCATCCGGAAGATCTGATCGTTTTCTTAGGTGTCGGTTTCGAGACGACGACCCCCGGCATTGCTGCCACCATTCTGGCTGCAAAAAACCGGAATGTCAAAAACTTTACCGTCTTTTCAACCCAGAAGGTGATGCCGCCGCCACTCATCGCCCTGCTTGACGATCCCGGTCTGAAGATAGACGGGCTTCTCTGTCCGGGGCATGTCTCCAGTATCATCGGGGCGGGCGCCTATCAGCCCCTGGTTGACAAGTACCATCTCGCCTGTGTCGTAGCCGGTTTCGAGACCACGGATCTGCTGAACGGCCTCATTCTGCTGGCCCGTCAGGTCGGCAAGGGAGAGGCGAGGGTTGAAAACACCTACCAGCGGGTCGTAAACTGGGAAGGCAACCTCCGCGCCGCCAGGATGGTCGACGAGATCTTCGAGCCCGCCGATATGGAATGGCGCGGCCTGGGTGTCATTCCCGGCAGCGGCCTTGCCATCAGGCCAAAGTATGCTGATTTTAATGCCGAAGTGCGGCTTGACATTACGCTGCCGGAGGCCTCCGAGGCTAAGGGGTGCCGCTGTGGAGAGATCCTGAAAGGAATGAGCATACCAACCGAATGCCCGCTCTTCAACACCCGATGTACTCCAGGAAACCCGATAGGTCCCTGTATGGTTTCCAGCGAGGGGACCTGCGCCGCATATCATAAATACGGAATGGATTAACTAAAAAATCTCCGCTCTCTGCAGAGCGAATATTTATATCGAATTAAAGGGCCAAAATGTCTGAAAAAACAATTCTCCTGGATCATGGGAGCGGCGGGATTGCCAGCCAGGAACTGATCAGTACTCTCTTTCTCAAATATCTGGACAATCCCATACTCCACAGTCTGGAAGACAGCGCGATTATTGAAAATCAGCCGGGAAGACTGGCCTTTACCACCGACAGTTACGTGGTTGATCCGATCTTTTTTCCAGGGGGCGATATCGGCAAGCTGGCCGTACACGGCACCATCAACGACCTGGCCATGCGCGGCGCCAGGCCTCTCTGTCTGAGCCTCGGCCTGATCCTTGAAGAGGGAATGGACATGGGTGATCTGGAAAGAATTATCATCTCCATCGGCGAGGCCTGCAAGCACTGCGGCGTCCCCATCGTTGCCGGGGATACTAAAGTGGTCCCGAAGGGCAAAGGGGATAAGATCTTTATCAACACCTCCGGGATAGGCATCGTCCCGGACGGTATCGATATCTCTTCCAAAAATGCCAAAGCGGGCGATATCGTCATCCTCTCCGGCACCATGGGCGATCACGGAATCACCATCATGACCCGGCGCGCCGGCATCTCCGTGCAGGGGAAACTTGAAAGCGATACGATGCCGTTGCATACGCTCGTCCAGCGCCTGCTGACGGAGATCCCCGGCGGTGTCCATACCTTGCGGGACCCGACCAGAGGCGGGGTCGCAACCTCGCTCAATGAGATTGCAGCCAACAGCGGCCTTTCCATCACCATGGAAGACGAGGCCCTGCCGATCCGGCCGGAAGTTAAAGCAGCCTGCGAGATATTGGGGTTGGAACCTCTCTACCTGGCCAACGAGGGCAAATGCCTGGCGATCGTCAGCCCGGATCTTGCCGAACGCGCCCTGAATATCATGCACTCCAGCCCGGAAGGAAGGGAGGCGGCAATTATCGGCAGACTGACTGCAGGCAAACCCGGACGGGTGGTGATCAATACACCTGTCGGGGGATCACGGGTAGTGACGCCTCTGCATGGCGAACCACTTCCCAGAATATGTTGAGATCAATACTCTAACTCTTTATTAATAATGAAAAAAACAGAAAAAAAGATCGGCATTATCGGTATCGGCAACCTGATCCTCAGCGATGAAGGATTCGGCATACAGACTCTTCATTATCTGGAGGCAAATTATATCTTTCCGGATACTGTCATCCTGCAGGATGCCGGTACGGCCGGGATCTACATGTCGCCGTTTCTGGAGGCATGCGATCCGATTTTGGTGATCGATGTGGTCGATATTGATGCCGAGCCGGGGTCCTTTCACTATTACACGATGAAAGATGTGAAGGTCGGCAATTTTCAGACAAAGATGTCCCCTCACCAGTTGGGCCTCTTGGAGATCGTGGAGATATGCAGGCTGCGCGATGCCGCTCCGGAGAATATCGAATTCTACTGTGTGGTTCCTAAAGAGCTTGATACCAGCATGGAATTGTCACCGGCAGTTGCCCCGCGGGTTCCTGAGGTAGCCGAAATGATCATTAAACGGTTAAAAGACTTCGGTCTTACCGTGCAAAAGAGGACCACCCCGGAACCACACAGGAATTCTCTTCATCATGCATGAAATTTCGCTGGTACAGGCCATGCTGCAGCAACTCTCCGATCTGGCTGCCCGGAATCAGGCGACGAAGGTCATTAAAATCACCGTGGAAATCGGTCAGATGTCCGGTGTGGTCGCCGACTCCTTCCGGTTTGGCTTTGAGGTGCTGTCGGGCAATGACGATCTCGTCCGCGGGGCCGAGCTTGTGATTATCACCCCGCCGGTAAGCTATCGCTGCACCCAATGCGGTCATACGGAAACAACCGTGACCAAACCCGACTGCTGCCCGCAATGCCGGGAGGTCTTTTTGATTCCCGAAGGAGGAGACGACCTCATTTTACAACAAGTGGAAATGGAATAGTTCAATAAATAAGGTATCTATACAACGTTAAGGAAACAATATGTGCGATTCCTGCGGGTGTCATGTCCCGACAGAACATGACCATACTCACAGCCACACCTCCCCAAAGACGGTCGATGTCCACACCAGCCTGCTGGCGGCCAACGATGCCCTGGCAAAACTCAACCGGGAACACTTCGAGGCCATGGGCGCCGTGGCCATCAATCTGATCAGCAGTCCGGGCTCGGGGAAAACAACCCTTTTGGAGCATACCATTGAGCAACTGGGCGGCGGCATTAAGATCGGGGTCATTGAGGGCGATATCGAGACCGAACGCGATGCCGATCGTATCCGGGCCAAAGGTGTCCCGGTGATCCAGCTGACCACCGGCGGAGCCTGTCACCTTGACGCAGCCATGACCCATAAGGGCTTGCATCTCCTGGAAAAACAGCCCGGAGGCGATACGATCGATCTGCTCTTTATCGAGAATGTCGGCAACCTTGTGTGTCCGGCGACCTTCGATCTCGGCGAGCATAAGCGGGTGGTGTTAGTCTCCGTCCCGGAGGGGCCCGACAAACCGGCCAAATACCCGAAGGCCTTCACCAGCTCCGATATCTTTTTAATCACCAAGACGGACCTTCTGCCCTACTTCGACTTTCCGGTACCGGAGTGCAAAGCCGAGGCCCTGCATTTGAATCCCAAACTGACCGTGATGGATTTCTCCTCAACTACGGGCGTGGGGTTCGAGGCCTGGCTTCAATATCTCCGTGATCTGGTCAAGGAAGCGAAGACAAAGTAGAAAAACCACTCTCACGAATAAAAAAAGGCAGGCTCAGGAATGGCCCGCCTTTTTTTATCTGACCATCCAAAGATACATAATATGATACAGATGCGGATTACAGGTACGCAGCAGCGGTAAACCCCATCAAAAGCACGACCACAGAGCAGGAAAACATCATGGATGGTACCCGATTCATAGTGGCGGGAAGCTTAATCGACGGCAGCGGCGCAGATGTGCGCAAAAATGTCTTTCTCGCAGTGAAGGACGGCATCATAGCCGCCATTGACTCCGCAGCGCTCCTTCCCCGTAATAACGGGGCGGCAATCGATGACTTCTCGCACTGCACCCTTCTGCCGCCGCTAGTGGACTGCAGCGTCTCCCTGTCACGATCGCCATCTGTGGACAGGCGGGTGCGGCTCTCCGCTGAAGACGCCGGCTTTGCCGAAAAAGCAGCCATGTTGGGGCGGCATATCCGCTACTGTCATGCATACGGAGTGCTGGGAGTGGCCGATAACGAGGAAATAACCGGCCTGGTGGAGCACTATCGAGAGGGGATGGAGCTCACTGGAATACTTGACATTCGAACACCCGGCCGTCTCTGCCCGAGCAGCAAGGATTGTGCGCCTGATACATCAGCAGGCGGCGGCGATTTTCTCAAGATTGGCTATTCCGCCAATATCGAAGACGAAGAAGGGCCATCTCCTGGCCTTGACCACGAAGACCTTTGCCGCATTCTGCAGCACAGAGGCGGGAAAAAAGCAGTGGTTGTGGCCAATGGCGTGCGGCAGGTGGCGGAGGCGCTTGAGGCGGGGTGTGAGGCCATCGAACAGGGGTACAGCATGGGCGAGGACAATCTCAGGAAAATGGCGAAAATGGATGTGCTGTGGATTCCAAACGTCCTTAGGGCCAAGAATGCGCTGGACGGTGCGGGCACCGGTGGGGATGTGTGTTGCCGTTTCTCCCAGCGCTATGTGGCACCGGGGAAGCCGGTCCCCGGCGCGGAGGCATTTTGGAAAAAGATGCTTGCCGAACAAGTATCGCAATTGCGTTTTGCCAGAAAATCGGGAGTAACAACAGCTGTGGGAACCGGAGCCGGCAGTATCGGCATACTCCATGGCGAATCGGTGGTCGAGGAGATGAAATTGTTCATCAAGGCCGGCTATTCACTGGCGGAGACCTTCCGCTGCGCATCGGAAAATGGAGCAATGTTCTTCGGCATGAAGGATCTGGGAATGCTTACTGTCGGGCGGAAAGCAACATTTCTGGTTGCCAGGGGCACGGTGCAGCAGCTGCCAAGGAAACTCTCCTATTTGGAAGGCATCTATGTCGACGGTGTACCGAGCATCGCCTATCGCAAAAATCCTGTCTAGCCACGCGACAGCTCGCTTTGTACCCCCTGGAAAAAATCACCGGAAAAGGTTGCGGTGGACCCGTTTCGTCGGACAGTTTTTCAGTGTAGTTAAGCTCGAATGGCCATGCAAGAGATGCATCGTCAGGTAGGAGACCTGCGCCTGGAACCTTCGGGTCTCGCCCGGCGGGGGCTTTTGATCAGACATCTGGTCATGCCCGGAGGACGGGGAGAAACCGAGGAGATACTCCGCTTCATAGCCTCCGAAATCTCCTGTGACAGCTATGTCAATCTCATGAATCAATATCATCCTTGCGGACCTGCCGCCGATTTTCCACCCCTCGGCGGGCCCCTCACCATGGAAGACTACAGACAGGCGCTGGAGATTGCCAAGCAGGCTGGAATCACAAGACTTGACAAAAGAGAATTTCCGGATTTATTACAACGTCTATATCACCTCCACTGAAGGTAACGGGAATACAGGTCGCCATAAGACGATGCATTCTCAGCCGGAGAGAATAACACTGCCCGAGCCCATACACTTGAGGAGGTGCAAAAAGGAAGAAAATGATCAAGCATATTGTCTGCTGGAAATTGCGCAACAGGACAAAACCGTTTCATGAAAACAGTGACGCAATGGCTATCAAGGCGGCGCTGGAAGACCTGAAGGGAAAGATCCCCGGTCTTCTGTACCTTGATGTGGGATTCGATTTCAGCGGCAAGGACACCGCAGGAGATATCGTCCTCTATTGTGAATTCGAGTCAAAGGAGGCCCTGCGGGCCTATCAGGAACATCCGGCCCATGTTGCAGTCGGAAAGATCGTCAGGCCACGGACCTGCGAAAGAAGGATGATCGATTACGAGATTTAAGGAATCCTAACACAGCCCCCAGCGCCCGTATGTCGGCCCGAAAAGATCCCAGCTCTTTTCTTTCCGCACAACAAACCATTTTTCAAAAGACAGATCGGGACGAGTGCCGGAAAACGGAAAACTGAGATAGAATCTGGCCTGCTCCGCTCTATCGGTCTTACGGCTGACGCGCATGGCAGGCGTCCTCGTTTTTGCCTCTGCCAGAAGCTTCTGGACCACTTCGATATCTGCAAGTGGAATTGTCAGGTTAAAGGAATATTCCTCTTCCATCGCCATATTCTCCTTAAAATTTTTTTCCTTTTACTCCCGGATTCCATCTGTCCCGCATGCTCACAGCGCCCTGTGATAATACCTGTTCAGATCGAAAAGACCGGAGTGGACGGGATCTTCTTCCTCAAAGCGTTTCTGAAACCAGTCATATTCCTCCCAGAAGTTCTGATCTGCCCGATTTACCCCATACTTCTCGAGCAGTTGTCTATCCTCAGGGCTGTCGTCATAACTATTTAAAAGGGCAAAAAATTCCGGCAGGTCATCCTTGTTGACATCGAAAAAATAGTTCGGATACGAGCCGATGAAACCACTGAAAAAATCGGCCTCATCTTTCGATGGGTCCAGAAAGAGCTCCTCCGGAACGATGAATTTAACATTGTCATGCCAGCGGTGAACCACCATGGAGACGACATGGTCCCCTCCTTCCGGCATGCGTATCCGGATGAAGGCATTATTGGCATTATGGTCATTCATGTGCCGGAAAAAGGCGGTACCGGGTGCCGAAACTGCGCAAAACCCCTGCAGATAATCCTTCAGAGTCAGATACTGATCCGGCAGAGGCGGATAGGTCTTGCCTGCAGCCAGACAATTATAGGGATCACGGCTGATCCCGGTGTCCTTGCGGATATGTCCATCCACGAGACGTTCAATAAACTCACGTTGCGGATCGCTGGTCTGATAGTCGATTCCGGCCGGCATCTGAGCTGGAAAATATCCAATATCCAGAAAATCAAGCCCCTTATACCATTCCCGCATGGTCTGTTCACGCTGTTCGTCAGGCAGAAAATCGAGAAAATAGCTCTCCCCCTCGATGCGCAGCTCATCCATATACAGACGGACCCCCAGTTGATGACTGACATTACCGAAGACATCGAAACCCGCCACCAATGCATAGTAGATCCGTTCCAGCAGGGGATAGTCCATGACCCACATGGTCCGGGGAAGCCTCCCCAGCGCACCTTTGTGCACCGAGGCGCTGTCAAAATGACGGAATACCGTAAGCAGCGGGGCATCCTCCTTTTTTTCGCCCGTCCAGATCGCCCCCAGATCGAGGCCGTTTTTATAGGAAGAGGCATACAGATCCTGCCTGGCCTGATAAAACCGGACGGCAGCCCGATGATAACTGTTGGTCCAATAGGAGAAGAACCAGGCATTGCTGCCCTCCTCGATAGGCATTTTCAGATCATCCAGATGCTGTTGAAGAAAATCGGGAAATCTGACGCTCAGGTCATGGTCGGGATCGAGAAACATCAGCCAGAAATGATCATGGATCACATCGAGGGCAATCTGTCCCTTGCAGACCGGTCCATGGATAAAGGTCATGATGATATAGTTGGCGTTGTCCAGTAGAAACCGGTAACGGGAACGTGGAGGAATCTGGGCAAAGGCCTTGAACGGATTGGCGCTCAGCTCCGGCTCATAACCGACCGGATGCGGTTCCTGTTCCCATTGCGGCTCGATGAAGAGTTCCTGGTAACGGGCCAGCACCGTATCGTTGAACTCGACGACCATATGGGTCTTATGGACAATTGTCGAGTGGATCTTCCGGAAACGGTACGAAAACGAAGATCCGGGATCATCATAGGGACGGACCGACGGGATCACCTCGATCGGCAGACCGGGGCGGGTAGTCGAGCGGACCAGCTCGTAGAACTCAGGTCCGCCTCCTGCGGAAAACCGGATATGGGCAAGAAAGAGATGCTCGTAGAGATATCGGGCGGTCAACCGATGTTTGGCATCGGTCAGGTTCAAAAATTCCTCCCACTTAGCGATTTCGGGGACAGTCCCGGCAGATGGCTGCTGCATGGCCTGGAGCTGCTCCGGGGTCGGACCATGCGCCCCCTGGCCCAGCCATCCGGCAATCAGCTCGAATTCATCCTTGTGCAGGGGCGGAAATCCAAACGGCATGCCCTGATTCGGATGCTTCTCCAGAAAGGATCCGAGCTCCGCTCCGTTTTCAGCACAGGTCAGCTCCTTCTCCGGAAAATAGTCTCCCCTGCTTTCGGGATGTTGCATCTTATGGGAGAGCAGCTGCAGCATCAGCGAATCATTATATCCGCTGCCGGCATCGTTTTTCGTAACACTGAAAAACCCCTTCTGCCGCCATTCGTCCGTACCTTTGGCATCGATGAACAGACGGGTCGGGTCCATGGCGGTGAGGCGTTCACTGTTGTAGACAGGCGCTTTCGTAGCACCCCGGTCCACTCCTTCGAAGGAGCTGAGCTTCAATTGACAGGGCGAATTATAGCAGGAATGACAAACGACGCAACGCCGTTCGAGGACAGGTTTGACCTCCTTGACATAGTCGATTGTCTGCTCGGGAACAATCACCGCGACTGGCGGAAGCTGCTTTCCAACGCAGCCGGCTATGATTGGAAGCATGATTGCCAAAAGCAGAACTATCCGTCTCATTGTCCGTTTCTCCTGCCTGCAGGCTTATATTTGCAGACTCTTCTTGTAGGAATCCAAGGCCACGTGAATCTCCTGCGCCATGGTATCGGAAAAACAGGCAAAGGTTATCTGGATCATGGTCGTGTCATCGGCAAGAAATTTCCCCACCTCTCTGACCGCAATCTCACAGGCCTGGGCTACAGGATACCCGTAGACTCCGCAGCTGATGGCAGGAAAGGCAAGGGTGGCGATTCCATTGGCAACGGCGCAGGCCAGGCTCTCACGGTAGCAGGAGGCGAGCAGTGCAGGCTCATTATTCTGCCCGCCCCGCCAGACGGGACCGACTGTATGGATAACAAAACGGGCCGGCAGCTCATACCCTCGTGTGATCTTGGCCTGTCCGGTTGGACACCCCTTGAGCTTCCTGCATTCCGCGAGCAGGCCCGGACCGGCCGCCCGATGAATGGCACCATCGACTCCGCCTCCCCCCAACAGGGAGTTGTTGGCGGCATTGACAATTGCATCGACCTGCAGCTTGGTGATATCGGATTTCAATATCCTGATTCGTTCCATGGCCTCTCCCTCCCCGGCATATGTTCGAATACAATGCAGTTGTCATTATACGATTGTGCGCAACAGAAGGAAAAAGAATTCTGCGTTCTGAAAAGAAATCGGGTGTTCCAATTACGAAATCCGGCTCTTAAAAATCCTCCATCCGTTCCCCTCTCTTCACAAACATCTCCACCTCGGAGCAGGTATTCTTCACATATTTCATCATCATCAGGATCTTCTCGAAAACCGGATCGGCCTCCCCCAGGATCTCCTCCGCTTTTTCCAGTATCTCACTCCCGGTGGACAGGTAATGCCGGAGTTCTTCTACGAGAATTTTTCTCTTTTCATGTTTTTCCTTTTCCTTTGAAATCAGAGGAAGAATTCTTTCGATGGAAAATTCCACCAGGACATCACGTGGCGTATGGAACCGGGAGCACACCTGCTCCAGATTTTCCAGGGTCTTCCTCGAAATCACAAAGGTCTTCGCCACCCGGTGCTCCCTTGGATCAACCTCCTCGGAGGCACGGGCGATGACATGCAGTGCCTGCATGTCGTCAATGAGATGATCGAAAAGGGATTTCTGCTTGATCCCGAGCTGGCAGGCCAGGATACTGAGGGCATGGATGCTGCGTTCCGACAGTTTAAATGTCGTTCTGACGGACTGCCTCCCTCGCAAATCGGCGGTTGACTCATCAGAATATTCTATATCTATCAATGTCTTATTCGTCTTGACCATGGCCGTTCTCCTTGAACATCCGCTTCGGATATATTACTTTTACAATTTTTGCAAAAAAGTAATATTCATTTATTGACATCGTTTCTTTAATTATTACCATTTCAGGTAAAGAGGTAAACAAAAAAAACCAGGTAACAGAAAACAACCAATCACTCAAGGAGACACATTATGGAACTCGTACGATACATGCCCCGCAACTTTCCGGCAAACCGAAACACCCCCTTCTCACGTCTGTTCGACGATTTTTTCACTCCATTTCCCTGGACCGGCGAACTTGAGACCGCTGAAACGCACCTTCCTTCCGTCGACATCTACGAAAAGGAAAACCACATTCATATCAAGGCCGAACTCCCAGGCCTCTCCAAGGAAGATATCAGTTTGGATGTAAAAGGGAAACTGCTCACCCTGCGCGGCGAAAGTAAAAGCGACAATGAGATCCAAGAAGGGAACAGCTACATACGGGAGAGGCGGTACGGCAAGTTTGAACGGACCTTCAATCTTGCCTTCGAGATCGACCCTGAAAAGGTTGAGGCAAAATATGAAAACGGGGTTCTGAGTCTCGTTATCCCCCGACCGGAGGAACAGAAACCAAAACAGGTTTCAATTCATTAAATCCCCCTCTCTCCGATATTCATGCAAAGGGCAGCGGTGCGCTGCCCTTTGATCAGGACCATTCCAGAAATCTCTTTACAAGTCCTGCGCCCCCTGGTTTTCTGGACCGATGAAAAATCCAGCAGATGAAATTGTCCAGATCGTCGATCGCGACAACCTGATAACCGGAGAGTGCCCGCGCTCGGTGATGCGGATGCAGATGCTCATCCACCGGGCGTGTTTTGTCTTGGTCTTCAATGGACGGAATGAACTGTTCGTCCAGAAGCGGACCATGACCAAGGATCTCTATCCGGGCCACTGGGATATCGCGGCAGGCGGCGTCGTCCTGGCAGGCGAGTCCTATGAAACCTCGGCAGAACGTGAACTCCTGGAAGAACTGGGCGTAACGGGCGTCTCTCTGGAGTTCAGGTTCGACTCCTATTACGAGGACCCGGAAAATCGGGTCTGGGGGCGGATCTTCACCTGCACCCATGACGGCCCTTTTCATCTGCAGGCGGAAGAAATAGACTTCGGCCGCTTCATGACCGTAAGCGAGGTCCTGGATGTGAGTACCCGAGAACCCTTCACGCCCGACGGCATTGCAATCCTCAAAAAAATTCAGCGACACATTTGATAGATTATGCACGCGCCAACACTCTTTCTGCACGGCCTGGACTCATCGAGCAAAGGGACCAAAGGCCGGTATTTCACCGAAAACTTTCCTGACCTCATCGCCCCCGATTTTACCGGCAGCCTGCAGGAACGCCTGCGGGCACTGGAAACGATCTGCACAGGCCTGGAACAGCTGGTCATGATCGGCTCGAGCTTCGGCGGCCTGATGGCCACCTGCTTTGCCATAGCTCACCCCGGCAGGGTGCAAAGGCTCATCCTGCTGGCTCCGGCCCTGAATTTTCCGGAGTTTTCTCCCCCCGCCTCCCCCCTGCACACCCCGACCCGGCTGATTATCGGCAGACATGACACCGTCACGCCGCCGGACCTGGTCATCCCGGTTGCACAAGCAACCTTCCGGAACCTGGAAATCATCTCTTGCGACGACGACCATTTCCTCCGTACGACCTTCTTTGCCGTGGACTGGCAAAAGCTCCTTGCCTGAGCCGGGATAGCAGACACAACAGCCGGCTCCCGCCTTCTTTTAAAAAACCGCCTGGAATCCTTCTTTGATCGTGGTTATTTTTGAGCTGACTTTCCACTAAATGGCCTTTTTATGATACACTGAGTAACCTTGATATGGCTGGCCGGTTTTTCAGATCATATTCCCATTCCCGGAGGAGACAACAGCAATGAACCCCCATCTGGACTTTATCTTCAAAAGACGTAGTGTGAGGAAATATATCGACAAAGAGATCCCGGCTGAGATGCTGCATGACCTGCTGGAAGCCGCCATGGCCGCCCCCTCGGCCAGGGCCACGGACCCATGGCACTTCATCGTCATTACCGAACGGGAGACCCTGAACAAAATGACCTCCTCCCTGCCGAACGGAAAAATGCTGCTGACGGCCCCGGCAGCGATCCTGGTCTGCGGTGACATGAACAGGGCACTGGAAGGCTTTGAGTCGTATATGCTGCAGGACGTCAGCGCCGCGGTTGAAAATATCCTGCTGGCGGCTTCTGCCCTGGGGCTCGGCTCCTGCTGGCTGGGTGTCCATCCCCGCCGAAACAGGATGGACGGCATCCGCAGTCTCTTCAACCTTCCCGATCATATCATCCCGGTGGCGGGCATTGCCCTGGGTTGGCCTGACGGCACCCCGGAGGCCCGCACCCGTTATCGGGACGAATGCGTACATAAAAGCGCCTGGTGAGTGTCGAACGTGCAAGACAAACGCTTTTTCATCTTTCGACACGGCCGGGTCCTTGTGCGAAAAGACAGTCCGGATCTCCTCCCTGTCTCAAAGGAATGGCCCGCTCTGGAATCCATGGCGGAGTCCATTCTGCCGATGAGCAAAGATCCTGAAAACACTGATTTTGTGGTTCAGCTGCGTCCCGATGCCGAGCCGGGAGCCGACTTCGAGTGGATACCGCTCAGAGGTCTTGTCGGCAGGGTCGATGACGATATTTTCAATCTCTGGGGCAAAGCCTCTCAGATCCTGCACTGGCAGAAGATCCATCGCTATTGCGGGACCTGCGGCGCCGAAACGGTGGACCACCCCTCCGAGCAGGCGAAGATCTGCCCTGCCTGTTCACTGTCCTGGTATCCGCGGATCTCGCCTTGTGTCATCGTCCTGATTACCCGTGGCGAAGAGATGCTCCTGGCCCGTTCGCCACGGTTCACGGAAGGGATGTACAGTACGCTGGCCGGTTTTGTCGAACCGGGCGAATCGGTCGAATCGACGCTGAGAAGAGAGATAGCCGAGGAGGTGGCGATCCGGATCAAGAATATCCGCTACTTCGGAAGCCAGCCTTGGCCCTTCCCGGGACAGCTGATGCTGGGTTTTTTTGCCGAATACTCTTCGGGCGAGATTCATATCGACGGGGTGGAAATCAGCGATGCAGGGTGGTACCATTTCCGCAACCTGCCGATGATTCCAGACGCGGGCACCATCGCCGGCCGGATGATCCGTCGGTATGCGGATCACCTGGAAGGACGATATCCCTCACCGATAGACCGCCGATAACCCACCGGGATATCCTCTCAAACACCGTTTCGGGCCGGGTTTATCATCAGAGCTACCCGTTGAGCTGATACTTTCGTTATTTGATTTGAAAAAACTTCTTTGACTTAACCGAGTTAAAGATGTCGTTTAGCAGGATACCGAAGTTCCTCCGGCGAACTTCTTCGGAGAGCCCATTCTCGGGTTTCTAGTTCCCTTTTGTGGTAAGGAGAACTGAATGATGAGCACAACCTTGGCGGTTTAGGTAAGTGTTCGTTTTCCCCTTAACAATACTTATTATGGATGTCACTAACACAAGACTCCTTGAACGATTAAAGCGAGCTTTGGCCAATATAAAAAAAGCTTTATCACCAATGTATCGCGGCAGGTCCATACTGACGTGGATGATTGTTTTCCTCAAAGGCTTCCGGATATTTTTTTTCACCAAAGGCCATCTAAAATTTAGCAAAACATCTTCTGGCTTTGTTGTAAGCACCATATTGCGTAATCCCGTATATGCTTCAGCGACTTTGTACTCTTGGGCTGCTGCGACGCCAGAGGAGAAAATGCCAAAAAGGAATGAGAACAGACTAGCCATGATCAGAACTCGTTTCACTTATTTGACACCGAACGAGTCTGTAGAAAAAGCCCTTTCAAAGGAGACCTTTTTCTTAAACTTAATGTCATTTACCTGTCATATTGAATATCATCGGTAATCCGATGCAATTCATCTTTTCAGGTAAATGGATTTTCCTGGTTTAGTGCATCTT
>CAIUQR010000017.1 GCA_903901335.1 uncultured delta proteobacterium | reverse complement strand
GATTGTCAACAGCTTCGGTCCGAAGAGTTTCTATATCGATAAAGACAAACGGGTGTCCGGCATCGAGTTCAAGACCTGTACCAAGGTCTTCGACGAAAACGGCCGTTTCAATCCCCAATTCGACGAACAGGTCTGCCAGCCGTTTTTCTGCGATACGGTCATTATCTCCATCGGCCAGAGCACCAATCTGGAGGGGATTAAGGAGCAGGGTATCGCCATCTCCCGACCGGGCGGCCTGGAGGCCGATTCCGTCACCTTTCAGACCCCGATCGACTGGGTCTTTGCCGGCGGTGACGCCTTCTACGGACCGAAATCCGTCGTTGATGCGGTCGCCTGCGGTAAAGAGGTGGCCGAGAGCATCCATCGCTTCATCAACGGTCTTGATCTCCGCGCCGGACGTGAAAAGAACTGGGAGTTTGTCCGGCCCGATATCTTTAATGAGGTCAAGAAGGACCGGGTCAAGGTGAACTGTCTCGATCCCAAGGCCCGCGAATGCAATTTCCTTGAGGTGTCCTACGGCTATAATGAGGCGGAGGCCAAATCAGAATCTGAGCGTTGTCTGAACTGCGGGATATGCTCGGAGTGCTATCAGTGCGTCGATGCCTGCCTGGCCAAGGCCGTTGATCATAAAATGCTGCCGGTTGACAAGGATATCCGGGTAGGTTCCGTTATCCTTTCCTCCGGAGCGAAACCGTATGATCCCGAGCCGTTGGCCAATATCTATCTGTATAAGAAAAATCCAAATGTTGTGACCAGTCTGGAGTTCGAAAGACTGTTGAGCTCCAGCGGACCCTGTCTGGGTCATGTGGTTCGCCCATCAGACCATAAAGAACCGAAAAAAATTGCCTGGCTGCAATGCATCGGTTCCCGGGATACCAACAAATGCGGCAATACCTACTGTTCTTCAGTCTGCTGCATGTACGCGATGAAAGATGCGATGATCGCCAAGGAACACGCTGGCGGGGATCTTGACGCAGCTGTATTCTATATGGATATCCGTTCATTCGGTAAAGATTACGAGATGTATTATAATCGTGCCAAAGAACGTGACGGCATTCGCTTCGTCAAAGCCAGGGTCCATTCGGTGATCGAAAACCCAGAGAACAAGAATCTGATCCTGCGCTTTGCTGATGAATTCGGCCAGATTATGGAAGAAGAATTCGATATGCTCGTTCTCTCTGTAGGTCTTGAGGTACCCACCTCCTCACTGGAATTGGCCGAACGTCTTGGCGTAAATATCAATAAACACAAGTTTGTCGACAGTGAACCCTTCGCCCCGCTGCTATCTTCGCGGCCCGGTGTCTTTACATGCGGCACCTTCCAAGGTCCGAAAGATATTCCGGCATCAGTCACCGAAGCAAGCGCTGCAGCAGGCCTTGCCGGATGTGATATAGCAGAGGCGAGAGGAACAGATACCAAGGAGATCATAGTACCTGATGAACTCGACATTTCAGGTCAAGAACCGAGGGTTGGCGTCTTTGTCTGCAATTGTGGTTCAAATATCGCAGGAGTCATCGATGTCCCCGGCCTGCAGGAATATGCAGGTACTCTTCCCGGTGTGGTCTTTACGGACAACAACCTCTTCACCTGTAGTCAGGATACCCAAAGCAAAATCAAAGACAAGATTCTTGAACAGGGCCTGAACCGGGTTGTTGTCGCTTCCTGCAGCCCGAAAACCCATGCGCCGATGTTCATGGAAACCTTGGAGGCCTGCGGACTGAACCGTTATCTCTTTGAGATGGCCAATATCAGAAATCAGGATTCCTGGGTACATGCCTTTAATCCGCAACTCGCCACGGAAAAGGCCAAAGATCTCGTTCGGATGGCCGTTGCCCGCTCATTGAGGTTAAAGCCCTTGAAAGGCAAGATTATTCCGGTAAATAAAAGAGCACTCGTACTTGGAGGCGGTATCGCTGGAATGAATGCAGCCCTTGATCTGGCCAAGCAGGGATTTGAATCTGTCTTAATCGAGAAAAAGGACCAGCTTGGTGGTATGGGGCTCAAGCTGCATCATACTATTGAAGGTGCTGATGTCAGGAAGTACGTCGACAAACTCACTGGCCAGGTTGCTGCGGAAAATAAAATCACCGTTTTGAAGAACACTGCAGTCTCTGGTTTTGAAGGTTTTCAGGGCAATTTCAAGACAACGGTGAAGGTAAACGGCGACGAAGCAACCCAAACAATTGAACATGGGGTTATCATTGTCGCCACCGGAGCAAATGAGTACAAACCGAAGGAATATCTGTACGGAGAGGACGACCGGATTGTAACCCAGGTTCAACTTGGCGATAGACTCGCGGAAAAAGGATCCTCAGACCTGGATACAGTGGTCATGATCCAGTGCGTCGGCTCAAGGAATGATGAACGACCGAACTGTTCGCGTATTTGTTGTCAGGCTGCGGTAAAGAATGCGCTGGCCATCAAGAAAGACAATCCTTCCACCCAGGTTTTTATCCTGTACCGGGATATGCGCACGTATGGCCTTATGGAGGATTATTATACCGAAGCCAGACAACAGGGCGTTATTTTTGTCCGTTTCCAGAAGGATGCCCCGCCGGTTGTGAAAACCTCGGGCGAAGGTGTTCTCATAACGATCAGGGATCATGTTTTACAGAGGAATATCGAGATCTGCGCCGACCTTCTTATCTTGAGCGCCGGCGTTCAGCCGGGCGACTCGGAGGATATCAGCAGGAAGATGAAGCTCAACGCGAACCCTGAAGGCTACTTCATAGAAGCTCATGTCAAGCTCAGACCTGTGGATATGGGCAGTGAGGGCGTTTTTCTCTGCGGAACGGCCCATGGTCCCAAGCTGATTTCCGAGACTATTGTTCAGGCCAATGCCGCTGCCTCACGAGCAGTGACATTTCTCTCTAAAGATAAAATCAAGCTCTCGGCTATTAAGGCTCAGGTAGATCCGGATCATTGCGTTAAATGCCTGACCTGTGTCCGATCCTGTCCGTTTGAGGTTCCACAGTTCAATGTCGAGGCAGGCGAAGTCCAGATCGATCCTGCACTTTGCCAGGGTTGTGGTGTCTGCGCCTGTGTATGCCCGAGACAAACCATTAAACTTAATAACTATGAAGATGACCAGATCACTTGTGCGATAGATACATTGCTGGCAGGAGGGATGTGATGGCAGACTTCGAACCAACTATAATAGCCTTTTGTTGTGACTACTGAGGGTATTCAGCTGCGGACCTGGCAGGTTCGATGCGGTTGAGTTACCCTACCAATATTAAAATCATCCGGGTTCCCTGTACCGGAAAAGTGGATGTGATGTACCTGTTACGATGTTTCCAGGAAGGCGCCGACGGTGTGTATTGCGTTGGCTGCCTGGAAGGGAATTGTCATTATAATCAGGGAAATCTCCGATGCCGCGAACGGGTCGAATACATTCATGAGCTTTTAGAGGAAATCGGTATCGAAGGTGACCGCGTCAGGATGTATAACCTGTCGTCGGGTGAGGGCCCCACCTTTCAAAAATATGCCAAAGAGATGACCGAGCATATTATGGCACTCGGGCCAAACCCTCTAAAGGCAAAACTTAAAAAGGCTGCAACTCTCTCATAATGCGAAAGAGGGTGCAGGAGGGATATTAATGGCTGATTTTGAACCGACTATAATAGCGTTTTGTTGTGACTACTGAGGGTATTCGGCTGCGGACCTGGCAGGTTCGATGCGGTTGAGTTACCCTACCAATATTAAAATCATCCGGGTTCCCTGTACCGGAAAAGTGGATGTGATGTACCTGTTGCGATGCTTCCAGGAAGGCGCCGACGGTGTGTATTGCGTTGGTTGCCTAGAAGGAAATTGTCATTATAACCAGGGAAATCTCCGATGCCGCGAACGGGTCGAATACATTCATGAGCTTTTAGAGGAAATCGGTATCGAAGGTGACCGCGTCAGGATGTATAACCTGTCGTCGGGTGAGGGCCCCACCTTCCAAAAATATGCCAAAGAAATGACCGAGCATATCATGTCACTCGGCCCAAACCCTTTGAAAGAAAAGTTGAAAAAGGCCGTATGCGCCTAAGAAGAGGAGTAAGTTATGTCTGATGAAGCAATAAAAATTGGTGGAAAAAAGAAAAGCAGGTTCATGGACACGGTCAAGGGGCTTTTACCTGAGGGTGGAAACCTGGACATGTGCCTGACCTGTGGGGCTTGTTCCTCTGGATGTCCGGCCACCGGCCTTGAGGATATGGATCCGAGAAAGTTACTGAGAATGGCATCCCTAGGAATGGACGATGAGTTGCTGGCGTCGAACTGGCCCTGGATGTGCACTATGTGTACCCGCTGTATATATGTTTGCCCAATGAAAATCAATATTCCTCAATTGGTCTTTAATCTTAGAGCCAGCAGGCCCCGAGACCAAAGACCAAAAGGTATTGTTGGTTCGTGCGACATGGCCCTGCGTAATGACACCTGCAGCGCCATGGGAGCAACTGAAGAGGACTGGCGCTTTGTTGTTGAAGACGTGGCTGAAGAAGTCCGTCAAACCCAACCTGGCTTTGAAAAATTGCTTGTCCCCATGGACAAAAAAGGCTCTGAGTTTTTCCTCAATCAGAACTCCAGAGAACCGGTGACAGAACCCGACGAAATGATTCCTTTGTGGAAAATACTCAATACTGCCGGTGCCGATTGGACTTATGGCTCCAAAGGGTGGGCCGCCGAGAACTACTGCCTGTTCTGTGCAGATAATGAAAACTGGGAAAAAATAGTCCGCACCAAGGTCAAAGCAGTAGAGGACCTGGGGTGCAAAGTCTGGCTCAACACTGAGTGAGGCCACGAACTCTTTGCAGTCCGGGCCGGACTCGAAAAATTCAAAATTCCTTACAACTTTGAAATTGCCAGCATCATCCAATATTACGCCAAATGGATCCGAGAAGGAAAACTTCCGGTGAATTCGGACTGGAACAAGGACCTCAAGGTAAAATTTACCGTCCAGGATCCCTGCCAGCTTGTCAGAAAGAGCTTTGGCGACCCAGTGGCCTTAGACCTTCGCTATGTAGTGAAAAAAGTTGTCGGCGAAGAAAACTTCGTCGATATGGCTCCCAACATGTCCAATAATTACTGCTGCGGCGGCGGCGGCGGATTTCTCCAGTCAGGGCTTCCTGACGCCCGCCGGCAATACGGCAAAGTCAAATTCGACCAGATAATGAGTACAGGCGCTGATTATGCAATCACCCCCTGCCATAATTGCCATGCCCAAATCCATGACCTTAAAGAGCATTTTGACGGCAATTATCACACGGTGCATTTGTGGACTCTCATCTGCTTGTCCATGGGCATGCTCGGTGAAAACGAAAGGGTATACCTCGGACCAGAATTACAAGGTGTAGGTCTTTAGTATCTATCTGGGCTGGGCATCGATGATCCCAGCCCATTGAGGAGGATAATATGATAGTTGCAAAACGAAAACCCTTTGCTGAGATCAAAGAGATGTTAAAGGGTTACAAAAAGGTATTAAATATCGGCTGCGGAACATGCGTTTCAGTCTGTCTGGCCGGTGGCGAAAAGGAAGTCACTATTCTGAATACAGAAATTGACATGACAAGAAAGTTAGATGACGAGCCCATTGAGATTCAAGGACATACCATTGAACGTCAATGTGATCGCGAGTATCTGGCCGAACTTGACAGTATCATCGAAGAAGGGCAATTCGACGCCCTGATGTCTATGGCCTGTGGCGTGGGGATTCAGTTTCTTGCGGAACGATATCCCCTCCTCCCGACCTTTCCGGCAGTCGATACCACTGGCCTTGCAGTCAATCAGGCCGTCGGCTGGTACGAGGAACGCTGCCGATCCTGTAGTCAATGTGTCCTGGGATACACCGGCGGAATTTGCCCCGTTACCATGTGCGCGAAGGGTCTGTACAATGGCCCTTGTGGAGGTACCAATAAAGGAAACTGCGAGATCAGCAACGAGCAGCCCTGTGCCTGGTTTAAAATCTACGAACGTCTGAAAGGGCAAAATCGCCTTGATTCAATTAAAAAAATCAATGCCGTTCGGGGATGGAACGATCAAATACCCAGGAATCTGGTTCAACCCGGTTATAAAAAACCGGAGAACGCATTGAAGTAAGAGCTGTCATGATACTCAACCATTTTTCATAAATACCCTTACTTAAGATCAGGGGATAGCATATGAGCACAGAAACAACATTTAAATCTGGAAGCAACTTGGAAAAGATCCTCAAATCGGGTCAATTTGCTTTTACAGGTGAATTAGGCCCTCCACGAGGAACGGACGTTAATGAGGTCAGGGAAAAGGCAAAATTCCTCAAAGGTAATGTCGACTCCGTCAATATTACCGACAATCAGACAGCCATGGTCAGAATGGCCAGCTGGGCGGCATCCCTGATTGCAATCCAAGAAGGTCTGGAACCCAATTACCAGATGGTTTGCCGTGACCGAAACCGTCTGGCTATGCAGGCCGATATTTTAGGCGGCTCGGCACTCGGCATTCGCAACATGCTTTGCCTCTCCGGAGATCACCAGAAATTTGGGGATCACCCCGACGCCAAAGGAGTTTTCGATATCGACTCTATTCAATTGATATCCATGGTCAAGCAGATGCGGGACGAAGGCAAATTTTTAAGTGGTGAGGCCCTGCACGGCCCTCCTCAGTTTTTTATCGGCGCTGCCGCCAACCCCTTCGCCGATCCTTTTGAATGGCGTGTGCATCGTCTTGCCAAAAAGATTGCAGCAGGTGCGGATTTTATCCAGACACAGTGTATCTACAATATGGAAAAGTTTCGCGAATTCATAAGGCTTGCCAACGAAGAAGGTCTTACCGATAAGGTTTATATCCTTGCAGGCGTGACCCCGATGAAAAGCGTGGGTATGGCAAAATATATGAAGAACAAAGTGCCGGGTATGGATGTTCCAGATGATATTATCAAACGCCTGCAGGGTGTTGAAAAAAGTCAAGTCTCTCAGGAAGGCATCAACATCGCCTGTGAACAGATTGAAGAGTTCAAAGGAATGAAAGGTGTTCATGGTGTGCATCTCATGGCCATCGAATGGGAGCATAAAGTGCCCGAAATCGCCGCACAGGCTAAGGTTCTTCCACGTCCAACACCCGAGTAACACTGATATTATTACAAATTCCTCCATCATCAGAACCCGGTGTCCTCATCCGGGTTCTGATGCGATAAAATCTTCCTGATTCTCCACTCCCCTTGTCTTCTCAGAAATGCCCATAATGGACAAAGGTTCTGCTTTCTTTTCTTTTGGGGGCTGAAGGTGCATGAGCAGGATACCCTAGCGGTAACAACGCAACTATCTCATAACCTTTTGGAATACAAAGAACTTTCTCGGCCATCTCATGATCGAATGATCCGACAATGACCGACCCAAGCCCCAGACTATGCGCTGTAAGACAGATATTCTGGGTGGCAAGACCAAGGTCGAACATTAACCAGTCCTGGTATCGTGTGATTTGTTGACCATTATAGTAGCCTGATTTTTTGGATTCGCCACAAATCGCAAAAACAACAGGAGCATCCAGAACGGAAAGTGTCGCCGGATTTTTTTTTGTCAAGGTC
This sequence comes from uncultured delta proteobacterium, assembly GCA_903901335.1. Classification (GTDB taxonomy): domain Bacteria; phylum Desulfobacterota; class Desulfobulbia; order Desulfobulbales; family Desulfocapsaceae; genus CAIUQR01. The sequence continues at coordinate 43,585 of CAIUQR010000017.1, read as the reverse complement.
TCTGCAAGCCTCTCTTTTTGCTCTTTATCCTGAATGACAATGAACTGCCAGCATTGGCTGTTGCCCCACGAGGGGGCCCATCTTGCCGCTTCGAGCAGTGCCGTCAACTTCTCGGATTCCACTTCCCGTTTCTCAAACCTTCTGATACTTCTTCTGTCCCTGATGATTTCATCAAGTATTTGCATGATTTTCACGAAAAATATATCCCCTGACTATCTGACCTCAAAGGGTTCACCGATAAACGGGGACTCTCTTAATAAGATGTTGTCCGATAATTGAGCCTAAACAAAAAAAGCCAGGGAGACATCAGGATCAAAATCTATCCGGATGGCTTGTCTCCCTGGCTAAAGAAAGATCCCTCCTACTTGATATCGTTAACTATGTCAGTTCAATATATCAAGAGGGTGGCATTCCTTTTGCGTTCACAACTTATTTAATCGGTTTCAACTCCACTCTCCTGTTCTGAGCGCGGCCTTCTTTGGTGTCATTTGATGCTACCGGCTTTGTCTTACCAAATCCAACTGCCGTCAAACGGTCTCCGGCAATACCACCTTTCTTGATAAGGTAGTCCCGTACCGCATTTGCGCGTCTAATGGAAAGTTTCATATTGTATTTTTCGGTACCAACGCCATCGGTATGTCCTTGAACCTCAACTCTCATCTTCGGATCTTTCTTGATTGCGACGGCAATTTCATCAAGTTTGCTGTAGTATTGCTTTTTAATGACCGCCTTGTCGAAATCGAAGAGATAGTCTGAGGCCATTACCCAACCGGTATGCTCTTGTTGAACAGCGGCTTTCTCGACCTTCTTGGCAGGCAGATTATAGCAGTACAGAATAGCTGCATACTCTGAGCCACTGAATGCTGTTGCCTTATCTCCCAGTGTGACCGTTCCATCACTTGCCACTTTCAAGGCATAGGTAAATTTGCCGATCGTGGCCTGGATACAGGCAGCATCAAGCACCAACCCATAGGATGTAAAAATAGCATGATACTGATTTGGAGCGAATGCGGTAGCTGCTTCAGAAAATACAGGTTTGCCACTCGTGGTTGTTGCATATCCATGGGGTAAACTGCTCACCATATTGTCAGCTAAAGATAATCCATAGGCCTTCATGATGGTGTCCCATTCAGTCGGGCGATAGGCTACGTTTTTCTCTGTATAGGAAATTTTTCCCCCTTTCACATCTGTAACATATATGCCACTTACATTGCTCTTCAGTGTGTCGGCCCCTTGTGTAGTCAATTCGATCCCGAATGACATCGAACTCAGGGCAAAGGTCATCGCCATACATCCCGCTACAATCATCACTTTCTTCATCTTCCCTTCCTCCTTGTTAATTTTTGCATTTTTCTCTATAAACAACGTGTTAATTTCAGCATCTCCAATTCAGCGATAGTACCCTTCCCGAAAACTATCCGCCTTTTCTCTGAGGAGAAAAACCCTTACCCTTTCTTTTCCTGCGGAATAAGGCCCCCCTGTGGTTCTCGCAGAAGACCATTACCAGCTAAGTATCCTTACGATAAACATTTAGTGCAGTTTTTCCATACCTCTTGACGTTCTTGAATTAATTTCCAACTATATTTGATAATCTTGCTACTTTAATCAGTACATCAAACAATGTCATCGATTCAAGAGAAAAAAACCTAAAGTATAAATATTATGCAAAAACATACCTGTTTAGCTGATTTTTTCACAGTATTTTTTGAAAATAAAGGTATTGAAATGTTTTTTATTGAAATTATACATTATCAAGATATGCCTGTTGAGCGTCCTGAAAACAATAATCCGTTTGTAAAAAATGTGTTATATTTCAAATCCTGGATAGACGAGGGATTAATTGGCAGTTGACAACAGTAACAGAGGTCACTTCAGATGGCTACAAACGACACGAAGCCAAGCACCTACACCTGCAACGAATACAGAGAGGAGATGATCCTGGCTGGACTCAAGAAACGACTCGCCCAGAACGGTCTTTCTGAAAATGAACGATCCGAGGTTGAACAAGAAATCCTTCGGATAGAAAAAGTGATGGATTTCTGAATTGGGGATTATGAAAGACTTACGTTGTGACGACAATTTATTACGACATATTAAAACCAACTTGGACATGTTCACCTCTCTGCCCCAGGAACAGAAAAATCTGAAGCGGGCAGCTGTGGCCATCACGATAGTGAATATTGATCACGACCCGGCTATTTATGATATCCCCTACGAGAGCTCCTGGAGACTGAACGCGGCACTCATCTTGACCCGAAGGGCTTTTCGACTCAGGAGGCATGCAGGCCAGTGGGCCCTTCCCGGTGGACGCATGGATGCAGGTGAGACCCCGGAGGAGACTGCCTTACGGGAACTCGGAGAAGAGGTTGGGCTGAAGCTTGATGCCGACCGGATCATCGGACGACTGGACGATTATGTAACACATTCCGGTTTTATCATCAGCCCTGTCGTGGTGTGGGGAGGAACTGAAATAGAACTCATTCCCAATCATGCAGAGGTTGAGTCGATTCATCGTATTCCAATGGCGGAATTTCTTCGCGAGGACGCACCGATACTAAAAGAAATGCCCGGCAGTGATCATCCCGTTTTACTTATGCCCATAGGTACGGACTGCATAGCCTCTCCTACTGCCGCAATGATTTACCAGTTTCGCGAGGTGGCCCTCATCGGCAGGTCGATCCGTGTAGCCCACTTTGAACAGCCTTTTTTTGCCTGGCAGTAGCCAGGACACTCCAGAGAAATACATAATCATGAAAAATTCTTCAACCCCCTTATGGGATCGTACCTTGCGTCGAATCCGGCGAATATGGCCGCTCGGCGATCCCGGCAAACTGAAACATCTCATTGATACGGAACTGCCCGACGGTGATCTGCAGCTGCTTCGGAACAAAATCAACGCCTGTCTGCAAGGTCAAGGCGGCGAGGTGTCTGCCAGAGCCCGTGCAGCGGAACTGGGAGAGACCTATCTGGTCCTAAACCGCGAAGGTCGACGCCGTTTTCTGGAACTTCTGGCCAGAGAATACGATGTCGACAATGCTGCAGTTGAAGAAGCGATCACACGACGCAGGGAAAGTGTGGATTCTTTCGAACTCCAGAAACATACCCTGGAATTACGGAATCTGCTGGAGCCTCCACGTACAAAATTGCTGCGCCAGTTCAATGAACTCGAAGAAGGTGTCAAGTTTCTCGTTGATCTGCGGGCCGAGCTCATCCCCTGGACCCGTGAAAATCCTGCACTGAAAGCCCTTGATCAGGATGTCTATCGTCTTTTGTCCTCATGGTTTGACGTCGGTTTTCTGGATCTTCAGCGGATTACCTGGCGGTCCCCGGCCACTCTTTTAGAAAAACTCACGGAATATGAGGCAGTCCATGCTATTCGTTCCTGGAGTGATTTAAAAAACAGGCTCCGTGATGACCGACGGTGTTTTGCCTATTTCCATCCTCGGATGCCGGATGAACCCCTGATTTTTGTCGAAGTTGCCTTAGTTTCTGGAATTTCAAACAATATCAACAACCTGCTTGACGAAAAGGCACCTGTCGGCAATCCGGAAAAAGCCGACACAGCAATATTCTATTCAATCTCCAATTGCCAGGCTGGTCTCTCCGGGGTGAGCTTCGGTAATTTTCTGATCAAACGAGTAGTACGCGACCTTGTCTCCAAGCTTCCGAATCTGAAGACATTTTCAACATTGTCGCCCATCCCTGGTTTTGTAAAATGGCTGCAGAAAAACCCGGACAATATTACATTCAGCGAGCAGGAGCATGCAGCCATACAACTTCTTAATGATAATGGTACTACCGGAATTTCTCTTTCCAGCATATTGGAAAATACTACCAATTCTGATAGCAAAACTATCCGGAAGATTCTTGAGCCCGCTCTGATGGGACTTTGCGCGCGTTATCTTCTGACGGCTCAACACGGACAACGGGCGCTTGATCGTGTTGCCCATTTTCATCTCTCCAACGGTGCCCGGATCGAACGCCTCAACTGGGCGGCCGATCTCTCAGAAAACGGAATCGGTCAGTCAGCCGGTATGATGGTCAATTATCTCTATAATCTGCCGGATATTGAAAAAAATCATGAGGCCTACACAGGTCATGGTGAAATCACCATCTCTTCTGCTGTACGCAAACTGTTAAAAAATTCGAGCAACAGATAAACAGGATAGAGGCGTGCTGCTTATTGGACTCTCGAAATCCAGACATGGGCTGTGACGCGTTGCAACACAGGAAAGCTGTTTTTTTATTATATTGATAATTATTATAAATATAATGAATCAAAGAAAAACCCCTGATATCCGCCCGCGTACAGACGTTACTAATCATGTTACTCGTCTTAATATATTCTTTTTGTTTCTAAATACTTCCATATGCAGATATAGGAAACAAAATGGTGTAATCTTGTTACCCCCCCAATCTTCTGGGCATATTGCCCCAATATCCCTGTAAATCCCTTCCAAAATCATGCTTGAGTTTTTAAAAAGTCTCTGGTAAACGTTTTATTCAGTGACTTGAAGAAGTCATTTTTTGTTCGATCTTTTTATGATGCGATTTAAGGGAAATATGGCTGAGATTTCGGCATGAAGTATTTATACCAATTCAAAAAAAGTCTCCCTATCACCCTCCGTTACAGAAACTGCTTTTCCCCCTGCTTAATACCCCATCGAGTACGGAAGTTGAGGAAAGCCGGCGCCTGGAGTCCGATCATACCGTATCGGACTGCTATTTAACTGTCTTAAAGAAGAGAGAAACATGACATTACCAATTAACGCCCAAAATGTATCAATAGTGTCTATTGAAAAGATCAACAAGTTGAGCGGTGAAAATGTAAAACTTTGCATGCAATGCGGTACCTGTACCGCGGCCTGTCCGATGGCGGAGGAGATGGATTTCTTCCCGCGCAAAGTTATGCACCTCAGCCAGTTCGGCATGTTGAGCCTGATGAATGACATTAATACGTACTGGAAATGTGCTTCATGTCACTCCTGCAGTGTCAGATGCCCGCGTGGCATTGATATTGCCAAGGTGATGGAGGCCCTTAGGCAGCTTGTTCTGAGAACCAGCAAAAACTATATTGAACCATCCCAGATGCCCGCAGAACAGATCAGCGAACTTCCGCAGATTGCGATGGTTGCAGGATTTAGAAAATTGACGAGTTAAGGAGAACGATGAAAATCAGCTATTATCCAGGATGTACCCTCAAGCTGAAGGCCAAGAATCTTGAACTGGCAGCGCTTGCTTCTCTTCAGGCACTGGGTATTGACGTGGAAGAAATGGACAGATGGAATTGTTGCGGCGCAGTGTATTCGCTCACTGACGATGATCTCATTCATCATATTGGTCCTGTACGGAACCTGGTCCGGGCCAAGGAACGCGGAGCCGATAAGCTGGTTACCCTGTGCTCCATGTGCTACAACACACTGGCACGAGCCAATCAACTCATGAAGACCGATACGGTCAAGCGTGACACCATTAATCGGTTCATGGATGATGAAATCGATTATTTTGGGGAAGTGGAGGTCATCCACTACCTGACGCTGCTTGAAGAACAGGTCGGCTGGGACAAGATCAAGGAAAAGGTGACGGCACCGCTCACGGACCTGAAGGTTGCCCCCTATTACGGATGCACGCTTCAGCGACCCCAGGATGTGGGTATTGAACCAATGGGAAGCTTTCGCCTGATGACTGGCCTCCTTGAGGCAATCGGCGCGACCGTCGTGCCATTCAACTCCGCCGATAAATGCTGCGGCTCCTATCAGGTGATCAACGCCCCCGCCGGAGACAATGACGCGGCGGCAAACGTTATCAACGCTGCTGCTTCAGCAGGTATTGAAGCGCTGGCAACGAGCTGCCCTCTCTGCGAATACAATCTCGGCAAGCAGCAGGACCAGTTTATGGCGAAAGGCAAAATTACAGCCAATGTACCGACCTTCTATTTCACCCAATTGCTGGCGATGGCGCTGGGTGTGAATCCTGAGGTTTGTCACTTTGAGCTAAATGATATGAAGGCAGTACAATTGCTGGAAGCCAAAAAATTTCAGGTAGCTGCCTGATTCAGACCCATTACTGACATCTTTTCTATAAGGGAGATTAATTATATGTGTGAAATAACAAAACAACCCGAAATAAAAGTAGCTACGGGTGATCGGGCGATCCTTCCGGAGGGAGCCAAGACTATTCCCATTTTCGTCATGGGTAAGAAATACGATGTACCCGAAACACTGACCATCATGAAGGCTATGGAGTTCGCAGGCTTCAAGTTCCTGCGCGGCGCCGGCTGCCGCGGCGGCATCTGCGGGGCATGCCCCACCGTCTTTAGGATGGCAGGCGACTATAAGCTCCACTTCGGTCTCGCCTGTCAGACCGTGGTCGAAGCCAATATGTATCTGGCCCAGATTCCGTTCTTTCCTGCCAACCGGGCCAGCTACAATATAGAAGAGATGAGTGCGGCCGCAGACGCCATCCATGCCCTCTATCCCGAGATCTTCCGTTGCGTCGCCTGCAACCTCTGCACCAAGGCCTGTCCGATGGAAGTAAAGGTCATGGACTATATCGCCGCCCTGAAACAGGGCCAGATTGATAAGGCGGCCAGGATTTCCTTTGATTGCATTCAGTGCGGACTCTGCGCCAGCCGCTGCATGGGCGAGATTCCTCAGTATCATGTCGCCCAGTTGGCCCGCCGGATCTTCGGTAAATTCATTCAGCCGCGTTTCGAACATCTGGTCAGCCGGGTCAAAGAGATCGAATCCGGCAAATACGATCAGATGCTGGATGAACTGACCAAAATGGATCATGAAACACTGAAGAAAAAATATGTTGAACGGGAACGGGAGCCGGATCTTTCTTCTCTCGGAGCATGGAAACCCAAAGAGACCCAGTATCTGTAATCAGAAATTCCTTGATCACTTTGATCATGTGGAAATAAGGAGACGACAATGGCGTACACACCAGAATTAAGAGAACTGATAAAAAAAGTCGAGGCCACCAGGCCCGCACGTCTGGAAAGGGCCCGGCGCGGCGAGAATTATCCGGCCCTTACAATGGATGAGAGAGAAGAGGTCCTCAGTAAATTTCATCCCGATTACCAGAAGGATGCCAAGCGCATCGTCAGGGTCGGCCCGAACAAAGGAGATTCCCTGCAGGACCAGGTCGTCGGTCTTCTGGAATCAAAATCCATCATCCGTCCGGACAAGGTTAATCTTAACACCATCAACCATGAGACCGATGTCCTGGTCATCGGCGGCGGCGGAGCAGGCACTTCTGCCGCGCTCATGGCCGAGGCTGCCGGTTGCAAGGTCATCATCGCCAACAAACTTCGTCATGGCGATTCCAACACCATTATGGCTGAAGGCGGCATCCAGGGCGCCACTCAAGAAGGAGATTCACCCTACTATCACTACCTCGACACTATCGGCGGCGGCCACTTCACCAACCAGCCCGACCTGGTAGCCGCCTTGGCTAAAGATGCGCCGCTGTCCATCGCCTGGCTTGAATCCTTGGGAATGATGTTCTTGAAACAGGATGATGGTCGTGCCGTGACCCGTCACTTCGGCGGATCCTCCCGGAAACGTATGCACTCAGCCGGTGACATGACCGGTGCCGAGATCATGCGTGTCGTACGAGACGAGGTCAGAAACCGCGGCAACAATATCACCGTTCTCGAGTTCAGCCCGGCTGTTGAACTGCTCCTGGATGAAGACGGAAAATGCGCCGGTGCCATCCTCTTTAATATGGAAACCCGCGAGTACTCCATCGTCAAGGCCAAGGCGGTTGTCATCTCCACCGGCGGTTTCGGCCGTCTGCATATTAAAGGATTTGCAACTACCAACCATTACGGGGCCACCATGGATGGTGTCGTCATGGCCTACCGGGCAGGCGTTGCCAACAAGTTGCTTGCCTCCACCCAGTACCATCCGACAGGGGTTGCCTATCCGGAACAGAATGTCGGTCTGCTGATCACCGAGAAGGTGCGCGGCCTTGGCGCCCATGTCCTGAACATCAAGGGCGAACAGTTCTGCTTCCCGCTGGAACCGCGTGACGTCGAATCCGCCGAGTTGATCCAGGAAGCCATGGCCAAAGGCCTCGGTATCATCACTCCGACCGGCCGCGTCGGTCTCTGGCTCGACTCCCCGATGATCGAGGAGCTGCATGGACCAGGCTCCGTCCGCAAGGAACTGCCGGCCAAGTTCATCCAGTTTGAACGGCACGGCATCGATATCAGCAAGGATCCGATGCTGGTTTATCCGACCCTGCATTACCAGAACGGCGGTATCTGTGTCAACGGTAACTCCGAGACCATTCTGCCGGGTCTTTATGCCGCAGGTGAGGCCATCGGCGGCGTGCACGGCGAGAATCGCCTGATGGGCAACAGCCTTCAGGATATCATCACCTTCGGCCGCCGGGCCGGCAAGAACGCCGCTGCCTATATTAAAGGTGGAGTTGAATTGAAGAAGCTGACACTCGACCATGTGGTCAAGTTCGAAAAAGAACTGGCCGAGGCCGGCATTGAGAATCCACAGATAGCCCCTATCCTGCTGCCTGATTACTCCACCGACGAGGTTGCAGCCAACCGGTGGCCGGAGGCAGTTACGGAAAAGGTATAAGAAACAAACTGCATGGAGTCTGACTCCATGCAGTTTTGGTAAAAAAGGCTCCATGAACGACGTTCAGGAGCCTTTTTTTATCTCTTTTTCGGCGGCCACTTTACTCTTGATCCACCCGGTACGGATATAATACTGCTGACCGCAATTATGCCAGAGATCACAGACATCACTCGTAAGCTTCATCGGATACGGTTTTATCTCTTTTTGCACCCGACAGAGCCCGGAATGAATATCCTCAAGCCGGAAATACCTGCAGCTGAGACACGTTTGTTTGATCTTTTGCACACTTACCTCTCTATCCCTTATTGAACAGCTTGCCGAAATCAGGGGCTTGTCCATTTTCATAGGTCTCACTGCCATACAGATCGACCACGCAGTCGGCAAACCCCAATTTCCGCAGATACAGTGAAAACACCCTGGCCGAGTCCCCGGCAATGGTCGGATTCTCCTCCTGGAAACGGTTGTAGAGGATACCGAGCACCTTGAGCCCTCTGCCCTTGGCAAGTTCAAGCGCCGCAAGCGTATGATTGATGGAACCCAGTCGCGAACTGCTGACCAGGATCAATGGGTAGCCAATCTCTTCGAGGTAATCAAGCAGCGTCCGCTCCATATTCAAAGGAACCAGCAGGCCGCCGACGCCCTCCAAAAGCACATACTCATATCCTTGGCGCAGTCTTGTCGTGGCTTCAGTAATGGCCGCACAATCGATCTCTTTGCCGGCAAGGGCGGCTGCAAGGTGCGGTGAGCAGGGCTCAGGAAAAATATACGGACAGGTGAGACCGCTGCGATCGGCATCCTGGAAATCCATCCCCATCAGTTGCCGATGCCGGACAATATCATCGCTTACGCCTAAGCAACCGGTCTGAACGACCTTCTGGGTAATAACCGTATGGCCCTGTTGGCGGAGATACCGCCCCAGCAGACCGGTCGCAATAGTCTTGCCTATATCCGTATCGATTCCGGTAACCGCAAGAACAATGCCATCAGACATACCGTACAATCCTTACCTTCTGGAGGCAATTACATAGGAGGTCATATAGGTGACAGGGACACCGGCTGCAGAACCGAAACGCCCGATATACCCTTCCTCAAAATCACGCAACTTTTTCCCTGTCCAGCGAAATTGACCGACTCCTCCGACACCCGTTGCCTGAAGATGCCGCAAAACTTCCCGCGGAGAGGTAAAAAAAAGCCGGTGTTTTTCAGTCTCCACAAATTCCAGAACAAAATATTTTTCCAGCAGATCCAGGACATTGCCTAGCGCAGCATAGGTCAATCCCACTCCTGTCAGCTGTTTGAATTCAGTGAGCGTTCCGGGTCCGAAAAGCGTAAAGGCGAGATATCCGTTTTTTTTCAACGCCTTGGCAATCTTTATAAAAAATTCGGTAAGATCGACAAGCCATTGAAAGGTCGAACTGGACAGAACCAGGTCAAGATCAGAGGGGAGATCGAGCTTTTCGATATCTCCAAAAAGAGGCTCGATGACGGTATCTACCTGATCTGCGAACCGATCCCGGACAATCTCATAAAACTCAGGCACAAGATCATTCAGATAGAGTGTACCGGCGGTATGGTTTGCCAGAAACATCTCGGTCATGACCCCGGTGCAGCAGCCGATCTCGAGAACCCGGTCAAACCGCATCTTCGGATAGTCGCCAAGCATGTCGATGAGACTCCGGCCAACCTTCTGCTGCACCTTGGCATGCTGATCATAGGTCTCTTTGCCACGCAGAAAACTCCGGGCTATCGTTTCTTTATTCAGATGTCCGTCCATCAGTGCAGCGATCCTCTTCTGTGTCTCAACATGGTAGCCTTCCCCCTATCCCTAGATCACGGAGGATATCGTCCCAGTTGTTCCAACCATAAAACAGAAAATGACAGCCGTCGACCAGATGGACTTTATTTTGTTGCCAGAAGCACTTCTGATTGGCGGTGGGCAGGATATAATCTCTGTTTGCAATCAGGATATCCGTATAGATTGAGGCAGCAGCAGAGAGACAATCTGTTGTCTGCAGCAGGTGCTCAAGTTCCGCCCGCTGCTCGTCAATCTTCCGCTCCGGCTGATTGGCAAGGAATGTCTCCAGAATCCCGCGTTCACGGCACATGCGGCGATAAAATTTAAGCCTGGCGGAAATGTTGAAATGTTCAAGGGTGGAAGAAAAAATTTCGACCGGGATTCCGAACCGGTCGTGGATCGGACAGAGGGTCCCGTTTATCGCAATTTTCCGTTGAAATTGACCCGCTGCCGCCGCAAAAAGACACTGCCCGGCCCAGACACCCATGGACCAGCCAAGCAAATGGGCCTCCGCATAACTCCCGATTAAGGCGATCATATCCAGATCGACCTCAAGATCCGTATAGTCATAACACATCAGGACATCATAGGCATGCGCCTGCAGGGGCGCAAACGGGCGGGCGTCCATCCCCCAACCGTTACAGAAGACGAGCAGACGCTCTCGATTATGCTTATGAAGCCAGAGGGTTTTCATGAAGGTCGTATTCAGCCTCTTATTGATGCAAATGCGCAGCAATGCGGCAGGCTAGTTTTTCAAGATCCTGCCAGAGCATATCTGCAGTCAGGGAAATCCGGAAACGGGCAGTGCCAACCGGCACGGTTGGAGGCCGGACCGGAAAGATCAGATAGCCTTCCTCCTGCATTTTTTCAGCCAGATCAACCGCCTGCTGATTATCTCCGATCATGACCGGCACGATATTGGTGCTCCCGCCGGTCACCAGGCCGTTTTCTATGAGTGTCCGGCGGAGCTTTTCAGAAATTCCAGCCAGGTGCTCCCGTTCATCCTGCATCTTCAAGACCTGCTCGAAGATAAAGAGATTCCAATGAATGACCACAGGAGGCAAAGCGGTAGTAAAGATCAAAGAACGGCTGTGGTTGATCAGATAATCGCGGATGTCCGCCTCGCAGAGGACAAAGGCGCCAATGGAGGCAAAGGCCTTGCCGAATGTCCCCATCAGGATATCCACCTCGTCGATCACCCCCTGCTCTTCCGCCTTGCCAAGCCCCCTGGCGCCATAGAGACCGACCGCATGGGCCTCGTCTATATAGAGCAGGGCATCATATTTTTTTTTCAGTGCAACCAGCCGCTGCAGATCAGCGACGTCGCCGTCCATACTGAAGACCGATTCGCTGACGATCACCACCCGCCCGTATCTCTCCCTGAAATTTTCCAGGATTTCCTGCAGGTGATCGTAATCGCAGTGACGAAAACGTTTGTGCCGGGCCCGGCAGAGTTGCATCCCATCATGGATGGAGGCATGGTTCAGCCGGTCCGACAGGACCAGATCTCCCTTGCCGAGAAGCGCCGGCAGGATGCCGATATTGGCGTGATAGCCGGAATTGAACAACAGAGCCGCCGGCCGTTTATACTCTCGCGTCAGGCTCTCTTCGAGTTGATGGGCGGTTTCGATGTCTCCGGTCAACAGCCTAGAGGAAGCAGCCCCCAGACCAAACCGGTCGATGAGGTTTTCGTCGGTTCTGGAGCTGTAAAAACGGCGCAGAAACCGGGCATTCCCGGCCAGTCCCAGGTAATCGTTGGAGGTGAGGTTCAGGAATCTCCTGCCCTGCCAGGCCACCCGGCAGCCGACCCGTTGGGCAAGCGGCCGCAACTGCCGGATTCTTCCCGTATTGCGAAGATTTTCCAGAGACTCTTTATAATCAATGCTCATGTCTTCCCCTCCTCGGCCACGACCTCTACCAGGGCCAATGTCAACAGGGCAAGATCGGCGGCCTCCATGCAGTACGGCGGCATCAGATAGACCAGCCGCCCGAAGGGACGGACCCAGACTCCCCGCTGAACGAAGGCGGCCTGTATCCGCTCCATCCGGACGGGCTCCTGTAATTCGACGACCCCAATGGCGCCAAGAACACGCACATCCAGGACATGGGCCATGTCCCGACAGGGGGAAAGTCCTTCCCGCAATTGCTGCTCGATTGCCAGAACCCTCTTCTGCCAGTCCGAGGCAAGCAGCAGGTTGATGGAGGCCACCGCAACCCTGCAGGCCAGCGGGTTCCCCATGAAGGTCGGTCCGTGCATGAATACGCCGGGGTCGCCGGCGGAGATACCTTCGCCTATCTTTTCCGTGGCAAGGACTGCGGCAAGGGTCATGGTGCCGCCGGTCAGTGCCTTGCCGAGACAGATGATATCGGGAGAGATTCCAGCGTGTTCGCAGGCAAAGAGCTTTCCGCTCCGGCCAAAACAGGTGGCGATTTCATCGGCGATGAGCAGAACATCATAGTGGTCACAGAGGGTGCGGACGCGACGCAGGTATTCCGGATGATAAAAACGCATGCCGCCTGCCCCCTGGACAATGGGTTCCAGGATAACCGCGCTCAATTCATCGTGATGACGCTCGATCAGAGCGGCAAAGGAGGCGATATCCGCCTCATCCCATTGGTCATGAAAACCGACCTGCGGCCGGTCTGCAAAGAGATACCTCGGAAGATTCCCGGCAAAAATATGGTGCATACCGGTGACTGGATCACAGACCGACATCGCATGGAAGGTGTCTCCATGATAGCCGGAGCGAACCGTCAGAAAACGATTTTTCGCAGGTCTTCCCAACGACTGCCAGTACTGGATGGCCATCTTCATGGCCACCTCGACCGCCACAGAACCGGAGTCGCAGAAGAACACCCGGTTCAGCCCGGCCGGAGTCAGATCGACCAGAAGCCTCGCCAGATCGACTGCCGGTTCATGGGTCAGTCCGCCGAACATCACATGGCAGAGCCTGGCCGCCTGCTCCTGTAGCGCCTGAACCAGGACAGGGTGGCTGTACCCATGGATCACCGACCACCAGGAGGCCATCCCGTCGATCAGCTCCCGGCCGTCCATCAAACGGATACGGACGCCTGAGGCCGACTCGACCGGATAGACCGGCAACGGGTTTTCGATGGATGTGTAGGGATGCCAGATAAATTTTCTGTCAAATTCCAGCAGCTGTTGCGTATCCAAGCTCACGTCCCCTGCGTTGCCACCGGAAATTCAAAACCAAGCCGGCGGATCATGGTAATATCCTCTTCCAGGCTGTTGCCGGCAGTGGTCAGGTAATTGCCGACGATGGCGCCGTTTGCCCCGGAGGTAAAACAGTGATATTGGTCCTCACCCATCCCGCTCCGGCCGCCGGCAAGCCGGACAACGGCCTTCGGATTGATCAGCCGGAACATCGCAATACAGGTCAGGATTTCCGAAAACGGCAGCGGCTCAAGATTTTCGAAGGGGGTATTGGCAATGGGAGTCAGCACATTGACGGGGATCGACAGGACCCCCAAGTCCCGGAGTTCGAAGGCCAGCTCCAACCGGTCCTGCAGCGTCTCGCCCATACCGATAATACCCCCGGAGCAGACATCCATACCGGCCTCCCTGGCTATCCGGATGGTCTCGACCTTCTCCTCCCAGGTATGAGTGGTGCAGACCTTCGGGAAGAAATTCCTGCAGGCCTCAAGATTGCAGTGATAACGCTCAACACCGTAGGATTTCAAGAGATCCGCCTTCTCCCTGGTCAACAGACCCATTGAGGCGCAGAGCTTGAGACCTGTCTGTTCCTGCAGCTCCTTATAGATCTTCCCGTATTCTTCCAGCTGTTGCAGGCTTGCCGTCCGGCCGGCAGTGACCAGAGAAAACCGGCGCACCCCATGGGCATCGTTGTCTCTGCCCTGGACTAAAGCCTGATTGCTGCCGATGATATCATAGGTCTCAATATCGGTATCGTAATGCCCCGACTGGGCGCAGAACCGGCAGTCTTCGGAACAACGGCCCGACCGGGCGTTGATAATGGAACAGAGATCGAAGGCGTTGCCGTGAAAAAGCCGCCGTACCCTGTCAGCCGCCAGGAAAAGATCCTCGGGCTGACAGCCGGTGGCCAGTTCCAGGGCCTGGTCGAAGGTTATACCGTTCCCTTTCTCTATCTGTTCTAGACACTGTGCAAGCAACATCATTTACTCTGCCAGCCTTTCTCTACATTTCGTCAGGGTCTCAGGCGAATCCACCTGCAGGGCAGTATAGGCATACCCTTTCGGTACGATCTTTTTCATCAAGCCCTTCAGAACCGCCTTCGGACCGATCTCGATGAATGTATCCACACCTGTAGCGATCATGCCGTTGATGATCTCATACCACCTGACCTTGGAGGCAATCTGCCGGGCCATCATCTCCTTGATGATGTGCACATCCCTTTCAACCGTGGCGGTGACGTTGAAAAAGACCGGACTCCGGGGCTCGTTAAACACGACTCCTTCCATGAATGCGGCAAAGTCAGGCACCGCATCGGCCACCAAAGGACTGTGATTGGCGACACTGACATTCAACGAGACCACCTTCCCCCCCTGTTCAGCCACCTTGACGCCAATCGCATCCATGGCGTGTTCTTCGCCGGAGATAACAACCTGTTTTTCCGTATTATGGTTGGCCGCAGTCACAATTCCCCGTCCGTTATACTGGGTAATAATCGTCTCGATCTCGGTGATGCCTAAACCCAGTACGGCCCTCATGCCGCCGGGATTTTTCAGGCCTTCCCGCTCCATCAGAGCCCCGCGTTTCACGACCAGACGGATGGTGTCCGTCAGGGAAAGAACGCCTGCGGCATAGAGCGCCGAGTATTCTCCCAGGCTGTGACCGGCAAAACAGCTCACTGCCAGTCTGTCGGCAAAGGCTTTCTGCACCGCCAGCCAGCAGACCAGATTGGTCACGGTTATGGCCGGTTGAAGATGAACGGCACGGGTCAGCTCTTCCATTGGCCCTTCCTGACAGATCTTCCCCAGGGGAAAATCACAGACGGATTCCGCCTTTTCCATTATGGCCGCACAGTCGGGATCGGTTGCAAGGAACTCCTGGCCCATACCAATATACTGGGAACCCTGGCCTGGAAAAAGTACTGCTATTTTCATGTATTTCTCCTGATTTTACAGAGATTTCCTTTTCTCTTCGATGTAATTGATAACAAGAAAAAAAACCACCCCCACACAAATTGCCGAATCAGCCACGTTAAAGGTTGGCCAGTGATGCGTCCCGACATAGACATCGAGGAAATCAACCACCGAACCGAACCGCAGCCGGTCAATGACATTGCCGGCGGCTCCACCGGCAATGAGGGCAAAGGGCAGAGAATACCTGCTTTGTCCCTTCTGCATCCGGAAGTTGGCAAAGGTCAGCCCCAGCACCGCCGCAATATTCACCCCGATAAAGAAATAATGCCTCCAAGGCGAATCGTAATGGGCAAACATACTGAAGGCGACCCCGGTATTTCGCGCATACAGCAGATTGAATACTCCTGGTATAATCTCGCGGGACTCATAGAGACGAAAAGAGTTCACCACCCAGAATTTCGTCACCTGGTCCAGACCGACTATTGTCAGAAGAAGAATGATATAGTGCATCATCTACTCGGTTTCGATAGGCATGTCGGCGATGACGGCGCAACATCTCTCGCAGATGACCGGATGTTCTTTATTGCCGCCTACGGATGTCGAACGGGTCCAGCAGCGTTCACATTTTTCGCCTTCGGCCGGACGAACCATTATCGCCAGCCCTTTGATCTCCTCACTGAAGAACGGGGCCAGCCCGATATCCGGAAATTCTTCCACACCGGTGAGGGCGGAAACGATTGATATCTCCTGTAATGTCTGCCATTCCTGCATCAGGAAATCTCCCAGGTCTCCCGCCACCAGAAGCAGGACCTCCGCCTCCAGCGGATGACCGATAATCTTTTCGCGCCGGGCAATCTCCAGGGCCTTGGTGATCTCGGAGCGCAGAGCAATCAGACGCGTCCAGCGGGCCTCGGTCTCCTGATCCATGAGTTCGGTCACCGGGGCCGGAAAGTCGGCAAAAAAGATGCTCGCGGACAGGGGGGCCTGGGGATCAAGATTATAGAGATGCTCCCAGGTCTCAGCTGCGGTAAAGCTGAGGATGGGCGCCATCAACCGGACCATGCCGTCCAGGATCCTGAACAAGGCCGTCTGGGCGGAACGCCTGGAAGGGGAATCCGTCCCGGCGGTATAGAGCCTGTCCTTCAGGATATCCAGATAGAAGGCGCTCAGGGTCGTCCCGCAGAAATAATTCAGATTATGGTAAATCGAATGGAACTCATACCGCTCATAGGCGGTAACAACCTTCCGTCTCAAGTCTTCAAAACGGACCAGGGCCCAACGATCCAGCTCGGGGAGTTTCTGCAGCTCCACACTGTTCTTGTCAGGGTCGAAATCACTCAGATTGCCGAGCAGATAGCGAATCGTATTCCGGATCTTTCTATACGCATCCGAGATCTGCCGCAGGATCTCATCGGAGACCTTCACATCGTCGCGATAGTCTTCGCTGGCGACCCAGAGACGCAGGATCTCGGCCCCGTATTTTTCAATGACCTCGCCAGGCGCCACCACATTGCCGATCGACTTCGACATCTTTTTCCCCTGGCCGTCCACCACATAGCCATGGGTCAGAACACCTTTGAACGGAGCCCGGCCACGGGTGCCGACCGAGGTCAGAAGCGAACTCTGGAACCAGCCGCGATGCTGATCGCTCCCCTCCAGATAGAGATCGGCAGGCGAGCGCAGCTCCGGCCGCTCCTCGCAGACGGCGGCATGGCTGACCCCGGAATCAAACCAGACATCCAGGATATCCTCCTCTTTGGTAAACTCGCTGCCGCCGCAGGCAGCACAGACGGTTTCCTGCCCGAGAAAGTCCTGGACTTCATATTTAAACCAGGCATCCGCCCCCTCTTTCTGGAAGAGCTCGTCGATTTTCTGCACCAGGGCCACATTCTTCACCACTTCGCCGCAGGACGTGCAGCTGATGACGGTGATGGGCACGCCCCAGGTCCGCTGACGGGATAAACACCAGTCCGGCCGCCCCTCCACCATCGACAGGATACGCTGCATGCCCCAGGCCGGTGTCCATTCGATCTTTTTAATGTTTTCCATAGCCTTTTCACGGATGCCGGTCTCCATGGAAATAAACCACTGGGGAGTGGCCCTGTACATGACAGGTTTTTTGCACCGCCAGCAATGCGGATAACTGTGCTTAATATCACTTTTATGGATCAAGGCCCCCGACTTCTCCATATCGTCGTTAATCAGGCTGTTCACTCCGGGGATCTGCTGTCCCTCATACGGTCCGGCCTCGGCTGTATAAATGCCTTTACTGTCGACAGGCGACAGGATATCCAGGCCGTATCGAAGACCGGTCTGGTAATCGTCGGCGCCATGACCGGGCGCCGTATGCACGCATCCGGTCCCGGCCTCGATGGTCACATAATCAGCCAGGACCATCATCGAATCGCGATTCATAAACGGATGGCGGCATTTCCGGTTTTCGAGGCTGCGAGCAGAAAAGGTGGCGGCAATCTGAAAATCATCAATACCGAGCTGCGTCATCACCGGGGCAACCAGATCCTTGGCCATGATCCACACCTCGCCTTGTACGGCCACGGCCGCATAGACAAAATCCGGATGAAAGGCAACAGCCAGGTTGGCGGGCAAGGTCCATGGGGTCGTGGTCCAGATGACCACGGAGACACGGTTACCTGCCAGCGCCGGATCGATATCGGCAAGATCATCGCGGACCTTGAATTTGACGTAAATGGATGGTGAGGTGTGGTCGTAGTACTCGACCTCGGCCTCCGCCAGGGCCGTGGTACAGGTGGAACACCAGTACACGGGTTTCTTGTTCCGGATAACCGCACCGGAGAGCAGGAACCGGTTGAACTCCCGGGCAATTGCCGCCTCGTAGGGGAAATTCATGGTCAGATAGGGCTCATCCCAGTCACCCAGAACCCCCAATCGTTTAAATTCGTCCTTCTGGGTCTTGATCCATTTCTGGGCATACTTACGACAGGCCCCGCGTTTCGACAGCTTGGAAATCTGGTTTTTTTTCGGCCCCAGATCCTTGTCGACGTTATGCTCGATCGGCAGACCATGGCAGTCCCAGCCCGGAATATACGGGGCGTTCAATCCGGCCATGCGTCTGGACTTCAGGATAATATCCTTTAATATCTTATTAAATGCATGCCCGAGATGAATGTGCCCGTTGGCATAGGGAGGACCGTCATGAAGAACATACAGCGGTTTATCCTTGCAGGATTCCTGAATCTGTCCATAGAGATCCTCTTTTTCCCATCGTTTCAGATAGGCGGGCTCCTTCTGGGTCAGATTGGCCTTCATATTGAACTTCGTCTGGGGCAGATTAAGGGTCGCCCTGTAGTCCATACTGTTCTCCTTTTTTATCATAAAACCGTAAATGATCGACTTTTTACCAAGTACGATCTGATCATTCCGGTGTCAGCATAAAGAGTAGTCATTTATCCAACGCAAAGTTATAAAGAATAACAACTGCGAATCAAGTTGCAAGCGATAAATGTATCTGCGGCATGTTTCTCGGTCAAGCGGGGACAGGACGGACTCTTCAGGCTACGCAGCAGGCCATACGTCTCTGCTAACTGTAATAAATTTGACATAATATACCGATTTTATTAAAGTAGGTTAACTGTAATTAAACATGATTCTTAT
Source organism: uncultured delta proteobacterium (assembly GCA_903901335.1). Lineage (GTDB taxonomy): Bacteria > Desulfobacterota > Desulfobulbia > Desulfobulbales > Desulfocapsaceae > CAIUQR01. The sequence goes on along the minus strand of CAIUQR010000017.1, from coordinate 24,469 downwards.
TCCACCAGAAGAAATAAATTATTCCTTATATATCAAGAAGTTCTTGTTTCCAGCACTCTCGATCTCCCTACTTTTAAGAAAATATGACTGAAATGAATGCGCCCTCGCAACCGACCATTGTCGAATTGATCAAGGTCAGCAAGCATTATCCCCCTGATGTCACAGCCCTGGCCGATGTTTCGCTGACTGTTGAAACGGGAGAGATGTTTTTCCTTATCGGCAAGAGCGGGGCCGGAAAGACCACGCTTCTGAAGCTTATCTGCAACATGGAGACCCCGAGCAACGGTCTGATCGAGGTAGCCGGACAGAATATTCACGGGCTTAAGGGCAAAAAACTTGCCCGGCTGCGCCAGAAAATCGGCGTTGCGTATCAAGACTTCAAGCTGTTGACCGACAGGACCGTTGCCGAAAATATTGCCATTTCCATGGAGGTTTCCTATAAAAAACCCCCGGTCATCTCTAAACGGGTCAAGGACCTCCTCGCCCAACTGGAGCTCTCCGACAAACACGACGCCATCACCGGAGAACTCTCCCGGGGAGAACAGCAGCGGGTCACACTGGCACGGGCCGTTGCCAACTCACCCACCCTGATCCTGGTTGACGAACCCACGGGCAACCTGGATTCCTCAACCACGGAAAAGGTCATGAACCTGCTGAATAAATGCAACAGTTCCGGAGCCACGATCATTATTGCCACCCATGATGACTCCCTGTACCGGCATACCGACCATCGTATCATGGAACTCTGCCGCGGAAAAATTCGGAGAGTAAATGGAGGTGTTCAGGTATGAACTTCTGGTTTGCCGTTCTCAGACAGATGGGGCGTAACCTCCGCCAGACCTGGGCATCTCAACTGATGACGCTTCTTACGGTCAGCCTGTCCGTTCTGATCTTTGCCTTTTTTTATCTGATTTATACAAACATGCTGAATGCCGGCGACAAACTGGGGGACGACCTGCGTCTTATCATCTATCTTGAAGATGAACCCGGACCTGAAATGAAGGAACAACTCAGGCGGAAAATAACCGATTTCGATCAAGTTCAGGACATCAAATTTATCTCCAAAGCGGAGGCCCATGATCGTTTTGCCAAACAGCTGGGGCAGAATAAGGATGTCCTGGAGGATATGCCCGCCGATTTTCTGCCGGCCTCGGTTGAAGTTGTTCCATTGAAAACACTGAGAAATCTCAACCGGGTGAAACTCTTTTCAGAGTATCTGAGCAAACTGCCGGGCACCCTGAAGGTGCAATATGGTCAGGAATGGGTCGAACGATTCTTTTATTTTACCCGGCTCCTCTCCATCGTCGTCATTTTAAGCGGCAGCCTTCTGATCCTGACCACCGTTTTCATGGTGGCCTATACTATACGTCTGACCATAATGGGAAGACAGGCGGAACTTGAGCTGCTGAGACTGGTTGGAGCCACCAATGATTATATCCGGACACCGTTTATGCTGGAAGGGCTGATGCAGGGACTCTTCGGCTCAACATTCGGTCTTGTCTCTTTATTCGCGCTGTATCAGTGGATCAAAATACGTTTTTCCGGGCCGGGGATTCTGAACCTGTTTAACTTCACCTTTTTTGCTCCCCAGACACTTGTTTTGATTATTATCGCCTCGATCCTGCTCTGTACTGTCGGCAGCTATATGTCAATGCAGAAATTTCTGCGCATCTGATTGCCCCATGGTCCGAAAAACCAACTACTCTCCTTTTTCTCCCATCTGTTTATCCCCTGCTATCTTTTCCCCAGGGGGGAAAATCCGGTATGGCTCTTTCCTGTTGCTGCTAGCCATCGCTGCCCTGCTGGCAGGCCCGGCCATCTCGACCGCGACAACCGACAATGATCAAAAGCAGCAGTTGGAAACCGGTATCAATAAGTACTGGATTAATATTCGCCGCCTGCAGCAGGGAATCAAACTTCAGCAGGAGGAAAGGGAGCAGAAACTCTCCCAGGAAAGAGACCTGCTGGCGGAACTTCAAAACCTCGATAACCATCTCCAGGAACATCATGAGAAACTGGGTGTTCTGCAAGGAAGGATGACGGCCCAGCAGGACCTCATAGCGGTCAAAGAAAAAGAACTGGCCAGGATTAAATCCGAAAAACGCATCGTCCAGCTGCATCTGCAGAAAAGACTCAGCGCCTATTACAGAATGGGGAGGATCGGTATCATCAATGTGGCCTTTTCCGCACAAACGCTGCCTGAACTCCTGTCATTTCACGACTCCTTCCAATCGCTCATCAGATATGATCAGAACCTGATCGAAACCTATCGGCACTCCATTGACGAAATAGAGAGGGTGAAAGAGGCCTTGACGATGGAAAAAACCCTGCTGCAGGGATTTATCACCCAGGAAGAAGAAGAAAAGAATCAGATCGACAGGACGAAACTGGAAAAAGAGAACCTGCTCACCCTTATCCGAACCCAGAAAAAACTCCATGACCAGGCGATCAAGGAAATGGAGGAAGCAACCACTAAGCTTTCCATCCATCTGAGCAAGATGGAGAAACAAGAGCAGACCCTTGATCAGGGCTTTCTGCTGAATCGCGGCAAACTTTCCCCGCCTGTAAGCGGTACGGTGATCACCCTTTTCAATCAGGAAAAAACGAATAAACTCGGAATAACCAGTAAATCCAAAGGCATTGCAATTAAGGCCCCCGACGGCACCAAGGTGAAGGCCATCTTCGACGGAACCATTTTATATTCCGGTTATCTCAGAGGCTATGGAAATACCATTATTGTCGATCATGGTTATAAGTATTATTCTATACTCTCAAGGATGGAAAAATTGCTCAAGAATAAAGACGATCAAGTCAAGACCGGCGATATCCTTGGTCTTATGGGTGATACAGCCACTTTGATAGATGAAGGTCTCAGTATCGAGATACGCCATGAAAGTGAATCTCTGGATCCGCTCCAATGGCTGGACAAGAACAAATTTACATTAGAAACGAACGAAAAGAAAATTCCAGTAACAGTCGAATAGGCCATCCCACAACTCACTCGCCAGGCGGCAGGACAATATGCACAACAAAATCGCACCAGTAGTCAAAATCTCTGCTCTTTTCATTATTTCACTCCTTCTCTTTTCCGCAACAGCTTCAGCCGATGTCTCCCAGAAGGAGCGGGAAGAAACATATAAGCAGCTTGAGTTATTCGCCAATGTCCTGAGTATGCTGCAGGAAAACTATGTCGAGCCGATCAACACCAAGGACTTGATCGAAGGGGCCATAAACGGCTTGCTGCTCTCTCTCGATCCCCATTCATCCTATCTCAAACCTGAGAATTTTCAGGATCTTAAAGATGAAACCCAGGGAAGCTTTACCGGTATCGGCATAGAAATTACGATGCGTGAGAATATTCTTACCATCGTCTCTCCGATCGAGGGAACCCCTGCCGACCAGGCCGGTCTGAGGGCAAAAGACATGATTGTCAAAATAGACGGGGAACCGACCAAAGATATGTCCCCGATGGATGCCATCAAAAAGCTGAGAGGCCCGAAGGGAACAAAGGTCATCATTTCCATTCACCGGGAGGGGTGGAACACTGTGAAAGACTTCACCCTGGTGCGGGATATCATCCCGATTCAATCGGTGAAGTCCTTCTTTCTGGAGCCGGGTCTCGCCTACACCAGGATTACCAATTTCCAGAGCCAGACGACCAATGATTACAAAAAAGCCTTGCATGACCTGGAGGCTGTCCATCCCATTAAAGGGCTCATCCTCGACCTTCGCAACAATCCGGGAGGCCTTTTGAATCAGGCGGTCAGTGTTGCCGATATCTTCATCGATGAAGGACTGATTGTCTACACCAAGGGAAGGACGGCAGAACAGAATATGACCTTCAAGGCCCATGAAGACGGCGGACAGGGGAAATATCCGATGGTCGTTCTGGTCAACGAAGGTTCCGCCAGCGCCTCAGAAATCGTCGCCGGTGCGTTGCAGGATCACAAGAGAGCAATTATCGTCGGCACCCAGACCTTCGGGAAAGGATCGGTCCAGACCATCATTCCGCTGCCGGACGGGGCCGGACTCCGTCTCACCACCGCCCGTTACTACACGCCTTCGGGTCGGTCGATACAGGAAAAGGGGATCACCCCCGATGTGGAAATAGCATTTACCCCTTACGATCCCAAGGACGAAGAGAAAAAGACCGATCCGGATTCCACCAGGGAGGTCGATTTAAAACATCACTTCAAATACAACGATACGACCAAGAAAAAGGCAGTCACTTCAACTGAAAAGCTGTCTCCCGAGGCAATCAAACTCAACAATGAAATAAAGGAACGCTTACTCAAGGATAATCAGCTGCGGTCGGCCCTCAACATCTTAAAAAGTCTGGATCTCTATACGGAGTTCAAACAAGCGGGCAAGCACCTGACCAAGTAACAACAACCATCAGACTTGCCGGGAAACGGTATGCAAGAAGAGATTATCAGGATCATTCAGAAGTTTTATCCTGACACACAGGCCATTTATCTTTTCGGTTCTTTCTCAACTGTTGATGAATGGCCTGACAGCGACCTTGATATCGGTCTGCTGTTGCCGCCTCTGCAGGCCCAAAATGCACTTTTTTCGGCTTTGGATCCATGCAGCGAGGCCCTGGCTGATTACACCCGCAAGGATGTCGACCTGATCAATGTCCGCCAGGTGTCGACGGTCTTCCAGAAAGAGATCACCACCACCGGCAGGCTCCTCTACTGCGCGGACCAGTACGCCACAGACGAATTCGAGATGCTGGTGCTGTCGTACTACCAGAAACTCAATGAAGAACGGCGGGAAATACTTGAGTCTTTTTTGCAGACCGGACGGGCCTACGACGTATGAAGGATATTGTCATCAATAAGATTCAGAGTATTCAACGGTGCGTGGAACGCGCTCGCGAAGAGTATCAGGGGGATCCGGTCGGCTTTGATACGAATTATTCGCGGCAGGATGCGGCAATCCTCAATGTGATTCGAGCCTGCGAGCAGGCCATCGATCTCTCCAATCACCTCATCAAGGCCCATAAAATGGGCATTCCGACATCCAGCGCCGAGAGTTTCGATCTTCTTGAAAAAAACTGGTAATCGACCAGCGGTTATCAAAAACCCTGAAAAACATGGTTCACTTTCGAAACACAGTCATTCATACCTATCAACGAACAAATCTTGCCATTGTCAAATCAGTAATCCGCACCGGACTGGACGATCTGATCCTTTTCGGGGACCGAGTTCTGGCGTTTATAAACAGCCATCCATCCTGATTCCCCCTCTTCGCCAAATCCTCGTAGAGGATGCAATGTAATCGCCTCATTTTTTGAAGCGATTTTTGAGACGAAACCTTGCTCATGGAGCTCTTGCAAAACGCGACCAATCTGCAGGGTTGTCAGGAGGTTCACCCTGTGATAGGATGCCATGGTTTTGTGCCGACCGTTGCTGAAAAATCCTGTCGTCATATCGCGGCATACCGGGGGGGGACCATGTCCGAGCGATTGAAGTATGAACGGTTTTTCTGGTTTCATGGCAGATCAAGGCCGGGAGATACCCGAACACCCGGCACCTGGTCGAAGAGTTCGAGATAACCGGGCGGACCGCCCAGCGCGATATTGACTTCATGCGGGACCGTTTCAATGCGCCGCTTGAGTACGATTTTCACCGACGGGGCTACCACTACGCCGACGATTCTTTCGAAATCCCCGGCCACTGGATCAGTGAGGCCAATGTCCTGTCTCTGGCGCTCGCCGTCCGCCTGGCCTCAGCCATCCCCGACCCGGCCCTGAAAAACGATCTCTGCCGCTTGATCGACCGGGTAACCGGCGCGACCGGTAATAAGGGGATATCCTGCCTGAACCGGGTGACCGAGAAGGTCTCGGTCAAAAATATCGAATACGCCAAAGTCGATACCGAAATTTTCCGCCAGGCTGTCGAGGCCCTCTTCGACGACCAGGCCCCTGCACATCACCTATCATTCCCCCCATACCGACACAACCTCAAGCCGGACCATCCAGCCGCTTCATCTCATGCACTATATGGGCAGCTGGCATCTGCTGGCCTGGTGCACGCACCGGCAGGAGATTCGGGACTTCGCTCTTGCACGCATCAGAACGATTACACCAGCCTTCGAAACGATCAGATTGCCCGCCGATCTCCCGCCCATCAAGGAATACACCCGCCGACATTTCGGCATCATGCAAGGCAACGAGACGCTTGCGGTGGCCCCGCACTTTTCCCCGAAGGTCTCTCCCTGGCTGGCCGAACAGATCTGGCGTCCCCAGCAGAAAGCAACTAAAGACCCGGACGGCAGCCTGCTGCTCTCCTTCCCGGCCGCCGATTTCCGCAAACTGGTCAAGATCATCCTCAGCCATGGGGCCGAGGTCCAGGTTATCGAACCACAGGAACTGCGAAACCTTGTCCGACAAGAAATCGAGCGAATGACGAAAATTTATTCTCACTATGACATCGCCTGACAGGGTGAGGGTGGTATTGTGGAAAAAGAGTCCCCTGGATGTCGCCCCCCGCGCGGGGGCGTGGATTGAAACAGCACATAAATCTGGTCGAGAGTGGATTTGACAAGGTCGCCCCGTGCGCGCGGGCGACGATGGAAACTCGTAAAGAATTGTAAAGTTATGAAAAGATCATGCCAAAGAGCTTGTATCTTCCAAGTGCAAGCAATACATTAATAAGAAAGACAAAGTTAGGCACCTGACATTTCTCGTATTGCTTTTTTGGGGGGAGGGAAATCCATGGATATCTCATCGATAAGCAGCAGTACTGTCTCAGCGGCCCAGTCTGTCTATAAAGTCAGCGCAAGCAAGGTTGAGCCGAAAACTACTCAGTCCTCGACAAGTCTTACCTCATCCGGCGACACGGTGCAGATCTCCGATCAGGCCCGCAGCAGTCTGCAATCAGCGCAGGCCACAAGCGATACCGGAACCGCCGGTTCCGATACGGGAGGAAGCAGTGGAGCAGCTGGAACTGCTGCAGCTGGAAAAAGTACCGGCGCTGCCGCATCGGGATCTTCAAGCAGCACATCCAGCAGCAATTCGGATGAAATCACAAAACTTGAAAAGGAAATAAAGGCATTGCAACAGGAGATCACAGCCCTGGCTGCCAAGGCACTGACCGACGAAAATGCCAGGAATGCACTGAGCGCCAAACAAACGGAGATGGGAGCGCTTACAGCCCAACTCGCTCAACTGCAGCTCCAGCAGGTATAAGGACTGAAAAATCATGGCGCGGACAAATCCCGTTTAAAAAATCAGCTTGGTGTTTTGTCAAAGGGGGATATGCTTGCCGTAGAAGAGGCTCTTCTCATCCACTTAGGGATGCCCAAATAGTCGTAATCCCAGTCTGCAGCATATTCATGGGGCTATCACCAGTGCCGTCCGTGCCCGTAGTGTCCATAACGATGCGGTCCGCGCCAATAACCATGACGCCAGGTCCATCCCCCATTAAACCAGAGCCACGTCCCACCCATCCAGAAATAGCCCGGCCCCGGAGCCACAACAACCGGTTCGACCAGCGGTGGCGGTGGCGGAGTTCTTACTACTCTTTCCGTTTCCGCAGCCCTGATCTCATCAGGGGTGTTGATCATGAAATCGATGACCCTTTCACTGACTCCGCTTCTCTTCAGATCGATAATGTCAGCTGATTTAAGGTGATAGACCGTCCGGGAACTCCGGATTTGACTGATGATGAGATCGTCGCTGATCCTGGCCCTCGCCATCGATATGACATCATCAATCGACAACGGCTCGGTATCCTGGATCTGCTCCTGCTGTTCGGCTTGCGCCCTTAACTGTGCTTCCTGAGCGTCCTGAGCCTGATCAACACCATGTCCGACGGCGCCGCCGGCCAATGCGCCCACTGCGGCACCGACGGCTGCGCCGGCGCCTGGATCCCGGGCCGTGCTGCCGATGATCGCGCCTACGACTGCACCGGTCAGTGCTCCGGATGCCGTGTTGTCCGGCTTCCCTTGAGGGGTCATGCAGCCGGTAACCGATAGCCCGACAAGCGCTACTGCCAAATAGTAACCGTACGGTTTCATAATATTATCCTTATTGTGTAACGAATACTGCTTTCAGTAATCAGACACTGCAGCAACTTTGAACGCAAGACGGCATTGCAGAAAAAAGCCGCCCTTTGTGTGGTCCTGATAAACCTATAATAACACATGAGCCAGAGACAGGCCAACCGTACCAATAACAAAAAAGCTTCTTGCAATAAATAAATCAATAATATTATTGTTGAAAATGTGAAAATATTTTTTTCCGTTCTCGCCGGGCCTCTCTGATGTGGATGTCGGAGAAGTCGCCCCTGACAAATTGACACCTGAAGGAACAATCCGTCGCAAACAGGTTGTTAAAAAGCAAAAGGAAGATTGAAAATTGGACGGCGATCTGCTAGATGTTGCAGATTCGCTGCTGATAGTTTTTTCAGAAATCCCCAAACAACCACGGAAACATCATGGATACGGATAAAGCCAGAACCATTTTTGCAGGCGACCGGTATGCCGCTCTCACCGGCGTAGAAATACTTGAGGCCGGCCTTGGCTATTGCAAGACCAGGCTGGTAATCGAAGACAAACATCTCAATGCTGCAAATGTCGTTCAGGGCGGGGCCATCTTTACGCTTGCTGATCTGGCCTTCGCCGTGGCCTCCAACAGCCATGGCCAGCTGGCCCTGGCAATCAATGTCAACATCTCTTTTTTACGCGGCAAATCGACGGGCACCCTCTACGCCACAGCCACTGAGGTGGGCGAACCGAAACGGCTGGGCGCCTACGACGTCCTCGTCACCGACGAACAGGGGGAGATAATTGCCAGATTCAACGGCATGGTCTATCGAAAAAATCAGAAGTTGCCGGAATAGAGGTGAGTTCCGGCCGCGATTCTTCTTCCAGGTCTACTCAGTGATACCCCAGCTCTTTTAAAAACCGTTCATCCTGAGACCAGTTCTTTTTCACCTTGACCCAGAGCTTGAGCATCACCTTCTGTTCCAGCATCTTTTCGATATCCTTACGGGCGGCCATGCCGATGCTCTTCAGCGTCCGCCCGTCCTTGCCGATCACAATCCCCTTCTGGGAGGTCCGTTCCACCACGATGGCGGCATGGATGGTCACTATCTGCTTCTCGGGATCTTCCTTGAAGGATTCAATCAGCACTGCCGAAGAATACGGGATCTCCTGCCCTATCTGGAGAAAGATCTTCTCTCTGATGATTTCAGAGGTCAGGAACCTCTCCGTCGCATCGGTGGGAATATCCTCGGGATAATATCGGGGGCCCACGGGCAGAACGTCGAGGATCTCGGCAATCAGCCGGTCCGTCCCATCCGCATGCAGCGCAGACAGAGGCAGGATGGCCCTGAATGGATAGATTCCGGCATACATCCCGATAAGCGGCAGGAGCTTTTCTTTTTCAAGCAGGTCGACCTTATTGAGGACCAGGATGGCCGGCGCCTGCATCTGCCCCATATACTCGGATATCTCTTTTTCCTTCTCCTCCTTCAGCTTTTCCGGCACGGTCGCAGACACGTCAAGCAGAAAAAGGACTGCATCCACGCCGCTCATACTTTCGAGTGCGATACGCACCATCTCCCTGTTCAACGGCTGGTCGGTCTTGTGCAATCCTGGAGTATCGATCAAAACGATCTGATATTTCTCGCCATTGACGACCCCGAGGATACGATTCCGGGTGGTCTGGGGCTTGGGGGTGACAATCGAGATCTTCTGCCCCAGAAGCGCATTCATCAGGGTTGATTTGCCGGCGTTTGGAGGGCCGACAATGGCTACCATGCCGGATTTTACCGGCGTATCATTTGGATTCATAGGGGAGACGAGAGAGTTTTCTTGAATTCTGTAATTATTGAGAGTGCTCAAATTAAAAAATCACACTATACTGTTGTGTCTCAATCAGCGTGTCGTCCGAGACAACCATGCCGGAATATACCATCCCCTGAGGGTATCGCATACGGTATTTTCCATTGGCAACCAATAAGCTCAGGCTCTGCACACTTCTTTTTGCGGCAATGATACAAAAAAGGCTCAATGGTTACATCTGGTAAGATAGTAGAATATCTGGAGAATGGAAAATTTGTCTGTGCCTTTGTAACCGAATGCCAGAGCAACCGCACCCGTTCTCTCAATCAGAACGGCAGAGAGGTAAACCTGCCGTTTTCACGTATCGTTCACTGTTCAAACACCACCTACTCGACGGCCTTGAATCGAGAAGATTTGATCCGGACGTTAAAAACCACCAATGAAAAACGTGCCTCCCTGATGAGCAAGATCAATCTGGGGGAGATTTGGGAACTTGCCAGTGAAGAAAACACAACCGCCTTTGAACCCTCCTTTCTGGCGGAACTGATCTTCTCCGGAGCGGCTGATGATGATATGGTTTCAGCTTTTTTGCGCTGTATTTTTGCAGACCGTCTTTATTTCAAATTCAAGGAAGGCAAAATACGGGCGCATTCGCCGGAACAGGTGGAACAGTTGCGCCGGCAACTGGAACAGGAAGAGAAAAAACACAACCTGATATCCAACGGGGTGCAGTCCCTTACACAACTGAAAGACTCCGATCTGACTGACATGGTTCTCAGCCATGATCTTCAGGAATGTCTGCAGGTTATCAGGGACTATTACCTGTTCGGCAGCGATGCCGAACAGGCCGATCTGGCCGTCCAGATCCTCAAAGAGGCAGGACTTCATCGCCCCCATGATCCGTATCACATCCTTGTCAAAGCCGGGATCTGGAACAAAAACGAGAACATCCCGTTATTACGCCAGGGGTTGCCTGTCGGCTTTTCACTGGCGGCACGCCAGCAAGCGGAGAATCTTCTGCAAAGCAATGTGGAAAGCCTTCTCAGTGATCCTGCCCGGATTGATTTCTCAAACCTGGAACCGATCACGATAGACGGCGCCACGACACTCGATTTTGACGATGCCCTGACCATCCAGGCGGAAGGAGAAAACTATCTGGTCGGCGTGCATATTTCCGACGTCGCCCATTATGTCCGTCCGGGTGACCCCCTCTTTCAGGAGACTATGGAAAGAGGGACATCGATCTACTTCCCCGAAGGCCAGGTCCCGATGCTGCCGCGACACCTCTCTCAGGGGATATGCAGCCTGATTCAGGGGGAATTGCGGGCTGCCTTCAGCTTCATGATTTTGCTCTCTCCGGATGCCGAAGTCCTGCGGGTGCGTATTTCGCCGTCCGTTATCAGGGTAGCCAGGCGCCTCACCTACGAGGAGGCCGACACCATGATGGAGAGTGATCCGCAATTACAGGTCCTCGATATGTTACGAAAAAAATTACGGAAAAGGCGTATCGAGGCCGGGGCGCTGCTGCTGCCATTTCCGGACGTCAATATCTTCATCGACGGCAACGCCAAAGTCCATGTCAGCCTGAACCCTTCGGACACGCCGGCCCGCACCCTGGTCTCCGAGATGATGATCCTGGCAAACTCCGAAGCCGCCCGCTATGTTGCAGACAGGATGGTCCCCGGCGTTTTCAGAGCGCAGGGGCCTCCAAAGCAGCGGTTGATCACCAGCGACGATGACGATCTTTTCCTCAATACCCGTCAACGGAAACAGATATCCCGTGGGGAGCTGACGACGCACGCAAAAGAGCACAGCGGCCTCGGGGTCGGGCAATATACCACGGTCACATCTCCGATCAGAAGGCTCTTAGATCTAGTCATGCAGCACCAGCTTCACTCTATAGTCAGGCGCCAGGATGTCCGCTTTTCCGAAGAAATGTGCAAGGATTTTATCACCGTTATCACCAGAACCCTCTCCAGGGCAAACGGCGCCAAACAGCAACGGCACCGCTACTGGCTGCTGAAATACCTCGAAGACCGCAAGGGCCAGTATCTCGATGCCCTCGTGATCGAGTCCGGACCCAAACGTGTCGGTCTTCTGCTTACCGACATCCTCCTGGATGTCGATCTCCCTCCACAACCTGGTAAAAAGCCGACGCCGGATACCATCGTCAAGATCAGGGTTGCCAAGGTCGATGCCCTGGAGAATACACTACAGATGGAATGGTGATTATTCATAAATATCCAGGCCCGATCTGATAATTCCGTTATCTGCTTTTGATCTGTAGCGCTCATTACACCTTGATACATTGAAAATGAAGCCTTCTTAGCAGCATAATTTATCATTTTGTCCAATGGGACGGCAATAACAGGTGCCAAGAGGAGAAAAGACGGCATTCAACAAACATCCCATCCTTTGGTTGGTTTAAACGAAAAGCGGTCTTCAGCCCTATGACGTTTCATAAGAGAAAAGATCCAAAATAATTGATTGAGCAGGTTTTCTTCTGGATTCTGACTCCTGGCTCCTAGATTCTCCACTCTATCCCCGATCAGCTGCCATAACCAGACCGCAGAGTTCGTCGGCAATCTCGTCAATCACCCCCTTATCCGGGCCTTCCACCATCACCCGGATCACCGGCTCGGTCCCTGAGGGACGAACCAGAATCCGGCCGCTCTTGCCCAGCTTTTCTTCATATTCCCGAATTGCTTCAGGAAAGCCCGGTATAGCCTGTATTTCCATCCTGGTGGCGGTCCGGACGTTTTTCAGGACCTGGGGAAAGCTTTCCATGACGGTTGCGAGCTCGGAGAGCGGCTTGCCTCGTTTCTTCATGATGGCCAGAAGCTGCAGGGCCGCCAGGATCCCGTCGCCAGTGGTGATATGATCCAGAAAGATCAGATGTCCGGATTGTTCACCGCCGAATGAATACCCTTCCTTGCGCATACATTCGACCACATACCGGTCGCCGACGCCTGTCCGGACCATATGACCGCCCATCTGCTCCATCGCGATCTGCAGCCCCATATTGGACATGATCGTTGCCACCAGGGTCTTCCGGTTCAATTTCCGCTGCTTCAGAAGCTCCATGGCACAGATGGCCATAATATGGTCGCCGTCGACGATGTTGCCGTGTTCATCTGAGACGATCAGCCGGTCACCGTCACCGTCAAGGGCAAGGCCGATATCGGCGCCAAGTTCCTTGACCTTGGCAGCCATCAGCTCAGGATGCAGGGCGCCGCATTTGAGGTTGATATTCTTGCCGTCGGGATGGATCGCAAGCGCGGTTACCCTGGCGCCAAGCTCTTCGAAAACGTGGGGAGCAACACCATAGGTGGCACCGTTGGCGCAGTCGAGGACGATATGAAAATCATCCAGGGTGTACTCCCTGGGAAAGGTGCTTTTCAGGAAAACGATATATCTCCCCTTAGCGTCCTCGATCCTGGCAGCCTTGCCAACCTCATCTGCAACCGGCCGCAGGGCCTCCATCTTCTGAGAAAAAATCAGATCTTCCATAGAGGCCTCGACCTCATCGGGAAGTTTGAAGCCGTCGGATGAAAATATTTTGATGCCGTTGTCCTGGAACGGATTATGGGAAGCGGAGATCACCACCCCGGCATCGGCCCGCATCGAGGTGGTGATAAAGGCGATACCGGGGGTGGGTATAGGTCCGACCAGAAGGACGTCCACCCCCATGGAACAGATTCCGGCGGCCAGAGCGTTTTCAATCATATAACAGGAGACCCGCGTATCCTTGCCGATGACTATCCGGTGCCGTCTGACCTGATTCTTGACGGTAAAGGCGATTGCCCGGCCTATCTGCATCGCCATCTCTATGGTCATCGGATAAATATTGGCGACGCCTCGGACACCGTCCGTTCCAAATAATTTTCTCATCGATTCCTTCTTGTTGTGTGGTAACTGCTCGGATAAACAGCATGCAGGTGTTAAATCAACATGTCATTAAGGTTTCTTTTCCGGGGATTTCTTCTCCGGGGAGTCAGGCTTTTTGGGAGCAAGCGTTTTCACCAGGCTTACAATTTCCGGTTCAATCCTGACGACCTCCAGCGGTACGTTCAGATCACCTGCCGGGACAACCTGGACCTTCATGTCGTCCCCACCCGGTATACTGACGGTAGTAACGGTAAACAGACTTTTAAAATCCAGATCTTTTTTAATGATCTTTTTGGGGATCTTCAGCGTGACCTTCACCTCATCCGGGCTCACCTGCTGCAGATAGCCATCAACAACGGCCTTTACAGGGACATTGGTAATCGTTTTCTCAACCGTTTCCAATTCCAGGATGAGATCTGCGGTGATGGAAGTCTCGCCTATCAGATCGACAATCGCAGGGTCGAGGTCGAGCGGGATCTGCTGCTGCACGGACTTAGTCAGGCCGCTGATATTGATGGCCGTCGTCTTCAGGGATTCAACCTGGGACAGGACAGTCTGCGGCCCGGTTATAGTGATGATATCCGGGGCAATCCGCAGGTCTTTCAAGGTATAGCCGGGCGCGACATTTCCGGTCATGACCGGAGTAATGGCGAACTTTTTCTGGATAAGTTTATCAAGAGAAAGAATGAGAGAGGAAGGCTGAACACGCAGGACCTGAACCCCTCTGCTCACCGGGATCGATTTATTATCAATGCTGATCACCCTGGTCCCCGGGGTCGCATCGGAAAGATCGACCTGTCGAGAGAACTCACGTTTCCCCATATCCATGATGAGAGAGCGCGGTCCGCGAACCGTCACATCTATAGTTTTCTTGAATTTATTGGAGATAATCAAATCCTTGGGCATATTGATTATCTCGATCGGGATCGTCACGTTCTTGTCGACAGCATCCTCTCCACCAACAAAATACCAGAGCAGTATCGCCAGACATAAGGAAATAAACCTCAGGAGCCATTCTTTGGACCACAGCTTCTGGAGATGCTTGAAGTTGAGCTGTTTCATGACCGTTTAATCCAACTTTTCCAAGTATATGTATGGCCTTCTTTGCCGATGAAAATCGCTCTCAGGCTGTTTTTCAACGCCAGTTCGTCGCCCACGGTGGTAAGCGCCCCATGCTGCACAAGTGAAACCTCCTGTGTCTCCTCCGAGACGACCAGGACCACGGCATCCGTCTCTTCCGAAAGGCCGATTGCAGCCCGGTGCCGGGTACCGAAGCGTTTATTGATATACGGATTCTGGGTAAGCGGCAGGATACAACCGGCGGTCTGAATCCTGCCTTTGGTTACGATCACACCACCGTCATGGAGCGGCGAAACCGGCATGAAGATAGAAATAAGCAACTCTTTGGTCAGATGGGCATCGAGTTCGAATCCGGATTCGACAAAGTCCCGCAGACCAGTTTCCCGTTCAATAATAATTAAGGCCCCGATACGTCTCTTGGAGAGATAGAAGACCGTGCGGATGACCTCATCCAGCTCCTTCTCTTCTACATCCGAATTTTTCTGAAATGGCGATTTGCCGACCTGGGTCAGCGCCCGGCGGATATCTTGCTGGAAGACGATAATGATGATCAGAAGGATGGAGCTCAAAAATGTCTTCATCATCCACATGAGCGCGGTAAGATCGAGGATACTTGCCATGAAATAGACAATGGTCAACACCACAATCCCAAGGAGCATCTGGACCGAACGTGTCCCCCTGATTATCGACAGAAGCTGATAAATAACAAAGGCAACGACAAGGATATCGACAATATCCTGCCAGCGTATGATATTGAAAATCTCTAACATCAGGGGAAAACCGGGCCACGTTAACGGTTAGTGCAGTACGGAGGGACTCCTGCCGGGATGGTCAAGACATCCTGGTGTCACCGCTCCTTCTTTCTAATTGTCACCAGTGTACAAAAATTTTTACTTTTTTCCAACGAAAAGCTTCTGAAATTCCAGCTTTTTCAAATTCACCTGAAAAACCGGCTCTTCCGGCCTACAAGCCGTTTTTCACGATTGCAATTATCTCTTGGGCCTCGGGACTTTTGATGACGACTGTATCGACTCCGGCCTCCAGGGCTTTTTTCCGGGTTTCATCCTGGTTATCTGCAGTGAAGAGGAAAAGTTTAATCCCCCGCCCGAGCTCCTGTGCCCTGACCTGACGACAAACCTCCAGGCCCGAAATATCCGGAAGCATAAAATCAACGACTGCGGCATCGGGCATCTCGGCCATGATCATCTCGTATCCTTCTCTCCCATTGACCGCTGTGATAATGTTGAATCCGGCCTTCTGAAATAACCTCGTATAGAGACGCCTGATCACCGGATTGTCATCGATCAGCACAATTTTTTTGGGCTGCTCTCTTTTGGCCATAACCATTGCGGAAGACTGCTCGCCGCAGACCAGGAGTTCGTCTCCCATCTGCAGCCGGACATCCTGGGTCGGCATCAAGATGTCTTTGCCCTCCCGTCGCATTCCCACTATCATCCCGTTGAGAATCTGGTTTGCTGTGGTCACCGCATGAGAGGCAAGCCCGGATTTCTCATTGACCATGACCCAATGCGGTGCATTCCCGATCGCGTCGTCCCGGCCGTCCCGGATCTTGTCTTCCATGGTTTTCATCAGGATCCTGTCCGCCACTCGTCTGCCGGCGGAGGCATAGGGCGAGATAACGGAATCCGCACCGGCCCGCAGGATCCTTGATTCCGAAGAGGCAACCTCCGTTCTGGCGACGATATGAAGTGTCGGGTTCAACTCTCGGGCCGTCAGGACGGTGCAGAGATTATCCGGATCGGAATCAAGAACCGCTATGAGCGCCCCTGCCTTTTTTATTCCCGCCTGGAGTAATGTCTCTTCTCGTGTCGCATCGCCCGCCAGGTAGTTATACCCTTGTTCGGCCAGGATTTTCAGGTGCTCTTCGGACCTGTCAATGACAACAAAGTCAGCCCCGACATTATGAAAATGATCTGCCGATGCAGCTCCCACCCGCCCGTGTCCACAGATGATATAGTGTCCATGGAGTTTCATTATTTTTCTTTCCATCGATTTCTTCCTCAAATTCGGATTCGAGGCCCGCTCAATCATTGATTCGGTGAAGGCATGGGCCGCAAATGCCAGACTTCCCACCCCGAAAAGAATAAGAAAAATGGTGAAGACCCGACCTGCCTCTGAGAGGGGGTGTATCTCCCCATACCCGACCGTCGATATCGTTATAACGGTCATATAGAAGGCATCGAGGGGTGGAAAGTGTTCAATCTTCACGTATCCGACGGTACCCACCCCCAAGAAAAAAAGAGTCACCGCCAGGGCGATCCATATACGTCTTCGACTGTCCATACCGATATTTTTTTATGGTGATCCAGAGCTTGCCCCAAAATCCGTAAAACCCTCTGCATATCTTTATCAGGTATATGAGATAATTAAAAGACCCCTTTTTGCATTATTCTGCCGGAGTAGAACATTTCTGTTTTTCCGATATTCTCTCTTGAAAAATATCGCGACAAAAGGCATTACTTCTCCACGAATTCTAGTCAAACAAACTCCAAGATCCTCTTTTCTTTCCGGCAGTATAAAAACCAATGTCAGATCATTACAGCGCCATTTCAATAGATCCCGATACAAAGCCCCAGGCCCCCAAGGTTACCAAACCGCACAAAAAAAGAGAGCCTGCCGGTAAAAAGATCATAAGAAAACTGCCGCCTCTGAATCCTTACCTGATCGCTGCTCTGGTTGCAGTACTTCTTTTCGGTATCTATTGCGGAGCGGGTTTCCTGCTGATCCCTGTACTTATTGAGGGAAAACTTTCTCAGTACTTCCAGAAACACTCCGACATGGAGCTGGTTATCGGCGAGGCGCAATTCAATCCTTTTAATTTCCATCTTCACCTTTCTGATATTACTATCAAAAAAGATCAGGAGTCAAAAAAAGAACCGGTTTTCCTGAAGACAGAGGACCTCCTGATAGATATCAGTCCTCTCTTGCTCCTGCGAGACACTCTTGCCTGCAAGTCAGTACGGATCTCAAAGCTCTCTGTTACCATCATCCGGTATAATGACAAGAAGTACAACGTCTCTCAGCTCTTCAATACATCCACTACCAAACCTTCAGAAGAGATCATAGAATTCTCGAAGCTGCCCTTTCTTTTTTCTTTCAATAACATCTCGATCAGCGACAGCACCGTCGTTTTTGATGACCGGATAACCGGGAAGGTCCACAAGGCGGAAAAAGTGGAGCTGACGCTGCCAACTCTTTCCAATTTTTCCTACAAAGAAAAGACCTATGTCTCACCCCGCTTTTCCGCGGTGATAAACGGCAGCCCCGTTCAGCTGACCGGCGAGGCGGCTTTGCCCGGCGAAAAAGGCGGGGACCAGACACGGCTGTCCTTTGACCTGCACTCTCTGGACCTGCCCCTCTATTTCGGTTATCTCCCCTACTCGCTGCCTGTTCAGCTTGACAAAGGGACTGCAGATGGTCAGATACAGGTATCATTCATTCCTGACAAAGAACACGCCAAACGACTGACGATTCTTTTCCAGTTGGACACTAAGGACATTGAACTGCAGAGTCAGGACAAATCCCTTGTCGTGACCATGCCCACGGCAAGGCTTGAAGGAGACCTGCAGCCATTTACCGGCGATCTCCATCTGCAGAACATCCTTTTTCATGAACCCCTTGTTCATCTGAAAGAAAATTTCTCCGAACAGACCCTGGACAGCCTTCTGCCGGCCCCGGAAAAACCGACCGCCCAGACCAGCCCGGAGCAGGCCGGCTCACTGTTGGTCATGGATCTTTTTATCATGGACAACGGGACCCTTCGTGTCTCTGAGACCCTGGGGAAAAAAAATCAGGAAAAGACCTATCAGTCCCTCCAGTTGAGCATCAAGAATTATACCAATCGTCCACAGGAGCCCCATGACACACCAGGAACCGGATGCTCTTTTAAACTGAGCGGTGAGCAAACCTCCCCCTCCGCCTCCTTTTCATGGCAGGGTGAGCTCGGCGAAAAGAACACCCCGAAGGGGATAGTACAGCTCAACCATTTCCCGGCTTCTCTTTTAAGCATGATCTTCACGGAAGAGAATGGCGACATGACAGGCACTGCCGACATGACAGGAAATCTGTCTATCCGGCGAAATTCCAGCGGCAAAAAGCGTTTCTCCTCTACTATTTCAGACGGATCAGTAAAAATTTCCGACCTGGGACTCTCTGAAAAGAAAGTTGAATGGCTGCATGCGGCTGTCTTGACTGTTGGACCTGTAGACTCGAAAAACAACAGCCTCGATATCGGCAATATCCTGCTCCAGAATGCAACCGTCACCCTGCACCAGAACCATTTCCCCCGTTTCCTTGAGTCGTTGATTCAAAAAGGGAGTACCTATAAAATTCATGGGCTCGATTTTTCCGGAAATATCATTTTGAAGCCCTCCGAGAATACCAAAACACCTTTAGTCTTCAAGGACTTGAGCCTGCAGGCAAATAGTCTGGAGAAGGACCCCAAAGACAAGGAGAATTTTGCAGTTACCGGGAAAATCGGCCGGGCGGGAGAAATCAAGTCGAAAGGCACAGTGGCGCTTGGACCTTTCCGGGCCTCACTTTCCGCTGAATTCTCCGGGATACAGTCGCAAGAGCTTCTTCCCTGGCACACAGATGCTCCGTTTTTGCTTGAAGGCCAGGCCCGCATGGACGGGATTGGTCACCTTACCTACCCCGATACGACCTTTAAAGGTTCTCTGCGCGTCGCTGAGGCCCGGTTTGAAAACAAGCCGGCAAAATCTACGCTTGCCTGGAGCGATGCCAATTTCCAGGACTTCACCTTCGCCAAAAAACCCTTTCATATCAGTATCTCGACAGTACAGATCGACCGTCCGGTTCTGACCTATCTGCAGGCAGATCAAAAGACAGGTATTTTTGAACAAACGGCCTCATTTATCAAGGGAATCCTGCCGAAAAAAGACTTGGAAAACAAATCAAAAACAGCTCCTGTTCCGGACCTGCAAGTCAAAGAAATCACCATTCAGAATGGAATGATTGTCTATAAGGATCTCAGGCTCGCTCCTCCATGGCAGCAGGAGATTTCCACCCTTCAGGGCCAAATCCAGAATGTATCCATCCCTTCCACAGGAACCGCTGCCATGTACTCGTTTTCCGGGACACTTGCCGGTCACCCTTTGACATTTGAGGGGACGACCGATCTTTTTGCCACTCCTTTAACAGCACAATCGAACGTGAAAATGGCGGCCATGCCGATCTCTCTCTTCAAGGATCAGCTCTCTCCGCTCCTTGACCTGGACACAAACAAGGGGACATTCGATCTGACGCTGCAGGACTCGTGGAAAGACGGGCAGGAAAACGGCGAGGCCCAGTTTCTTTTTCATGGTCTCTCCCCTGCCTCTTTGTCTTCAGCTACCGCCCTCCCGCTGGCGCTCCTTGCCGACAACCGGGACATCTTCGCATTGCACGTTCCTTTAGCCGACCCCGAAGACAAACAACACTTTCCCGTATTCACAACTACTGTAAAATTTTTCAAAAGAATCCTCGTCAAATCCGTTGTTGCGCCACTTCTCCTGACCAGCGAGAACTTCTCCGGACTGGCCTTAGACGATACCCCTGACTTTGTTGACGGAGAAAGTATCCTGTCCGAAAAAGGCAAGGCAAAACTGACCCTCTACAGAGATCTGCTGGTGGCTCATCCACGGCTGAAACTCTTGATTACAGGCCTTGCCGATATGGACGTCGACAAAAAGGAACTCCAGGAAAAACTGCTGCGTGCCGAAAAAACGCGTGTGGATGAGGAAAATTCCAGGAGAGCGCAGGAATGGCAGAAACTGCAGAACCAGAAGCAGCAACAAGCAGGACAACACAAGAACGCCATCGTTGAAAAGGATATCCCGGCCGAGGAACTCGCTCAATATACACCGATCTTTCCCAAACCGGTATTTGTGTCCGATCAGGCCATGAACGAGCTTGCCGAGCAACGCTCAACCCGAGCCTATGAATTTTTCACGACCAAACTCGGGCTGGGCCCGGACCGGGTCGTAAAACAGGTCAATGGTCCGGAGCAGCTAAGGGAATCGATCAACAGGGTCCGTGTAACACTCCAAACCCTTAACTCTCCCGGCAAACCGGTGCCCTCAGCCGATCAGCCGCCCGAATGACACTACCGGACCTTCAACAGTACACCCCGCTCCTGAAGTGGCTCGGAATCATTTCGTTTGTAACATTCATGACCAGTATCCTGCTGATCCCCTGGCTGATCCGATTACTTCCCCCCGATTATTTTATCCGCGGCAGAAAGCTTTCCGTAACCGCCCATCTCCCCCCAACAGTCTCCTTGATACTTGCTCTACTTCGGAATATCTTCGGCGTACTGCTGCTCCTGGCAGGTTTCGCCATGTTGTTTCTTCCCGGCCAAGGAATCCTTACCATGCTTCTCGGCATATCCTTGCTCAATTTTCCCGGGAAACATGCGCTTATAGAGAAACTTATTCAACGGCCTTCTGTGCATCAAGGACTGAACTGGATCAGGGCAAAAACCAGGCGGCCGCCTTTCATCTGGGAGAAGGAGGTTTGAACGGCTGATACAAAGGGTCGCCGATAAGGACCATCTGCCAGGACAGATAGGGCAGAGAGATGAGATAGCATTCACCGAGACTCATATATCCTTCGACCAGGTGGCCAAAGAAGATATCCGGGAGAGGAAAGCCCTGCACATAAGGCTCATACACGGGCCCAATTGTGGCAACCACGCCCTTCTCCAGCATCTTCAGGCACCAGACCTGACTGGAGGTATCCTTCAAGGTCGTACATTCGGCACTGGCTATATGATAGCCGATCGCTCCCTTGCTCCAGGTGAAGCTGTCGATATAACGGCCCAGGGAATACCAGCCGCAATAGAGGGCTGCATGGTCGCATTCCCCTGGTCCGAAGAGTGCCTCCTTTTCATCGAGCCGGACCGGCATCCGGCTCGATGCCAGTTTCGCAGCAGAATGAATAGCCGCGTCATAGAGGGCATATCCCGAGAGTTGCTTGCTCTCAGGAAGGGGCCAGCGGGCATCAAAGTAGCCTTTTCCCTGCAGACCGGTCTTTTCCGCGGCAAGGGTGTCATTGATGATACGCAATACCGTCTTCTGGTCAGGGCCATCCAGACGGCTGACCATCAGGACATCGTCCTTCTGCAGCAGGGTTTTCTTATTCTGGAATCCCAGAAAGTAGGGATTTTCAAGCCAACCGTCAAGCGGGTAGGAATCGACAAGGACAAGGGCAATCTCCGAATCCACGGCCGCGCGTTGATCTTTTGGTTCTTCCGCTTTATGTGGAGAATCACTCCCTTTTTGCGAAGAAGCACCGTCCGGTTGCTTTTTTGAAAGACGTATCTCTCGCTGATTGGGAGGAAAAAAAGGCTGATCAATTTTCAATGGCATTCCGTAGAAAAGAACCAGACAATGTATCCTGCCTTCGCCCCGTATTTTTTTTACCGCGTTACGGACAGGAATAAGCACTGCCTTCTCGTACTCTTCCCGTGAAATGACCTCATTTGCAGAAACGGAAACCGAGACCAATCTCTCTTTTGGGATATTTCGATTTTTCATATAATAACGGGCCAGGTCCGTAGAACCGGCCATCCGGCTGTTGGCGATGACCAGAATTTCATCCGGATCAAGGGCATGGCCTACGGAAACACCCCAGAGAAAAAAAATGCCTGCGGCAAGTATAAGTGACCTCTTGATTATCCTGGAAAGCTGACAGACCCGTGTTGGTTTCATCTTTTCGATCCGGTTCCTTTGTTAGTACTTTAGGAATTATTTTCTGCGCCTTCTCACCACTCAAGGAATACTGAAAAGAATGGCAGAAAATAATTTCGTATAAAGGTACTTACGTTTTCGGGGTTAGTTTTTCGTAAAACTGGAAAAAAACATACAGCCTTTTCGATATTGGGAGTATAGTATAGCAGATATTCCGGAATTCAGAACATGGTACTATCATCTACTATACCATCCAATTGGATGGAAATATACCAGAATGGACCAACAGAGCACCCATAAAGAGTTTGACAGACTGATCAGCAACCAGCGGACCCTCCTTGATGTGATGCCGGAGATGGTTCTTCTTGTCAACAACGATAAAACTATTGAATACATGAACCCGAGTGCGGTAAATTTTTTTGGTAATCTCAAGGAGATATCAGAAAATTCCGCCTCCTCGGAAATCAAGGCTTCTCTTCTGCAGGAAGTCAAAAAACAGCTCAAGACATCGAAAAGAAATGGTATTATAACCACAGCTATACGCAATCATCACCTCGAATACAGTATCGCCCCGTTTGTCGGCTATCGTGGCGACAATCTTCACTGGCTGATCATGAGGGACGTCACTGAACGGAAAAACCATGAGCAGGAAATGGCCCTTTTCCATAGCAATATTGAGCTCATTCTATCTCAGAAGATCAATGAACTCAAAGAAAGTCAAATTGTCCGCAACAAGCTTCTGAAACAGCTCAACACGTTGAAAAGCCATCTTGAGAATCAACCTTCCGAAGGGACGATGGTCGGTTCAAGCAAGGCGCTCTGTGAATTACGCGACATGGTGCATCAAGTTGCCAAATCGGATGCTACTATCCTGATCACCGGGGAATCGGGAACCGGCAAGGAACTCGTGGCCAATCTGATCCGGGAAACCAGCAACAGGAATGAAAAACCTTTTCTGAAGATCAACTGTAATACCATCAATGATTCGCTCCTCGAAAGTGATCTTTTCGGTTATGAGAAAGGATCATTTACCGGTGCCCATGCCCGCAGGAAAGGGAAATTTGAGTTCGTGGATGGGGGCACCATATTCCTGGATGAGATCGGTGATATCAGCCCTCGCATGCAGGCCGCTCTACTCAGAGTTCTCCAAGACGGAGAAATTATCCGGGTTGGCGGAAATTCTCCAATCAAGGTTGACGTCAGAATCATTGCGGCTACCAACCGGGACCTGGCCATGGCCGTCCAGGAAGGGACATTCAGACTCGATCTTTTCTACCGGTTGAATATCATCACTATCTCCATTCCCCCTTTGAGGGAAAGGAAAGATGACATCATCGATTTGGTAACCCATTTTGTTAGACGATACCGCCTTGCCTTTAAAAAGGATGTCAATTTTGTCCCGAAATCGATCATCACCAGGCTCTCCAACCATCACTGGCCTGGAAACATACGAGAGCTGGAAAATGTTATTCAACGTGCTGTTTTAATGTCAAAAAGCAATGTGATTACAGAGCAGGAACTCCTCTTTGACGTACCTGCAGGAGAAGAAAAAGACAAATCATACATCTCCTTGCTGCAGAAATTCGAAGGGCTTCCCCTGAAAAAGATCACGGCCGAAATGGAGCGTGATATTATCCTCCATATTCTGGCCAAATACAATGGTAATGTGGCCAAAACCGCCCAAGTTCTGAAAATCGGCAAGACCGCCTTTTATGAAAAGATGAAGCGCTACGATATAACGGCAAAGAATCTCAAATAAATCGGAATCTGGCCCATAAATTGCAGCTTGATTTGGGGGGGTTGTGAATATTGGATATGTTCACACATTGCGAACAATCTGATACAGATCATTTAAAAATATGGCTATGAACAATAATCAGCAAGATGCTTATATTCTTTAACAAGATCAGATCAATACACCAAATGAGGTCTTGTTATGAAAATGCCTGGGATAACGTTGCTTGAATGGCAAAAACGGTACGGTACAGAACAAGCGT
>CAIUQR010000016.1 GCA_903901335.1 uncultured delta proteobacterium | reverse complement strand
CGCAAGCTCTCCGCTTAACTGTCCGGGAAACGAAAGATAGCATCAAAGACAGGTTGCTGGCTATAGTTCTCGAATCAAAATAATAGGGGTCAATTTGCAATCACCTGGCCGGGCTTCAAGGTCCGGATCTGACCGGCGCTGACCACATCGAGAATAATTCTGATTGCAAAACGCTTCCTTGGGACCTGGCCCGGGAAAGGAAAGTGCAATCAAAAACCTTCCTGCAGAACGCGGCCAGGGCGAACAAATGATAGCAAATTAACGATTGCCGGCGCGTCCGGATCTCGATTTCTGCAATCAAAAAAGCGTCGGCCGACAACGACCAGGGCATCAACAACATGGCAATTTATTTTTCATACTGTCGTGTTTTCTTTTGATCGACAAGAAGGGCGCAGCGGATTATCGTAATGGCTTCATTGAGTGTGATATGGTTTCGGTGGACGACCCGGAGAGAAGTTGGGGGTGACGGAAATTTCGGCGGTTCCGGCATACAACCCCTATTTGCAATCAAAAAGCGAGATCTGGACGAGCCGGCACGAGAGTCTTTGCAATCATAAGTTTGCCCTGGTCGGGGCCTCGATGGAACATTCTGCAATCAGTTTTTTTTGTAACCGTCATCGGCACCGGCAAGATCAGGGCCGGTAAACCAGGCCAGTGATTGCACCCCTCGCTATTTTGAATCATTTACGGCTATTATTGGATTTGATGTTCGCTTTCTTCAAATTCAATCCCTGCGATTTTTCTTTCATACATTATTAATAAATTGGTAATTTCAGGATCACCTATACGATCCTCAGCTTCTCTCATATTTTTTATGCCATCATCAAAATATTCTAATTTTCCTGTCAATTTAAAGTACTCAAAGCCAACATCACAATATGTTCTTAAAATGTTTTTATTGTCTGGATAACGATCAATTGCCATTAAAGCATGATCTTTTGCTATTTCTAATATTGCTATCCTATCCTCTTTGAGTATGCCCGGTGTGTTTTGTGCTCTTGCGAGCATGAGTATTATTTTATAACGTCTGACTGGCCCATCCATTTTGAAATCATTTTCGAATAATCTTATTTCTGTTTCTGCTTTATCAAACTCATTAAGCTCAATTAAGTTACGTATTAATCTATGACGAGGGATTCTTTCGCCAGGTGCTATAGATATTATTTTCCTAAAGAGTTTATTCTGTCTTTGGAGATCTGGGAATCTTCCTATTCCAGTCTGAAAACCACATAGCTGTCTGATTGTCATAATTTCAATATCATAAGCTGGCATAATGTTTTCAATGACAGTTTCAAGAAGCCTGTAATACTCATTTTCATCTCCCATTTTGTATTTAGTTACAATGTCCGTAATTACCGGATGCCTACCTCTCCATCCGTAAATCCCTTCACGAGCGCTCACTGTGTATTCATGTATAATATCGACTAAATTTGTAAGTGATGCTGCAACTTCAGGGGCAGGTATTCCCAGCAATCTGATAACTAACTGTCTGTGAACTCTTATCCCGGCACTTTCCATTGCCGAAACTAATCGATATATATCCCTATATTTTTCATCTAACTCGGCATATTCTCGTAAAACTATGTCATCAAATTTCTCGGATGCGAATATGTTTTTTAAACAAACGAAAGTGTCTGATTCACATTTAGCCGTCAATCTTCTTTTCCGTTCAAATCGAGAAAAGCCAATGAAACTATTTTCTACCAAAGGTCGTAGATCTGGAGAGGTGTCAACTAAAGTGAGTAAATTCTCAACTTCTGATTCATCAAGTTTTTTCAGAAGGAATTGTTGGCCATTTTTGAAAATATTGGGCGTCTTAACCCTTGGGAACCATTGATTTCTAGCAGATGTGAATAGAAGCTTTAAACTTCCATGGCCATCAGAAACTAAAAGGTCTATCAGATTATTTAAATCATACAAATGAGTATGAGCATCATCAATAAATAATATCCCGATTTTCCCATTTGAATGCATCTCTTGGGCAACTTTTCTCCACATCTTAGATTGTAAAGGATGGTCATTTTTATGTTCCCAGCAATAATAATCTTTTTTGTAAAGGCTAAGGATGACTTGACGTGCAAAAGTTGTTTTTCCAATTCCACTGGCACCTAGGATAGTTGTGCAGAGTTTATCATTCTCTATTGCAGATACCACAGGATTAAACAACGTCCTTTCGAACGTTATTTGTGCATCAATATCTGCATAACTTGCTGGCCAACCTTGATACATCGCACTTACGTTTTTTGCACAGCACTTAACTTCATGGCCAACATCTGTCGTGATAGAATTTAAAGTTGGTATTATGTCTAATGGGTTACCAGTAAAATAAAAGGTCGCTTCAATTGGTTTACACTTTTTCCCTAACTCAAGAAAAAAATCATCCAATCCACCAAACGACACTTTAATTCCTCTCCTCTCATATAATGAAGCTCGACCTTCATCAGCAGTATAAAGAAGCAAATTAATAGAGAATGGATTTTGAATTTTGTTATTTATATCTATCGCTCTAGTGACAATTTCTTTAATATGGGTATCAGAGAGGGAATATCCAATAATTATTAAGTTGGCACCAGCTAAATCATACTTGAATGCGTCAAATAATGACTCTCTGTAATCAATAGTGTTGTCATAATCAGACTCACTTATGATAATCCTACCATGATTTCCATCGCATATATCTTTTTCAATTGTTCCGTGCAATTTAAACAGCTTTATAGCTTCTGGTACGGCCTGCACGGTGAAATCAAAATTGGATGAATAAACAGAAAGTGGAATATTCTTCCTTGAAAAGGACTGTTCAATAAGTTGATCGTAATTCGTAGTATATATGTTCTTCCAATTGTACAATGGCAAATTTAACAAACTTCCTGTCACACTAGGTAGTTTAAACAAACCCCTGAGAGTATTGATCAGTTCCCTTCTCCCTTTCTTATCTTCAGCAAGACTTGCAATTTCGCTTAGAGTATAGCTATTAGCTTCTATTTGGAGTGATTGAGAAATTTCTGAAATGATTTTCTCTACACTTGGTGCACCAGATGGTATCGCTGAACCAGCTCCAAAAAACAAAACTGTATTGTGAGGCTCAATCCTACTAATCATATTTGAGATTGAAATACTCATATACTCTTACCCCAGAGGTGTAATTATTTTTTGAAAAATCTGTATAAGGGGTTCTAAGCCCTAACCGGCGGAATTTGTCCAATTAGGGTATGAATGCCGCCGTCCCCAATAAAATTCTCTCAGCCATCCATCTAGAGGGCGTTTCAAAATCCGGAAGTACATTAAGACCCATCGGCGAGTGCAACTGGCTGCCGCAAAAAAAATTTCATTTTTTGCGGTAGGTGTTCCGTATGAAGACGGACAAGCGTGGGGGCCTCTTCATCATATGACCTGATATGCATCATCAGCGCAGCGTTCCCTTCTGTCAAGTTATCCATTCCGATTGCATGATCATCAACACATAGGGCCTTTATCAAGAATGCGCCTTCTCGTCATACGGCCCTAGAAAACGCTCTCCATTAAAATGGATCAAATGAGAAGGTGCGTCCGCAATCCATACCTCTGTTTCCCAAGAAATCTCTGAAAGATATCGGGCCATAATAGCGCGGGAAGGGAATGCCGTAACAAAGACAAGGCCCGCTTTTGCTCCAGAAAAAAGGTTGGCAAGCTCTTGATGACGCTTTCCGTCAACAGGGCCGTGACTGGTTACAGATTCAACCAAGAGAAGCCAATTTTTCGCCGTGTAATGAAAAACAACATCCGGCATTTTTCCATGAGAATCGACTTTCACCCCAAGTCTATCAAGTAAGGCTTTATCAAAATACCCCCACTTCTCGCCTGTATCACCAACATAAACCAATTGAGAAGCGGGCGCATAACGGGGGGCAAAATCCTCAACAATAGCCCTTATGAGTTCGCTGTGCTCCCCTGGGCTGAGGTTAATTTCTTTGGTCTGGTCGACCCGAACAGGGACAAGGTTCTGATTTCTCGCTTTTGCATATTTTGCGGTAAGCGTTCCCTGAATAGAGCGATAATATTCCAAGGCTTCGGCCCAAGAGGGGTGGCCATAATTTTTCAAAAGAGTAAGCGTTTCAGGTGATACTTGATAGACAGCTTTGGGACTATTGACGGGGCGGTCAGGTTGGTCCGGATTATATAGAGAGATTCCGGCATCAATGAATTGATGCATTGTAAACCGCCGGAAAGTTTCCCGACTGTTAGGGGCATATTCTTTGCCATAATACATCCGGCTAAACTCCATCATGGGAGTAATGCCTATAAGCGGGTTTTCAGCTTCCTTCCAAGATTTCGCGGCGGTCAGATTCAAGAGTGCAAGTAAGCAAAGGGCCGACCGTTCATTTCTTTGAGCGCGGGGAAGGCCTAGTATTTCTAAAATAACAAGGGCTTCGGCTATGTTGTCTCTTTCTTTCATATGAGCCTTCTGACTTTATCGTCTATTTTCTGTTGGGTTAACTCACCCTTTTCTTTTGCCCAAGCACCAAGACGAATCAACACATCACGAGAAGGATATTTCAGCAATCTTAAGTCGGTTGCATTCACCTGAGTGTGGCCGCTAAAATGTCGAAATTGCTCGTCAAGCCATGTGGAATTGAGAAACACAGCAACACCACGGGCGAGGTGTTCCGGTATTCCCTTCTTGCCACAATGCAAAACGTTCAGGTGGTTTTCCAAACCAATAACGGTGCTATTAAAAGAATCCTGATAAATGACGCTAGCCACAACACGCCGCCGCTCTTCTTTGGAAGAAAACCTTTTAACAACAACGTAACAACCGCTTGGATAGAGCCATTTTTCAGTTTCAGCGTTGTGAAGAATTGCGTTCGGTTTTTTGGCTCCCAATCGAGGCCACACAACGGACTGACCAGAAAAATGGCAAGGATAGAGAAGGGGAACAGTGCCGGAGTCAGGGTCTTGCCTGAGATGACCTTTTAGCCTGAAATCGACAACCGGCCCTGTCGAAACCTCAAGGCCAATGTCGGCCAAAGAAAAGCAAGCGGACGATGAAACGATGTTGTCCTGTTCTGGCAAGGTCGGAACGTGGATAAACTGCTCGGGATCGTCGGGAAAGACGATCTGATTAAAGGGGTGGCTGTTTATTTCTGTGTCTAAAAACTTATCATCTGTTGATGTTGAAACCGTGACTCTCCCTTGCTTTGCGTCACGTTCGAGAACAATAATTATGTTTTCCTGCAGAACATCATCATCTTTGAAAGCACTATTACGCGCTCCGAATAAGTGCATATGCCGTATGGCCGTCTTTTCGAAAATAATTTTACGAAAAGGTTTGTAATAAGGCCCGTTACAAAAACTTCTTGGGATGATGGCAACGATCTGTCCACCTTGTTGCATGAGATCAATCACAAGCGAAAGAAAGGCGGAATAAAGATTTACAGTCTCAATGCCGACCTGACGAATCGAAGCTCTGTGACGGGATGAGCTGTTAATTTTCTTATAGGGAGGATTCAGAATTGCATGAGTAAAATCACGTCGGCCTTGAGTTATAATGTCAACGGCATCTTCGATAAAGTCACAAGACCTCACGCCTATATCTAAAGAGAGCTGGGTTTTGTATTTCTCCAAGTTCTCCGATAAAACCCCTCGTAGCTTGTCGTCAATCTCATAAGCCATGACCTCGACACGCGAAAAAGGAAGCTCACCCAAGGCAACTCGATCAAGAAAAGCTCCTGACAAAGAGCCTATACCCGCTCCCGCATCCAAAAGCCTTGCCGTCTGCAGCGATGAAGGAACAAACAAAGAGGCCATAAAACGAGCAACCGTTAAAGGCGTCATAAATTGCCCAAAATCAGACTTCTGTTTGGGGCCTATCTTTCTTCCTATTTCTTTGCGAACAGCGTCAACGTGTTCGGATAATTGAAGCACTAAACTACCTCCACAACTTTTCAAACCGCGCAGGATTGGTGGCGGTGTATCTGATGGCGTAGATTCTAAGCCAAGAATCCAATAAATATCTCAAGCAAGAATACCATTGAAGAAACAAAAAAGACAGCCGGAAGGATTAGTTGTAACGGATTGCTTATTATCACAAGCGGTTTGCAAAAGACCTACGACGATTATTAAAATCAAAATTAGCTTTTTCATTTTTTCCCAATATAGAGGGTGTAAGTATAGGAGAGTAATAAAGTTGGGGGTTGAGGTGATTATCGCCGGCGCGTCCGGATCTCGATTTCTGCCATCATAACCCTGTCGGCCGGCAGCTGCAGCAGAAGTATTTTGCAATCAGAAATATTCTCGATGACACCGGCACCGGCCAGATCCGCCCCGAGAAGCCAAACCGATTGATTGCAATTTTCTTGTTTGACCATGCGTTAATCTCTGTTATTAAAAAAGGGTGCGGCGAAAAAAAACACACCCTTTTTTAATTCTTCTTATTACCCAGGTTATTGCTCCTGATCGTGGCTTGATGTTGACGATGATCCGCCGCCGAGCATTTCCAAGGATGACGCTATTATTTCGGTGGTGTAGCGGTCAGATCCGGTAGATTCGTCCTCCCATTTCCTGGTTTGCATTTTTCCTTCAATATAGACCTTTGACCCTTTCTTGAGATGTTCACCGCAGATATTTGCCAGTTTGTTGTACGCTACAATACGGTGCCATTCTGTTTTTTCTTGCGATTCGCCCCCAGAATTTTTCCAATAATCGGTTGTAGCAACTGAAAATGTTGTTACAAGTGTGTCCTTTTTGGTGGTATGAACTACCGGATCGGCACCTAGATTTCCTATTACCATTGCTTTATTCACTTTTTTCCTCCTTTGACAACGATTCGTGCAAAAAATGCAGTAGAAAATTACTGTCCCGCAGCCTTCAACAGAGGGTTAGAAGACGATCCACCGGAGCCAGCAGTTTTGTAATGAGCCAGGACAACGTTCTTTCTGCTTATTTCGAAGACCGCCGTTTCGCTTATATTTTTACCACCTAAAGACTGCCCTATCTGCGTGAAATCGTAGTACCACAATGTTTTCTCACCGATCTGATTTTGACGTTGCGGGTGCCCAATCATCCTTATCAAATCATCACATGACGTTTTGTTATCAACTACCCGCTGCATCTGCTCGTCTGTTATCCGGACACCTGTTATCATCGGTTCGGTCGGTATACGGACACAAGCGGCCATCCCTATTATACAAATCACGGCCAACAGACTTAAAACTTTTTGTTTCATTTCAAACTCCTTCATGAAAAATTCTTTGATTTTAAAAAGATTACCAGCCAAATTACCGCCAAATGAAGCGGATAATACGCATAAAAAATGAGCCTTTTTTTAGGTACGTTGAAATTTATTCGAGAAGCCAGGAACAACAGCGGCAACGCAAGCAACGCCCAATTGTTACGATTAATAATGAACAGTGAGGCACAGGCCAGGATTGCTAGAGAAAAGGCAATCCAAGAAGGTTTTTTGTAATACGACCAAACTGCAATTCCGAATGCAGAGGCAAACCACCAATACTCAACTACGGAACCACCGAGGAAGAAAACGACTTGAGCCAAGATGAAATGTTCGCTTTCTATAAGATAAATCGTGATGGTTATTACCAACAACGTGAACATTATATTGAGCGGCCACCATCCAACGGCCAGACCTCCCAGGGCAATATAGGGGATCGAGGCTAACATACCTGATATTGCCAGGCGTTTAATTACTCGCTGATAAACGCCTTTTTCCATTGCCCCAGGGCGGGCCAGGTTATACGCCAAAATAAAAAAGAAAATCGGCATTGCAACACGGCCAATATCGAAAACAACCGCCAGGGCGTCTTTGAAGAAATACTTATTGACGTGATCCAACGTCATGATAACCAATGCTGACCATTTCAATATTTCAAGTTGGCCATTGGAAAATGTAAGGCGTGGGAGAGGCATTTTTTCGCCTTACTCCAATACCAATTTGGCAGCGTTTTCTTTTGCTATTCTGTCATTATAGGCAGCCAAGGCAGTATCGTAATCGGCGGCATTTACCCACATTCCGCCCCTTTCCGGAACACCTACATATTTGGGTAGATAGTCACCAAAATTTGTGTATGCATTATTGTTATACGAGGCACAATAATCAGGGAGATTATTGTCGATTCCGACACCTATCGGATTCCCATCATTATCGAGTATCTGCTTTTGTAATTCTTGGTTTAGTGATGCTGTATCACACCTGCCCGCCCCATTCGCAATTGCATTCACCAATGCTTGCATTTGCGGCGTTTCATTTGATGCAGGGCATTTTTGAAGAAATTTTATTCGTTCTCTAATCGTGTCTCCTGGTTTTTTCATGTTTATGGAAAAATATCGTCGTATCGATGGTTGGCATTCATTTGGTCGCGATCCGGTTGAAAGGCAAATAATAGCTTCACACGATAGTTTGGTGTCGCCTGTTAAAAGATCTTCCGCGTTGGCCGTTATTGTTGACATGCCTATCATGAGAACTGCCATTGCATATGATATTTTCCTCATAGAACACCTCCATTAATTATTTTATCGTTCGTATTCCTGTTCTTGCTGTTTCACTTGGACAGGGACATTTTCTCTGATTCGCATTTCCGGAACTGTCCCGGCCTTGATTCTGTCTGCAATGATTTCCTTCGTCCGACCTGCAACCATTTCACGCTCTGCCTTTGTGTATCCCATATCCTGAACCTTTTGGTCGGTTGCGACCGCATAGGCCATAGCATTGATTAAATCAGGATACTTTTTGATGGCCATGTCAGGATTTTCTTTCAGCCATGCTTTGGCCATTATTTCACGATAGGACTTTTCTTCTTTGGTTGCGGTTGGTAGACTTGCTTCATCGGTTTTGCTTTTTGCAAGATCCCGTTTTGCAACTTCCTCTTTATCTTGTTCTTGCGGGGTATAACCTTTTACTTTTATTCCTCTTGCCGTTGCTTCTATCCACGCCTCACGCTTAAAATTTTCTGATCCGGACACTTTAATTTCATGCCAACCCCTAGCCTCAACAACCTTGATCATCAGTTGAGTATTTTTCTCATCATTTGATGCTGTAACCAGATTGTTTCCCTTATCTGTAAAGGCCAGGTCCTTCGAACCATTACGGGAAAAATATTTATTCCCAACTCTGACATAATCCTTTTCATGATTCGGCGGCAGTAATGGTTTGTCGCTCTGACGAGCGGTAAACGCCTCATCCAATTCAATCTTGTTTTCGCCTTGAGAATTAATTTTCTTTTTTATGCCCTCTTCTTCTTCCTTTTCTTTCTTGGCCGTTCTTTTCGGTTCGGTTGTGCTGATTCGATCATTTACGAATTCTTCAAATTTTTTCCCCACAGTAAGCGCAGCTATCATTTCAACTGTCTCGGGCGAGGATTCTCTCATCGCCTGCCCATAATTCGGGGAAATACCATTGTTTTTTTGGATGATTTTTGCCGCGATCTCTTTTACTTCTTGCCCTTGTATCTTGCTAAAAGCAATGGTGTCTACTTTTGCGAGTATTTGATCTGCTTCCGGATTTATACCCTTCAGTACTGCCCGTTGTTCTGAACGCTCAACGATTGAGTTAAGGTTCTCGTTGTCGATCTCCTTCTGAATGTCCGTCAAGGGACGAACAAAATGCTCTCTCAATAAATTTCGGTTGTCTCTTTCGGTTCTATACCATTCACCGTCGGATTGATTTTGTGTTATTCTCGAATCTTCTCCTTGTGGAGATATATGGTTAAAGCTGGTTGAACCAATTCGAGAGGCACCTTTAATTGCCTCTTTTGATGTGTCATACTTATATCTGACATCGCTCCGAGGGTCGTGTATCTCGAAACGATGTTTTGATTGAATCAGATCAGCCTTGATCTTTTTTATGAATTCTTCATTGGTTATATTTTCCATTATTCCCCCCTTATCTTTCGTATGCGTTACTGTCGAGTTCTTCCGCTAATTTTATAGCTGCTTCCCTGTCAAAAACTCCATCCGGTCTATCAACATTGAATTCTATTGTAAATTCAGCAGACTCAAGCTTAGGGGCGTCTTCTTCTTTCAATGGCCTAACAATTGTTTTTGACTTTATTTTCGTTTTTTGAACGTCTGAAAAAATTGGAGCCTCTTTACTTACTTCTATTTCATGTGCTTTAAGGTCAATTTTCGGCACAGTAGCCTCTAACTCTCTATTTCCTATGACAAAATCTAGCTGTTCTTTTGTTGGCATAGATTTATAGCCACCCAAGGTTTTTGATACCTGTTTTATTCGATCAATAAAAATTGCTTCTTTGTAATATTTGATTTTCCTGGCAAGTATAGGCGGTACATTTTCAAGGATTACCAATTCTTTTTCTTTTCCAAGCCCTGTTATTTCTTGCGGCAACATTAAAGCTCTTCTCTGATCAGAAATAGATTCTGTTGGTTTCGAAAATAATATTTTCCTCTTTGATTTGCTCAAACCCTTGACTGTCTGAAATCCTAACCATTCCGATATATCCCTTGCCGTTTGTGTTTCCGAAGACTTTGGCGGAAACACAATATTCAATGCGTGGTTTGTTTGAAATGTTTGTGCAGCTTCTTTGCCGTATACATCAACCAATTGTGCCGGACTTTGTATGATAGGCATCATACGCAGCCAATAACCGGCAATATAAGATATCCCCCTGGACAAAATTCCAATCTTGCCGATTGATGTGAACTCATCCATAAGCAACAAACAGCGGTTTTTTATATCGGGGTTCTGGTTTGGAAGTTCTCTTGTGTTAAGGTCTATAAGTTGCTGAAAAAAGAGATTGAAGATAGGGGCCATCCTCATAAGATTGTCGGGGGTTACTCCTAAATAAATGGACATCCGTTTTTTTCTTACATCTCGCAAATCAAAATCATTCGCGCTTGTAGCCGCATCGACAAGCGGATTCATCCAAAGCTCCAGCTTTGCGCGAAAGTTACTCATAATACCGGCCCTGGTCTTGTCGGCCGATATTGAGACAAAACTATTCAGCGCACGTACACATATCGGGGATAATGCTTTTCCAATTTCTAATATCTCCCTGCTGATTTTCACCTCACCCAAATTATTAATGTTTTTATTTCCCTTGCCCTCTGCATCAATCCGGTTTTTGTAGCTCTTATTTAATTGATACCAAGCGGCCATTTCCGCGAATTTTTCATCCGCTTTATCTTTGTCCCTCTTGATTTCTTTCAGATCGTTTTCAGCCTGTGTAATCGCTTCAAGATCCGTAACCTTTAAAATCCTTGACCCGAGTTCACGATATAAAATGATATTTCGGAAATATGCCGATCCATCATCGTTTACAAGTGTTTCTCTGAGGACCTGGCCAAGTGTTATAAGCTTGTTAGGGGTTTCAAACAGGTAAAGAACAATCCCCAAAAAGAGACTTCGAGGTGTGGCTGTCCATATGACTTCAACTCCCGGCTGATCCGGGAACAACATGTTTGCAATTTTCTGGATATCATCTATCCGAAAATTTGGGTCAGGACTTATATACGTCAACGGATTGTATCTATGGGTTCGATAATCGGCTGCAGCAGGATTGAACAAATAACATTCCTGACCACAGAATTGACGGTATCCGCTCGTTAAGTTCCAATTTTCCTGCTTGATATCTAAAACAACAACAGATTCAGGCCAACACAAAAGGTTAGGAATAACAACACCAACACCTTTACCACTCCTTGTTGGAGCGGAAATTATTACATGCTGGGAACCAGCATACATCAAATACATTTTGCCGATTTTCCCAACTATCAGCCCCTTATCGCCAAAAAGACCGGCTTTTCTTATCTCATGGTTTTTTGCGAATCGAGCATCACCGAAGAGGCTTCTTTTGGAGGGAGCGAGGAATAAAAATAGAGGGGTGCCGATAGCTGCCAGCGAGATAAGGCTTGAAATATACAACCATTTCTGAACTTGTTTAACCGTACCGTAATGATACCAGTATTGATACATCGTCAACGGGGAAGCATCGTTGAAATTTTTCTCAAATGCCACCAAAAAAATCCCCCCGGCTAAATACACCCACAGAACGACCACAGCTAAAATAAGGCCTAAAATCAAGCCGATTTTAAACCATTTTTTTTCGCTTATTTTCTGGATCATAATAGATTTCTCTGAGCTTCCTTTTGTTATAAAAAAGGATAATATCTAACGTGGTAAACAACCGATGTTTGATATAATTCGTGTCTAAATGTGCCCCTGTTTGACTGTCTTTAATAAGAGCGGTCAATTGCTCAAATGCTTCAAAAGCCCCGTTTGCATGCATCGTTGAGATAGAGCCTGGATGACCTGTGTTGATGGATTTAATAAATTCCCATGCTTCATCACCCCGTAGCTCTGCAAGCAAGATTCGATCCGGTTTCATGCGTAAACAGGAGGCAAGGGCCTGTTTGGGTGTTACCTTTGAACCGCCTTCATCCTCCCTTGAGTAGAAAAGATGCACTTTGTTTTTGTGATGATTCAAAAACAATTCATGTACATCCTCAATTGTGATGAGCCTTTCGTCGAAAGGTATACTTCGGGTTAAACTTTTGGTTATGGTCGTTTTCCCGGAGCCGGTCTTTCCGACAATGAGGATATTCCTGTGTTTTCTTACAGCCAGATCAAGAAATTCTTTTATGCGTTTTTCTTGCTTCAGATGGATTAATTCATGTTCAAACGGCTTCAATTCCTCTGAAACATCCTCATACTCAACAAAAGACCCTTCCTCTTCCAATTGGTCTAATGTCTTGTCGATGATCGAAGGCTTACGGATTGTAATAGAGACTGTATAGGGTTCACATGAAGGCGGAATTATTACTTGGATACGCTCACCCTGAGGCAACGCAGCGGATAAAATGGGCTTATCCGCGGATATCTTTTTTCCGTTGTAGCTGGCAATCAGTGTTGCCAATTGCCGACAATATTCAAAACTTAATTTATCGTCATTGTGTTGTTTCCACCCTTCCCGGCCCTCTGTCCATATTTCATGAGGTCTATTAACGCAAATTTCATCCAGGGTATTATCTGCTAAAAATGGTCGAAAAGGCGTAAGGTACTCATCGAGCATTACCGAGGATTGACAGTCTTTTCTTTGAGCTATCATTTTGTTGCCAAACCATAAACGCCGGAGAAATCCAAGTCTCTTGCAACCATGATAGCAATATGATCACCTTGGTTTTTTATGAGTGTTGGCGGAATGTTGATTGTTGCATCAAGTATTTTTTCAATGATTCTCCCGCTGTTGTCCGATGTGTTACCGTAATAATTCGTTGTCCCACTACTTCGAGCATTATCAGCTACAACCTGCATTGATGTTTGCAACATGCTCATCATTATTGCAGCCCCGAACCGTTGTAAAAAATGATTATCTACCCATCCCTCAAGCCCGGATCTGCCAAGTGCATCAGTACCAGGACTATCAAGTGAGATTATTACGCCTGTGGGGGTTTCTGCTCTTGTCCACAAAACGAACAATCGAGCCTGACCTTGTTTTATCCCTCCTTGGTATTCGCCAACAAGTTTAGATCCACGATCCAGGAGCAACACTTGCCCATTGTCGGAGTAAATATCTCTTGTAAGCCTACAGGTTGTCAGTCCTGGCACTGTGCTATCCATAGCGGTTTCGAGAGCGCAATCCAGTGTGGTTCCTTTTGTGATTAAATAATTTCTGTCCGGTAATTTTGCGGCAAGGCTTCTCAATGTGACTGTCGGGACAAGTTTTTCCGACAATGCGTTGTTGGAACCGGCAAGAGTCCCTTGAGGGTTCTCGGAAGCTTTCTTTTTTGATCCCTCGCCGCTTTCATTGCCTTTGGCGGAATCAACGCCTTCACTCTTCTTTTGATCACCGATAAGCAAGCCACCGAGCATTTTCCTATCCGTCCAAGTGATTTCTTTTTTTTCGCCAGGTTTAAGAATTGGCGGGGCTTGTTTTTGTGCATTTACAACGACAGGTGGAGGGTTCGGAGTAACCTTTATTGGTGCCGGACTTTCAGGCACAAGAAGCGGGGGCATCTGGTTTTTAACTTGTTCGTTTTGGGGTTGTTTTTTATTCACAGGGGCAGGCTGTTTATTCACCAGATAAAGAGCAAATACGCCGAAAACCAGAATCACAGCAAAACCTATAAATGTCTTTACCTTATTTGTGCCGCCCCGGTTGACGGTCGGCAGTCCTTCATTTTCATCCACTCCAGCCGGGGTATTATTTTCACCTGGAATATTCATCTCTTATCACCTTTGATAATTCTATTCACGTCCGGAGCTACCGTCCCGGTGTTGTTGTCGATTCCACCATTGATATCAAAAGACCTGTTTACAACCGAGGCCACAAATTCGCCCTTTCTCAGGATTAATCTTTCCACCATCCGTTGTATGACTATTGTGTTTCCCTTAATAACATTTGTGTTAATGAGTGATTCGTTACCCTCTCTATCTTGTTCATAAATAGCTGGCATATCTTTGTTGTTGCCGAACGATAAAAAGATAAACCGTCCATTATCAAATGCAGTCGTAGGACTGACTTCCTCTGATCCGGCCACCCAGTAGTTAGAATTGCTCATGTCAGAAGTTTTTTGCAGGTCGAGTTTCTTCTGAATATCTTTATAAGCCAATTCTTCAGCTTCCTTTTTCTTGGCCGCTGCTATCCTTGCTACTTCTTCATCGGGGTATCGGAAAGCTAGGGAGAAAATGAGGTTATGGTCGGCCCAGGCCGTTTTATCCTTTATCTCTCGCGGCTGTATAATGAGGGCAAATTGATATGTTCTCTTATCCGTAACTACGGTTACATTGGTGTCACCCTCAGAGGCGATAGGTTTGATAAAGAGGTGATTCTCTTTTGGTACGACTTTCCACGCTTGATCGTCGCCCACAGCCACATATTTTATTGTTTCACCGTCTGCAAATTGAACATGAGTTGAAACCCCATAAAAAGCTGAAAGACGGATCACGTTCAAGGGGTTGTAATCAACTATCCTTACCCGAGGGTCATACTTTCCTTTTTCGGGCGTGAGTTCACCGAAACTGAGGGTAGGTGCAAGAACAGCAATTGCAATAATTATCAAAAGTGATTTATTCATTGTCTTTTCCTTTCTCATTTGCCGGTGCCGCTGATGGTGTTGTGCCGCCGCTCTCTACGGGGGCGGGATTTGATATATTGAAGTCTTTTATGCTTGTGCCGCTGTCAGGGTCATTACGGTACTCTTCAACCTGAAATCCAAGCGGATTAATGAATCTTTGCTTATCCGTCATATTTCCTTTTGAAATGTACTTGAATTTAATTGTTGCCGTGTAATGTGTTACTTCGGTTTTTGTCGATCCGGTTTCTTCAACTTTTTTTGCATACCGGACCAGCGCGATTTTTGGATTGATAAAGGTTATTCCATAAATATCTACTTTCACCTTTTTGTATTGACCATAGACATTTAACGGTGACAGAGGGTTTTTAGGATTGAAAAATTCAGCATATTTTTGTTGCTCAGGCAACACAGACATTAAGCCGACATTATTGTAATACTCGGCGGCAAGATCCTTTGAATATCCTTCACGGTATCGAACGTAAAGTTGAGCAAAATATTTGTTCAATACCTCATCATAGTTGGCTTTTCCATCCTTGAGAGATTCAACGACATCGACAATACCCGTTGCGTTATCTACTCTGATTACAAAGGGTTGAACTGTTTTCAAAGGTGTCAGGGCAGCTACAGCCAACACGGCCATACATGCCACAATAAAGGAGCAAATGGCAATTATCCACGCCGTTTTCCTCGATTTTATAATCTCTTGAACTTTGTCAGTTTCCCATGTTTGGGTTTCTTTCAAATATTTTTCTAAATCACTTTTTTCATTATTTTTCATGGCTGCTCAGTTCCAGGCTTGTCTTGTGTGAATGTTTGATTAATGGGCCGATATTCACCATGTACCGAAGGAGGCGGAGGCGGAACCATGCCGCATCCAGATACAAATAATAAAACCAAAACAAGCACCATTTTTTTCTTCATTGAAAACCCCTTTACGTTTTTATACATATTGTATGTTCATAATATTGTATATCACTACTAACAAAATATACTATTTTGTTTTCAAAAACACAACAGAATATCCGGTGATTTTTTTATACTTTTATCAACCCTGACGAACTTGGTTTTTTCTAGACCATACAGCCGAGATCACAGATTGTGCTTTTCTTGCAGTGGCAACGGAAAAATCTTTTGCTTTTCGAATCAAATACCCATCTCTCCCGCTCTGCCTTCGATTCCGGTTAAATAAATCTCTGACCGCCCCAAGACCGCTAATAGCCACGCCACCAGCCAACCCGGAGGCCAGGGCGGGGGCCTGCCATAATACCAATAACCCTATTAAGCAGTAAACAATGGCAGGCAAAGCAGATACTATCTGTGGATTTTGCAATTGTGATGCTCCACTTATACTGAGCAAATACGCACTTAAAATTGTCAGGAATATTTTTATTATTGCGGATGTTAATATGATCAAAAATACAAACTTTAAAGTCTGGCCGCACCATGCATCAAAAAATTTCATGGTTGCATTAAAAATCAATAATATTATGAATATAGGCCCAACAGCCAACATGACGGAAAGGCCGATTTTTGACAAAATAAGAAGAAAAAACCCATACATTGTCAAGCAGATACCTGCACCTAATACAAATGCACCCGCTAACCATTCGAACATATCCGGTATATGCAGGGTAGTACTCCAAGGGTTTGCTGAAGCGTGTTGAGAAAAAGCCGCGTAGATATCCCAAATCTTACTCATAAATGTATCAAGAAATTGCGAATTTTGAACCGGATCTGAGTTGCCGGATGCAACAACAGCCGCCATTGCATCCGGAGCATTCCAAAGAAAATCTGTGCAATATTGATTATATCTGCCAATATTTAAGGCTATTGCAACAATTACCGTTAATCTGAGAATCCTTTGCAATCCATCGGTTACAGGCTCCGAGATAATACCTCTGATCATCGACCAGCCCCAAAACATCACATAGATTGATAAAAGCGTTGTAACGACAGGGCTGATTGACCCTATAATACTTGTTGCCGTATCCTGAAAATAAGCTGCAAGGGTAGCATTCAGTTTGCCGAGTAAATATGTGTAAAAGGTAAAAGCTGCATTAGTCATTTTTGCCTGCCATTTTGGAATATTATCAGAGTAATTCCCTTACAATAAATACCCCTTTCACCAACCGTCAGGTATGGTTTTATTATTGTACTTTGCAATGCAGATATCGCGATCTTGTTGAGCTTGTAAATCCTTTTGGGCTTGTGATAGCTGGGCAAGAGATAAAAGTTTTGTCATCTCGTTTTGAATCATAGCGGACTCAACTTGTATTGCTGCTTGCAAATCTTCGATATCCTTTTCATCGGGGGAATTATTGACCTTATCGAGCAGGGCTTGAATATCCGTAACCCTTCCACCAGCCTTCGAATAAGCGTCCTGAAATGCGGCCATATTGGTAGCCGCTTTTTTAGCGCTTGCTTGATAGTCCTGTCCTGTCTGCGATTTAGGATCTATCGACGAAGTTGATAGGGTGAGTCTACTATTTAAAGACATTATATCTTTATAAACGCCATAACCATCTGTGATTATTTTAGCGTAATCGTTGGGTAAATATTGCATGGCACTTGGATTAGTAACAAGACTTCCCATGTTACGAACACCTTGTATACTGTTATACGTTTGCTGCAATTGTTCGAATTGTTGTT
This sequence comes from uncultured delta proteobacterium, assembly GCA_903901335.1. Classification (GTDB taxonomy): domain Bacteria; phylum Desulfobacterota; class Desulfobulbia; order Desulfobulbales; family Desulfocapsaceae; genus CAIUQR01. Next base: position 27,465 of record CAIUQR010000016.1, on the reverse strand, counting down.
CCAAGCTCTTTAGTTGTGACACCATTTGCCCATACTGTGAGGCCCAACTTGCAACTGTGGCAAGTTCTGAACTTATCTGCTGAGCTAAGGTTGCCGCATCAATAACAGGTATTCCCGCTTGAGCATTTTTTTCAAAGACTCCAGACATAACGATCAAAAATAAGCAGAAAACCAACCCTTTTTTCCTCATTGCATCACCTCATTTTTATAACAATTTTCTCTGCCTATGGAATTCAGGCAACCAAATATCGGGGTTTGTTCCAAGCTCTGAAACTAATCTTTCAGCCAAAGCCGAAGTTGCGGTATTTCCTGACAAAACAGCAAGCTCATTTTCAAATCCTTTGAGATTGAGTTCCGCAACCGCTGAATTCTGCCCCTGTTTAATCAAGAAACATCGTGACTGTTCACCTAATCCTTTCACAATTTCAAATTCTGTTTCAGTCAATTTGAAGCCGTTGACATAATCATCATGGTCTGCTTCCGGGTTAGGTAAGAAAATTTTTGTCGCGGTCTGCCCTATAATTGCAAACGCAATCGGCGAGTTTATTACTTGTCGAGGGTGTTGTGTAAACATGACCAAAAATCCGTCTTGTTTCCTGATTGTGACTAATTTGTTTTTTGCTAAATCCTGAAACGCTGGATCATCTAAGAGTTTCCAGAACTCATCCATAAATATAGGAATCCGCCGACCATCAATAAGACTTTCAATTCGATGGAAGAGATACATGATCGTCGGGGTTCGGGTTTCTTCGTTTTCAAGAAATTCCGTCACGTCAAAGCCCACCATCGAACAGTTGTCAAGGTCAAGAGTATCTTCTTGATTGTCGAACAACCAGGCTAGAACACCATCCCGGCACCATCGAGCAAGGCGGATGTACAATCCTACTTCGTCGGTTGGATCAAAAAATTCAAGAAGCGACCCGAGCCGCCTTTTGTGTTTCGGTGCACCCATAACCCCGGAGATTGCCCTTGAAATCTCCTGTTCTTGCGCTGGCGTGATCGGCAAGCCCTCGTGTTGCACCATCTTCTTTACAAGTGCCTCTAAAAACGTAAGGTTGTTCGGTGTTGGCTCCATCTGGAAAGGGTTGAATCCGGTAGAAATCCCGTTTTTTAACGGGTAATACCGGCCCCCCATGGCCCTCACACCCACCGCAGCCCCTAAATCTTTGTCAAAAACAACACATGACAAAATTTTTCCTTTTTTGGGCTGGTGAAATTTTTGCGCTTGAGCCAGGAGCACCATTTCTAAAACCGTTTTTCCTGTTCCTGACTTGCCTATAACTATAGTGTTGGCAAGGTCTTTGTGGTTCGGGTCCAGTTTTTCCGTTTTGTCTTTTGTGCCTTTATGGAAAGAGAAATAAAAGGGTGCCCCGGATATGGTCTTAAACATCGTTACGGCATTACCCCATTGATTACCTCTAATTTTCCCGGTCGGGAAATTATGAAAGCTCGAAAACCCTACAAAATTTCTGCTGGTGATATCACCAACCCTGACCCGGTAACCAAAATTTCCAGGTAGTTGGGACCAGAACGCCCCGGCAATTCCAATTTCCTCCTTCGTCCATTTGCAACCTACATCAGAAAGACAAGACCCAGTCTCATTAATGTATTCCTTCAATGCCTTTTGGGCCTGCCCTCTGATAAGGAGGGTCAAACTATGTGCTCCCATCACAAACCTGTTTGATTGCAAATCATCGAGAGCCTCATCAATCTCTGCTATCTGGCTTGTTGCAACATCACCCGCATTTACCATCCTATTTTGTTGACGGATCATGCGGCCTTTTGCAACAGGCTTTGAGAGAAACGTGAACGATTGAGACAAAACAAATTCAAAAGGAAGCATGAAAAGGTTATTGAGTATTCCGGGTATTGTAACATCTGGATACTCTTGAATCGTGACTATTGATGCATATTGAGTTTTTGTCGGCCCCATCAAAGATAAGGTGCCGGTTTTACCAAAAAACGGGCGAGAGGTTGCTAATACTTGATTTATCCTTGATCGTGGCAATGGAAATCTTCGCCACTCTCCGTTTACCAAAAAAGCGTAGAATTCCAGCACTTCGGAGAAGATTACACCTTTGTGCTCATAACACCCTAACAATTCCGGTTCATATCTATCAAGTGCAGCCAAGGAAACACCTATGATATTCTCTAATTCGGTGATTTCGTTTTGTTGTTGCTGCTGTGCCTCCTTTTGATTCTTTCTCTCAAATATTTTAAATATTTTAAGAACGTTAACAGGTTGCGGTCGGTACACAACCGTTAAATACAGTTCGTTGATAAGCATTGATTGAGAGGCCATGTAATGGCGGTACTTTTCGTTGAAATCTTTGCAGAATCCAGGCGGGAACTCTCCGGATGGATACTCCGAATATTCCCGCCTTATTACATGGGTCCATACTGCAACATTTGGTGATGCTATATTTCTTAAAAATCCGTTTAACTGGTCATGCCATGAATTGATATCGGAAATATCCGCACTTTCATGGGCCGCACCCTGCATCTTGATTGTTGCCGTGTAATTCCCGTTCCCCAATTTGATGATATTTTTTGTTACCTGACTGGAAAAAGGTATAAAAGATGCCGTTGATTCTTCTTGTTTTATAGCAGATGAAAATTTAAAAGCTGTTGCAGTCATGTTTTAATCTCTCCATTTTTGCACAGGGAGCGGCGAAAAGCTTACCGAACCCCAAAACCGTGTATTCCGGCACTTCGCGGAAGTATTTAACCAAATGGCAATAGAGTTGAATACTTCAGGATCGTGGGCTGAAATAAGGTATAATACGCCGTGGATAGGAGCAGCTATCAAAAGGTAAAGAGGGTTCCCAATCGCCAAAAAAATTAGCGTAGTTGCCATAAATTCTATGACAAATGCACCATACGGGATGCCCCACATTGTAGCCGGTCGAGTTAGTCCAACGAAAAGAACGTCACGATGGATTTCGTATATATCATTCATCATTAAGTCGATGCTGATATTACATAGTCCACAATTGCGGTTGATCCAAAGATAAGGACAATTCCGACAATGATTTTGATAGCCCAATCCCAGGACAATTTACCAGCCAACGCCGAGAGCCCACATGCAATTACGGCTATAATCCCTATTGTCCTGGTCAAACCACCAGTGAATATTGCAAGAATTTGAGTGGCCGCTTTGTCCCACGGTCCTGTTCCTGCGAATGCAAGGTCAGGAATAATACACATTGCGGCCACTGTTAAAACGGAGAGTGTTAATAGTTGGTTTTTACGGTTTTTTTTCATTCTATCCCTCTTTTTTATTCCTATCCGGTATAATAAGGCTTATCGGAGGTAACTGTTTTGTTTTGCTCTTCAAGTGTCGTATCAATCTATCCAGGCTAACCCATGACCGCCATTCTCCCCGAGCCGTTAAAAGCTTTTCCTCTCCCTTCTTCCAGTTCAAGGACAAGAGCAGATTGTATTTACCCTCTTCATTCAAAATTATTTTGATTTGGGTAATTGCCTTGTTATCAAGATGCTCTTGAAAAACTTTTTCGTTGATTTCCATTAGTTCGCTCTCATTATTTTGCGTCTTTAAAACACCTCCTTTTATTTATACAAAATTATTTGTTTTGTCCGTATTGTTTTACGTCTTTTGAAAATACGGACCTGCCTTTTCTACTCAAAAAGGTTTTCTATTTTAGACTGAAAAACCGTATCAATGGGTTTCTATGTCCTCTTAATAAATCATTTTATCGACTGCTTTGTTTCTGTATATATTCACACTGTCCTCATTCTCCCCGGTAAAATAGACGCTAGATTGAGGGATTGATATTTTATCCTCTTTAATTTTCTCTCTTTTGCTTGCAAGCCTTTGGGGGTTCTTTCCGGTTAGCAAAGGTATTGGATCAACAGCAGAAATCACCTTTTGCACATATCCGTTTTCAAATCCTTTTTTAAAGGAACCTGTATTGTACGCTGATAACGATTGCAGGGTTGCCGTTTTGTCATCGTTCGTTTGTCTCGCAATCACATAATTCGATTGGAGTATTTGAGCCGCAGCCGCGAGGTTTTTACATGGATCAAATACCTCATCAACGGTCATGCCCAGGCCAGGAAGATTTTTTGAATTTATCTGGCTCAAACCCATGTCAACGCTATAGCCGTTTTGAATCAACCATCTGGCAGTTGACACCGCTTCAGCTTCGTTTTCTGGCTGTCTGGCTAATTTTTCTTTTCCGTTAATGTTGATTGCTAACTCATTGTAATTTGACTCTGTTTTGACTATAGCCGAAAGGGTTTGAGCATTCACTTGAGGGGCGCATGTTAAAGCAATCATTATAAAATCAAGCATATTTAGATATCCCTCATAAAATGCATTACATTATATTTTGTTTTGGTGTTTAATATATTTCCGTATACTTCATTATATTAATATTTGTCAATACAAAGTTATATATTTTGTATTGGTTGCTTTAAATTAAGGTTCTTCATTTCTTAAAACCTCGGCCTTCTCTTCCTTTCTCTTTTTTTTCATTATCTCTATGATTTTTTGTGCTTGGACTATCTTCTTTGCATTCATCAACTCGTACTCTTCAGGTTCATTACTCTGATCAACACCAAATTTTTCGTCTAATAAATATTCCAATACTGAGGTTATCCCGCGAACCCCTTTAATCCACAAATGATGCTGTGGAATGTTGATAGTCATTTTGTTGTCTGATGGATTGTTATCCATTACAGCGCCTCCCGGATGTTTGTATTTGGGTCTTTTGATGAATTGACTGATTTCCATTTGCACAGGAACCAAGAACACCCACCATATACAAAATTCATACCACCCTTCAGGATTGGTATACAGAGCACCATATTACCATCAAGAGGATAGGCAAGAAACAGCTTCAGGTCGCATCATAACATACAAAACGGTAATTAGGTTTCCGTATTGTAATTCAGTTATTCAATCTACTATCGTTATTATTATATTTATAAGATAGATTATTCCGATATCCATTAATTTTAATTTAATAATTAAATCATATATTCAGATAGATGAAATGTTAAGAAGGTTTAAACTGATATGATTATTTGTTACTGTAAACTACGTTTACACTTCTTTTATGAAAGTTGCTTGTTTTATATATATGTCAACTCGGTTTACAAAAAGCCTCACTTGCAACGATATTAAATGTGGTTCATTTTTTTGCTAGGCACATTTTGCACAATCTCTTGGGCGTGAAAAATTCCTAACTCGCTTTCCCGAACTCTTTATTTACTTCTAAGTTTACAAATGGTCAGGCAATAAGATTCTATCGTTTGTATTGTGCATGTTAGGTGCATATCCGGCACAATTTAAAAAATACCACTTCAACCTATCAAGGTTTATTCTCGAAAACCTATCTGTTTGAATGGTGGAGTTTTTAATTTTTCTAATGAATTGTAAACATTTGTTTCATGCCACATTGTGGTATTCGTCAAATGCTGCTTATTACATCCGCTTTTGAATATCGTAATCTGCAATCATAAGGCCTGGCTTCTCGGGCCGGATCTGGCCGGTGCCGGTGACATCGAGGAAATAAGTGATTGCAAAAGTCGAGATCCGGAGCTGCCGGCAGACACGGTTTTGATTGCAGAAATCTTTCTGCAGTTCACGCCCTGGACGAAGAAATGATATCAAAGGTTATAATACTCCCCTGAAAAACATTAAAACCTTCTCCTTTTGAGAGGTAAAAGCATCCCGTTGTTTGGGTGTGTTAGTGTGGGGCCTAAATCACATTTGAAAGCTGCATCTGCGGTAAGTTGTTCGCCTCTGGACTCACCCCGAAAACATAACCTATAAATTGCACATATATTCTAATTATAGTTCTTGTTTAATCTTGTTATATCAATATGTTGTGTTTCACGTGAAACACATAAAAAATACCATTATAGTTAATAAACATTTGACATAGTATTACTATGGTGTTACTGTAGTAATCAAGAGAGCAGGGAATTAGCCCATGCTCAAAATCTTGTAGATCGCCACCGAAAGGAAGGCGCAAGGAGAAAAACCATGGAAAACAAAACTGACAGCATCGACAATACAACCGCCCAGGGCAAAATCTATCAGATGATTACTGACAGGATTTTATCTTTGTTAGAACAGGGCACTATCCCATGGCACAAACCATGGAATGGTGGAGGAAGCCCGAAAAACCTTATTTCAAAAAAGAACTATAGGGGAATAAATAATTTTCTTCTTTCCTGTGCCCCTTATAAATCCCCTTATTTTTTGACATTCAACCAGATCAAAGAAAAAGGCGGAACTGTTCGCAAAGGTGAAAAAGGGTTGCCGGTGATCTTCTGGAAACCTCTTGAGTATAAAGACAAAGAGACTGAAAAAACCAAAAAAATCTTCATGTTGAAATACTACACCGTTTTTAATGCTGAACAATGCGACAACATCAAGACCCCGGAAAGCGAAGAAACCCCGCTTGATTTTAACCCAATTGCCGAATGTGAAAGCATTTTAAATAACATGCCACAAAGGCCCGTGGTCGAATACGGCGGAAAAGGTGCATGCTACCAGCCGTCAACGGATAAAATCACCATGCCGGACCAGCAGAGCTTTAAAAACGAAGAGGAATTTTACTCTACCCTCTTCCATGAAATCATTCATTCAACTGGTCATCAATCGAGAGTTAACCGCGAGGGCGTTACAACACCACATTTCTTTGGTTCTCATGAATATTCAAAAGAGGAACTTGTTGCAGAGTTTGGAGCCTCCTTTTTATGCGGAAATGCAGGAATTGAGAATAGAATTATTGATAATTCAGCAGCTTATATTCAAAGCTGGTCAAAAAAACTACGCGATAACAATAAATGGTTGATATGTGCAGCAAGCCAGGCACAAAAAGCCGCTGATTTTGTTCTTGGAATAACCGAGGAATAAAAGCTTAAATATTATGCCCCTGAGAAATCAGGGGCATTCAAAATATAAGGTGATGAATATGAAAATATCAGAGATCAGAGAAATAATTGACCTTTTAAACTGGACCAGAAACGATTTAAACGGGGCAACAAACGAAGAATTCAAGCGGATTGATGTACCGGGACGGCTGCAACCCTGGATTGATAAATGTAAGGCCCTGGTGATTGATCCGAGGTTTGGCCGGGATATAACCAGACGCCAAGAAACAATTCAACGTGCTGAAGGAATGATAACCGTTTGGAAGACGCAAAATAAAGAGCAACAGATTTCATTCAAGACATGGTTCAAGACATTTCTTGAGGAAAAAAACGCCCCAACAGTATCTTGGTTTCTTTTGGACAAAGAAGGAACTTCCCATTTCATTGATACCGACGTTGTTATTGAATTCGTCAAAGGTTGCGATCAGGAGACACAGAAGAAGATCAAAAGTGACTTGGTTATGATTGATTTCAAAAACGGTGATATCAACCATTATTTCAAATTCCTGGCTCAAGGGATTGTTAACCTTTACGGGATGGAGGTATGATCATGTTGCTTTCAATAATTAAGAATACGTTATCAGACGGAAGTAAAACTTATGATCTTGGTATTGGTGAGGACATCATAAACACTGATGCAACCGATCTACTCAGCATTATGAAGTATATGAGTAAGTTGGAAGATTGTCTCTTGCAGATGGGCGCTTGCGTCGAGATAAAAGAAGAAATGATAAGAATGAATCGTTGATATGAAGATCAAAGCCCCGGAGAGATCCGGGGCAAGGAGAATAAAAATGGCTCTCACATTACGACTAACATATGAAGAACTTGAAGAACTTGAAAAACTAAAGAACCATTTAGATATCAAATCTTCTTCCAAAATAATCAGCTTTTTGATAACTGATTTTATCAGTAAAGATGAAATCCTCCACAACACAAGATATAAACTCTCTGAATCAGAGCGGAAGTTAAAAACTCTTTTGTCCCTTTTAAAAGAGAAAAAAGAAACTGAAATGAAGATAGCGGATATTTTGGAACAATCTTAAATAATATTTGCAATCGCAGGGCCGGTTAACCCGGCCCGGATCTCGCTGGTGCCGGTGACATCGAGGAAAAATCTGATTGCAAAATGCTTCCTCGGGACCTGGCCCGGGGAAGCATTTTGCAATCAAAAAATTTCCCGCTGGTGTGACTAGGGCAAACATTTGATAGCCCCTTGTTCTCCGGCAAGGGGCAAAAGAAAAACTTCCGCTTCGCGGCCTATTATTAAAAACAGAAAAACTTGCAACCCGAAATTAAAACCGTTGCGAAAAAATACCGTGGTGCTACTGTGGTAATTTTAAAATTATGACATAATCACTGCAAAATACTACTCAACAAAGGACTACAGAAAAATGAGTAAAAGGACAACAGTTTATATCTCCGATAAAATTCAGAAAATAATTGGTTCATATGGTGAGGAAAATAGTCTTTCAGGTGTTATTTCAACCCTTGTTGACAGATACAACCAATTGACCCAAGAGGCCATTCCAATTTTTTCGGAGGCGGAATGGTCCCTGATATGCGAAGACGCTTTAAAGGGCTGTTCAGTTGCCCAGGTTTCCGGTGATAGTGATCCGGCTGCTATGGTTTGGGCAAATATATATGACTGTAAACCAGAGATCGGGGAAAAATGGGGTGTAAATTGCAAGGAGTTGGCTGATAAAATACACAGCCTTCCGCTTTCCGGTAGAATGGCCGTTTGGGACTTAGCCGCTCGGTTTTGGGCATCACCTCAACGTAACAAGATTGAAACTCGGAAATTACTTGTTGGGGTTGGGGCGAAATTAAAATAGAAAAACGGTGTTTATTATGCCAGAAGAACTTACTAAAAAATTATCCCTCACTTTTGTAATATCTGCATTTTATTCAATTAAGTTGGGTGTCTTTTTAGTAATGCTTTGGTTGCACAGGATTGTTCGAGCTATTCTCAAAATTTTAGGGGCGCTGTCTTTTGTTGTTTTTATTTTCTCTATGGTTGTCCATTACACGGTTCCCACAGACCCATCGGGAAATATGTTTTGGTGGTTTGCTCTGCTTAGTTTTCTTTGTTTCGTTTTCAGATGGGCATACGATTGCGTACTTTTGATGTTATCGCCTCATGACCTATCAATTTATGATTAATTAAATCTATGACTTGGTTTTCTCACAAAATATTGTCGGGTTCGCTTGTTTACGCCGCCACCGGGAGCAATGTAGCCGCTTTTTTTGCCGCTCTTGGAAGTGTCCTGCCCGATGCTATGGAAGGCTTTCCGAACACCGGGAACTACAGAACATGGAGGAAAAAACACCGCCAATTAACGCACTGGTTTGTGCCGTATATTGTCGTTGTTGTAATCTTATTCTTTTTTGCAAACTCTCAAGGTGTTCAATATATGGCACCATCCAAAATTTTAAGGATTTTGAGATTTAGTTCAAACATTCAATATTCATTGATAGCTTATATATTCGGATTTTTTGCTTTTGGTGCATTTCTGCATTGTTTCGAGGACGCTCTTTGTGGAACAATCCCCGCTCTGAATCCGTCATCGAGGTTTGGAATAAAACTTTTTCCTGTCAGGTCCCCTATGGAATATTTTCTTGTCGGGGTTACAAGTTTGTTGCTGATATTATTTAGATTCAAAACTGGAAGCTTTTAATTAAAACCGGCTCGTATAGGTGCGACAACACCCATACGAGCCTAACCACAAAACACATATCAAGAGGAGTGTGTATTATGGCTGGTGCAATAATACCGGAAATTATGGATAAGCCGCTAGATGAAATTGTTGTGAAAAATGTAAAAGATAAACAAGTTGAATATGAACTTATCTTGCAAGGTCTTAACAATTACGAGAAAGCTCATTGTCAACGATGGTGGATAAGTTATTCGGATTATGTAACGTGGGATGATTACAAAAAAAAAGGCTACCAACACCTTGCAGAGGTAGTTAAAGAGGTTCAGGATCATGTTTTAAAAGTTACCGGAAAACCAGTTCAACTTAAACTTGCATTCATGCCTACAGAAATTGCGAGGACATCGCCTTTTTTCCCTATGGGTCGAGCAGAAAAAACAAATCGTCCTGTTTACAATGATTTCGTCATAAAAAACAATTGGGGAACCATTACAATTTCAGGGAAAAAACTCTCTATTCAAGACGAATCCGTTTTACTGTCTATACTTTTTTTAGTCAAAAAATACAAAGCCGATAAATTCAGCACAGATTATGCCGAATTATGTCAAATCATGGGAATTGAGAGAGGAACCAGCCAATATAGGTCTATTGAAGAGGGGCTTACAAGACTCGCAAAAGCCGTTGTTGAAACAAAACTTTTTGATACGGCCAACTTAGAAAAATGTGATGTTATTCGTTCGATTACAGGTGCTATCCTTTCCAATGTTGACCAGAAGCCGAAATCAACAAAGGTTGATATTACCGTGAACCCCTATTTTTTAGCTCTCTATGGGGCTAATATGACCACTGGTATTGACCTCGATAAGAGGGCCAAACTCAAAGGTGATGTTTCTAAAGCCTTATACCGCTTTTTGGAAACTCACACCGGAGGGGGTATTCCTTACGGGTTAGCTACTCTTGTCCTTGCCCTCAATCTGAATGCAGAACAACCTTTGACCGAATTAAGAAGAACAATAAGGAAGGCTTTAGCTGAATTACAAAAAAATGAAATTATCAAAAGATGGAAAATGGATAAAAAAGATCTTTTCCATATCTTCAGATGAAACCGTGTCTTCTGCCCATGTTTTTTACTTATCTATTTGTTTATACTACACATATTACTCTCTTTTAAATGCGTAATTATTTAACAAAATCACACAGGAGACACCTCATTACGGTATATCATCAATATTAAAGGAAAAATCAATAAAGTATAGATCAACCAATTCTTTTTTAAAGGCTTTTTTCTTCCTTTTTTCCCTTTTGGTGTCTTCTGCCCATGAAATCGTGTCTTCTATCCATGGAATCGTGTCTTCTACCCATGAAACCGTGTCTTCTATCCATGAAACCGTGTCTTCTATCCATGTTTTGGTTTGGAACGGACCGTTATTATTCAAGATCCATGACAGTTAGTCTCTTTTAGTATTCTTTAGTATTCTTTAGTCTCTTTTAGGACCTACTTTTTTCATTCTTAAAATAACAAATAAAAAATGATAAGCGAAAGAAGAACCATGGATGAAAAAACAATATGTGCCGGATGCGGAATATATTGTGATCCGAAAGATAGTCTTTGTTTGAAATGTCATGATAGCATGATGGAAACCGATGCTTGGCAGTTAAAGACTTCAATGAGCGATAAAACCAACACAGAAGCTTTTCGTGGGCCTCACTTTTGCAAGGTTAGCATGTTATCATGATAACATGCTAACAAATAATCAATATTTATAATAGTCCTTCAAAAATCATGTATTCAATTTCCCGGCCCTTATTTGTTTAAGAACAAAAAATATATAATCATTAAGATAACAAGTTAGCATGGTATCATGCTAACACTGCAATAAAGACCATAAAGCAAATTAAATTTCTATACGAAAATAATATTTGAAAAGATTTCCTTTGTATGATAACATGTTATCTAGTTATACATATAACATGTTAACTTGCTATCACATTAACAAGGGAAACCATATGAAAACACTGGCTATCATTTCACAGAAAGGGGGGAGCGGCAAGACAACTATTGCTGTTCACCTTGCTTTTTGTGCCGTACTGAGCGGAAAATCGGTTGCCTTAATTGATATAGACCAACAGGGCAGCACTATTGATTGGTTCAAAACTCGCAAAACAGAACATGACCTCGCGGCCATACACACAACCGCCGCCGCTTTGACTGATTTGATTTTGAAAGCAAAAAAAGGCGGTGCCGATCTTGTCATTATTGATACAGCTCCACATTCCGCCGAAGATGCTGTTATAGCCGCAAGATCCGCAGACTTGATTTTAATTCCTTGTCATCCTTCGCGGTTTGATCTAAAGGCCATGCCGCCAACCTTTGAAATTGTGAAATTAGTAGGGACGAAAGCTTTTATAGTTTTGAATCGTTGTACTGGTCAAAAAATAGCTGAGAATGCAAAAGAAGCGTTAGAGTCTCAAGGCTTCCCTGTACTAGATATTTTTATATTCGACAGGGCTGCATACAGGCATGCCGTTATGGATGGTCGCAGCGTTCATGAATACGAACCAGGCGGAAAGGCAGCGTTGGAGATAGACCAGCTTTTTGCTTTTATCAAAGGAAAAATAAAATTATGAAAAAAAATAATTTCAAGAGTGTATTTGACGAAGAAAATACCACATCTTCAGGTAAAGATGTGGTATCCAAGGACAGAAAAGAAGTCGTTTCCAAAGGCAGAAAACAAACCCTTTTTAGGGTAAACCCAACTGCCATCAAACAGCTTGAATTTATGGCTGTTGAATCAGACAAAACACGCCAGACACTTTTAATAGAGGCCTTAAACGATCTTTTTAGAAAATATGGCAAGCCTCCAATAGCCTAAATAATAACAAACTTATGATAGAATTGAGATACATGTTATCATGACAACATGATAACATGTTAGCAGTGTACAGAAAAATGATGAATGAGGTACAGATATTTGATGTTGGGGTGTATGAAACCTTGGATTGAAAGGATGGACGAGTGAAGTCTCGCCGTAGAAAATTCCCCGGTTTCGAGTCGCCGTTGTTGCGCTCGGGGGAATTTTACGGAGGCGTAAGCGGTAACGGGCAGGAAACAAAAATCACACTCAAAATACCAACTACGGAGGCGTCAGTAATCGTTATTATGCTATCATTTCTTCGTCCAGGGCGTGACCTGCAGAAAGATTTCTGCAATCAAAACCGCGTCTGCTGGCAGCTCCGGATCTCGACTTTTGCAATCACTAATTTCCTCAATGTCACCGGCACCGGCCAGATCCGGTCCGAGAAGCCAGGCCGACTGATTGCAGTTCTACGATAGGGAATCCATTTGATTTTCAACTATCCTTTTGAACTCGAAAGGATATGCAATTCTTTGAAAGGCATCTTTTGTGCCGCCAGTACCAAACAAGATTATAGTGCCACAATTAAGAATTTTTTCAGAAAAGTTTTGATAAACCAAAATGCTTTCGATTCTGTTCAACTGAATTTCTAATGAAACAGTATTAAAAAATCCTTGTTTAACAATTACCCGCTTGTTGGTAACTCCAAATTCAGAAGAACTATATTTCATCCAAGATTTAACGAGAGGGATAATTGCGAGTATAATTAAAAAAGATCTGACAAGTGGATCATCGGCGAGATATCCAAAAAAAAGAAGTCCAAAAGATATCAAGAGGGGAATTATAAAAACTATTTTGCTGAGGCTTGTTAAATAAACTATCTCTTCAAGAGATGACAAATTCTCGTCAATATAACCCATGTTTTACCTTTGAATGTAGAATCTATATTTTTCCTGTTAATCTCAAATATAGAAATACTAATAAAATTGTAATAATTGAAGATGAACCAGCTATAACGATTCTTTCAATTAATTTACTTTTCAACTGAGTGGGCGGCGATCCGCCAAGGGATACGTTGTTAAATGCTGTTTGAATAGCTGAACATGCTATTTCCTGTATAACACTTCTTTATTCCTCAACTGTTCGAGTGATCTGATTCTTAAAATATTCCTCAAGTTGTCCTTGGGTCTGATTGGTTTTAAACGTCACATGCTTCATGTGTCTATCACCAGCGGCTTCTAGTTGCTCCACTGATGATATAAGTTTATCTTCAACCGATTCGAAAAATTCGAGGCAATATTTCAACACGATCAAGAATTTTATCAATATCACGATAAAGAACATCTAAATAGACCTCTCTTGAAGTTCGGGGTTTGGTCATTTTTTGTCATCCGTTTCTTTCTTTTGCCTTCGAACTGGCGAAGTCCTCTTTCCTTTCATCTGAATATAATTTTTCAATGTTGAGCCAGATATTTTCAGGCCGTTCTCTGTCAACAATTTAGCAATTTCAATAAAATTATATCCTTTCTTTCTCATTTCAAGAATTGCTGGTTTAAGGGTATTTACAAGTGTCTCTTTAGTTTCAACCTGTTTGTCTGGCATTTCCAACATTTTTGCTTTAATCGTTTCAAGATTTAATTCGGTAGGCATGATTTTTACCCCTTAAAAATTGTTAAATTTCAGAATTTTTGTCTGTATGTGTTTCAGATTCTATTAAAGCCGATTCTCTTTCTTTACGGATGATTTTTATTCCATTTATGAATGTATTAAAATTAATTTCGAATCCCGAATTATTCAGTTCCTCATGTAGTATTGATTTGGTGACACCGGCAGCAAGGGCAATTTCAATGTCATCAAATATATCGCGAAGCTGAGCAATTTTTTTTCGTTTCTTTTCATTTGTTGCTAGTGACCTGATTGTTTCAGAAAGTTTGTTTATGTCCATAGGTAATGAAATAGTTATATTTAGAAGAGAGAAATATGAAAATGTCGAGGTCAAATAATAGTTCATTGAAGAGGTGAATACAATCAAAAAAAGACCTAATTTGAATATATAAAAGCATATAATGAACTAAATATAAGTGTTTATACACGTAAATAAGATAGTAAGTAGCTCTATAATAGAGCCGTTATAAATCTAATTTAGACATTAAATAGACCAAAAACAGGCTAAATATAAAACCAAAGATAGAAGAGAGAGAATAGGGGGTTATTGTAGGGCTGGATAGGCCTAGCGGCGCTTTTTTACAGCAAAAATGATAATTCCCCCCTATTCTCCTTGCAACCTGAATAAATATTCAGTACATTTCAACAAAGAAATAAATAATCTCAAACTCAATAATATCACATGATGAAGATTGAAACCCAGGTCGATGAAGACGTAAAAACCCGATTCAAGACTATTGCAAAATCAAAAGGATTTTCAGAAGCACGATTCTTGCGATATATGATATTGAAAGAAATTGATTTGGTCAAATATGATGAGAATAAACCGTTGGAACCAGATATCGAAAAACTATCGAGTGTTCGAGTTTATGTAAGAGTTCCGGAATTCATTCTTAGAGATGTAAAAAGAAGAGCAAAGTTAAAGGGGATGACATCAAGCCGTTGGATAGCTGCATTGATTCAATCGAATATTATGCGTTTACCTGTGTCATCGGAAAAGGAACTTTTTGAATTAGAATCCAGTAACAGGCAGCTTGCAGCTATAGGCAGGAATATAAATCAAATAGCCAAGACATTAAATGAAGCCTTCCACCGAACAGAAGCTGTTAAGATTGATATGTTAGAGGCATTAACAGGAGAAATTAAAAAAAACAGAGAGATAATTATCTCTCTTGTAAGAGCATGTCAAAACGTTTGGAGGGTTGAAGAATGAGTGTTATTGAATCTCTTCTCGGTGAAATATTCCATGATCCTGTTAAACGCAAGGCTAATAAAACAAAGAATCTAAGGTTACTTGCAAAAAGAGTTTGCCGGGGTACTGGATCAAAAGAAGTAATGGTGAAAATAACTGGCTTTTGTAAAGGAACAGGGCATGTTAAAGCCCACATTGACTATATTTCGAAACATGGGAAAATTGAACTAGAAAATGAATCCGAGGCGAAATATAAAGGGAAAGAAGTAAAGGAATTCTCGAATGATTGGAAATCAGATATTGATAATTATAAACGTTATAAAAATCAGCGGGATTCTGTAAGCATAATGTTGTCAATGCGAAAAGGTGTTGATAGTTCAAGTGTGAAAAACGCAGTTAGAGAATTTGCACAAAAGACATTTGGTGAAAATCATAAATACGGTTTCGTATTACATACACATCAAAATAATCCACATTGCCATCTTGCGGTACAGTGTAAGGGGTTTGATGGTAAACGACTGAACCCGAGAAAGGCAGATCTGCAACATTGGAGAGAGGGGTTTGCTGAAGCACTACAGCATGAAGGAGTTGAAGCAACAGCAACACCAAGGCGAAGCCGTGGAGTTGTAAAAAAAGCTCAAAGAAGTGCTTTATGGCATATTGAAAAAGGGAATGAGAAAAGAAAACCCAGAATTACAAAGGTACATGCAAAAAAAGTAAAAGAGGCCATAAACGAAATTGATCTTGAAGCACATAATAAACCCTGGGAAGAGAAAATTCTTGAAAGACAATCTAAGATACGACACGCATGGTTGACGGTAGCCGATCTTATTGAACAGGGAAAGAATACAATTACATTTAAAGGTAAAGAGGCAAAGAATGAAAGACCTGATTACAACAGATTCAGAAACGAAAGACCAGGACCAAGAGCAGCCTCTCTATATCAGTCCAACATTAAAAAACCTGGACTCAGAACACCATCCGAATCCTTCACCGGCTTGCGAAACGTGTCCGATGTCGGTATGGTTCACAACGAACGACCTTTTGAAATGTTTCTGCGGAAGGATGCACTTAATAGTTTGGGACGGACACGAACAACCGATACTGAAATGCGACGGTCGAGAGATATCAATAATGCAGTTGACAATGGAAGGATGAACCCCAAAAAAGGTGGGAATCAATTGTTTGCAGATGATATTCGAAATTTTGTGCGTAACATGCCTGAAATGAGAACAGAGCGTCACGAAATAATTTCAGAACTCAGACAAAAATTTACAAAACAAAGCGAGAAAACAAATCATAAAGTCAAAGATAATGAATATCAGAGTCCAGAATTATAGGAGAGAAGGAAAGAGCAGTGCGGAATTAATTTTGTTTTTAAATATTTCTGTTATTGATCTGCATAATAAATTACCATCATTCTGGACTTACAGAAAAATTTTGACTCTATAGACCACCGACCACAATCACCGATTCGATATGACATTTGAAGAACTTTTAAGTTTTGTTCAAGACTGGATGCCGAAGAGGATGCAGCACATCTATCTTCCGCTTCTCATCGGGCAGCTGGTTGATTCTGGCGGTTCTGCTACGCTCAGACAGCTTGCTCAAAGTGTCCTTGCCCAAGATGAAAGCCAGCTACAGTACTACGAGAAGCGGCTAAAAGACATGCCGTTAAAGGTACTGAAAAAACACGACATAATCAACACTGACGGCAATCTGATCTCTCTCAATGTGAAGAAGCTGACATTTGAGCAAAAATCCCATTTGAAAATGCTCTGTGAAAAGGGTCTGCGGGAATTCATAGTAAAAAAAGGCCTTGGAATATGGGATTATCGCCTTCTCGATACGGACCCTATTCCAGACAGCCTACGTTATCGCGTATTGTCGGAATCAGGCGGAAGATGCGCCTTATGTGGCGCAACCAACAAAGAGAGACTGCTTGATGTTGATCATATAAAGCCAAGATCGAAAGGAGGGAAAAACGAATATGAAAACCTTCAGGTTCTTTGTTCCAAATGCAACCGTTCCAAAGGCAATAAAGATGATACCGATTTCAGGAATAATCCCGGCGTTTTAGTTCCTTATTGTCCTTTCTGCTATAAAAATATTCGAGAGCGAATAGTGGACGAATACGAAGGTGCCGTGGCAATTAAGGATGGGTATCCAGTTTCAGATGGTCACCTCCTGATAATTCCAAAACGTCATTCAGCAGATTATTTTACTCTGACTGAATTTGAAAAACGGGACACTGACAGACTGATTGAGATTTGCAGAAAAAGGATATCAGAAAACGATTCCTCTGTAACAGGATTCAATATAGGGATGAACAGTGGTGTATCTGCAGGGCAAACGATTTTTCACTGTCATATACACTTGATTCCTAGGAGAGATGGGGATACCCCTGCACCGAGGGGTGGCGTCCGAGGAGTAATTCCCGAGAAAATGGGCTATTGAATTATGCTGGGTGTTTCTGCTGTTGAATCCTAAAAAGGAAGTAACGCAAATTGTTGATAAATATTAGAGTCTTATTTTCGTAATCGATTTAATTTCATTTTCTGGCACGGTCATTTTGTAACCATCCTTAATCATAAAGCTAACCATTTTATTCTCTTGTTTAACATCTGCTACTTCCATGCTTTTACCGGAACTAAATTCAACTAGATAAATGTACCTCGGTTGAACAGGTTGAGGTTTGTCAATTTTCTCGGGTTGAGGCGGATTTTCCATCTTTTGAGTAATTCCGGGCAACGTTACACTCGGGATATTTTGTTGAGATGGATGAGGTTCATCAATCTTTTTTTGAATAGCCTGGAAAGTTGTTGAACTATTCGTAACCTTTTCCTGTGTAGTAATCTCTTTTACAATTGGTTTAGGCTGATCTACCGGTTTATTTTTGGATAGATTGTCGAGACTAACATAGGATAAACATAGGATAAAAACAGCCGGAATGTATAGTTTAGAGAAGTTATATAAAAAGAGAGGGAGATTCATGTATTTATAACTTGTTATAGTACATTTTTAATAGGAGCAGCCTCATAATAGGTAATCTGACTCCATCCATGTTCTTTAATCTTTTTACATCCCCATACCATTTTCCCGTTTTTTTGCCTTATCGATTCAAATTTCTCGCCACAACTAGCACATGTAGGGGTCCAGTAATCTCCTTCGAGAAGGTTTTTCAGAATTAATTTCCTGTCGATGATGTTGAGATTATTGAAAGACTCGACGATTTTTTGCTGACCAAATAGCTCGATATTATTAGCTTCTGCGTACTCCTTTGCAGGTAAAGTGAATTCGCATGTAGCGCAGAAACCGCCTTTCTCGACGTTTTCTGTTGCCATTTGTCCACGTAATTGTTGAATATGTTCTCTTTTAACCTTTCGGGTTGTAGTCCATTTTTTACATTGAACAAGGTAAATTGTTTTGCTGGGATCATTTTTATTAAATATGCGTATGTCCACGCCTTCATCCGCTCCGTTTCCAGTTAATTCGGAATTGTAACCAGTTGCCTTGAACATTAAATGACAAAGTAGCTCGAAACGTTTCCATTCAATCGCTTCAATTATCTCATCCTTAAGAAAATAATCATTTTGATCTAAATACTTATCTAGAGACAGAAGGGATTCTTGTCCTTTGGCAGGACAGTCATTTTCAAATACTTTCAGCCACTCATCAATATTGGGATTATCAGAATCAGGTGTTTTATCTGCCGTCATAGGGGATGAAGACATTTGGCTAATTTGTTCATTTGTAGAGCAATATTCTTCATGTACTTTATGGCTCTCTATATTGTTAGGTTCGTCGGCCTTATTTACGCTTTTTGTTGACGTAGATGACTGTGATACTTTGTTAAATAAGGAACTTAAAACACGGCTAATATTTTTATATTTTTTATCTTTATTATACGTTTTGAAGTACGCTCTGATACCTGAAAAAAGGAAGAGAACTACGAGTAGGAATATAAAAACAAAAGAATTGTGAATTAGAGCTATTGAGAACCCAGTCAACAAAATTATTACCGAGCCAAGAAATATAGAGGTGATTGCGGAAAGTTTATTGGATATCATTTCTTTTATTTTCAATGAGTTCCATCATCACATTGAGAGCAATAAAGAATAAGATGTATTTCGTTGATTTTACACTTAGCATTAACCCAGATGTGATGCAACCCCAAATGACCAGAAACTAAAAGACACCTTTATATGTGACTGTCCACCAATTGCTGGCAGATTTATTTAACGGGTGCTGAAAAATATTTGATACGCGGGTTCGTATAAATAGGAGGTATCACGACTTTTGGTAATGTCCGGCATAAGGCCGCGGCTGACTTTTGCTGTCGTTCTTAATACCGTGGTTATCACATTTTTAAGGGACCTATTTGACTAAACTTTCTACCTGCACCCAGAGTTTATCAGCATCCTGTACCCTGAAATATATGTCTTCTATTCCTCCGCCAGCTCCGTGAGATATTTGCCATTGTGTAACTGAAGGACTATTCCCGAACGCTGCACCTCCATCCGCTTGCCATTCACCATTATCATTCACCACCTTATAATTATGGGTTAAGCAAGGGTGCCCATCAAAGCTCTCTAAACTCGATACCGGGAGAACGGCGATTAGTAAAGTATGATCACCTCCACATTCGGAATGCCCACATTTAAAAGTTACTTTAAAATCTGGTTTCCAATTACCTATGGCTATGGGGTTTACCCACCAATACCAACCTGCGAGGTCAAAGAAAGCAGCCCATTTTGCTTCAAGTTGCGTTTTAAACTCTAAACCTTTGTAATATGAAGTCATGCCGATTCTCCAATGAATAGTGGTGATAACGCTCCGCATAAGCCGCGCCGCCAATAACCTTCCCGCGTAGCGCCGCCGCGCTTCTCGGCGTCGGCCTTGATGCGGTTGTTAGGGTTTTTTATTATATTGTTATTGTTTGCAGATTTTGTTGTAAAAGATTTTTTCGCTCCGCGACAAACTGAAGAAAATTATCAAAATTATAGGATGTTACAGTCGGTATTTTATGTCTGTCTTTGAAATTATTATCTCTTGAAGCAAACCACATTTCAAAATCACTTGAGCTTTTTTCAAGATTCTCGGAATCTTTAAGCAATTGCAGGTTGACTATACAGTTAAAATATTTCTGATAATTTTCAATTGTAGTTTGATCATATTGTCGTTGTCTTAATTTTGCCGTTGTAAACTCACTTTTGGGGAAAATATGATCTTCATGGTATTTGTTATCTTTCCAATCTCTATCTGGATATAATAACGATAAAATCAGATAGCTATATTTTGTGCTGTAATTCGTTGAAAGTAAATTTTCTATTTCTGTAGCATTAAAAGATGGCTCAATATTTAATTTTTTGTTCAATTCTTCGTGGGGAAAATTTGTTAAGTCAGCTACAGAATCAAATGTTTCTTGTAGATTTTTTAGAATAGTATCGGAAGAGCCACCAAAAGCGTTTTTTAGTAAAGTAATTATTAACCATTTTTGAATTGTTATTTGGTTTTTCACATCATTGCTGTCTGTTGAATCAATAAAATTTTTCTTTTTATGTTTTAGCAGGTAATAAGCAATTGGCCTAGCGGCCGCAGTCGTGCGAAATCTTACGCTAAGTATTGTGCGCAATGTTTGTTTTTGTAAGTAGCTGAAATCACGTAACGGGCATTTTGGTTTTTCTCGTAATTTCCTCCGACACTGCCCCGTGAAGGGGATAAAAACAATGCACACAATTATTATTGTGTGCATTGTTTTGCCAAAAAAGCTATATTGTGCGCAATGTTCAAGGGTCTTAACGAGGAAAAAACATTGCGCACAATAAAACAAGATATCGAAAAAGAATGGATTAGAGGGTTTCAGCGGGATCTAGCGGTAAAGGATTGTTCACCCGTTACCGTGAAAGGCTACACCCAGGATGTGAAACTCTTTCTGGAATGGTACATGTCAGTCAGAGGGCCTATCTGTCTTGAAAAGATTATCGGGTTTGACCTGATGATTTACCGCAAGCACCTCTTGAGCGACAAAAAATACAAGGGCTCCACTATAAACAGGAAAATCCAGGCGCTACGCCAATTTTTTCGATGGGCACACAATATCGGACTGATTAAGGCGGAAATAAGTCTGGAAGCTCGTTTTGTGAGAACATCGAAACGGCATCGACCAATGCATCTTAACCGACGCGAGATCAATATATTAATGAGAGCAGCGAACGTCACTCGATCCTTTGTTGGAGCGAGAAACCTAGCGATTATTCAGCTCTTTTTAAATAGCGGAATCCGCGTTGCAGAAATGGCAGGGCTCACCATTTCAGATGTGAAAATTTCCGACCGTAGCGGTGTTCTCAGAATCCGAGAGGGCAAAGGCGGAAAGGAGAGAGAGGTGCCATTGAACAAAGTCGCCAGGCTTGCACTCTCTACCCACCTACAAACATTAGAGAAGGCCACCTCTCCTGATATTCAATTGTTTCTGAGTGAGCGGAGAACCCCTCTCTCCCGCCGGGCGATTCAAAGTATCATATCACAGACAGCTAAACGTTCTGAAATCAGGAGGATACATGTGTCTGCTCATACGCTTAGGCATACCTTTGCTATGAATTATATGCTGGCAAATCCTGGGAAACTCGTGGAATTGGCAAATCTGTTAGGACACGAATCGTTGGATACGACTTCCATTTACCTACGACCTTCGAGGGAAGACCTCGCAGAAGACTTGGAACGGATGACTTCGGATGGCAATGCATGATAAATTTCAGTCTGTAGCGGCCAGAAGCCCTGTCGAGAGAAATTCCGATATCGAGCCAACGAGCGAAGACCTGGCTTTTGAGTGGACCCTCTCGCCAAAGGACAAGGAAGAGATATTCAAGTGCCGTGGGGAAGAGAACCAGCGTCTTTTTGCAGTATTGCTCTGCACATTACGAAACGAAGGTATTTTCCCCGACAGTCGCAGCTCTGAGATATCGCTCAAAGTAGTGAACTACATCAACCGACAGCTCGGTTTCGATCCGATGTTATCTTTTGATCTGCGTTACCGAGAGGCGACCAGAAATGAATATGAGCAACGTGTCTGCGATCATTTGGGATACAGGAGATTCGATGAGGAAGTCGCGAAAAACATAAGGAATAAGATTTTCAATCAACTGCATACCGGCATCTGCGAGGAAAGTTTGCTGGTCTGGATACAGGAAGCACTGCAATCCTGGAAGATCATCCCTCCTGGTCAAACAACCCTAAAACGCATCATCTCCTCTGCTAACATACAATATGAAAATGAGGTGTTCGAGACCTTCGAGAAGAAGATGCCGGAAGATCTTCGGAGAGAGATCGACCTACTTCTCGAAATACCAAACGAAAGCAAAATCTCTGAACTCGCTTCACTAAAACAATACCCTCCAGAAGCAACGGCTCAAACCATACTTAAGTATATCGAACGATTCGAAAAACTTTGCGAACTCAGAGTGCATGAAATCGATTTGGGTGATTTTTCTGTGCAAAAAGTTATCGAACTTTCTCAGTTGGCAAAACGCTATGACGTCACCACCATTAAACGGTTTTCCCAGGTTAAACGGAACGCTATTGTAGAATGTTTTCTCGTTGAATCACTCAAAACCGTCCTTGACCATATAGTTGAAATGCACGACCAATTCCTTATCAAAATGAAGAGGCGCAGCAGTATTTCCTATGAAAAAAGGCATAGACGTCTAAGGAAGACTCACAAAAAGGACTTGAAAAAGATTCTTCAGTTTACAGATGATACTCTTGGTTTTGAAAATAATCCCGATGGGACTCTGGATGATCTGTTTGGGATGTATCCCGCCAAGGAAATCAGATTAGCCAAGGAGAGTTGTGAGGTATTCCTCAAACTTGAGGAGCATGGGGTGATTGGCGAATTGCAGAAGAGGTATTCAAACCTCAGAGAATACGCACCACGATTCTTCAAGCTTCCTTTTCATGGTGAGGCTGGTACAGAGCCGATACTTAAGGGATTGGAAATCGTTAGAAGTTTGGACCGCGGCGAGATGAAAAAGTTACCGGCAGATCTTCCTCTTCAATTCGTCCCGTCGGCGTGGAAAAAATCACTGGAAAATGAAGACGGTACGATCAATCGGGCAGTATGGGAGATTTCCCTGGCGTTTGCCGTTCGAGATGCACTACGTTCGGGGGCTCTTTTTTTAGCCGAGAGTAGGAAATACCTCTCTTTCTGGGATATGGTCTACGAGGCAAAAAAATGGGAGACGGAGAAGTTTGATATTCTCAACGCCATGAAAATACCCTGCCAATTTGATAAAGTCCTCGAAAAACTCCTAAAAGAATTTGAGGAGATCGCTTGGGTTACCGAAAAAGGACTGCCGACAAACCCATTTGCCTCGATCAAGAACGGGCGACTACGACTCAAAAGGCTTGAACCTCTTGAAGTTTCAGAAGAAACAAAAAGGCTTAAGTATATGATCGAGACGTCGCTCCCCCGAGTGCGTATCGAAAGGCTTCTCATGGACGTGGATGATTGGTGTGGATTCAGTAATAGCTTCAGTCCTCTTGACGGATATGAACCACGGATTACCAACCGGCGTGAAGCCCTGATGGCATCGATCACCGCACATGGGACAAACCTCGGCATATCTTCTATGGGCGAAAGTGCTGATGGTATCACTGTGGACATGCTGCGGCATATGAGCCGGTGGTTTTTACGCGAAAGTACACTCAAAGGAGCGAATACGACGCTTGTAAACTATCACGCTCAGTTACCTCTATCCTCCGTATGGGGTGATGGAACGATTTCATCATCTGATGGGCAGCGTTTCAGGGTCCGTCAGAAATCCCTGATCGGTTCTGTTTATCCGAGATATTTCGGCTACTACGATCGAGGTGTGAGCATCTACACCCACATGTCCAATCTCCTGAGCGTGTTCAGCACACAAATTCTCAGCTGTAGCAGTGAAAGGGAATCTTTGTATGTTCTTGATGGGTTGGTAGCCAACGACACGGAGGTGCAACCCGAACAGCACCATACAGATACTCACGGGTACACCGAACACATATTCGCGCTCAGCTATCTCCTGGGGATTTCATTCATGCCGCGCATTAAAAATCTCAAGAAACAACGGCTATACAAGATCGATAAAACAAGAAAATATGGGGCACTGGAACCACTGTTCCATGGTTCGGTAGATATCGAAATTATCCGAGAGCAATGGGATCAAATGGGCAGGGTGGCCGCTTCATTGAAAGGCCGTCTGACGCCTGCCCATGTCATTGTTAAACGTCTGGCTAATTCATCTGATCGTTTGGCGAAGGCCTTCACTATGCTCGGTCGCATTATCAAGACAGCGTTCATTCTCCGGTATATCCACGAGGAAGAGTTGCGTAGAATGACGTTGCGTCAACTCAACTTCGGGGAATTACGACATTCTCTTGCCCAACACCTCTTCTTTGCTGATCAAGGAGATTTCCTGAGCAAGGATTTCGAGCAGATTATGAACAAGGCAAGCTGCTTGAGTTTACTCTCAAATGCGGTCTTGGTATGGAATACGGTAAAAATTATGGAGATCGTTGATCGCTTGGAAATGAATGGTGAAATTGTGAGTCGAGAAGCATTGAGCAAGGTCTTGCCGCTGTGTTTTGAGCACATCATACCGACAGGAACGTATAATTTTATCAGATAATTTGTGTGGGTATCTCACAAAAAACATTGCGCACAATACTTAGCGTAAGATTTCGCACGGCTGCGGCCGCTAGGCCCAATTGGAAGGATAGCAATTTTTGCTACAAGATTTTTGTCGTAAAATCCAAATTTACTGACTAATTTTACAGCTGATTCTATGTTTACCTTGATTTGCTCCCAATTGTTTTCAATCTTTTCAAGGTTTGTTTTATTGAAATGTTTAACTCTATATTGGATTGGTAAGCCTTCAGTTAAATACAAACTTCCCTTTAAGACAAAATCCTTTCCAAACGAATAACCATTGCCAATTGAATTAATACTATCAGTAAAAGAATTAATTTCATCTCTAGCGTTAAGTTTGTTCCATTTTGCTGTTGCCGTTGAAAGCAATATATCACTGTATTCTAACTTTACCCCTCCTGTATTTGCTCTAATAAATGCTTCTACGACTTTGTCATAATCTTGTGATTTTTCTTCGTAGTAATTTAAAATTCGCAATGTGTGTATACGAGAATGAAGCCTACCAATATTTTTATTAGCAACATCTTTTTCATGTTCAGATAATTTTGCCAATTTTTCTTTTATTGATTCTTTTGCATCCTCAGCATCGACATAATTTAAAATATCACCAACTAAATACCAGAATTGTGGCGACTTTTCTTTCTGGTTACTATCCGCATTTTCTCTAAATTTAAATTGATATGTAAATTCCTCTGGATTATCAGGTTTTATTGGTTCTTTTATCAAGTTAAGATAAAGTTTTGTTTTATACCAACGATAATAAAAATATCGATAAGACCCCTTTAAACCCAAAAACAAAGATGTAAGTCTCTGCTGCCCATCAAGAACTAAAAATATATCTTGATTGACACCAGCAACATTTGCTTCTTTATTATGTGGTTTCTCTGCATCAAATTCTCGGATAAATTCGTAGGCAGTCCATTCACTTTTATTTTCTTCTTTTATTTTCCAAAAAAGAAACGTGCTTATTGGGAAATCTCCCATTATAGAGTCGAAAAGTTTCTCAATGGCGTAAGTGTCCCATACATATCCTCTTTGGATCGCAGGAAGAAATGTAGTTCTATTAATATACTCTGTGATTACTTCACTTATTGTTTTTGGAATATAACTCATAAAATTTTCTCCAAGATTGTGCTTCGGTGTATGGACATGAAACCCTAACAAGTAATTCTACTGATCTGTATATCATCCTCAAAAAGAATGATATGGGAAAAAGCACCATCATTCGCTGAAAAATTTCTTCTTCAAAAGTCCACATTCCCACAGATCTGGACCAGTCAATCCAGCGTAATCAATTTTATTCAGGTGGTAAACTTCATTATGTGAATATGGTGGTAATTCCCGGACATTTTCAACAGGAGTTTCCATAAGCGGTTGGTTTTTTCCTTCAGGGGTTCCCTGGCTATATCTTGCTAACTTATGTATAAAAGTTGGCAAGTAACTTTCTCGCTATTTTCCCATAAAAACAATGACATATTCAATCTTTCTTCTTTTCCCTTAAATTTCCCGGTTGACGACATGCTAAGTATAGTGATACTTTGGTTTATAAGTTAGCAAATAATGACGCACTCCAATTTCGACGTATCAAATAATTTTTCCTGAATCGTATCATTTAATTTTTCACTTCACATGATCAGAAATCCCAATCACCCGAAAAAAAATTCCACCATCACAGTCGAGCCGATCCGCGAGATCCGGGATATCAAATCGATTAAAAAAATGTTGGCCGACAATCCTCGCAACCTTTGTTTTTTTGTCCTGGGGGTCAATACCAATCTGCGGGCCTCGGATCTGCTTCGGCTCACTGCCGGTCAGGTACGACATTGTAATGCCGGTGATGAAATCACCTTGAAGGAAAAGAAGACCGGCAAAGATAGGCGGATTACGTTGAACAAATCGGCGATCAGTGCAATCAAGGAGCTGCTTGCCTCTGCACCCCTGCCGGACAGCTCCCCGCTCTTCCTGAGTCAACGTGGCGAGGTTCTTACCGTCCCTTCCGTAAACCGCCTGGTCAAGTCCTGGTGCAAGGCCGTCAATCTCAAGGGAAATTATGGAAGTCATACCCTACGCAAAACCTTCGGCTACCATCAGCGGACACAGTTAAACACGTCCATACCGGAACTGATGGTCATGTTTAATCACTCAAGTCAGAGACAGACCCTGGATTATCTTTGTATCCAGCCCGACGAGATCCGGGACGCCTATATGAAATTGGAGTTGTAAAAATATCCTACAAAATAGCGAGGTGAGGTATGTTGATAGACCTAAACCTATGTTTACAAGCTATAAAAAGCGAATCTGAGTACCCGGACCAAATGCCTGATGAAATGTGGGAGGCTATTAAAGGAGATAGAGACGCAATGACGCAAGCTCTCCGCTTAACTGTCCGGGAAACGAAAGATAGCATCAAAGACAGGTTGCTGGCTATAGTTCTCGAATCAAAATAATAGGGGTCAATTTGCAATCACCTGGCCGGGCTTCAAGGTCCGGATCTGACCGGCGCTG
>CAIUQR010000015.1 GCA_903901335.1 uncultured delta proteobacterium | reverse complement strand
TATTTTGGATGCAAGTATTTCCTTAAGTGTTGTTCGCAATAATCAAGTTGGATATTGTGCGGAATCACGAGTAAATATTACTCCTTTTTTCAGTATCTGTGGTATTAAAGATTCTTGGTTTGAAGAAGCAAAATTTGAGACATTAACAACGAAACAGTATTTGCCACGATTTAGAAGTGGAGGAAAATTAGGTTTTATTCAAGCTGAGACTGAAGAATTTGGAGAAATAGAATAACTGCCCATAATAAATAGGACTTCATGTGGTTTGCAAGTCCCAGCATGAAGTCCCGATTGCACTACATCCATAGCACCGCTTCAATTTCTGTATGTTCTTATCAACAGTTTTAATATTTTATAGATGGGTCTGGTTAGCTGTTTAGTGTTTGGTTCATAATGTCAAGCTTTACCCCACCATCGGCCAATCCTTGTATTGACCTTCGGCTTGCTCAAGCACATCTTTCAATAGGTTATCCAGTTCAGAGAATGCGACCTTGCCCCTTAGCTCTTTTTTAACGGCTAGACGGATGGCTGCTCGGGCATCTTCTTTTTTGGACCAGTCGAGCTGGAGGTTTTTCTTTACAGAGGCGACAACCTTGTGTACCAGGTCCTGAATTGGCCCGGCTTCGTTCAATAGCTTTTCATTGGCCGACAATAAATCGTAAAATGCCAGTTCGTCTTCGGTTAAGCCCAACTGTTTGGTACGGATATCGTCGTTTTTAAATTCGTTGGCAATGTCGAGCAGGTGTTTAATCGCTGCAATTGAATCGAGGCTGTTCTTGTGGTACCGGCTCAACACCTTCTCAAGTTCATCTTTGAGGCTGGTCATGCGCCTGATGTTCTTCACCATTCTCACCTTTAGTTCATCGTTGATGATCCGCCGGAGTAATTCAACTTTAATGTTTTCGCTACCCTTTTCTTTTACGATGGCCTGAAAACGGTCGTCGATAATTGAGATATCTATTTTGTCCAAATCGTACATAGTGGCCAGATCAACGATCTCATGCGACTCGATCGATTTGCTGATCAGATCTTTGATTCGCTCATTCTTCAGGCGTTGCGGACCGGGAGGTGTCTTGATCTTTCGGATCACGTCACGTATCCTTTGAATGATCCCCACTTCTTCCTGTATGACCCACATGCGCTGATCGGAATTGGTCATTGCCACCAATTCCGTGAGCTTTCTTTCTTCGCGCAGAAAGGCATCGGTAACACTGTCTGATTGTAACAGATTGTTGACCAAGCCGTTTGACCATTTCAGCTTATTGATGGCGGTCATCTGATTGATGACTTCGAGATCAAAATTGCCCATCAGACCTTTTACGGTAACAAATTGCAACAGGCACAACTCAACGGCAGCATCTAAATCGATGGTTGGTTTTCCTTCCCCGCCGCCACCTGTGTATTTTTTGGTTGCTGCAGCAAGGAAACCGGCAATACCAATAAAATCGACCACGAGGCCATTGGGTTTGTCATCAAAAACCCTGTTCACACGAGCGATGGCCTGCATCAGGTTGTGTCCCTTCATGATCTTATCGACATACATCGTATGGGCACATGGGGCATCGTAGCCTGTTAGCCACATGTCGCGGACAATCACCATTTTCAATGGGTCGTCGGGCGTACGGAAACGCTTTTTAATGGCATCCATGCTGTCTCTTGTGCGGATGTGCGGATTCCAGGCTTCGGGATCCTTCCCAATGTTACTCGTCATGATCACGGCGATTTCGGGGCAGTCCTCCAATGCCGAAAGGGCATCGTACATTTTCACACAATTGCGACGGCTCATGCACACGATGATCGCCTTGCCATCGAGGGAGGCTGTCCGCGCCCTGTAATGGTTCAGTATATCAGTGGCTACCAGCCTGACGCGATCTTCCGCACCTGCTGCATCATCGATGGCTGCCCAGACCGCGTTGGTGCCATCTTCCTCCGCATCTGCAGCTTCATCGAGTTGGGTCAGGTATTTTGCCTTAATGTTTAGCGGAACCATCTTCGGTTCGTAATAGATAGGGACTGTCGCCCCATCTTCGACAGCCTGTTTAATATCGTAGGTATGAATCGTTTTCCCAAACACAAGCTCCGTATCGGCATCTTTCCCATCGACAGGCGTACCTGTAAAGCCGATAAATGAAGCATTGGGAAGTGCCCTGCGGATGTTTTGCGCAAAACCGCCATCATTAAAGCCATACTGCGTGCGGTGAGCTTCATCGGCCATCACAATTAAATTGAAACGTTCCGAAAGGACCGGATGCATTACCTCTTTGCCATCTTCAAACTCTTTCAACCTGAATTTCTCGATGGTTGTAAAGATGACGCCACCACCATCGGCACTCAGCATTTCGCGCAATTCGTCGGTTGTATCGGCATGTTGTACATCGCCCACAAGATCCTTGCACAAAACAAAGTTTTCGTAGAGTTGCTGATCAAGATCCGACCGATCGACCTGCATCAATATGGTCGGATTTTTCATTTCGGGCAATTGC
>CAIUQR010000014.1 GCA_903901335.1 uncultured delta proteobacterium | reverse complement strand
GCACTAAAGTTTTATTTACAGATAAGCTCTAAGTCTCCATGACTTGCAATCATCTCAATCCGTAATACATGCAGGCTAGCCTTTCTTAGCTGATCTTGCAAGATCTTCTTCGTTCAGCAGCCACCCTTCATGGCTGGTCCCTTTTCTTCCAGTCAGCCATATGAGGAATCAGGAAGAAGGTCAACCACCCAAAGTGTCTTCCAATCGAAGCTTGCCAAGAGGCATCTCTTGCTGCTGGATGATATCTCCGTTGTCAGAAAACATCTCGTGGTATGTCCATTTGAGAACAATCGTATTTTATCGAGAATCATCAGGAAAAAACTCGGGAGAAAACCTAAAGAAAATATCAAGAAATTCAAGTAATCCCCTTTTTAATACGGTGTTTCGTTACTGAAGTCTTTTTGCTACTGCAGTATTGTTTTACTTGGTCCCTTGATGGATCATTAATTCAAGACAAAAAAGCGTGTCTGTCCGGAACACGAGCCTTTACCTGCATCAATCGAAGATAACGCAGCTTTATTTATTCTGAAGATCATGAGTGAGGTGCAATCTTGTATTTTACTCCTATTGAAAAGCATTCCCAATCATGGAAGGAAACACCAAACCTGTTGGACTATGCCGACACTCGGACCAGTTTCTCCTGGGACACCATCAGCAGTGAATTGCAGGGGCTTCCGGAAAGAAGAGGGCTTAACATCGCTCATGAAGCTGTCGATCGTCATGCCGATGGGGCATTGTGCGACCACTTGGCCCTGCGGTGGCTTGGGAGCGAAGGTTCGACCCGTGAATTCACCTATGGAGAACTCAAAAGGCAGAGTAACCGCTTTGCCAATGTTCTCAAAGGACTAGGCATAGGAAAGGGAGACACAGTCTCGGTTCTGGCCGGTCGCATCCCTGAGTTATACATCACCGCTTTGGGAATTTTAAAAAACACGAGCGTTTTTTGCCCGCTTTTCTCTGCCTTCGGTCCGGAGCCCATCTATCAGCGCCTGAGTAGAGGGGATGCGAAAGTCCTGGTCGCTACCGAACGGCACTATCAGCAGAAAGTCAGCCTCTTGCGGGAGACTCTTCCCAACCTGAAGCACGTGCTATTAGTTGATGCGAAAGACCATCATGAAAATGGTCTTCTGTCGCTGCCGCGCCTTATGGCGGAATCAAGCGACGCGTTCATCATTCCTCCAACCGACCCGGAGGACATTGCGGTCCTGCACTTTACAAGTGGCACCACCGGAATGCCCAAGGGGGCAATTCACGTGCACGGTGCCGTATGCTGCCATTATATGACCGGAAAATATGTCATGGACTTTCACCCGGATGATGTCTTCTGGTGCACGGCAGACCCCGGATGGATCACAGGCACGTCTTACGGCATCATCGCACCCTTGCTCCACGGAATAACCAACATTGTTGATGAAGCCGATTTCGATGCAATACGCTGGTGTCGGATTCTCGAGTCCCAGAAGGTGAGTGTCTGGTACACGGCGCCCACGGCCATCCGAAGATTGATGCGACTCGGCCTGGAGCCGGTACGGGACTATGACCTCAGCCATCTGCGCGTCATTCACAGCGTCGGCGAACCGCTCAACCCCGAAGCAGTTCTCTGGGGCGTGAAGGCCCTGGGACTCCCCATCCATGACAACTGGTGGCAGACAGAAACGGGCGGCATCATGATCGCCAACTTTCCCGCCATGGAGATCCGGCCCGGCTCCATGGGACGTCCTCTTCCCGGAATCGAGGCTGCCATTGTCCACCGTGTGGACAAGAAAACGGTCAAGGTTGTCGAGGGGCCTGACATTCAAGGAGACTTGGCGCTACGGCCAGGCTGGCCTTCCATGTTCCGAGGCTATCTGCATGAAGAGGACCGCTACCGTAAGTGTTTTGTCGGAGGATGGTATTTGACAGGAGACCTGGCAAAACGCGACGCGGACGGATACTTCTGGTTCGTTGGTCGTGCCGATGACATTATCAAGACATCCGGACACATGGTGGGTCCTTTCGAGGTCGAAAGCACGCTGATGGAGCACCCGGCCGTTGCCGAGGCGGGAGTCATTGGCAAGCCGGACCCGCTTATTGGGGAAATCGTAAAAGCGTTTGTCGCTCTCAAGCCCGGCATAGAACCAAGCGATGAATTACGCTTGGAACTCATAGGTTTTGCCCGCAAGAAGCTGGGTTCGGCCGTGGCGCCAAAGGAGATCGAATTTAAGGCCAATGTTCCCAAAAACAAGTCAGGCAAGATCATGCGGAGACTGCTCAAGGCTCGTGAGTTGGGCTTACCTGAAGGAGACCTCTCTACACTGGAGGATAACGAATGAAAACGAAGAACACCGGGAAGAAGAAAGCCGCAGCCACGAACCATAATCATGCAGTGCACCTGCTACGTTCCATGATTCGCATCCGGCGTCTGGAAGATAAGTGCGCCGAGCTCTACACGACTACGAAGATAAGGGGATTTATGCACCTTTACGACGGTGAGGAGGCAATAGCCGTCGGTGTATTGGAAGCGTTGACTCAGGATGATGCAATCGTGGCCACCTATCGAGAACACGGTCACGCGCTGATACGGGGACTTTCCGCAGGCTCTATTCTCGCTGAAATGTACGGAAAACAGGAAGGCTGCAGTCGCGGACGCGGTGGTTCGATGCATCTGTTTGACGACAAATTGCGGTTTTATGGGGGCAATGCCATTGTGGGCGGCGGTCTTCCCATTGCTGTCGGACTGGCTCTGGCGGACAAGATGCAGCAAAAAAAGCGTGTTACGTGCTGCTTTTTCGGAGACGGCGCCGTTGCCGAAGGAGAATTCCACGAAAGTATGAACCTTGCCGCCCTATGGAAATTGCCGGTGTTGTTTGTGTGTGAAAATAATCTGTACGCCATGGGAACTGCACTCAAATACTCGCAATCTAACATGGATCTTGCCGGCAAGGCTGCAAGCTATGATGTGGCTTCGGTGGCTGTGGACGGTATGGATGTTCTGGCGGTCGAAGCAGCTGCCCAAAAAGCCACCGAGGTGATTCGTTTCAAGGGGGAACCGTTTTTTTTGGAGTGCCAAACCTATCGCTTTCGGGCGCATTCCATGTACGACGCTGAGCTCTATCGGACCAAAGCGGAGGTCGATGAGTGGAAAAAGCGCTGTCCCATTGCGACATTCACCCAACGACTTAAAAATGAAGGACTTCTCAGCGATGCCGATTTGGAGAAAATCGAGGGCGATGTCGCTCAGGAGATCAACGAGGCCGTCGCTTTTGCCGAGGCTTGCACCTGGGAGCCTCTCGAAGATCTGACCCGGTTCGTCTATTCGGAACGGAGGATGTCATGACCAACGATGTTATGCAGAAGCTTACGTATCGTGAAGCAGTTCGCGAAGCCATCAGAGAGGCTATGAAAAAAGACGACAGGGTTTTTCTCATGGGGGAGGATGTCGGCCGATATGGAGGGTGTTTCGCGGTGAGCAAGGGATTGCTTGAAGATTTCGGCCCTACAAGGATCCGCGACACCCCTCTCTCGGAGTCCGGGTTCGTTGGAGCAGGCATTGGTGCAGCGCTTGGCGGCATGCGCCCCATCGTGGAGGTCATGACGGTCAACTTCAGCCTGCTGGCTGCCGACCAGATTATCAACAACGCCGCCGCCTATCTGCACATGTCCGGCGGGCTCTTCAATGTTCCGATCGTCATCAGGATGGCAACCGGAGGCGGCAGGCAATTGGCAGCTCAGCACTCCCGCAGTCTTGAAGGTTGGTATGCCCACATCCCCGGCATAAAAGTCTTAAGTCCGGCTACTGTCGAGGACGCGCGCGGCATGCTCTGGACTGCTTTGGAAGATCCGGACCCGGTGCTCATCTTCGAAAACGCCGGACTCTACAACATGGAAGGGATGCTTCCACCTGATATCGGTCCGGTTGATATTGACAAGGCCCGTATTCGCAGGGAGGGGAAGGATATTTCCATCATCAGCTATTCGGCGAGCCTCTTCAAGTCGTTGGATGCTGCGGAAATCCTTGCAAAGGAAGGAATTGAGGCGGAGGTGATTGACCTGCGCACCCTGCGCCCCCTGGATGAAACAACCTTCCTGGATTCGGTAGCAAGAACGCACCGAGCCCTCATTGTGGATGAGGGATGGCGCAGCGGGAGCATCTCCGCCGAGATTAGCTCACGGATTATGGAGAGCGCTTTTTACGAGCTTGATGCCCCGGTCGAGAGACTGTGCAGTGCGGAGGTTCCCCTGCCGTATGCCAGGCACCTTGAGGAGGCAGCTCTACCGCAGGTGAACAAAATCGCAGCTCTTGTAAAAAAAATGGTGGGAACTCATGGCTGAATTTCGCATGCCCAGTCTGGGCTCGGATATGCTGGAAGGCACGCTGGTAGAATGGCTGGTAAAGCCTGGAGACCGTGTCAAACGAAGAGATGCCGTTGCCGTCGTGGAGACGGATAAAGCCGCCATCGAGATCGAGGTGTACGAAGAAGGCATCATTGAAACGATTCTCGCCCAACCAGGCCAAAAGATTGCGGTGGGTGCGATTATGGCCGTCATTCGAACAGAGGCTGGGAAAAAGGCCGAAACACCGGAGAAAGCGACCCTCAAGGACGCTTCCCAGTTGTTGGCCGAAGGTGCGAGTGTGCCCGCGGAGGATAAAGAAAAAAAACTGCCGTCAATTCCAGAGGTCGAGGCCCGCCGTATCAAAGTCTCCCCCTATGCGCGCAGGTTGGCTGCCGAGCGCTCCGTTGACCTGAGTACCATCGCAGGAACCGGTCCGGATGGTGCGATAGGCGCGACTGATGTCGAAAGAACCACGGCAACAGTGATAACGCAGCCTGCCGAAAAAGCCCCTCCGACGCCGATCGAAGAAACACCCCGCGAGGCGTCACAGAAAGAGGCTCCTCCCGCAGCCCCTGCTGCTGAAAGGCACGCCGCCAAAGATTATCAGACGGCAATGCGCCGTGCCATCGCGGCCGCCATGGCACGTTCCAAGCGGGAAATTCCCCATTACTATCTCCAGATGCGTTTAGATATGAGCAGCACATTGCGTTGGCTGGAGTCGGAAAATCTCAAGCGCCCGATCAAGAATCGGATATTGCCCGTCGTTCCGCTCATTAAGGGAGTGTCGCTGGCACTCAGGGATGTGCCGGAACTGAACGGCTACTGGATCGACGATCGCCATCAGATTTCCGAAGCGATCAACCTCGGTTTCGTGATCGCGCTGCGCCAGGGCGGTCTGATCGCACCGGCCATTCTCAATGCGGACGAAAAGTGCCTGGATGAACTTATGGATGCCATGCGGGACCTCATTGTGCGCACCCGGTCCGGAGGGTTGCGCAGTTCCGAGATGACGGATGCCACCGTTACCGTTACCAATTTGGGAGACCTCGGGGTCGAGACGGTGTATGGGGTTATTTACCCGCCCCAGGTGGCACTGATCGGATTCGGCAAGACCATGGAGCAACCCTGGGCCGAGAACGGCATGCTTGGAGTGCGACCGATCCTGATGGCAACCCTTGCAGCGGATCACCGTGCAACCGACGGCCATCGCGGAGCCCAGTTTCTTGATGCCCTCAACCGCCACCTCCAGGAGCCCTCAAACCTATGAACGAAAATGAGATTAAACACGTCATATTCAAGATTCTCAAGCGTATAGCTCCTGAGTCCGACCCGAGCACATTGGCGCCGGACGAAAACATCCGGAAAACGCTCGACATAGACTCTTTCGATGCCCTGAATTTCTTTATCGGCCTCGACGAGGAAATGGGCGTCACCGTCCCCGAGTCGGATTATGGGAAGCTCAATACCCTGTCGGAAATCATCCCATACCTCTCCAGTCGCATAGGTTGACCCGCTTGTTTTTAGTATGGCCGCACCTTATCTTAACAGGAGATGCACAATATGACGGATGAATACCCCGCATTATATAAGCGTCTGCAAAAATTGTCCGCCAAATTGGCAAGAGAATTGCGCAGCCCTATGTCAGCGTTTGCTCAACTCAACGTCGCCACAAGCTCGCC
The DNA here is from genome assembly GCA_903901335.1 of uncultured delta proteobacterium. Lineage (GTDB taxonomy): Bacteria > Desulfobacterota > Desulfobulbia > Desulfobulbales > Desulfocapsaceae > CAIUQR01. The sequence goes on along the minus strand of CAIUQR010000014.1, from coordinate 526 downwards.
TGGCGCATTGGACGCCAAAACAAAACAGCTTATCGCATTAGGCATCGGGATCACAGTACGGTGTGAAGGTTGTATCGCCTACCATGTACATGATGCCATTCGGGCCGGCGCCACCAGACAGGAGATCTTCGAGACGATTGGTGTCTCCATTATGATGGGTGGTGGTCCGGCAGTGGTCTATGCATGCCAGGCCCTGGAAGCACTGGATCAGTTTGCATCATCCGGACTGGTTCCAGCCTCACCCGAAGTTGAGAAAAAATGAGATAAAATCAATTTGCCAAACCTGACATGCTCAAGCAGGCAATTGGATGGCTGGTATGTAACCGGAGACCTGGCAAAACGCGACGCGGACGGATACTTCTGGTTTGTTGGTCGTGCCGATGATATTATCAAGACCTCCGGCCATATGGTAGGGCCTTTCGAAGTCGAAAGCACGCTCATGGAGCACCCCGCTGTTGCTGAAGCGGGAGTTATTGGAAAACCGGATCCTCTCATTGGGGAAATCGTGAAAGCGTTTGTCGCTCTC
>CAIUQR010000013.1 GCA_903901335.1 uncultured delta proteobacterium | reverse complement strand
CGCGTATTCGTCATACTCGTTCATCCGCCAGGCCAGATCCGCACCGTCGTACCAGGTGCCATCACCGCCCACCTTGAATTTCGATTCCATGTCCGGAACCTGTTTGATACAGACCAGTATATTCATTCTTTCCTCCAGTTTAGTGTAGTTCATGCAAAGGTTACTGTTCGATTCGTTCCGCCAGGATCTCGGCGATGTCCCGTGGTCGCAGCTTGTCTTCCAGCTCCGCCCCCTTGACCCCGTCCTCGAACATGGTCAGGCAGAACGGGCAGTTGGAGATCAGGATATCGGCCTGTGTTTCTGCCGCCATCCGCACCCGTTTGATGTTGATCCGGCTTCCGAGTTTCTCCTCGGCCATGATCCGGCCTCCGCCGGCACTGCAGCAGAAGGACTGATCATAGCTCTTTTCCATCTCGGTGATCCGGCCGCCCGCCGCCTGAATCAAACTGCGCGGAGCGGTATAGATGCCGTTATGGCGGCCCAGGTAGCAGGAATCATGATAGGTGCAGGACAGGTCTTCACTTCTTACCTTCAGCTGGCCGGATCGGATGAGATTCTCCAGGAAGACCACGTAGGATTCAACCTCAGTCTCAAGCCCCAGATCCCGGTAATCTTTGGCCAGGGTGTTGTAGCAATGCGGGCAGGTGGTGACGATCTTTTTGACCTCGTAGCCCTTGATCACCTCGATGTTCTCGGTCGCAAGCGTCTGGTAGAGATATTCGTTGCCCATCTTCCGCATCGGCTCGCCGCAGCATTTCTCCTCCTTGCCGAGGATCCCGACCTTGATGCCTGCAGCCCGGCAGAGCTTGATAAAGCTGGTGGCCACTGCGATATTGCGTTTGTCAAAAGACGAATAGCAGCCGACAAAGTAGAGGACATCCACCTCCGGGTCCTCCGAAAGCGTCTTCACCCCCAGTTTCTCAGCCCAGTCGCCGCGGGAGGCATAGCCTATACCTAGGGGATTGCCGTTCACCTCGGTCTGTTCCATCGCAGTCATTACCTCTTCGCCGGGGAACTCCCCTTCCATCAGCACCAAACTCCTTCGCATCTCGATGATCTTGTTCACATGTTCGATCCCGGCCGGACAGATATCCTGACAGGCCCGGCAGGTGGTGCAGGACCAGAGGGCATCCTTACCGATGGTCTCGATCAGTTTGGCCTCAGGGGTATTGAAGGCGATCTCGCCGATCTGGTTGATCACCTGCATCGGCGACAGGGGTTTATCAGTGGCATAGGCCGGGCATCTATCCTGGCAGCGCTTGCATTTGGTGCAGGCGTCGGCGTCGAAGATATCCTTCCAGGTGAGATCCGAAAGGAGAACAGCGCCAAAGCTCTCCGCCTCCTCATTTTCCATATCGATGGTCACGAGTTTGCCGACAGGACCCCGGTCGGCAAAAAACATATTGACGCTCGTCGTAAAGATATGGCGGAATTTCGTATACGGGATCGAGATGATGAAGAACATCACCAGCAGCAGGTGGAACCACCAGGTACCGGCGTGCAGCGCCCGCAGTCCGTCCTCGCCCATGCCCGCTATGGCCTTGGCGAAAACCAGGCCCACAGGAGACCAATAAGAGAGTGGAGTCCCAAGCTCGGTCACCGCCATCCGGGCGCCTTCGATCACAAAGCCGGTGAGCAGAATCACGAAGAGCAGGCCGTGCATGAGGGCGTCGTCCAGGCTGGTTTCCAGACCCTGGGGCCGGAAAGCATAGCGCCTTACAAACATCGCCCCCATCATGACGATAGCGGCAAGGCCTGCAATGTCCAAGACCACCGAGAAGAGTTTATAGAAGGTCCCCTTCAGGAATTTGATCCCGAACAGCAGGTCGGTAAAATCCGCCTGGATCACGATGATGGTCGTGCCGATCAGCAGCAGAAAAAATCCCCAAAAGAACACCCCGTGCGCCAGACCCGGCCACCTCACCCGGATCACCTTGCTCTGTGCCAAGACGCTCGCAATGGCATCCATGAGCCGCTCGCCAAAGTGGTCGGTCCTCTCGATCGGCTTTCCCTGCTTATAGACCTTCAGGCGCTGCCAGAACCCGTGGACGAGCACCGCCATTGCCGCTATCGTCAGCAGATACATCGGCACCAGCGTCGTCCACCCATGCCCGATATTCCAATATATCTCTCGGCTTGCTTCCATTTACTCCCTCCATTTCCTCTGCTGCTGATGTAAAAAATGTAATAATTAGCGGGTCAACGCGGTACCGATGACAATCCTCTGCACTTCGCTGGTGCCTTCATAGATCTCGGTGATCTTCGCATCCCGCATCATCCGCTCTACCGGGAACTCCCGGGTATAGCCGTAACCGCCGTGAATCTGAACCGCCTGGGTGGTCACCCGCATCGCGGTCTCGCTGGCCATCAGTTTCGCCATCGCCGATTCCTGCGAATAGGAAAGTCCGGCGCTGGCCCTGTACGCTGCCTTATAGACTAAGAGCCGCGACGCCTCTATCTGAGTGGCCATATCAGCCAGCTGGAACTGGATCCCTTGAAAGGTGGCGATACTGACATTGAACTGCTTACGCTCCCTGGCGTAGGCAACCGACGCATCAAGCGCCCCTTGAGCAATGCCGAGGGCCTGGGAGGCGATACCGATCCGGCCGCCGTCCAGGGTTTTCATCGCTACCTTGAAGCCTTTCCCCTCTTCGCCAAGCAGGTTTTCTTTCGGGATCCGGCAGCCTTCGTAAACCAGCTCCATGGTCGGTGACGAGCGGATGCCCATCTTCTTTTCCTTCTTGCCGAAGGTAAAACCCGGAGTCCCCTTTTCGACGATGAAGGCGCTGATGCCGTGGTGTTTCTGGGCATCTTTGTCAGTCCGGGCAAAGACGACGTAGGTCTCGGCCTCACCGGCGTTGGTAATGAAAATCTTGGTGCCGTTCAGGATCCAGTCGTTTCCGTCCCGGACGGCAGTGGTTCTGGTGCCGCCTGCATCCGATCCGGCCGACGGTTCGGTCAGTCCGAAGGCTCCCATCTTTTCCCCTTTAGCCATCGGTACTAAAAACTTCATTTTCTGCTCCTCGGTCCCGAACAGGTAGATCGGGTTGGTACCGAGCGATAGATGCGCCGACAGGGTCACCCCGGTGGAGGCGCAGACCCGCGACAACTCTTCGACCGCGATCGCATAGCTGATATAATCGGCACCGGCCCCGCCGTACTGCTCAGGGAAAACGATCCCGGTCAGGCCCAGCTCCGCCAATCGGCCGAACATCAGCGGCCGGTCGAAACGCTCCTCTTCATCGCGTTCGGCTGCCGATGGCGCCACCTCTTTTTCGGCAAATTCACGTACCATATCCCGGATTAGATTCTGCTCTTCCGTCAGTTCAAAATTCATTTTGCTGCTCCTTTTTATTGTATTTCCAATCGTAAGAAATTTAATTATTACAAATCATTTTTTTTCAGGCAGGGGACCCGGCCCATCCGGGATCTGGACCATCACCGCCGATCCTTCAGCGCACAGCTTGCCGCAGGCGGTGAGCGTCAGATCCACCAGGACCTTCCGTCCTTTGATTTCCGTGGCCTTTCCCCGGATCGTAAGCTCGGTATTTATCGGGGTCGGGGCACGGAAGTCCACCTTCAGGGAGGCGGTCACAAACCGTGAGATCGGTTTACCCTCTGCCCGGGCCTTGGCCGCCGAGGCCGTCGCCGCCCCATGGCAGTCGATCAGGGAGGCGATCATCCCTCCATAAAGAAATCCTGGAAATCCGCCGGTATACTTCGAATCTGGAGTGAAATGACAGACGGTCTCGTCGCCATCCCAATAGCTCTTTATCTGCAGACCATGCTCATTCAATCTGCCGCAACCATAACAGTTGGCAAATTCATCCGGGTAGTGCTCCTGAAAGGCCTTTTCCGTCATCTCCCTATCCTCCGATAGTCGTTTTTTCCGTTTTAGTTATCGTACGTATAAAAGCCCCGGCCAGTCTTGCGGCCCAGCCACCCAGCCTCGACATACTGACGGAGCAATGGACAGGGACGGTATTTGGGATCCCCCAGACCCTGCTGCAGCGTATTCATGATCGCAAGGCAGGTATCGAGACCGATCAGATCGGCCAGAGCCAGCGGCCCCATCGGATGGTTCATGCCGAGCTTCATTACCGTATCGATGTCCTCGCGCTTGCCGACCCCATGATAGAGGCAGAAGATCGCTTCGTTGATCATCGGCAGCAGGATTCTGTTGGCGATAAACCCAGGAAAATCATTTGCCTGTGCCGATGTTTTTCCGAACCGCTCGGTAAGGCTGCGGGTGGTCCCGTAGGTCTCGTCCGAAGTGGCAAGTCCGCGGATGATCTCCACCAGCTGCATCACCGGCACCGGATTCATGAAATGCATGCCGATTACCTTGTCGGGCCGTTTGGTGCGGGCCGCAATCCTGCCGATCGGGATCGACGAGGTGTTGGAGGCTAAAATCGCATGGTCGCCGCAGACCCGATCCAGCGTCTCGAAGAGCATGAATTTGATCTGTTCATTCTCGGAGGCCGCCTCGACTACGAAATCGGCAGAGGACATCTCCTCCAGATGGACACTGGTCGTAATGCGCCCGAGGATCTTCGTCTTTTCATCGCCTGCAAGCCGGCCTTTTTCGACAAGCCGCTGCAGATTATCGATTATCCGTTGCTGCCCCTTCTCAACAAATTCCGTTTTAATATCATTCAAGATCACATGCAAGCCACTGGCCGCAGCAACCTGAGCAATACCGCCGCCCATCTGCCCGGCCCCGATGACGCCGAATGTTTTTATTTCCATAACACCATAAACTCCGCTGGATTGAAAGAAAAATTGTGCTTTACCTGCTCACCACCATGGCCATGCCCATGCCGCCGCCGATGCACATGCTGATCAGCCCGGTTCCGTAGCCCTTTCGCTGCATCTGATGCATGCCGGTGACCATCTGCCGTGCGCCGGTACAGCCGACGGGGTGGCCCATGGAAATGGCGCTGCCCAGTTCGTTAGGTTTATCGATATTGATGCCAAGCTCCAGCATACAGCCGATGGCCTGGGACGCGAAAGCCTCGTTCAGCTCGATCATATCAAGATCGGCTATGTTCATTTTCGTCTGAGCGAGGACCTTGCGGATCGCAGGCACCGGACCAAGTCCCATATAGGCCGGATCAAGCCCTCCCGAGGCAAACCCTTCGATGGTCACAATCGGCTCAAGCCCCAGCTCTCTGGCCTTTTCCTCACTCATCATCAGAACGGCGGCGGCACCGTCGTTGATACCGGAGGCGTTACCGGCGGTAACGGTTCCGGCCGGATCGAAGACCGGCTTCAGGCGTGCCATCTTCTCCAGAGTGGTTGCCATCGGCCGCTCGTCGGTACTGAAGAGGATCTCTTCCTTTCTGGATCTGATCTTGACCGGCACAATCTCGGCGGCAAAGAATCCCTCGGCGATACCCTGGCAGGCGCGGGCATGACTCAACACGCTGAGCCTGTCCTGGTCCTGACGGCTGATGGCATACAGTTTGGCAATGTTTTCGGCGGTCACGCCCATATGATAGCCATAGAAGATCTCATAGAGTGCATCGAAGACCATCAGGTCAGTGATTTCGCCCCTGCCCGACAACTCCATGCGGTAACCCCAGCGCGCCTTCGGCAGGGCCAGAGGTGCCCGGCTCATGTTTTCCTGGCCGCCCGCCAGCACCACCTCGGACTGACCCGCCATAATGGCCTGGGCGCCCAGAGCAATGGCCTTCAGGCCGGAACCGCATATTTTATTGACTGTAAAGGCCGGTGTCTCCTTAGGGATTCCGGCGGTGATCATGGCCTGCCGGGCCGGATTCTGCCCCTGGCCTGCCTGCAGGACATTGCCCATGATAACCTCATCGATGGTCACCGGCACAGTCGCCTTGTCCCAGGAGTCGTGCTCCTTCTCCAATGCGATCGGCCCCTGACTCTGCAACCTGTCCGGGCCGGCCTTGATCATCGCACTGCCTGCAGCAGGCCGAAGGCCCGCCTTTCTCAGGGTTTCACGCAGCACAGTCGCGCCAAGATGCACCGCCGATACATCTTTCAATGCCCCGCCAAATGCCCCCACTGCGGTACGGCATCCACTGACAATTACGGCTTTATTCATTTCAATTACTCCTTTTATATTCTGTAGTTTTTCCCTACGTACTTTTTGCGACTTTCGTAATGTATTATAAAAATAGAGATTATTTGACCCAACTGTTTTGTTCAATCGGGGGAGAACTGATAATCGATTGCCCAATGATCTGAAGGGAACCAGGTTCTAAGCCTAGTTCCCTTTAACCATGCCCTTCCATCTTCGAAAATTTTTATAGACGAATCGATATCAGTCTCATCAATCTGTCTCTATAACTCCACTGAAACCAGCCCGACCTTGAGATCAGTTTACCTTCTTTTCCCGCCCGGACCATTCCTGGCGCCGGAGCACAAATTTCTGGATTTTACCGGTTGAGGTTTTAGGCAGCTCGACAAATTCCACCGATTTAGGTGCCTTGAATCGGGCCAGGTTTTCCTTACAGAAGTCAATCAGCTCTTCGGCTGTGGGGTTGGAACCGGGTTTCGGGGTGACAAAGGCCTTGGGCACCTCCCCCCATTTGTCATCCGGCACCGCCACCACTGCAACCTCCATCACATCGGGATGGCGATAGAGGACGTTTTCCACCTCCACCGTCGAGATGTTCTCACCGCCGGAGATGATGATGTCCTTCTGACGATCAAGGATCTGGATATAATTATTCGGATGCATCACGGCAAGATCGCCGGAATGGAACCAGTCGCCTTTGAAGGCCTTAGCCGTTTCTTCAGGGTCCTTGTAGTACCCCAGCATAACCACATTTCCGCGCATGACCACCTCACCTATGGTCTTGCCGTCGCGAGGTACCGGCTGCATGGTCGACGAATCGACCACATCAAGGAACTGGCAGACCATATAGGCCACGCCCTGACGTGAACGGATGGCAGCCTGCTCGCTTGCAGGCAAGGCATTCCATTCATTGTGCCAGGCGCAGATCGTATAGGGGCCGTAGACCTCGGTGAGTCCATAGACGTGCGTGACCTGGGCGCCGATAGACTCCATCTGCTGGATAATAGTAGGAGACGGCGGTGCGCCGCCGACGGTGATTTTCAGGGGGCGTTCCGGTTTGAGATTTTTAAACTCCGGATGATTAGCCATGCCGATCAGAACGATCGGCGCGGCGCACATATGGCTCACCTTTTCGGCCAGGATCAGCTTGAAGATCTGGTCCGGAACCACCTTGCGCAGGCAGACATGGGTGGCACCGGCCGCGGTCACGGCCCAGGGAAAACACCAGCCGTTGCAATGAAACATGGGCAGGGTCCACAGGTAAACGGATTCACTGGTCAGACCGGTTTCCAGGCAGTCGCCCAGGGCGTTGAGGTAGGCGCCGCGATGATGGTACATGACCCCTTTGGGCTTGCCGGTGGTGCCGCTGGTATAATTGAGGGAGCAGACCGCACGCTCGTCATCGACGTCGATGGCAATTGGATCAGGGTTGCCGGTCATAAGCAGGGATTCGTAGTCGGTTCCGTTCAGGGGGCGGTCGTCGCTGGCATCGCAGATGTTGACAAAGGCGGCCACATTCGTCAGTTCCCCGATCTCCGACAGGACCGTACCGGCAAACTCGTTATCGACAAAGCAGATCTTGGCGTCCGAGTGGTTGAGAATATGGGAGACCTCCGGGGCGGAGAGGCGGATATTCACCGTCACCAGGACGGCGCCGATCATGGGCACTGCAAAATGGGCTTCCAGCATGGGCCCGGTGTTGGGGGAAATGAAGGCAACCTTGTCGTCGCGACCGATGCCTAGCTTTTTCAAGGCGCTGGCCAGGCGGTTGATGCGGGCGTAAAGCTCCCTGTAGGTATACCGTTTGTTGCCGTTGACTACCGCAAGCTTATCGGGATAGACCTCGACACTTCGCTTGATGAAGTTCACCGGCGTCAGCAGCTCATGGTTGACGGATGGAAGACTCATGGACATTCTCCTTGTATAAAAATTGACTGGCTGTTGTTTTATCTTTGCAATTTATTCCAATGGCATAGGTCCCGTCTAAACCGGAACTCTCGGCATTTTTTTGCTGCCCACGTGGTCACCATGCGCTCCGGAGAATCAGACCATCTCCAGAGCGCACGCCATAGACACACCGCCGCCGCCGCAGAGAGTGGCAAGGCCGAGACTCCGGCCCCGTTTCTCCATGGCATGAAGGAGGGTGACCATGACCCGGCAGCCGGTGGCGCCGACGGGGTGCCCCAAACCTATTCCAGAGCCGTTTACATTGGTTATCTCTCTCTTAAGTCCCAGTTCACGCTCACAGCCGATATACTGGGAGGCAAAGGCCTCATTGACCTCCACCAGCTCGAAATCACTTATCGCAAGGCCGCTGCGCCTCAGCAGATCCTGGACGGCGGGCACCGGCGACAGGCCCATGATCGCCGGATGACAGGCACCGCGGCCGACAGCCCGGATCCTGGCCAGAGGCTTGAGGCCCAGTTCGCCTGCCTTATCCGCCGACATGATGATCATGGCTGCGGAACCGTCATTGAGGCCGCTGGCGTTGCCTGCCGTGACCTTGCCGGTCTCCGGGACGAAAGCCGGCGGCAACTTGCGCAGCTGATCCATGGTCAGTCCGGGCCGGAAATGCTCGTCCTTGTCGAAGAGGAGCGGTTCATTCTTCCTGCGTGGAACGGCTACCGGTACGATCTCCTTGGCAAAGGAGCCGTCATTGGTTGCCCGTTCGGCATTGTTCTGGCTGCGCAGGGCGACCTCATCCATCTCTTCCCGGCTGATCCCGAGTTTCTGGGCGACAAATTCCGCCGTATGGCCCATGATATAAGGTTTCCCGACGAACAGGGAGGCCGGGGCCTGGGCGGTGTTCAAAGGAGCGTCTTTATCCAGAGGCAGCAGATGCGAGCCGCAGTGCAGGGCGTGGATCATCGCGTCGACAAATCCCTGATCCTGGAGCCTGGCCCCCCAGCGGGCGCTGGGCACCGCATACGGAACGCCGGACATGTGTTCCACGCCGCCTGCCAGGATCACCTCCGCCATCCCGGCCTGAATCATGGCCATGCCGGAAATAACGGCCTCCATGCCCGATATGCAGACCCGGTTGACGGTAGCTGCTGGCACCGTGTCCGGAATTCCGGCCAGCAAGGCCGCCACTCTCGCGACATTGAGATTGTCGTGATGCTCCATACAGCAGCCATAGCGAACATCATCAATGATGGCCGGATTAATGCCCGCCCGCCTGACTGCCTCTTTCATGGTTATACTGGCCAGCTGCGGGCCATTCATGGTCTTCAAGGTTCCACCAAAGGCGCCGATTGCGGTTCGGCAGGCGCTTACTATCACTACATCTCTCATGAGGGACTCCCCTATCTGTGCACTGGGTGCATTTTTTTTATCATTGCTCTCCTCTTATTAGCAAAAAGCGTGCTCAAAAATAATACACTTTAATTCCAGATTGTTACCATATTACTGGATCGCACATCTGCGCCATGGGACAGATTCAACTGGACTATAATCCAGAAACGTATTATTCTGGATTATAGTCCAGTTAACCTTGGAGTCCCTATGACCATAGACGAAAGCGAGTTCTTCCGCGAGGCCACCTTGCGCATCTGCGGCAGCCTGGAGATTGAAATTGCGATGCAGCGCTGCCTGCAGTACCTGTCCCGCTATCTGCCCGCCACCAATATCGCCCTGCATATCTATGACCATGAGCTGGGCATCGTCGAGACCATTGCCATGGCCACCATCGACAGTTGCCGGGCCATGTCCCTGAGGACGCCAATTTCCGCCCGCGGGCGGCGCCAGGTCGATGAGCAGCGGTCGTCCCGGACCAAGCTGATGGAGCGTTCGGGCGACGATGCGGTAGCCGGGCCGGTAGTCCGCCAGCTGGGCATCGCGGACCTGCCGGGACTGCTCCTGGACCTGGCGCTGGAAGGGAAATTCGTCGGCACCCTCTCCGTGTTCAGCGAACCGGACATCAGCTTCAACCGCCATCATGTCGGCCTGCTCTCCCAGCTGAACGAACCCTTCGCCATCGCCCTTACCAACAGCCTGCGCTATCGCGAACTACAGACCCTGCGCGACACCCTGGCCGACGACAACCGCTACCTTCAGGACGAACTGCGCACCATCTCAGGCGGCGAGGTCATCGGCGCCGAGTTCGGCCTGAAACGGGTAATGGAAATGGTCCGCCAGGTGGCGCCGCTGAAAAGTCCGGTCCTGCTCATCGGCGAAACCGGCGTCGGCAAGGAGGTCATCGCCAACGCCATCCACAATCTGTCGCTGCGTTCGAACGGACCCTTTATCCGGGTCAACTGCGGCGCCATCCCGCCGACGCTGATGGACAGCGAACTCTTCGGCCACGAAAAGGGGGCCTTCACCGGAGCCCTCTTTCAAAAGCGAGGGCGGTTTGAACGGGCAGACGGCGGCACGATCTTTCTCGACGAGATCGGCGAACTGCCCCTGGAGGCCCAGGTCCGCCTGCTCCGGGTTCTGCAGGAAAAGGAGATCGAACGGGTCGGCGGCACCGAGACCCTCCAGGTCGATATCCGGGTCATTGCCGCCACCCACCGCAACCTGGACCAGATGCTGGCCGAAGGCCGGTTTCGCGAGGACATCTACTTCCGCCTGCGGGTCTTCCCCATCGCCATCCCGCCCCTGCGCAGGCGACCGGAGGACATCCCCGTTCTCGCCCAGCACTTCATCCAGAAGAAATCGCGGGAGATGAAGAAGCTGAAGATCCCGTCCCTGGCGCCCGGCGCCCTGGATCGCCTCATGCAGTACAGCTGGCCCGGCAACGTCCGGGAGCTCGAAAATGCCGTGGAACGGGAACTGATTGTCAGCAAGGGCGCTCTGCTCTCCTTCGACGACCTGGACGCCAAGCTGCAAACAACCGTTGCCGGAAAACCCGAACGCGGCGGCGAGCCCGCCTGGGAGCCCCTTGAACTGGATACGGTTATGAGCCGGCATATCAGCCAGGTCCTGAGCCGGTGCCACGGCCGCGTCGAGGGAGAGAACGGCGCCGCCCGCCTGCTGAACATCCACCCCTCCACCCTGCGTAAGAGAATGAAAAAGATGGGAATCCCTTTCGGGCGTCAGGGGGACGCAGGCGACAGCGGAGGCGGCAAAAACAATCACCGGTTTTAAACTCAGCTCACTGGCAAAGATGATCATCAAAGAAAGAGAAGCAAAGAGTATCTTGTCGAAATCCCAGATCTATGACTATGCCCTGAACCCTTATGTCGGCTGCGGCCATGCCTGTGTCTATTGCTATGCCAAATTCATGAAGCGATTCACCGGCCACCGCGAACCGTGGGGAGACTTTGTCGATATCAAAATCAATGCTCCCGGCCTGCTGGCCGGGGAAGTGCGGAAAAAGAAAAAAGGAAGGGTCTGGATCAGCGGCGTCTGCGACGCCTACCAGCCTGTGGAAAAGAACTATCAGCTCACCAGACAATGCCTTGAAATCCTGGTGGAAAATAACTGGCCTTTTACCATCCAGACCAAATCCCCTCTGGTAATCCGGGACATGGATCTCTTGCAGAACGCAACCGATTGCGAGGTCGGGTTCACGATAACCACCGCCGACGAGAAGATGCGGGTTCTCTTTGAGCCCGGCGCACCGCCGATCACTCAACGGATCGAGGCCCTGGCGACCCTGCATGCGGCAGGAATTTCAACCTTTGCGATGATTGCGCCGATGCTTCCCGGCGCCGAGCCCTTGGGGGACCTTCTGGCAGGCAAGGTGGACCATGTCCTGATCGACCGGCTCAACTACCACTATGCGGATTGGGCCTTTAAGAAACACGGCCTTCGATGGGCTATAAAGGATGCGTTTTTCCAGGAGAAGGGCAAAGAGTTGCAGGCGGATTTTGAAAAGGCTGGGATTGCCTGCCGGAAGCTGTTTTGATGTCAAATCAGCGGCCTGTCTTTTGCACTTTTTGTTTATAAAAGACCCGTTTTTACCGAAATCCTATACCGACACTCTGTCTTGTTAACCTTGAGGATTTGACTCTCAACTTCCAGGTTTCCTAAAACCTGAGGATGCTGAAAGTTCGTGTAAAAAGGGGTATGACAGGATGTGCAGGGAATATTAATAAATTTGCTCCTACCTCGCAGGGCAATTATGGGGATAGAGAGGAAAAAGTTGCATCGATTTTATCGATCGGTTAGGATAAGGCCGGTTTGCAGCCTGACAAGGGCCGATCGGGAAAATTTGGCAGATGAGGAGAATCATTTTTGCAGAATAAAAAAGTTGGGTTTTGCTGGATGCGCTTCTCTCGTATTGGTTTCTTACGATATTGATTTGGTGTCATGATCCGGCATCTAGAATCCCTGGTGAAAATGGAGGCGAAATAGTGAATAATTTCTTTCAGAATACACCCAATATTATTGCTGAAGCAGCCAAAAGTCCGTTAGGGATCTTTGCTTTGATGATCATCGCACTTTCGATCCTTGCCTTTTTTTTCTTTCGCGCTTCATCGGACAAGATACGCGCATCTATTTTTTTTCTCATGTTTATTGGCGTTGTTTCTTTTGGTGCCGCAACCCTTCACTCGGTGCCTTCCACCACTCCTGTCGCGGTTTCGCCTCCGACTCACGAAACAGCCCCACCGAAACAGGAACCAAATGATAAAAAACACATCCCGGAAACCAGTAAGCCGGTACATGACATCCCGGAAAAATCCCAGCCGAACCCCCCGCAAAACCTCCCGACTTCGCATGAAGTGGTAACGGACCTCTGGGTGTTTCAGATCATTGACATACAGGAAATGTCAAGCTATCGCACACACTATTCCGCCGAAGAATCGAACGTCAATACACACGCAAAAAACGACAAGTTGCTGATTGTTGAGGTAAGATTAAAAAATCGGACTGAAAGGATCCAAAGCATTCATACTAATAATTGGAGTAGGATCGCCTTCACTATAACCGATAAAGAGGGTTTAATCTATCCAGAATGGTCTTTTGACGGTCGCCCAGGTCGGCAGCAGATTGCGCCGGGAGGAACGGTCAAGTTTGCTTTGATCTCCAATCTTCCCAAAGAGGCAATTCCTGTTTCTTTGGCCTGCATTATAGTAGATGATAATGGAACCTCAAAAATCGAAACATTGCTCACGGGGAAGTAGAGAGCACCCGTCCTCGACAGATCAGATATGACGTTATACTTGTGGGAAAAATGGCTCACGTCCTTGCTTTACTCTTGGACTGAAATGGCGTGGAAGAAGGCAGGGCAAGCCCGGCTCCGACTTCCATAGGGTGCGCGCATCTCATCTTCAGGCCATCTTTGGCAGAACCTCAAGAGTCCGCTTATGGAACTGATCGATACCCATTGTCATCTCGATATTAAAGAATTCTCTCCCCAGTTTGATCTCCTGCTGACAAGGGCAAAGGAGGCGGGAGTGCAGAGGATAATCCTGCCGGGAGTAGATCGAGATGGCTGGGACCGGATGCTCGAACTCTGCCGGACCCGGCAGGGACTCTACCCCGCCCCCGGCCTGCACCCGATGTACCTGTCGCAGCATCGCCCCCAGCACCTGGAAGAACTGGAGAAACTGACTAGGACTGCCGATCTGGTCGCCATCGGAGAGATCGGCCTTGATTATTACATCGAAGGCAGCGACCGGGCGGCCCAGCAGGAACTGTTCGAGAGGCAGTTGGAGATCGCCTCCCAGGCCCGTCTTCCGATCCTTCTCCATGTCCGGAAGGCCCATGATCAGGTCATGAAGACCTTGCGGGCTAAGCGATTTTCCCACGGCGGGATCGTCCATGCCTTCAGCGGCAGCGCCGAGCAGGCCCGACAGTATATCAAACTCGGCTTCGGCATCGGTCTGTGCGGCACGCTCACCTACGATCGGGCCAGGCGCATCCGGGCCATCGCCGCCGAACTGCCGCAGGAGGCGATTGTTCTGGAGACCGATGCGCCGGACATCCCGCTCGCGGGCCACCGGGGCGAGAACAATCGCCCGGAATTCCTGCCGGAGATTCTGGAGATACTGGCCGAACTCCGCCACGAACCTCCGGCGGAAACGGCCCGCTACACCACCGCCAATGCCGAACGCCTCCTGGGACTCAAGGGTTGACGCTTCGGGAAAAGGCAGGGAATTCAGGAGACGAGATACCGGATTCAAGCAAAATTACACCGGGTACACCTGTAATTTTTGGCGCTCGTCTCTTCACGAAATACTTCATGGTTGCGGCTTGGCCTGCAACTTACTTATCAAAAAAAATCGAGGGGATTTATGTATTACATCGTTGAGACCGACAAATCATTCGAGCAGGTATCGGCGGACCTTGAATCAGCCGTTAAACGTCATGGCTTCGGGGTATTGCATGTCCATAACCTGGGAGACACACTTCGCAGCAAGGGTATCGCATTTGACGAGCAGTGCAAGGTTTTCGAAATCTGCAATCCAGTGCAGGCGGCAAAAGTTCTGGCAACAGATATGCGCCTGAACATGGCGCTCCCCTGTCGCATTTCAGTGTTTACCGAGAAAGACAAAACAAAAATCGGACTTATTAAACCGGCGCAGATGCTTTCGGCCTTGTCACAGGATGCAGCCTTGGTGCAGATTGCCAGAGAAGTCGAGGAAAAGACCATCCTGATGGTTGACGAGGCGAAATAAACACTGAGCACCTGGTCCCGCACTTCCAGAAACTGCGGCTTACCTTAAATCATATAACTCTCCGTATTTGGTCCCCAAGTATCGGATATACGGCTCGATCGTCAGTGGGGCTCCGGTGGCGCTCTGGGCGAGCTCATCCATGGTGAACTTGCGCCCGTGCCGGTAGATATTTTCCTTGAGCCAACCGTGCAGGGTTCCGAATCGACCCTGCCGCATCTCCTCGGGAATCTCCGGATGGGCGGTGAGCGCAGCATCGTAAAACTGCGCACTCAGGATATTGCCAAGCGTATATCCCTGGAAGGCGCCGCCGATGGTGCCGCCGAACCAGTGGACATCCTGCAGAACGCCGTCACGGTCATCGGGCGGCGCGATGCCGAAATCCTGCCGGAAGCGTTCGCGCCAGGCCTCGGGCAGGTCGCGGACGGCAAGAGAGCCTTCAAGCAGGGCCAGCTCGAAATCAAAACGCAGCATCACATGCAGGTTATAGGTCACCTCATCGGCATCGGTCCGGATCAGCGAGCGCTCGACCTTGTTGACGGCGCGGTAGAACCTCTCCAGCGAAACACCCTTCAGCTGAGCCGGAAATGCAGCCTGGAGGCGGGGATAAAAATACTCCCAGAAGCCGCGGCTGCGCCCGACCAGATTTTCCCAGGTGCGCGACTGGCTCTCATGGACGCCGGAGGAGGCCCCATCGCCCAGCGGAGAGGCCTCAAAGGCCCGGTCAATCCCCTGCTCATAGAGGGCGTGGCCCGCCTCGTGCATAGTGCTGAAGAGCGCCTCACCCAGGAAATCCTCCTTGACTCTGGTGGTGATCCGCACATCGCCCAGCGAGAACTTGGTCATAAAGGGATGATGGGTCTTGTCGATACGTCCGCGGTTGAAGTCGTAGCCAAGACGACGGACGACCTCTTCAGCGAATTTCAGCTGCTGCGCTTCGGGGTAGTGCAGGCGCAGGCAGGAATCATCCGCCGCCGGCTGGGAGGTGATGGATCTGACGATGGGCACCAGCCGGGTCCGTAATTCGGCAAAGAGCCTGCGCACCGCCGAGGCCTTCATCCCATAATCGGAAAAGTTGATCAGCGGGTCGGCAATATGCTCATAACCGGGGAAAAAACCGGCCATCCTGCGGCTCAAATCCAGCGTTTTTTCCAGACAGGGCCGGACCCTGTCAAAGTCATTGGCCGGCCGGGCCTGAGTCCAGATCTGGTACGAATCAGCGATGTGGACATGGAATTCGGCCAGAAATTTCGGCGGAACCTTGAGGGCCAGCTCGTAGTCGCGACGGGTGACACGGAGAAGACCTGCATCGTCGGCATCAGAGGACAGGCTTTCTTCATAAGGACGGAGGTCCTCGAGCAGTCTGCCGACCGCAGGATCGATGAACCTCTCCTGGGTGATTTTTGCAAGGGTCGCCAGCTGCCGCCCGCGGGCCTGCGCGCCGCCCTGAGGCATATAGGTGTGCTGGTCCCAATCCAGCAGGGAAGCGACCATCTGGAGATCATTGATCTCCGCCAGGCGTGTTTTGAGTTCTGCGAGTTTCTTTTTCATTTTGGATCTCCTCTCTGGATGATGCGTACCTCAATTTCCGTTGAGCGAATCCGGAAAGAATGCCATATTGCCGGCTCCTTGTCGATACCGCAGGAAGACGGCCAGGAATAAAGGGGGGACTTCAGGCATGTTTTTTTTCGGATCAACCTGCTTTTTCTTGACCCCATACGCCGAATAGTCGAGAATACGATACACATTATAAGATCAAGTGGGCACAGAGGAAATCAATTTACTACACTGTGCCGAACCTGAACAACAACCCGGATTTACATTTTCGGCAGAGGCGGACTATCACGAACTTGGCAAATTTAAACACGGTATTAATGATCATGGTCGCTGCAGGTGCAGCGATACTCATTGTATCGGTATATTTAACCCGGCGCCTGCATCATATCGTCCCTCCTTCATTGCAGCCAAAGTGGCTAATACTTACCTTTCTCATTTGTTTTTTCGTCATTGGCTATTGCGGGTATCTCCTGATACAGTTCGAAAAAATTAATTTTCCCCTTGAGATCCTGATCAGCACTGTTTTTCTAGGCGGTTCTCTTTTTGTCTACGGGATCATATCGCTGACGCATTACACGCTTTATGAATTAAAAAACCTGAACGACCATCTTGAGGAAGAGGTGGGCAGGCGCACACAGCAACTGGGTGATCTGAATCAGTCACTTCTCGAATCGAAGCAAGAACTTGCCCGGCAGAATATATTTCTCAGCTCGGTCATAAATGCCATTCCTCACCCTTTTTACGTTATTGATGTCAAAACCCATGAAATTGTTCTGGCAAATAGAGCTGCCGGACTTGATCTTGCCAGTGTGCAGCGGACCTGCTACTGGCTGACACATGGTTTAACCCGTCCCTGTGAGACCAGCAACCATCCCTGTCCAATCATGGAGGTGACGGAAAACGGCACCTCGACAATTGTTGAGCATATCCATTTGAATGCAAGAGGTGAGGAACGAATCGTTGAGGTGCATGGCCATCCGATCTATGACGAAGCCGGGACGCTGATACAAATCATAGAATACTGCATCGACATTACGGAAAAGAAGGAAACCGAAAAGGCTTTGATCAAGGCCAAACACGTTGCTGAAAATGCCAACAAGGCCAAGAGCCGGTTCCTGGCTAATATGTCACACGAAATACGTACGCCAATGAATGCTATCATGGGCATGTCCCATTTGGCATTACAGACCGACCTCAATTTCAAGCAACGGAATTATATCGAGAAGATCCACCTTTCTACGGAGCATCTTGTCGGTATTATTGACGATATACTCGATTTTTCAAAAATGGAAGCCGGTCAGTTCCAGTTAAGCAACGTTCTTTTTGACCTGCACGAGTTACTGGAAGGTGTCATATCCACCTTGAATGTTCTGGCAGGCAGGAAGGGCTTAAAACTGCAGATGATCGTCCAGGACAATCTTCCTCCTGTTTTTATCGGGGACGACATGCGGCTGCGGCAGATTCTTCTCAATCTTGTCGGCAATGCCGTAAAATTCACCCCCTCGGGATCGGTCACCGTCAATGTTGCTCTTGAAAGCGAAAGTGAGACCGACAAAAAAATCTCGCTTCATTTCATCGTCACTGATACCGGTATCGGCATCAAACCTGAAAAACTGGCGCTGATCTTCAACAGTTTCGAACAGACCGACACGTCCTATGCAAGACAATTTGGAGGAACAGGCCTGGGGCTGTCTATCTGCAAGCAACTGGTAGGAATGATGGAGGGAAGCATCTGGGCGGAGAGCCGGACGAATTCAGGCAGCGCCTTTCATTTCATTGTCAAACTGCAACCCAGCTTGGAAAAACCGACAAAGAAGGATCCGGGAGAAGAACTGCGTCCGGAACAGAAAAGCAGAGACTTGCATATCTTACTCGTTGACGACAACGAAATGAACCGCGATGTGGTCTGCATGATGCTAGACGAAGATCATCTGGTGACCACCGCGAAAAGTGGCCTCGAAGCCCTGAAGGCAATGTTAGTCGAAGATTTTGACGTCATTTTCATGGATGTGCAGATGCCGGAGATGGACGGCCTGACCGCAACCGCCGTCATCCGCTCCCTGGAAATAGGGGCGCCGGTAACCGAAGAGCTGCCGGAACATATCGACCTTCGCCTTGCCGACAGGCTCAAAGGCCGACACGTGCCGATTATTGCCATGACGGCCCAGGCGATGGAGGAGGACAAGGAAAGATGTCTCTCCGCCGGCATGGATGCCTATATCAGCAAACCTTTCCAGTACCACCGGGTTATCGCCACCCTGCAGTCCTTGATTACATCTCCATTGCATCGCAGCAAAGAGGAGACAGGCATTGAGGCTGAGAGAGCCTCCGTGCAAACTATGACGGATCAGGTCAGCCACTATATCAAAATCACAACGAATCTTCCCAACGACCAGATCCTGCGACTGGCGGACATCGCCCGCAGGAACCTGGCAGAGATCCTCGCCAATGCAGAGAAGGCTCTGCAGGAGAAAGATTATTCGGCACTCGGACACGACGCCCATAAGCTCAAAGGCATCCTGCTGCAATGTGGCTTGGCCGATCTTGCTGAAAAAGCCCAGGAAATTCACACCAACACCAAAGACCCCGAAGATTTTCTCTTCGCAAAGGCGCTGGAGGCAATAAAGAAGGACATAGGCCAATTTATTGAAGGTCTATAAAAGGGTAGGGTCGATTAGAGATTGAAAAGAGTCCGGAAAAGTTTTAGGATCACCGGGTTTGGCACAACGGCAGGATTCTCCGAACCTTCTTATTCTTCAACCAATAATTACCGCCATGACCGACTCCCTATCCCATACCGTGATCAGCGGAACCGGAGTATTCACCCCCCCCAATGTTATTACCAATGAGGAGCTTGTCGGTGCATTCAATGCCTTCGCCGACGACTTCAACCACAAAAACAGCGACGCCATTGCTCGCGGGGACGTCTCCGCCCTGCAGAAATCGACCTGTGATTTTATCGAAAAGGCCTCCGGCATCAAGCAACGCTATGTGATGATCAAAGAGGGCATACTGGATACACATCGAATGATGCCCATTATCCCGAGACGAGCCGACACGGAACTGTCGATCACAGCGGAGATGGGGATTGCCGCGGCCCGTGAGGCACTGGATCGGGCCGGCAAAAAACCGGAAGAGATTGACCTGGTGATCTACGGCGCCTCCACATCGGAACGGCCCTGGCCCGCAGTAGCAGTCGAGATCCAGGCCGCCCTCGGCTGCACCGGCTACGCTTTTGATATGACCGTGGCCTGTTCGACGGCGACTTTCGCTCTTTCAACCGCCATGGATGCCCTCATGTCCGGAACGGCGACCTGTGCCCTGGTCGTCAACCCTGAGTATACCTCCCCGCAAATCAATTTCCGGGACAGAGACAGTCATTTTATCTTTGGCGATGTGGCAACGGCCTGCATCCTCGAAAAAGAGGAAACAGCAACAGGAAAGCATGTATTCCGGGTTCTGGATCGGAGGCTCCAGACGCATTTTTCCAATAATATCCGCACCAATTCCAGCTTTCTGACCAAGGCTGAACCGGATATCACCTTTCAGCGCTTTTACGAGCAGGATCAATATTTCATTCAGCAGGGCCGGAAGGTCTTCAAGGAACTCCTGCCGCTCATCTGCAACCTTGTTGATAACCAGCTTGCAGGAGCGAAAATCGACATTCGCGACATCCGCCGCATGTGGCTGCATCAGGCAAATATCAATATGAACCTGTTTGTTGCCCGCCACCTCCTCGGCCGCGATGCACAATTCGACGAAGCCCCAATTGTTCTGGACCAATATGCCAACACGGCATCAGCCGGATCGATCATCGCTTTCCATAAATATCACGATGATCTGGCCTCCGGTGACAAGGGGATTATCTGCTCGTTCGGCGCCGGGTATTCCATCGGCAGCCTGATTGTCGAAAAAGTCTAGACAATTGATACCCCCGGTAAGCGGAAGAAGCTTTGACATAAGACGTCGTTAAGGTTTCTGATAAAATCAATCCGACCCTATTCTTGTGATAATTATCTGAAATCTTGCAAAAATTCCTGCAAAAAAATTTCCATCCCGGCATGAGGAGGTGGTTGGGCAGGGGTTAGGCCCGGCGTGTAGCCCCGCTTGCGGAACGGCTCCAGGAAACGGGGATTCCGACTGATGATGTGCACCGGCACGGACCAGGGTTCGCCTGCACCTGTGAGCTGCAGATTGGGTTGATGATCCCCGATAATGATGATCAGGGTGTCGGCGCTGACATACTTGGCAAAGTAGTCCCCCAAGGTTGTAAATACATAGTCCAGAGAGCGCAAGTAGGCGTCACCCGCGTTTTTAAGATTGGGCCAGATAATGGGGTAAGAGACCGGCTGCCGATCATTATAGATACTGCCGTCGCCGATAACGTCCCAATCTGGAATGTATGGTGGCTGGACATTGAAGGCTGCGTGGCTGCTGATCAGGACGTAGCGAACAAAGAGCGGCTGCTCGCGCTTTGTAAATTCGCGGCGCCTTACCCAGTCGAGCACAAATTGGTCCGGCATGGGCGCCCAACCGAAAATCGGACCGTGATAGTTGAAATCCCTGGCGTAATAGGCCTGTTCGTAACCGAAATAGGCCCCTTCCGGAAAGGCAAAACGAGTACCGGGCATCACCGAGACGGTACGATAGCCGCTCTTGCTAAAGCAGGAGGCCATGGGCGGCACGGAGGAATGTAGCAGCGCTTTCTCCTTAAGATCATCACCCGTCCTCAGCCCCGACTCCAGCGTGCCATGGGCCAGCCAGGATGAGCCGCCGTAGGTCGGCGACACCAGGTAGGAAGAGACCGCCGCAAAGCCATGCTGATCAAGAACCTTGGCGAATCCGGTCATGGTGATATCCATCGCCTGCCGGTACCGGGGCTGGCTGAAGACGGTGCGGCCATAGGACTCGACTACGAAAAGTAACACATCGGCACCCTCCAGACCTTTGAGCAAGACCGGGCGGGCTCCCCTGTCCCTGGCCGTTTGTTCCAGCAGGGCAATAAAGGCCTGCTGCTGTTCAGGTCGGTCATGGATGAAGAGGATCTCCTGGCCGAGGCGAATCAGGGCCTGCGGTCTTGCCGCATCCCCTCCCCAGATCAGGGCCGCGCCGAGGATCAGGCCCGATCCGGCCAGAAACGCGAGCCGGATCCGGTCGGCCATAAACGACTTGGCCGCCACCTGCCAGGCGTACCAGCTTGAGGCCATCCCCCCCAGCACTGCCAGCACCGCGCTCACCGCCAGCAGCAGGAAATCTCCCTGGCGGGAAGAGGTCTTGAGCAGGTCGCAAAGATCAGGGAGGTAGCCGGAATCAATGTAGAGGTTGAAGGGCCGGTCCAGAAACATCGGCACGACGATATCGCCGATCCGAATCAGGCGCAGGAAAAGAAAGAGAGCCCATACAGGCAGGCTGGTCCAGAACACAAACCGTTTTCCGCAGCCGGCCGCCATGGCCAGCGGGATGAGCAACAGCCAGACATCCATGGACGGCAGCAAGAGCTGCCAGGTAAAAAGGCGGTCTGCCGGATAGTCGAAATTGAGCGCGACGCTGAGGAAGAAGAAGGCCGCAGGCAGGCTCAATAGCGTCGGACAAGGGAGCTTCTTGATTGTCATGGCAGGGACGGATGGTGCCGGACCAGGAAATCGAGGTGCCGGGCCAGGAAGGACAATTCGCCGGCCTCAACCTGCTGGTGTCGCAGGCGGGCCCAGGCGGCAAGGCCGGACGGCGGGTTGTTTATTTTTGCCACCTCCCGTTCCACTGTTTCAATGATGGCGTGCAGGAAAAAGCTCTCATCCATGGAGTAGCGGGTTTGCCGGGGATGGATGCCCCAATCCGAACTGCCGGCGGCCAGGAGTTCCAGGCCAGGACGTTGCAGGAACGTCAGCAGCCTCCGGCCCGTGTGGCTTGCCCCGGTCAGCCGCGCCTCCATGGAGGCATGATAGAGCCTGACAATCTCCTCGTCACCAACACATTCAGGCAGAAAGATGGTCTCGCCATCAAAGTTACAAGTGAGGTAGGCCAGACCGTTATTTTTAAGCCGTGACAGAAGTCGCGGCAGCACGGCAGGAAAGTCGACCAGATCAAGCACGGCATGGGCGATCAGGAGATGGAACGGGCCGGGAATATCGGATCTGTCGGCAAGCTCTTCGGCACAGGCAAGGCCAAGGACCAGCGACACATCAGCGCTTGCGGTACGCAGCCTACCGTGATGTTCTCCGAACCAGGACAAGACATGGCCCCGCTTTCCCGCCCACTGCGAAAGGTATTCCCGGGCCGCCCCGAGTTGGCCCGGGTCGCTGTCGGTGGCCGTGTAGGTAGCGAGACCTGTCAGCAACCCCCGATCTATGATCCGTTCGAGCATGGTACCAATGCCGGCGCCGACTTCGAGAATATTCACAGGCTCACTCCCTGCAGCCTGCGGCAGGGCCTGGCGCAGCGTCTCCCACACGTCCTGGTTGAGAGCCTTATCATCAATGCCTTTCTTGGCTGCAAGATAGCGGGGATCAAAGCTCTTCCCGGTCTCATCCGCGGCTGCCGGATGAATTTGGCTGTTTATAACATTATCCTGCCGCATTGGAGTTCGTTCGTTTTGAAATTTGCAAGCCCATCATCTTCCGGAGGAAGCCGTCAATGGCAGCCACTCCATCCTGCCAGCCCGGACTCTCGATATAGGTCGCGCGGGCGGCCATGGCCAGCCGCTGCAGCCACTCTCGATCCCGGTGCAGTTCAGAAAGCAGCGGCTCCAAGCCCGCAAGGTCACCGGGATACAGCAGGAAACCGTTCCTTCCATGGCTGATGGTCTCTGCTGCCGCACCATTGCTGCAGCCGATGGCCGGCAGACCAAAGGCCATGGCTTCCAAAATGGCGATGCCGAATCCCTCATAGGCATAAGGCATACAGAAGATATGGCTGGTACTGAGGACCTCGACCAGTTCGTTATCCTGGAGAGGACCCAGAAACCGGACTGCATCGGACAGGCCAAGTTGCCGGACGAGTTGCCGAGCCTCGGCCGCATGGGCTGGGTCGAAGTCGAGACCTCCGGCCACCGAAAGGCGCCAGAGGTCTCGGTCAACCCCGGCCAGGGCTTTGACCAACGGCAGCAATCCTTTTCTGGGGATCACATTGCCCAGGAAAAGCAGTTCCAAGGGTCCGGGACGGTGCGCCCGTTGGCCGATGATGTCGGCAGAAAGCGGGGCTCCGAATCGGTCTCCGGCCGGATAGGCGATCACCTGGGGCCGATCATGGTCCACCAGGGCGGCCACCGTCCGTTGGGTGGTCCGGGAGTTATGGATAAAGCCGTCCACCGAGGCCAGATAGCGTCGCTCGGCCGCCGCCAGAAGCATATTCTGTAAGCGATGGCGCGGTTCGTCGCAGAGGACGTGGTGGACGAGGGCCACCAGGATCGGGCCGCCCTGCCGGCGAAGCTGTTTGTTCACCAGAAAAAGTGACGGATGACAGAGTTCGTCCTGAATAAGGATATCGAACCTGCCGGCCAGCAGCCGACGGCAAAGCCCGGGAGACAAACCATGCCGGAGACGTCGCAGGTACGAGCCGCCGGAAAGGCTGATCACTTCCACCTCATGGCCCAGCCGCGCCAGGCCCTGGACCACGATCCGGTCATAGAGGTTGCCGCCGGTGAGGATGTCCAGGCTGCCGTAGATGATGAAGCCGATACGCATCAGAGGGGGGCGCGATACGATGTCCAGGCAATGTCATCCTCCCAGATGATGACGGTCAGGGCCTCCAGTCGAACATGAGCAAGGCGTTCCCTGAACGCGTCATGGATGAAGGTTGCCAGTCGTTCGATACTGGGGTTGATGCCTGCGAAAGCGGCAAGCGTGTTTAAGGTCTTGCCCTGAAACTCGGCCGCGACCTCACCCAGATGACGCTCCACCTCGACAATATCAACCAGAAAGCCGTGACGGTCCAGTGATTTTGCCTCCAGGACCAGTTCCATCCGGTAGCGATGGGAATGCTCGATATTCTCATCCCCCCAGTCGCCGCCGACAAGGTAATGCCGGGCGCTGAATTCGCGCCGCACGCCGAGACTGTACATATTTTTTACTCCTTATTTGATCTCACACTTCCCCTGCGGGGCGGTGATCGAAGATGACCTGAATCGTCTCTCCTGGGCTGCGGTCGATGAGCGCATAGGCCAGAGAAGCATCAGCCAGGGCGAAACGGTGCGTGATGCAGGCGGACGGGTGAACCTGACGCAGCATCTCCCAGGCCAGATGCAGTCGCCGATTATTCTGCCATCGGCCTGTAAGCCCAGGGGCCAGACTGCTCACCTGGGAGCTGATAAGCGAAACACGGCCACGATGGAAGAAAGAGCCCAGGTCCAGATCGACCTTTTTGGCGCCATACCAGGAGCCGACCACCACCCGGCCGCTGAATCGCGTGAGCGAAAGAGCGGTATTCAGCCCTGCCGGGTTGCCTGAGAGTTCGTACACCAGATCCGCATCGCCGCCCTGGCCCTGAATCCCGCCCAACCGGGTGAAGAAGTCCTGGTCCTCCGGGTCAAAACACGCTCCTGCACCGAGACGCATCGATGCCTCGCGCCGTAGCGGATGAGCGTCAAGGGTTGCGAGTGCTGCCAGCGGAAAACGGGAGAGCAGGGCTGTGGTAAGGAGACCGATGATGCCCTGCCCGACAACTATAACCTTTTCGCCGATCAGGGGACCGCCGTCCAGCAGGAGGTTGACCGCTGTCTCCATGCTGGGCAGAAAGAGGGCGGTCTCATCGTCCAGATCGTCAGGGATGGGATGCAGAGTCGAAGGTTCAGCGCAGAAAAGGTCCTGATGGGGCTGGAAGGCAAAAACCCGGCGGTTCAGCCAATCGTCTGATACCGCAGGACCTGTTGCGATCACCCGGCCGACCGCACTATAGCCGTAAGCCAGAGGATAGGCAAAGGCTCCTGCCAGGGTTCCTATGGTGGCATCGACCGTCACACCCGGTGGCCACTGGCCCCGGTAGACCAACATCTCCGTCCCCGGGCTGATAGCGGAATAATGCGTCTGCACGAGGACCTGACCTGCAGCCGGTCGTGGCGCCGCCCCGGCTTTCACGGCCACCTGCCCCGGCTTTATAAATTCCAGACGATGCTGCCTCATGGGTCCTGCCATTCCGGTTGGCCCCAGAGGATGATGTCCGGGCCGCAGGATTGGTAGGACACCGGATTGAGACGCAACAGAGAGCCGTTGTCCACCGCAGGCCGATCCAGTACCTGCAAGCCTCCCACCAGGCGCGGGGCGATGGTGATGATCATCTGATCCACCAGGCGTGCCTTGATAAAGCTCGTGATCACCTGGCTGCCCCCCTCCACCATGATGCTCTTGATGCCTCTCTTGCCGAGCAGATGCAGGAGATCCGGCAGATCCACCCTGCCCCGGCTGTCACGATGGCAGCGGATGATCTCCGCCCCCCGGCCCTGGATTGCGCCGACTCGCCCGGGATCGCTGTTATCGGTGCAGGCCAGCCAGCAGCGGCGGTCGATGCGGTCGAGAAGCCGAGCCTGCACCGGGGTGCGCAGATTGCTGTCCAGAACGATGGGCTGGGGGCTTGTCCCCTCGATGAGACGAACGGTCAGCAGGGGATTGTCGACCAGCAGGGTGTTGATGCCGATGACGACGGCGTCGCAGGCGGCGCGAATGCGATGGGTCAGGACCATGGATTGGTTGCCGCTCAACTGCAGCTGTTCACGGTTCCGGGTGGCGATGCTGCCGTCCACGCTCTGGGCGTAAGAAACAGTGACCAGCGGCCGATGATGCCGGTCCAGGAATTGCTCGGAGAGGAGCGGCAACCGGCTGAAATATTCTTCCTGGTGGCAACTGAATTCGCTGCTGATTGTTACCGGAGTGTTCCTGTCACGCCAGAGTGTGGTATCCTGAGGCTGACCTTCATCCATATATATCCCTTGGCGGCGTCGCAAAAAATCGACCGAGTGCGTTGCCTCGCATTTTTATTTTTCGGTACACAGTGCGATTGCTTCCGCAAAAGCACGCTTCCTAACGAAAACTGTGTCACCCCGATTGTTTATTGATGATACTGGCCTTCCTCTGACAAGTCAAATACTTCATTGTCAGACCGAATCCGGCCAGGCTGAAGAGAAGGTCGCGGGACCGGATGATCAGGCAGAGGCTGAGGCCAAGGGCGCTCCCCAGTCCAAGGGAAGCGGTCGCCCATGGCAGGGCGGATTCCAGGGCACCGATTCCCGCCGGCAGGGGCGTAAAAAAGGCAAGGCGAGCGACCGCAACCACGGCGGTCAGGTGCCAAAACGACAGCGGGAAACCAAGAAAAAAGGACATCAACCAGAATTCGGCAAAAACCCCGAACCAGTGAGCCAGAGAAAGAAGATTGGCAAGCAGTAATTGGGTGCGATGCAGGCGATAGAGGGATTCCGCCATGGCCTCACCTTGGATAATGACGTCCAACAACGGCCCGGTATTGCAGGATAGTGGCGAAAGATCCCTCCTGCCGAACCTCTTGAACAGAAAAACAGAGCGGGAAAGTGGTCTTCCGCCGGTAAAAAGCGCGGCCAGAACAAAGGTTAACACCATCGGCACGGCTATGACTATGGACAATCCCTGACTCCCGGCGAACGGGCTGCTTTCGGCAAAGACAAGACTGATCAGGCAGAGGGTCAAGACGAAAAAGCTTGCCAGAAGCTCCAGCAGCCGGTCCACGGCAACCGAGGTCGTAGCGGTTGCCAGAGGAATCCCCTGCCGTTGGTGCAGGAGATAGACGGAGAGTGGTTCACCTCCGAAATGCGGGCCGGGAGTCAGATAGCTGATGGCATTGGCGGCACTGCGGTACACGCAGACCGAGAGCAGGCTGACCGGCGAGCCCAAGGTCCTTAAGAGCAGCCACCATCTGGCAGTCATCAAGGGCAGCATGAGCAGGTTGATGCTCAGAATAATCAGGATGGCCAAGGGACCGATCCCGGCCAAAAGATCCCCTACCCCGGCCCAGGCCACTCCCCGCAGGGCATGCCAGGCCAGCGCCAAACCAAGAACTCCCAGCAGCCAGCGCCAGCTCTTCTTTATCCCCCGCCTGAAAACCGACGATGTGGAGAAGTCCTCAGGTGACTTGAGAGGTGGGGTCATGGGGTCTCACAACGCGTCATCGATGTCTCCGGGTTACGGCGATAGAGGATCATTTCTTCGGGAGCCCAGAGAGACATGGCGCCGGTGCCGGTCAACATCAGGGTGGCGGCAGCACCGAAGAGAACCATTGACGGTATGGACGTGCCGAACGGCGACAGGGTGTTGCCGAGCAGCAGGAGGAGGAAAAGGCAGGCGCTCTGTCCCATGAAACCGATGGCGGCCAGGAGACACAATGCACTGTGGGCCATCTGCCAGGGTGGGTAGGTCTGACAAACGCTTGAGGTGGCTACAGCCAGGCTCCCACAGACGAGGATAATCAGGCGCAGCACCACTGGCAGAATCCGCGTCCACAAGAACCCCGCCCGGTGATCCATCGCCGTTTGCTGATTGCTGCCGGTTGTAATCCTGCAGGACACCACCAGCCAGTCCCGTACAAAACCGGCCAGCAGCGGCGTCATAAAAAGAACGGCAGCCACAAAGGTATATGCCGGATTAAGGATCGGCAGGAGCACCATGCCCACCAGCCCCATCTGGAAACCGGCGATGATACGCGCATAGGGCCGCGATTGCAAGGCGACCACGGGCAGAGCCAGCTGTTGCCGCAGCCAGATGCCGAGGACAAACGGATAATAGGCCAGCCCCACCAGGAGATAGATGGCCGGCAACCGGCCGAGAGCAACCGCCAACAGTGAGGCTGTCAAGAGTCCTGCGGCATCGGTTTCGATATCCAGCCCTTTGCCGAGTTCGGTCTCTCGTCCCTGCTTCCTGGCAACAAAACCGTCAAGCAGATCAGCCAGCGAAATCCCGAGGTAGATGAGCCCCGGCGCCCAGGTCAGGGTATCCGGCAGCCTCTGGCCTCGCTGGGCAGCCAACGGCAAAAATCCTGCCAGCCCAACGATGGCGCCGACGCGCAGCAGGGTGATCCAGTTAGCTCCCCCCAGAGTAGGGAAAAGATGGTCATCCTCACCGCGACGATGGTTGGTCTCCAGGTGACGCCACAGATATCCTTGCACGTGGACCGCCACTGCAAGGCCGGGCAGAAGCGCTAAGATCAGAGCCGGTTGCAGCCGGAACAGAGGCAGGCAGAGGAAAATGCTTAACAACCAAGGCGTGAACAAGAACCCAGCAGCCAGCCACACCTGAAGGCGTAACCGTAACAGCACTCCCTCTCGTTTATCCATTCCCCGCTCATTTTCTCCAGGACCGTCGCCGGTGCGGTTTTCAATGTTTGTCATTCCAGCAGGCACGACCGCAAGGCCAAAATCGTTGTCTCGTCCAACCCGGCTTTGCGTTGCAGGTAGTCTTCGATGGTGCCGTACGTTTTTTCGAGGTGCTCAAGCATGGCGACCAGGGGTTCAATCGGTGCCTGCAGATAGGGCGCCGCCTGTTCAGGCCCGATCCCCAGGGCTGCAAATTCGGCGTATATCGGTTGCAGACGTTGGGCGTTGCAGGCGTTGGATTGGTCATGATCCAGGAGTATGCTCTCCTCCCGCACGCCGAGGGCCTTGAGCAACAGGGCCGCACAGATGCCGGTGCGGTCCTTGCCGCCGGTGCAATGGAAGACCAATGGCAGGTTGTCGGGAGAGGCGATTAGGTTGTAGATCCTGCCCCAAACCGGTCCGAAATCGTCAAGATATCGTTGGTAAAGTTCGATGAAAAAATCCATGGACAGCCAGGACGTATCCCCCGCCTGCAGACGTTCCCTGACTCTAGCCGGATCAAAGCCGCCCGCTTGAACCGGCAGCGGCAGCAGACGGATCGAGCCGTCCAGCGGCAGGAGGTCAGGCGCCCTCTGTTGCTCGCAAACGGTTCTCAAATCGCAGACCACTTTGAACCGGAGGTCTTGCAGAATCCGTTGATCCTCCATGGTCAGACGGGAGAGGTGATCCGAACGGAAGACCAAACCCCTCTTGATACGGTGATTGTCGGCAGTCAGGTAGCCGCCGAGATCACGAAAATTCACCGCTCCGGAGAGCGGGAGGCGTTGATCACCAATGGAGGGAGGGGGCGTCATGTTGAAATTGAGCCTTTTGCAATAGTCGAGAATGGGTCCATTCCGGCTGGCCTTAAGCTGGCCGAAAGCAGGCAACCAGCGGAAGGCTGGCGACTTTACTATTTTTTCCGCAGCGCCTCGATCGTCACCAGAATATCAACATCCTTGCCGACTGCACCCATCTTGTAATATTTCCCATCCCCGACCTTATAGGCCAGCCGGTCGAGGGTTAAGCGGCCGTTAAAGCCCGCCACTTCCATGCCCGGCACCAGAGGATGATCTTTCATTCCTTCATAGGTGAGTGGAAGCACCAAGTCGGAAGTAACTCCTTTGATCGTCAATTTGCCGTTGATGTTATAGATGTTTCCCGCAGCTTTGGTGATACTGGTGCTGGTAAAAGTTATCAATGGATATTTTGACGCATCGAGGAAATCCTCCGACACCACATGCCTGTCGCGCTTGCTGATGCCGGTGTCGACGCTTTTCGCCTTGATTTCAAAAGACATTTTACTGTCTTTCAGATTATCGGGATCAAAGAGCAAGGTCCCTTTGAAATCGGTGAAACGCCCATGAACCTTGGCATAGACGTGATTGACGCTGAAATAGAAATTTGTGTGTTCCTGATCAAGCTCCCAGGGACGAATTTCGGCATGCAAAGGTGATACGAATAATCCGACGAGAAAAACGACGACGAGGGAAAACAACATCTTTTTGTCCATATGTGCCTCCAAGAGGTAAAAAGGGGAGCCCGTTGGACATCAGGGCATATTTTTCAAGCTCTAGTCAAATAATAAAGGATCATTGCAGAAAGGCAAGCCCTGCAGAACGGAGCGGCTGATATCGGGACTTAATTTCTGCCATTTTATAGGAAACAAAGAGGACGTAGTTAAGTTGTTGATTTTGAACCCTCCAATCAGGAAATAGTTGACTAATCAACTACGTCCCCACTTCCTCTTGATTAATGATTTTGTTTTTAAAATGTCTTACCACCCCTTCTTCAAATACCTGTTGCAAGTAACTCATCGAGAGCTGTTTCCAAAGTATTTCTTCGTTTTTTTTCTTTGAGTAATGAAACCAATTACCTATTTCCAAGGCTGAATTACTTTCGTGTGCAAAATCACTTCGAGCCTGGTAAATCAATTCCGCCACCTTTTCGATTGTTTTTGCTGGTTTCCCATTGATATTTATTGAATTGCAAAGTTTATCTTTTGTTGATTGGGATAAATTGGAGAAAAACGATTTACAACGCCTGATTGCACCGTATTCTGATTTGTATTCATCATAAAGTTTTTGTAATTGTGATTTATCAGCGATCGGGAATAATGCTTTCTTATCTTTTCCGGAGAGCCATTGAAAGAAATCGACATACTGTTTATTTGACAGACTCTCAATTATTGCCAATATTGCGACGAGCTTAAAAGAATTGGTAAAATATTCAATTACAGGGTCGGAGCGCGGAACATTTACATGCCAATCTCCATTCTTGACAAAAAAAAGGTAAGTAGAGCCAACTCGAAGAAATTCGTCTTTTGTTTCCAAATCAGTTAATGAAGAGTAGAACGTTTCGAAACTTTGGTAATTTTCAAACTGCAAAGAAAGTGCTCGATACGCATCATCTTTAAAAACTTCATCATCGCAATATTTGTATTTATTTCCCATAATTGTGTCTTTCTAACGAGTCTGTAGAAAAAGCCCTTTCAAAGGAGACCTTTTTCTTAAACTTAATGTCATTTACCTGTCATATTGAATATCATCGGTAATCCGATGCAATTCATCTTTTCAGGTAAATGGATTTTCCTGGTTTAGTGCATCT
>CAIUQR010000012.1 GCA_903901335.1 uncultured delta proteobacterium | reverse complement strand
TCCGAAGCTGGCCGAGGTTTATCTCAGCCATTTCAAGCGGAATCAACGTCAGGCAACCGCGTATCAACTGCAAAATTAAGGAGGAAGAATATTTTGGTAAAGATCCGGCAACTTATTCCGGCAGTTCTTGTGACAATCTTACTTTTGACACCATCTCTAGGCAGTGCGACATTGTACGGATTCCTCGATGCAAAGGGGGTTTTTCATTATCGGGATGTGCCAGAGAAAGGCGGAAGAATTAAAGTCATTCTAAGAGATGGTGTTTCCCTTCCCCAACCCGGGAAATCTGAGAGTGACTACACGACAGATAAGTTCGATCCTTTCATCCGGGAAGCGGCAACAAAAAGCCAAATCGATCCTCTCCTGGTCAGGGCGGTAATCAAGGTTGAATCGAATTTCAATCCGAAAGCGGTGTCCCCAAAAGGTGCCCGGGGACTCATGCAGATCATGCCCGGTACCGCCAGGAAGCTGCGTCTTGATGATCCTTTTAGCCCAAAACAGAACATTACTGCAGGAACAAAATATCTGAAGCAGCAATTGGATAGTTTTGGTGATATTCGGCTCGGGCTGGCAGCGTACAACGCCGGGGCTGGCCGCGTCACTTCACAGGGCATGATTGACAATATCCCTGAAACCCAGGCGTATGTTGCCAGGGTGATGGGGTATTACCGTCATTATCAAGATCACCAATAATTCTCGAAGATCACGTAAAATGAGTGAAGGAGTTATTGTGGACGCGATTTTTTAAATCGGGTAGGGGATTTCTTCTGCTCAGAATTCCAGGATTTTCCTGTTGCCCGTGGTCTGCCAGCGCCCGATCAGAGGGGTTATGGGTGCTCTGCATAAAGGGTAATCCCTT
This sequence comes from uncultured delta proteobacterium, assembly GCA_903901335.1. GTDB lineage: Bacteria > Desulfobacterota > Desulfobulbia > Desulfobulbales > Desulfocapsaceae > CAIUQR01. Next base: position 6,592 of record CAIUQR010000012.1, on the reverse strand, counting down.
AAAAATTTTTCAGGCTCCAATTATATAATCATGTACCATCGATGAATGATGGTTTATCGTAGAGCCGGAATTTAAAGCCTCCCGTTCATCATTCGAACAATTAACAATTTACTATGGAGAATACCCGTGAATAAGAAAGAATTGGTTGAAAGTATTGCTGAGGCTGCAGAAATTAACAAAGTTGCAGCTGAAAAGGCTCTGAACGGCACTATGATGGCGATCGCTGAGGCTCTTAAAAAAGGCGATGCGGTTACTCTTGTTGGTTTTGGCACTTTTTCAGTATCAAAACGAGAGTCACGCCAGGGTAGAAATCCGAAGACGGGTGATACCATAAAAATTCCTGCAAAAAATGTCGCCCGTTTTAAAGCCGGCAGCAAATTGTCTGAAACAGTCAATTAAGCCACTTGTCCCAAGGAGAGACACGCTATGTTTTCAGGACTTTTTCAACCCTTACATTTGATTATTATTTTGGTGATCGTCATTATCATTTTCGGAGCGGGTAAACTGCCGGAAATTGGTGAAGGTCTCGCAAAGGGCATCAAATCCTTTAAGAGGGGATGGCGGACATAAAGGATGCAACAGATGATTCAAGCACAAAACCTTCTGAGCATAAGGATGAAAAGAAGCCATCACCTATCTGACTATTTTTCTGTAATACAATGACCACTCAACAAGGGGCACTGTAAACACACCTGCGTTTTGATTAATATGAACAGACCACAAACCCACTCAACCCTCGTCGGCTACCTCCTCTGGATCTTCGGCTTCATCGGCGCCCATCGCTTCTATTATGGCAAGCCGATCTCTGGGACCCTCTATTTTTTCACCTTGGGTTTGTTTTTCATCGGCTGGATCGTTGATCTATTTCTCATCCCAGGGATGGATCGGGACGCCGATATCCGCTTCAATGAAGGCGAGATCGATTATAATATTGCCTGGCTACTCCTCACTTTCCTCGGTCTTTTTGGCGTCCACCGCATGTATATGGGCAAATGGGTAACCGGCCTAGTCTACCTCTGCACCGGCGGTCTGTTCCTGGTGGGATATATCTACGATTTCTGGACGTTAAACGACCAGGTTAGCCTGATCAATGGCGTCCAGCTGCGATCTTGAAACCAGCTATGACGGGGCGGCAAGACAGGGATACTTAGAGAGTGTTTTGCCTCCCAATATTGCCACTTTGGCAAACATAGCCTGAGTACCCTTCTGGATTTTCTTCGGGGTCAGATCCTTGGTATGGCTGGAAAACTCCAGGAGCATCCGAACTGGTCAAACTCGGCACTGTTTTCGCAAATTTATCGTCTAAGACTTCCGGATGTCTTGTTTGACGAAATTTGCATTCTCACTTTGCCTTATTTCTTCCCTGCATTCACAGCTTCTTTGAGCTCCTTCCCAACTCTGAAAACTGGGAGCTTCTTTGCAACAACCTTGGTTTCAACTCCCGTTTTTTGGTTTCTGCCAGTGTAAGAATCATAATGCTTGACGGTAAATGAACCGAATCCCCTGATCTCTATATTTTCGCCTTTGACAAGGGTCTCGACCATAGCATCAAGGATGGTATTTATAATGCCTGAACCTGTTGCGAGGGGGAGGCTCAGTTCCTCGGATAATGCTTGTGTCAATTCTGATTTAGTCATGTGTTTAGGGACGCAGAAATTACAATAGTACCATTTTGGGGTGACAAAGATCTTTTACAACGCTAAAACGACATTCGGACTATTCAGGCTCTGCTCGGTCATAATGATATCTCTACCACTATGATGTATACCCATGTTCTTCAGCAAGGCGGGCAGGGCGTTCCGAGTCCTCTGGATGATCTTAATTACACGTAGACTCTTCCATGTACTCCTCTGACCGCTACCCATTTTCTCTTGCTGATTTTACTCCTTGCTCAACTTAGGGACTTGGAATATTCTAAAATACCGTTTATAATGTTTTCATATTGCAAAGAAGGAGGAACTGCATATGAAGACATCGACTTTGGATCGAAATGGTGTGTCACCCGAATTGGCTGACATGATTTCACGGCTGGTTGCGCTGATACCATGGCCTTCTCGTCGTCAAGCTATGGGAGACGTGGCGATCACCATTTTAAATGGCAAGCCTCGTGTTGCCGAAGACGAATTTGGCTGGAGCAGATCAGCTGTGGCTCTCGGCATCAACGAGTTCCGTTGTGGTATTGTCTGTAGTAATGATCTCTCTGAACGGCACAAACCGAGATCGGAAGAAAAGAATCCCAAGCTGCTGGATGATATACGGAAAATCATGGAGCCATCCAGTCAAGCGGAACCGCGATTACGTACAACGTTGCTCTATACGAATATGACGGCGCAATCGGTTTATGATGCACTTGTTGCGGAAGGATGGTCACCGGAGTCATTGCCTACGGTTCGTACCATTTCCAACATTCTGAACCGACATGAATACCGATTGCGCACAGTAATCAAAACCAAAGTTCAAAAAAAACAGCAGAAACCGACAGCATCTTCGACAATGTTTGGCAAATGAATGCATGGGCGGACACCGCCCCTGCCACATTAAGAATCAGCATTGACACCAAGGCTACCGTGCATGTTGGTGAATATTCAAGAAGAGGTCAATCACGCGGTCGGTCTGCTGTTGAGGCCTTGGGTCATGACATGTACCCCAAGGAAAAACTTGTGCCGGGTGGAGTATTTGAACCGGTATCCGGCAAATCGTTCCTTTTTTTCGGCAACAGCAACAAGACCAGTGATTTTCTGGTCGATGGCCTCGTTCTTTGGTGGGAAGAAAGAAAACAGGATTTTTTTCATGTGAAGCAACTGGTGATCAACTTGGATAATGGCCCTGAGTGTAATGGCCACCGGAGTCAATTCCTGTATCGGATATCAGAGTTTGCCGACTCGACCGGGCTAGTAATCAGGCTGATCTATTATCCTCCATATCACAGCAAATATAACGCAATTGAACGATATTGGGCCGGGCTGGAGAAGTCATGGAATGGTTATTTACTTGACAGCGTTGCTACGGTATTGAATCGTGCCGGAAATTTTATCCGGCGAGGGATGCAGGCAACAGCAAGTCTTTTGGATGTTGTGTATGAAAAGGGAGTCAAACTCTGCGCCAAAGAAAAGAATGATCTTGAATGTCGCCTGGTGCGCTCCCTTGATCTGCATTGGTGGGATATAGCAATCTATCCAAAAATGGTACTATTGTAATTTCTGTGTCCCTTACCGCACATATACCCTTACCATTGGCCGAGAAGATTGATCAGTTGGCTACTCGCCTCGAACGATCACGCGGTTGGATTGTCAAGCAAGCTCTTGCAGCTTGGGTGGATCAGGAAGAGGAGCGGAGCCGTTTGACCCGAGAGGCAATGGCCGACGTGGATGCAAGGCACATTATCGACCATCAAGCCGTGCAGGCGTGGGCTGACAGCCTCAGCACCGACAAACCACTCCCGGTACCTCAATGATGGAGCTAAAATGGACGATTAAAGCATTATCCAACCTGGCAAGGCTATATGAGTTTCTGGCCTCAATAAACAAGTCCGCTGCTGCGCGTGCAGTGCAGTCGCTGGCTGCTGCACCAACCAACTTACAGAAAAATCCGCGTATTGGTGAAAAATTAGAAGAGTTCAACCCTCGTGAGGTGCGACGATTTCTCGTGGGAAACTATGAGATGCGTTACGAAATTCAGGAATCCACGATCTATGTGTTACGATTGTGGCACACCCGAGAAGATCGGTAGTGATATTGAGAGATATAAGCCAAATTGAGTTTCCTCAACTTCACGCAAAATTCGATCATTCATCGTTTTGTCTAATGTTTGACTGTCTTTATATTTCGCCAAAAGAACTCCTCCTTACAGCGTTAGGTCGTACGCGCGAGGGTACAACCTGTCAACGCCCCCCCATTGGGATCAGCTATTTTAGCTATTTATCGGCCGTGTCAATAACAAGATTTGAATGGATTTAAGAGCAACAATTTTGTGTGCGCGGGTGTCTCAATCGGACAGTTTCCATTGAGAGACAAAACCCATCAAACCGGCCCAGCCTCCAGATTGTTCCCATTGGCCAGGTCAGGGCCGAATATGATCGGGGAGGTAAACCGACCACCTCAGTAATATACATATTGTAACTATTTAGATTCGCTTAATATATTAAGTAATAATTGCATTAATTCTTAACGTTTCTGCTGGAAACTGCACCAAGACATTTCACGTTATTAAGAGGCGGAAGGTAATTTTACCTCCCGCCTCTTAATCAGTTCCTTGTCTCTATATCCATTTACCTAAAAAAATAAGTGATTCAAGTGCATTAAATTCTTTGGATCTGTTTCATCAAAAGTGGAATAGTTTTTGCTGATAAATTGTTTGACGCTATTTCGATCATATCATGCCAGAGTATTGATTAAATCATGGTGGGGATACCTAACCCCGACAAACAGGACTTCTTGCAGCACCCCATGAGCGGCGAACGTTCCCTCACGAAAAATTCCTCGTAATAACAAACAAGTAATTTTTCTAAAGGGCTAAATTTAACAAGGATTGAATTTATCTGGATATAAAAAATTCGACAATACCGTCTATGTAAAATACAGGAGACTCCAGGGAGGTTCTATTATTTTGAATTCAGATCTTCTTTCTCTGATGAAATATTGGCTTTTGCTGCATATCCAGGCCGAGGACCAAAAATTCAGCCATTATCTTACGGCGGGCTGAAGAGATGGTCTAAAGGAAATCTACCCATGAATTTCAATTTCTATAATCACCGGTCGCTGAAGACACGAGTGACCCTTTTCACGTTGACCATTTTCCTGGTGAGTATCTGGTCGCTTGCCTTCTACGCCAGTAAAATATTGCGCCGGGATGTGCAACAGATGTTGAGCGATCAGCAGTTTTCGACGGCTTCTTTCGTGGCTGGAGAAATCAATCAAGAGCTGAAAAACCGAATAAAATCCTTAGAAGACATTGCCTCTTACCTCAGCCCGGCCCTGCAAGACAATACGGCGACCGTGCAGACATTTCTGGAACAGCGCACAGTCTTTCAGAGTCTGTTCAACAGTGGTACCTTCGTCACCGGGATAGACGGCATTGCGATTGCTGATGTTCCGCTCTCGTCAGGCCGAATCGGTGTCAATTACATGGATAGAGATTTCATGCCCACTGTACTCAATCAAGGAAAAACAATGCTCAGTCGACCGGTCATAGATAAGAAACTGGAGACACCTCTTTTCGCCATGGCGGTGCCCATTCGCGATGCTCAGGGCAAGGTGATCGGTGCTTTAGTGGGAGGAACCGACCTGAGCAAACCCAATTTCCTGGACAGGATCACACAAAGCAACTACGGCAAGACAGGCGGTTATGTGCTTATCGCACCGCAGCACAAACTGGTTATTACCGGCACAGACAGGAGTTACATCATGCAGCCTGTTCCAGCTCCCGGTATAAACTCCCTGCTCGATCGGTACATGCAGGGCTTCGAGGGTTCCGGTATTGTAGTGGATTCGCATGGTAAAGAAGTGTTGTCGTCAGCCAAACAGATTCCCATTGCAGGTTGGTTTGTTGTCGCAAGGGTGCCCACAGCAGAGGCCTTTGCACCCATTCATGCCATGCAGCGGCGCATGCTGCTGATCACGATCTGCCTGACCCTGCTGGCTGGCGGTCTGACCTGGTGGATGTTACGTCGCCAACTTGCACCGATGCTTGCCGCAGCGAAAATACTCGCCACCCAGGCTGATGCCAGCCTGCCTTCACAACCCCTGCCCGTCACGAATCAGGACGAAATCGGTGAGCTGATATGCGGTTTCAATCGCCTGCTGGAATCCCTGGGGCAAAGGGACGAGGCGCTCAGGGCAAACCGTCAGCACTTGTCAAACATCATCGAATTTCTCCCAAACCCCACCTTGGCCATTGATAAGGAAGGACGCGTTATCATCTGGAACAAGGCTATTGAAGAAATGACCGGCATTCCGGCTGCGGAGATGATCGGCAAAGGTGACCACGCCTACACGATCCCGTTTTATGGAGAAAGGCGGCCGCAGTTGATGGATTTAATTCTTAAGGACCAGGAGGAGACAGCATCCCTGTATCCCTTCCTCATCCGCGAAGGCGACACCTTCGCGGCGGAGGCCTTTTGCAGTGCCTTGTACGGCAATAAGGGCGCGTGGATTTTTGCCAAGGCCGCACCCCTGCGCGATCAGGATGGAAATATTATAGGTGCGATCGAGAGTATTCGAGACATCTCCGGGCGTAAGTTGGCGGAAATTTATGGAGAAATGGGCAGGGAGGTACTGCAGATACTCAACGAGCCGGGGACTATCCAGGATTCCGTAGGGCGTGTTCTTGCTGTAGTGAAGACGCGGACCGAGTTGGATGCGGTGGGCATTCGCCTGCAAGACGGGGATGATTTTCCGTACCTGGCCCAGGAAGGTTTCTCAGAGGAATTTCTACGGACGGAAAATTCGCTCATTAATAATAAACAGGTAAACCACCGGCTCTGCCGGTGGACTCCTAAAGTTTGACAATTACGGGAATAAGAGGGAAGTCTCACAATTCTGAACCGCTCAAAGTTCAAGAAGAGGAGACTTCCCATGTACGACGAACAGAGTTT
>CAIUQR010000011.1 GCA_903901335.1 uncultured delta proteobacterium | reverse complement strand
GGAACTGGCCCGGCAGACTGCGGCGGCAACGGTTGAGATTAAAAGCCAGATCGATGAAATGCAAAACACCACTACTTCTACCATCAAAGATATCGATAAGATTTCGGAAGTAATAGGTGAAATAAACAATGTGATAAATGGCATAGCCACGGCGGTGGTCGAACAGTCCGCCGCGACAAACGAGATTGCCGAAAATATTTCCCAGGCCGCTCAAGGTATTGCCGATGTCAATGAGAATGTGGCCCAGAGCACCGTAGTCGTGGCCGATATCACAAGGAATATTGCCGAAATCAATGAGGAGGCGAACCAGGTGGGAGCAGGAAGCAGTCAGGTCCAAATGAAGGCGCAGGAGCTGTCTGATCTCGCCATCCAATTGGAAAAACTGGTCAAGCAGTTCAAGGTCTGATAGTCCATGATTCCTTGATCATGGATTGAAAGAGAGTTATCCAACGTAAAGAACAAACTGATACGGACAACCTTCTTATTTTAATAAAGAATTCCGGGACGGTATGGACTTTGCGTTATCCTTATGGGAGCCTCGGAATCGGATCAGGGCTTCAAAAAGGCATGGTTGCAGGTCCCTTTGCGTATATTTGCAAAAGTGAGGTGAAAAATGAATCGTATTCCAGCTGTGGAAAAAATTGTAAAAAAACCCTTTGAAGACAAGACTGGGTTGAAAATTCTTGTAGTGGATGATTCAAAATCCATTCGCTTGACTCTTGAAGAAGGACTTTCAATGGAAGGGTATCTGGTGCTGACAGCGAAAAACGGAAAGATGGCCCTTGAAAGGATTCACGACAACCGGCCTGATCTGATCCTCTCCGATGTCTACATGCCGGAAATGGACGGCCTTGAACTGTGTGCGATCCTGCATGGAGATCCCCTGTATTCTGATATTCCTTTTGTGGTCATGAGCACGGAAAACGATGCCGCAAATATGCGGCATATGATGCGGTTCGGCGCTGCAGCCTTTATCATCAAGCCCTTTAATATAGAACAGCTGATGATGACCCTGAATAAGATCTGTTCCTATGAGTTTTTACTGTTGTTGAAAGAAAAGGAACGTCTGGATGCCGAGCAGAAGTTATTGATAGCAGGCATAACCAGTCTTGTGCAAGCCTTGGAAGCAAGGGACAAGTATACGCGCGGCCATTCGGAACGGGTGTCCTTGATCCTGTCCGGCCTGGTAAAACGTTTGGGTGGCACACAGTATGATATTGACCGAGCCCAGATTGCCGGACGGCTTCACGATATCGGGAAAATAGGTATCAGAGACAATGTGTTGTTGAAAACGGAACGTCTCAACTATGACGAATTCGAACATATCCAACAGCATCCCTTCATTGGTGCCTCAATCATTAAAACCATCCCCAGCATTGCTGATATCCTTCCTGTAGTATTTTCTCACCATGAACGTATGGATGGCAATGGCTATCCTCAAGGGTTGAAAGGTGATTCCATCCCCTTGTGGGCCAGAATGACGGCAGTTGCCGATACCTATGACGCACTGACCAGTGACAGACCTTACAGGAAGGGCATGTCTCATGACAAGGCCTTGTCTGTTGTCAACAGTGCGTCAGGCACCCAACTCTGTCCCGATAGTGTCCTCCTTTTCTTCGAGTGGTTCGAATATGAAAAACCCGATATCATAGGTATCTATGGTTAGTTAGCAACCTATCGTCCCCCGTTTCGGGCTGGACAGATATCCACCGAAAATGGTGGCAATGCCCTCTTGGGTATATTCTCTTGAAGGATTCTTTTCTGATCTTGTGGAGTTCAAAAGTGGATGCCTAGCTGTATAAAATATGTATATCGGTCAACTCACATAAAAGTGGGTAAATTGAGAGTTGCACCCTGGTGGTGGCGATAAAATAGTTCTCCCATCAGGGGAGGAAGGCAAAGGGACCGGACAGGAACTGTTAGACGTTTCTTCGGAACTTGGAACCGAAACGACCTTAAAAATAATTCCCGACTGTAAAGTAAAGAATTTTCAGAATTATTTCTCAGGATGAATCCATGGAGCAAACGAAACCAACGGAGAACGTTTCCATTCTTCTTGCTGATGATAACGATACCATACGTAAATCGATGGCCGATTTTCTTCTGGGCTCGGGATACTTTGTCACCGAGGCCAGAACCGGGAATGAAGCGCTCCGATATTTTCGGGAAATACAGCCTGATCTTATCATTACCGATCTACGGCTGCCGGAAATGGATGGTCTTGAATTTATTGAGATCGTGACAAAGGAATCGGAATTTACACCTTGTATTATTATCTCGGGTGAGGGCAACATGCAGAATGCCATAAAAGGCCTGCGACTTGGCGCCTGGGATTACCTGAACAAACCGGTCTACCCCCTTGATCTGCTGAAACACAGTGTCGATCGCGCCCTTGAGCGGGTCCGGCTGCTCAGAGAATCACGGCATTATAAGAAATATCTCGAAGATACAGTTGAGCAACGCACGGCAGATCTTCTTACCCAGAACCGAAGGCTTGAGCAGCAGATTCAGGAGCGGCGCATCCAGGAGAAACTGGTTTTAGAGGCCCAGAACGAGTGGGAGAGAACGGTAAATTCCCTGCCGGACATGATTGCTATTGTCGATTCCGAACACCGCGTCATTCGTTGCAACCAGTCGATGCAAGAAAAACTGGGGAAGCCCCTTGCCGAAATCATCGGCCGCGATT
>CAIUQR010000010.1 GCA_903901335.1 uncultured delta proteobacterium | reverse complement strand
GGAACTGGCCCGGCAGACTGCGGCGGCAACGGTTGAGATTAAAAGCCAGATCGATGAAATGCAAAACACCACTACTTCTACCATCAAAGATATCGATAAGATTTCGGAAGTAATAGGTGAAATAAACAATGTGATAAATGGTATAGCCACGGCGGTGGTCGAACAGTCCGCCGCGACAAACGAGATTGCCGAAAATATTTCCCAGGCCGCCCAAGGTATTGCCGAGGTCAATGAGAATGTGGCCCAGAGCACCGTAGTCGTGGCCGATATCACAAGGAATATTGCCGAAATCAATGAGGAGGCGAACCAGGTGGGAGCAGGAAGCAGTCAAGTTCAAATGAAGGCGCAGGGGCTGTCTGATCTCGCCATCCAATTGGAAAAACTGGTCAAGCAGTTCAAGGTCTGAAAGACATAACGATGGGTCGGCCTGCTGGAAGGAATACCTCCCGGCAGGCTAACCGATTCTGCAATAAGGCACTGATTATTCGGACGGGCTTGTATGAGATTCCACTGTTTGTCTCCGTTCCGTCTCTTGTCGCTGCCTGTGGGCCGTTACATTATTAACTTGATGTCCATCTCAAGGCTCATAGCCAAAGAGGTTGCCGGTTGGCGGGAAAGAATGCTGGACCAGGCTGCAATGTTGATGGAAAGTCCGTTTTTTGCCGTAGGTGTGGAACACTACCTTCAGGGCTTTCAACCTGAAAATGCGGGCGTATTGATGGATCGTATTCGCAGTATCGAACAGCATTACCATTACCCCAGCGTCATTCCAGTTGACCGACGGGAAGAAAGGAAAATGACCTATGGAGAATTTTCTCGCCGCTGTGGCGAGAGCAACCTTCAATCGACGCTTTCCCAGGCCATGGCACAGCGCAGACAAGTAATAAGTGACCTCTATGCCGATGAACAGATACGAATGATATTTATCTTGTCGTGGCTACTCCTCTCTTCAGCGCCGGGGACGCGACAGAGGAGTTGATCGACGCCATTATTCTGGTCCGCGATCCCAGAAAGCCTCTTTTTCCATTAATCGAGGGTCGGCCGACCGCGATTGAAAGCGCCGAATCACTTCTTCTCCAAAGTTAGAGGGAAGAGATTTTATACTGAACGACTTGAGGCATCAGAAGGGGACGGTTCTGAACCTCCGTATCCCCGTCAGTCACACTGAGATCAAAAATGGCATGGCTGCAGGTATCTTTGCCTATATTTGCAAAAGTGAGGTGAAAAATGAATTGTATTCCTGCTGTGGAAAAAATTGTAAAAAATTCCTTTGAAGACAAGACTGGGTTGAAAATTCTTGTGGTGGATGATTCAAAATCGGTCCGCTTGACTCTTGAAGAAGGACTTTCAATGGAAGGGTATCTGGTACTGACAGCGAAAAATGGAAAGATGGCCCTTGAAAGTATTCACGGCGACCGGCCCGATCTGATTCTCTCCGATGTCTACATGCCGGAAATGGACGGCCTTGAACTGTGTGCGATCCTGCATGGAGATCCCAGGTATTCTGATATTCCATTTGTGGTCATGAGCACGGAAAACGATGCCGCAAATATGCGGCATATGATGCGGTTCGGTGCTGCAGCCTTTATCATCAAGCCCTTTAATATAGAGCAGCTGATGATGACCCTGAATAAGATTTGTTCCTATGAGTTTTTACTGTTGCTGAAAGAAAAAGAACGTCTGGATGTCGAGCAGAAGTTGTTGATAGCGGGCATAACCAGTCTTGTGCAAGCCCTGGAAGCAAGAGACAAGTATACGCGCGGCCATTCGGAACGGGTGTCCTTGATCCTCTCCGGCCTGGTAAAACGTTCAGGTGGCACACAGTTAGATATCGAGCGGGCCCGGATCGCCGGACGGCTTCACGATATCGGAAAAATAGGTATCCGAGACAATGTGTTGTTGAAAACAGAACGTCTCGACTATGACGAATTCGAACATATCCAACAGCATCCCTCCATTGGTGCCTCAATCATTAAAACCATCCCCAGCATTGCTGATATCCTTCCTGTAGTATTCTCTCACCATGAACGTATGGATGGCAACGGCTATCCTCAAGGGATGAGAGGTGATTCCATCCCCTTGTGGGCCAGAATGACTGCGGTTGCCGATACCTATGACGCACTGACCAGTGACAGACCCTACCGGAAAGGCATGCCTCACGACAAGGCCTTGTCCGTCATCAACAGTGCGTCAGGCACCCAACTCTGTCCCGGTAGTGTCCTCCTTTTCTTCGAGTGGTTCAAATATGAAAAACCCGATATCATAGGTATCTATGGTTAGCGGCATATCGTTCCCCGTTTCTAGCTGGACAGATATCCACCGAAAATGGTGGCAATGCCCTCTTGGACATATTCTCTTGAAGGTTTCTTGTTCTGATCCTGCGGAGTTCAAAAATATAATAACCCGTAGCTGTATAAAATATGTATATTCATGAAGTCACAAAAAATGAAAAATTGTGGGTTGTACCCCGGTGGTGGCGACAAATCAGTTCTCCTATGAGGGGAGGAAGGTAAAGGGACCGGGCAGGGACTTTTGGACGTTTCTTCAGAACTTGAAACCGGAACGATCTTAAAACTAATCCCCAATTGTAAGGAAAAGAATTTTCAGAATTATATATCAGGATGAATCCATGGAACAAACGAAACCAACGGAGAACGTTTCCATTCTTCTTGCTGATGACAACGATACCGTACGCAAATCGATGGCCGATTTTCTTCTGGGCTCGGGATACCTTGTCACCGAGGCCAGGACCGGGGATGAAGCGCTCCGGTGTTTTCGGGAAATACAGCCTGATCTTATCATTGCCGATCTGCGGATGCCGGAAATGGATGGTCTGGAATTTCTTGAAATTGTTACAAAGGAATCGATATTTACACCTTTTATTATTATCTCAGGTGCAGAAAACATGCAGGATACTATCGAAAGCCTGCAGCTCGGTGCCTGGGATTATCTAAACAAGCCAGTCTACCCCCTTGACCTGCTGAAACACAGTGTTGATCGCGCCCTCGAGCGAGTCCATCTGTTCAGGGAATCACAAAATTATCAGAAATATCTCGAAGATACAGTTGCACAACGAACGGCTGATCTTCTTGCCCAGAACCAAAGGCTTGAACAGGAGATCCAGGAACGGCACATCCAGGAGAAACTGGTTGTAGAGTCCCAGAACGAGTGGGAGAGAACGGTAAATTCCCTGCCGGACATGATTGCTATTGTCGATTCCGAACACCGCGTCATTCGTTGCAACCAGTCGATGCAAGAAAAACTGGGGAAGCCCCTTGCCGAAATCATCGGCCGCGATT
>CAIUQR010000009.1 GCA_903901335.1 uncultured delta proteobacterium | reverse complement strand
CTCATGAGAGAAACGACGAATATCATCATAAGGTTTTCCGAGTTGACCGAAGAGATTTCCGACAAAATCAATTTCAGATATTACATGCCGGACGAGCTCAAAGATCTGGTCCAAGCCCACAAAGAAATGATCGAAGCCCAAGAGCAAGAGCATGATGTGTAACGAGCCGAAGAATTTTACTGATCCGCATGATTTTTTTACAACCGCAAAAGCTCTGGGGGGGTACACCCAAAACCCAGAAAATTTGGCATTCCAAAAATACTGCTTATAATGGGAGGCAATGCGATTTTATGAGAAAATTTTTGACTGTTTTGATAGTCATCACGCTATTTCTTGCTTCAGAGAGTTCAGAGGCAAGAAACGGAATTATGGGTTGGACCCAGGCCGACCATTCCGTCACTATGCCGGCAGCGGGTGAGATCGAGGCTGCGTTTTCACCGGACGAAGGAGCGGAGGAGCTGGTCGTGAAGGTCATCGACTCGGCCAGATCCGAGATTGAGGTGCTGGCGTATAGTTTCACCAGTGCTCCAGTGGTTGAGGCACTGGTCCGGGCTAAAAAACGCGGGGTAGCCGTCTCACTGGTGGCGGACTACAAGACCAACGTGAGCGAAGAGGGGAAAGGAAAATCCAGAGCCGCTTTGTCGACCCTGGCGGATGCCGGTTGTGATGTGCGTGTAGTCAGCGTCTATCAGATCCACCACGATAAAGTGATTATCGCAGACCGACAAACCGTTGAACTCGGCAGTTTCAATTATTCTGCCGCCGCCGCTCATAAAAATTCTGAAAACGTGCTGGTCAACTGGCACAATCCGAAGCTGGCCGAGGTTTATCTCAGCCATTTCAAGCGGAATCAACGTCAGGCAACCGCGTATCAACTGCAAAATTAAGGAGGAAGAATATTTTGGTAAAGATCCGGCAACTTATTCCAGCTGTTCTTGTAACAATCTTACTTTTGACACCATCTCAAGGCAGTGCGACATTGTACGGATTCCTCGATGCAAAAGGGGGTTTTCATTATCGGGATGTGCCAGAGAAAAGCGGAAGGATTAAAGTCATTCTCAGAGATGGTGTTTCCCTTCCCCAACCGGGGAAATCTGAGAGTGACTACACGACAGATAAGTTCGATCCTTTCATCCGGGAAGCGGCAACAAAAAGCCAAATCGATCCTCTCCTGGTCAGGGCGGTAATCGAGGTAGAATCGAATTTCAATCCGAAAGCGGTGTCCCCAAAGGGTGCACGGGGACTCATGCAGATCATGCCCGGTACCGCCAGGAAGCTGCGTCTTGATGATCCTTTTAGCCCAAAGCAGAACATTACTGCAGGAACAAAATATCTGAAGCAGCAATTGGATAGTTTTGGTGATATTCGGCTCGGGTTGGCAGCGTACAACGCCGGGGCTGGTCGCGTCACTTCACAGGGCATGATTGACAATATTCCTGAAACCCAGGCGTATGTTGCCAGGGTGATGGGGTATTACCGTCATTATCAAGACCACCAATAAATCAAGAAGATCACACAAAATGAGTGAAGGAGTTATTGTGGACGCGATTTTTCTAATCGTGTAGGGATTTCTTCTGCTCAGAATTCCAGAATTTTCCTGTTGCCCGTGATCTGCCAGTGCCCGATCAGAGGGTTTCTGGGTGGACTGCATAAAGGTAATCCCTTAAAAAAATTTTCAGGCCTCAATTATATAATCATGTACCATCGATGAATGATGGTTTATCGTAGAGCCGGAATTTAAAGTCTCCCGTTCATCATTCGAACAATTAACAATCTACTATGGAGAATACCCGTGAATAAGAAAGAATTGGTTGAAAGTATCGCTGAGGCTGCAGAAATTAACAAAGTTGTAGCTGAAAAGGCTCTGAACAGCACTATGGTGGCGATCGCTGAGGCTCTTAAAAAAGGCGATGCGGTTACTCTTGTTGGTTTTGGCACTTTTTCAGTATCAAAACGAGAGTCCCGCGAGGGTCGAAATCCGAAGACGGGTGATACCATAAAAATCCCTGCAAAGAATGTTGCCCGATTCAAAGCAGGCAGCAAGCTGTCTGAAACAGTCAATTAAACCTCTTGTCACAGGGGACCGGAGTACATGATGTTGAAGGAATTGAATGTGCTGCGAAATCCTGGAATCCACAATCTATGTGTTACGATTGTGGCACATCCGAGAAGATCGGTAGTGATATTGAGATAAGTGGCTCTAAACAATACTCAGCTTAATGGTTATATTCTCATGTAAGATCAACCTATTGCCCTACTGGAGGTCTTACTATGAAGATGCCGGCAATCTCTCTTGTTGAGTGGCAGAAAAAATTCGGGACCGAAAAAACATGCACCAAGGTCTTGGCAAAAGTTCGCTGGTCTCAAGGATTTCAATGCCCAGTGTGTGGTTCTCAAAATTGTAGCCTTATAATGACTCGAAACCTCTACCAATGTTCTTCGTGCAAACACCAGGTATCCGTAACAGCCGGAACCCTTTTTCATGCCACGAAAATACCTCTGGTAAAATGGTTTTGGGCTATTTATCTGACGGCATCCGATAAAGGAGGTATTTCCGCCTTGCGATTGTCCAAGCAGATCGGGATATCCTGGCCGAGTGCACGAAGCATATTGAAAAAGATCAGAATGGCCATGGCTCATCGTGACAGTATTTACCGGCTCGAGAATCTGATCGAATTCGATGACACGTATGTCGGTGGTAAGCGTGCCGGTAAACGAGGGCGTGGAGCCGAAGGCAAAAGGCCGGTTTTGGTTGCCGTGGAGACTCGAGCAAAAGGCGCTGGTTTTGTTGCCATGCAAGCAGTTGATACTGTTTCCAAAAAATCGGTGGCTGATTTTCTTGCCTTTCATTTGAAGTCCGGACAGACCGTACGCACAGATGCCCTTCCAGCTCTGAATTCCGTAGCAAAAGATCATGTTCATGAGAAGAAGACTACACCCCCGAACAAGACATCTGAATGGTTGCCTCTCGTCCATATTATGATTGGGAATATGAAGAAATTCCTCAATGGCACCTTTCATGGAGTATCTTCTCAATATCTTCAAGAATATCTGGATGAGTTCTGTTATCGCTTTAATCGAAGATTCTGGGAACCACAGCTGCCTTTGAGATTGCTCAATGCTTGCCTAGCGCATGTCCCCTTTAAAATTGCTGAGTTTCATTAAGAGCCATTTTGAGATATATAAGCCAAATTAAGTTTCCTCAACTTCGCGCAAAATTCGATCATTCATCGTTTTGTCTAATGTTTGGCAGTCTTTATATTTCGCCAAAAGAACTCCTCCTTACAGCGTTAGGTCGTACGCGTGAGGGTAAAACCTGTCAACGCTCCCCATTGGGATCAGCTATTTTAGCTATTTATCCGCAGTTTAAATAACAAGATTTGAATGGATTTATGAGCAACATTTTTGTGTGCGTGGGTATCTCAATAGGACAGTTTCCATTGAGATACAAAACCCATCGAACCGGCCCAGCCTCCAGATTGTTCCCATTGGCCAGGTCAGGGCCGAATATGATCGGGGAGGTAAACCGACCACCTCAGTAATATGCATATTGTAACTATAGAGATTCGCGTGATATATAAAGTAATAATTGCATTAATTCTTAACGTTTCTGCTGGAAACTGCACCAATGCATTTCACGTTAATAAGAGGCGGGAGGTAATCTTACCTCCCGCCTCTTATTCAGTTCCTTGTCTCCATATCTATTTACCTAAGAAAATAAGTGATTCAAGTGCATTAAATTCTTTGGATCTGTTTCATCAAAGGTGGAATAGTTTTTGCAAAAAAATTATCTGACGCTATTTCGATCATATCATGCCAGAGTATTGTTTGAATCATGGTGGGGATACCTAAGCCCGACAAACAGGACTTCTTGCAGCACCCCTTGAGCGGCGAACGTTCCCTCACGAAAAACAGCATCGGGAATGGGTTGAAATATTTAACCGTCTCCATGAAGCGGTTCTGACAGAGGCCAATACAGATATTGATGAAATCAAGATAGTTACTCTTAAAGAAATAGTAAAATACAGGAGATTCCAGGGAGGTTCTATTATTTTGAATTCAGATCTTCTTTCTCTCATGAAATATTGGCTTTTGCTGCATATCCAGGCCGAGGACCAAAAATTCAGCCATTATCTTACTGCGGGCTGAAGAGATGGTCTAAAGGAAATCTACCCATGAATTTCAATTTCTATAATCACCGGTCGCTGAAAACAAGAGTGACCCTTTTCACGTTGACCATTTTTCTGGTAAGTATCTGGTCGCTTGCCTTCTACGCCAGTAAAATGTTGCGCCAGGATGTGCAACAGATGTTGAGCGATCAGCAATTCTCAACGGCTTCTTTCGTTGCTGGAGAAATCAATCAAGAGCTAGAAAACCGAATAAAATCCTTAGAAGACATTGCCTCCTACCTCAGCCCGGCCCTGCAAGACAATACGGCGACTGTGCAGACACTTCTGGAACAGCGCACAGTCTTTCAGAGTCTGTTCAACAGTGGTACCTTCGTCACTGGGGTTGATGGTATTGCGATCGCTGATTTTCCGGTCTCATCAGGCCGAATCGGCGTTAATTACATGGAAAGAGATTTCATGCCCGCTGTACTCAATGAAGGAAAAACGATGATCAGTCGACCGGTCACAGGTAAGAAACTGGAGACACCACTTTTCGCCATGGCGGTGCCCATTCGGGATGCTCAAGGCAAGGTGATCGGTGCTTTAGTGGGAGGAACCGACCTGAGTAAACCCAATTTCCTGGACAAGATCGCACAAAACAACTACGGCAAGACAGGCGGATATGTGCTTATCGCACCGCAGCACAAACTGGTCATCACCGCCACAGATAAGAGTTACATCATGCAGTCTGTTCCCACTCCTGGTAGTAACCCCTTGTTGGACCGGTATATGCAGGGCTTGGAGGGTTCCAGTATTGTTGTGGATTCGCACGGTGAAGAAGTATTATCGTCAGCCAAACAGATTCCCGTCGCAGGTTGGTTTATTGTCGCAAGGGTTCCCACGGCAGAGGCCTTTTCCCCCATTCATGCCATGCAGCGGCGCATGCTGCTGATAACGATCTGCATGACACTGCTGTCAGGTGGCCTGACCCGTTGGATGTTACGTCGCCAGCTTGCACCGATGCTTGCCGCAATGAAAATACTTGCCACCCAGACGGATACCGACCTGGCATTGCAACCCTTGCCTATCACCCATCAGGATGAAATCGGCAAACTGATTGGCGGCTTCAATCACCTGCTGGAAACCCTGGGGCAACGGGACGAGGCGCTCAGGGCAAACCGTCAGCAGCTGTCCAACATAATAGAATTCCTGCCAAACGCCACCCTGGCCATTGATAAAGAAGGATGCGTTATCCTCTGGAACAAGGCTATTGAAGAAATGACCGGCATTCCGGCTGCGGAGATGATCGGCAAAGGTGACCACGCCTACACAATCCCGTTTTATGGAGAGAGACGGCCGCAGTTGATGGATTTAATTCTTAAGAACCAGGAGGAGACAGATGCCCTGTATCCCTTCATCATCCACGAAGGCAACACCTTCGCAGCGGAGGCCTTTTGCAACGCCTTGTACGGCAACAAGGGTGCGTGGATTTTTGCCAAGGCCGCACCCCTGCGCGATCAGGATGGAAATATTATAGGTGCGATCGAGAGTATTCGAGACATTTCCGAGCAAAAGCTGGCGGAAACCTACGGAGAAATGGACAGGGAGGTCATGCAGATACTCAACGAACCGGGGACCATCCAGAATTCCGTCCGGCGTGTTCTTGCTGCAGTGAAGACGCATACCGAGCTGGATGCGGTGGGCATTCGCCTGCAAGACGGGGATGATTTTCCGTACCTGGTCCAGGATGGTTTCTCAGAGGAATTTATACGGATGGAAAATTCTCTCATTGATTGTACTGCAGTGGGGGGAATGTGCCAGGACAAAAAGGGTAAGATGGGGTTGGTGTGTGCCTGCGGCCTGGTAATATCGGGCAAGACCGATCCGGCTAACCAGCTTTTCACACCGGAGGGAAGCTTCTGGACCAACGATTCCCTTCGGCTGCTGGATATCCCGCCCAGTGAAGATCCGCGATTTCATCCACGCAACCATTGTATCCATCAGGGCTATAATTCCATGGCCCTGATACCTATCCGCAACCTGGACAGAATTGTTGGCCTGATTCAGCTCAATGACAGACGCAAGGACTGTTTCTCTCTCAATACGGTTGAACTCCTGGAAGGAATCGCTTCACACCTCGGAGAGTCGCTAATGCGCAAACGCGCCGAGGAGGCCTTGCGGAAAAGTGAGGTTCGGTATTCCACAACCCTTTCCGTCCTTGAAACAGGACTGTGGGACTGGCATATACCGAGTGGGCAGGCAGCGTTCAGTGCGGTTTACTACAGGATTCTTGACTACAGGAATGGAGAGTTCCCTGCCTCCTATGACTCCTGGCGGAATCTCGTTCATCCGGACGATATCGGGAGGGTTGAACACGGTTTAGGGCGGAGCCTTGCATTAGGTGCAGGATTTGCTCTCGATCTCAGAATGAAGATGAAATCAGGAGGATGGAAGTGGGTTTCCACGCGCGGCAAGGCAGTAGAAAAGGATGCGGATGGTAAAGCCCTGCGGATGGTCGGGACGCTCACCGACATCACCGAACGAAAACAGGCCGAAGAAGAGCGAAAGAATATGCAGGCTCAGCTCCAGCAGGCCCAGAAAATGGAGACCATCGGCACCCTGGCCGGAGGCATCGCCCATGACTTCAACAATATCCTCACGGCAATCCTCGGTTATGCTGAAATGGCCAGGGAGAGCTCCCAGGCAGGATCGATGGCAGCAAATGATCTTGACCAAGTGGTCAAGGCCAGCCACAGGGCCAAAGAACTGGTCAAGCAGATACTCGCCTTCAGCCGCCAGGATGAGACTGAACGCATACCTCTGCAACCTTCGCTTATCATCAAGGAAGCAAGTAAAATGCTGCGTTCCTCCTTGCCCGCGACCATCGACATAAAGCTGGATCTTGATCCGGAATCGGGGTTCATCATGGCCGATCCGACCCAGATCCATCAGATTCTGATGAACCTCTGCACCAACGCCTATCATGCCATGGAAGAAACCGGCGGCACTCTCTCAATTTCCCTGAAAAAGGAACACCTCATCTGGGATGATCTTATCGACAAGCCAAACCTGCAAGCGGGAAATTTTGTACGGTTGACAATTTCCGACACCGGCTTCGGGATAGCTCCGGAGATACGGGATAGGATTTTCGAGCCCTACTTTACAACTAAGGAGATCGGAAGGGGGACCGGCATGGGCCTTGCCATTATCCATGGCATAGTGAAGGGCTATGGCGGCCATGTCTCCTGCGACAGTCAACCAGGAGAAGGGGCTGTTTTCCATGTATACCTGCCGGTCATCGCAGACGCGGCCTTATCCGAAAAAACGCAGGTAGATCAGATCCAGCTCGGCAATGAACGTATTCTCTTTATTGACGACGAGAAAATTATCGCGGATATGGGCAAGAGCATGCTTGAAAGGCTCGGTTATCAGGTGACCATCAGGACAAACAGCATGGAAGCCCTGACCACCTTTCAGAATCAGCCTGAAGATTTCGACCTGGTCATCACCGATCAGACCATGCCGGATATGACGGGAAGCGATCTGGCCCGACGAATGCTGCAGCTTCGGCCCGGAATACCGATCATTCTCTGCACGGGATACAGCAGCATAGTCTCGGAAGAAAAGGCCAGATCTCTTGGAATTCAAGGATTTGCCCTGAAACCCTTTGCCAAAAAGCAGATCGCCTCACTTGTCAGGGAAGTACTCGACAAATGAAGACAGATAAGGGGATGGTTCGAAATAAGTGTATATAATATCAATAAAACAGTAATATGAGCGCTAAAAAGACACAGCCATCACCGGGCAAAATTCGCACCTCTCCGGAAGTGATCGATCTACTCGCCGCCTCTCCTTCAACCGAATCATTTACCGATCGTGTTCGCGGGTTAGGTCTTAGTCTCTATCTGGAAAAGAAGATATTGCGTCAGGACAGTCTGCCTTCCGGTAGCCCTTCTTTGGGAAGATGTGCGGCATTAACGCTGAATGATGAAAGGGAACTGGCGACAGAGGTGCTCCGATATCGGCATCTATTCACGGAGCTGCTGCTTGGTTCACCAAAGTTCAGGCAAGCTGCCTTGACGGTAATCCAGAACATCTACCTGTTTAAAGACCGGAAAATTTTCTTTGGCACCACAACGGTATCAGCGGAAAGTGAGCGACAGGAAGCGCTGCTCCTGTTCAGTACCGCCCCATGCAGGACCTCACTCCCATTAGTGAAAACCTTCCAACACCTGCTCATAGCCAGGGTATGGAACCGGATTATCAGTCAGTCGGCTGCGGAGTTAAAGATACGCGACCAGCAGTTTATGGCCCTGCATGATGTCGTGGAAAAACTCAACACCCTCCGCAATATCTACATGTTGCTTACCAGAGGGCTGGTAAGGAAGCTAGCGGCAAAGACCAATGCTCTCTACAAGGAATCGGTTACCTACGAAGATGCCGTGCAGATCGGTGGGGTCGGTATAGCCCGGGCCGCATATCGCTATCACCAGTCTTGCGGAGTCCGGTTCTCGACCTTTGCGGCTAAATGGGTCTTCAGGGAAATCCAGCGTCAGGCGTTGAATGGACGACTCATACGTATCTCCACCAACACAGTGGAAGGCTATAGTAAAGCGGCAAAGGAAGAAGATTCGGAAAATTTCAGCAAATATTCAACCATCATTGAAAAATCGACCACAGTGGGATGGGATATATCCGAGGAAGACCGGGCATTGGTATTATCCGAGCCATCGGAGGCATCTCCGCACAGGGTATTTGAAGCTGCTCAACTGCAGGACATATTGCTCCAAACCATCGACCGGATTCTTTCTGATAAAAGCGGCGATATCATTAAACGTCGCTTCGGCCTGCCCCCTTACCTGGGAAGGGAACAGTCGGTAATTTCCATCAGTGAAATATATCAGGTTACCCGGGGAAGTATTTACCAGCTTGAACAGACGGCTTTTAAAAAGCTGCATGGACATCTTCGCCACCTCCTCTGTCTGTCTCCACCCATTCTTACTTTGCAACACGATGTTGGAGGACATGAACAACCGGATGAAATCTTTGCAGGCTAAGGGTTTTGGCGAAAACCTATGCAACTTTAGTGTTGTTTGTCTAAACGCACCCAATGTGCTAATATTTCAAAATTAAAGGTGCAGGACGCAGGCGTTGAAGGAGTTGCAGAATGAAGGTATGATACTAGCAGTCTGTCGGATTTCAAACCATACACAGGCGACAAAACCTAACCGGTGCAGTTAAAAGCCGAACCAATTTGATAACAAGTATCATTTGTGCAGCAATATATAGTCAGCCTGACTTGGAATCTGTTCAGGTTATCTCGTTCTTTGACATATTTTAACTATTCAGAGCAAACATCCGCTTTATATTCCATGCGATGGACATAAGTGTCCATTCGCCGGAGACTGCCTCCAGACCTCGCAGAAAGAATTGTCGAAATCCCAGGACACGTTTGATAATGCCGAACACCGGTTCAATTGTACTCTTTCGTTGTGCGTAGCCATAGAAAAGTAATGACAGAAGGATTTCAGGATGATAGGCTTTGAATCCCTTTCCGGCATAGGCTTCCGACAGTGGCTGTAAATTGAGCTGTGACACGATATCGACAACAAACCGGGCCAGATGCTCTTCCGAGAGCCAATCTTGGATCGATGGCGGGAAGAGATATTGTTGATCTCTGTTTGTAGGAACGAATTTTGGGATCATGTTTTTCTCGCTATGTAATGTTCTAAAATTACATAGGAATTAACCACAAAAAACAGAAAAAGTCAAGCATTATGCTATGAAATCAGGATGATATGCTATTTTCTTGCAACTTTTTTGCTGTCGGCGCATAGCTCATAATCCGACAGACTCCTAGCGCTATACATAGCGTCATAATTAATTGCGTATATTTCCAAATAGTGTTATGCTTTTTTCATGAAAGCACTCACTATCTCAGACCCTGAAACCATGGTGCTCGCGCTTCAAGATGAAATACGACGTTCCCACGAAGCGCGCTATGATCATCGGCTTCATGCCGTACTTCTTGTAGCACAAGGCGTAACCTGTCCGGAAGCGGCGGCAATGCTCGGTGATTCTATAAGGACTATCCAATATTGGGTAAACCGCTTCGAGATCGAAGGATTTTCTGGTCTTGCTGATGCCGATCGCCCTGGACGTCCTCCAAAACTCGTAGAACAACAACTGAATATTATAAATAATGCTTTACGAGAATCTCCCGTTGAACTGGGCTTTAGCACAAATATTTGGGACGGCAAGACACTGTCATCATATATCGAAAAGCAATTCGGTATTGTTCTCGGGGTACGACAATGCCAACGACTTTTTCGACAACTTGGCTTTCGTCTGCGGAAGCCTCGCCCGATAATTGCCAAAGCAGACCAAGACAAGCAGGCGGAATATAAAAAAGTGGGTATGCAGTTAGCTCAACTGCATACCCCAGGTTGTTTTCCGCCGACCAAGACTTTTCGGGGTGCCGGAGTACAAGATAACGCTTGTTCCATCAAGCGATAGAATAGTAATCCTCTTGCTTTTGAGTTACGGCGGTT
>CAIUQR010000008.1 GCA_903901335.1 uncultured delta proteobacterium | reverse complement strand
TGAAAAGATTCTGACAATGCAGAATAACATTGACCACTTAAATGATACTGTTCAAAAAAAGGACAAGTTAGCGCTTGATCCTACATGAAATTCGGCGGCAGATAGGTAGAATCGAGAGCCTGTGAATGTCGGTTTGGGTGATAAGCTTATTGGTATGGTTGCCTTAGCAGGCCTGAACCTTTGATGCCGATTGCTCATTTTGTTTTTTATCTATATGTTCCATTGCGGTCCGCACACTGGCGTCGTTGATATGGCTGTATCTCATGGTCATGGCCAAAGATTTATGTCCAAGAATCCTAGCTATTATAGGAATGGTGACACCAGAATTTACCAACCAACTTGCGCAAGAATGCCGTAGCGAGTGGAAAACAAGACGCATCCTCCTGTCTGTAATTCCTTCGTTTAAACCCAATTTCAATACTGCTCTGTCAAACACCTTCGATATTAGCGTCATCCGTTTTCCATTTCGAGAAGGAAATACCAAAGAATTCTGAGAGCCACGCTCTATTGTTTGGAACATTTGCAAAATAGTATCTGTCATAAAAACAGATCTTGTTTCGCTGTTTTTGGGATCTATGACCAAGATTTCCCGCATTCTCGGATTAATATTTTGCCACAATAAAGAGGCGATCTCACCGAATCGCATACCGGTATTGAGAGATAGTAAGGCTATCCGATAGGTAGTCTCAGAGTGTTTACGAATTTCATCCAGTAAAACCCGAGCTTCATCTGGATCCAAATAACGCATACGTTTATTGTCAAACCTATATTTTTTAAGGAAATGAACTGTCGGTATTTCACCCGCATATAGTTTGCGGTGAATCGCAAAACGGTAGACCTGGCGAATAACGGCCTTGGTATATTGGATTGTGCGAGGCGATTTCCCTTTTTTCTCCATATGCCTTTTAAAGCGTTCTAAATCAAGCAAGAGAATTTCATCTAATTTCTTTTCACCAATTGCCGGTCCAATCCAAAATTTAAAAAGGCTGATCTCATCTTTTAGGCTTTTTTTATGAGAATTTGCCTCACAATACCGATAGAACATATTTTTAAAGACAATTTGATTCTCTCGTTCTTGTCTGGCCAGGTTTTCCCGCTCTTCTTTATCTTTTTCTTCTATGGCCATTGCCCGCAGTTCATTACGTTCCTTCAGAGTAAATGGAGGCTTCATATCCCGCCGGTTTTGCCTAAGTTCTAACGCGGAAGCAACGATATCATCTTCATTTCTAAAATCGTCACCTTCCCAGCCATAAATGTCAGTTACCGTTTTCTTTTTCCATTTGTAAACAGCTACAAAATATCGTAATGGACGTTCATATCTTCCAACACCTTTTGTCCTCGTTTCATGCTCACGGTATCGAAGTCCATATTTTCCTGACGGGATCCATTGATTCATGTCAGTAAGTCTCCAAAAGAGAATTTGTACAACCTCTGTACAACCTTTCTAGTGATACAGAGTGAACCTGTGTGAAGAATGTTAAACGGTAAGTATCTGGATGTCAATGAATAGTGAACCTGTGTGAAGCTGTATGAAAGGTTAAAAAACTGACTCTTAATCAGCAGGTCCCCGGTTCGATCCCGGGACGGCCCACCAGCAAATTCAAGCACTTATCTCTTTTTGAGGTAAGTGCTTTTTTGTTTCTTTCGCCTCTGGGTAACACATGGGTAACGTTTGAGCCGAAACACGAGCTGTTTCTTTGTGCCCCGCCTGCGATCGCTTATCTATTCCTTCTTCCGTAAAACAGAACCCATTGACCGGCCAGACTCAGCAGGGGACAAAGTCTCATAGCTTACCGACCAAACGCCGCAATATCTTTTCTGCCTCCCCACCATCCCCCCATACCCTTCCGCCAAATGCCGGAAGTCTCTCTAAAATGCGCACACCATTTTAAACAATTGATTGTTTTTATTAGCAATCTAAGCTGTAAGGGGTATCAGTTCTGAGTTGTGGAAGTCTGAAAATTTTTATAATTTTTTCCAGAAATTTTTCTCCGACGGGCCAAGGATGTCGCCAAGGGATGAACTTGCTAGAAAATATTTTTCAGCGTTCAATATTGATGTTTATTCCCTTGGAAATTTACTCCTTGGCTTGCTTCAGAGACTCCGCACCCCATCCGATAAGCATGCCATTCTTTAAAATCAGTGGCGTCGTTTGACTTAGCCGGAGATGCTGGTACGCACGATTCTTTTCCGTTACGTAATAAAGAACTTCATACTGAGCACCCGTCTTGTCTTGGAATATCTCTGAGCGAAACGGATTTGAAACCGGACCGTTGTTTGTTTTTGCTGTCTTCGTTCCCATAAGATCGACGATGGCAGCCTTTTTCATGTCAACAGTCAGTTTGTTAACGTTTGTTTGGTTTTCGTGCGCCAATTGAACAAGAGAGATGGTATCACCACCATCAAAACCTGATGCACAACCGACCAGAAATTGTACCAAGAGAATTGCAACAATCAGTCTTCTCATTTTTTACCTCTGCTGATGTTCCATAATTAAGAGCGCTTAAAATTCGCCTTGTGGTAATAATTTCAGGATAAGTGAAATTTTTCCAAATGCCACCATTCTTCATTTGCCAACTCTGCTGAATAGCAGTTACACAACTCACAAGGAAATTACAGCATATTAATCAATTTCATACAAAATTTTATTTATTTGATCTTCTGTTGGTTTTGTGGGTATAAAATATGAAGTTGATGCAGAAAGGGAGACCGGGGAGAGTTGGCGCAATCGAAAGGCCATTTCCCCATGCCTTGTTAAAAAGGAAACCGATTGAATGAATACCATATGTCCTTTCGCACTGATTTTTTCCATGCTATTAGCTGGCTGTGACAGTAATTCGCTAAATCCCACGTCGAAAAAGACAGCAACTCAAAATTGTATCTTCCCTCAAAATCTATTCAATGATGGTGGGGGGCATGACGCCGGTTTTAATTGGGCATTAGAAAACGGTGGAAACTGTGTGTAATTCAGACTCATTCAACAAAAGATACGCAGAATACTTTAATTTATTAAATTGATACTATGGATGCATCGCAAAAAGACGCAAATAGCTGATCTGAAAATTCTCTAACAGATTAAAGGCGGGTTTTCCCTGCAAAGAGTCAATCGGCGATGGTTGTGATCAAGGCAGAATAAATCTTATTTTTGGCAAGTTCACAAATGAAGACAAAACCTGTAATTTCAGCAGTGATGACTTTCTTCTATCTCTTGGTTATCTGGTTTGTTCTTGCCCAGAATGCGTTCGGGTTAACACAAGAACAAGTTGCTGAGATTTTTTTACAGATTGGGTAAAAAGTTTCGGTTCGATGGTACTTATATTTTTCGGCTTGATTTTCTGGCTTGCAGGTAATGACAAGAAGATCATCATAGTACAAATTGTTTTTGGAATAGGGTTGTTGCCATTATCATGTTGGATATACCCAGAATCTATCATGAGTACTGCCCTTTCAAGGGTGACAGTTGGTGATATCTTCAGGATATTTATTATCATAATTTTGGGAATAGTTTTTTTAATAAATCTTTTTTCACTGTATTTCCATTTACGTGAGCATAAAGGACCCGTTGGTGTATGTATCATTATTATCTCATTACTTGGTGTAATTGCATATACTTCAAACAATTCGCCACCAATGCATTCACTACCATCACCACCAATTTTGCTTTCGCCACCACCACAGTCACCAGTTCAGAAGCCACGCGAACCACAACCACCAGTGCATTTGCCAGTATCATCATTTGAGAAAATTTTCGCAATCATTCTGCTAGTTGCTATTCCTTGTTATATCATTTGGGAGTTTAAAAATTACAAAAAGCGCAAAAAGCAGTCAGGAGACTGATTTTTAAATAGAATTTACACAAAAATTACAATTATTTGCTCCCATAATACCTAAATTTAAAAGAGTATATCCTTTACCCACTTTCTATCTTCCAGATATGGACTATACCGAAAATAACGAACAATTATGATATTCCAGATTACAACAACGTTATATTTCAATAAAAACGAGAGGTTTTAATGAAAAGATCGATTCTTATTTGTTTGCTTATTTGTCTGCACTTAAGCCTTCTTCAGATTGCAATCGCCGGAGAAGGACACAATGCAGGAAGGGAATGGGCTGAAAAAAATGGAATAGATAATCCCGATGACTGCCGGAGCCAATATCCGGGCAGGTGGGTTGGCGACAATATAAACAATTCTCCTTCGTTTACCGAAGGATGTCTCGAATATTTGCGAGATGAAGGAATTACTAATGATGATGACGAGATCAAGGATGAAGATGTTAACAATGAGAATGGTGAGTAACTATGTTTCTCCAATTCCAACTGAAGCATTACAATCCAAACTGCTCCCGCTCTTCAGTCAGGGAGAGGAATATCTCTCGTTCCCTCAGTTCCCTCCTCATCTCCTCTTTTTTCCTCTTTTCCCGCTCCAAAATCGCCGCCTGCTGATTTGCCGCCTCTTCTTCTGCCACTTCCTCCCGAACCCGTTTCAAAAGGTCATACACGCTTCTTTTCGGAACCTTCAAAACAGCGACCATCTCCATCGGACTCAGATGACCCTCAAGAAGCCGAACCGCCCTAACCACCACCTCACTTGCCTTTCTCCCTCTTGCCATATCATTTCACCTCATTTTCAATTCCCTACCAATCCTATCGATCAACCGGCAAACATGCCAGATTCGCTCCAGAATCGCAAACCTGACCAATTTTTGCTGATTATTCATATATTAAAAAAACATAGAATTTCATAAATCCGCCAAAGGCCCAATTAAAAACCAGTCTTGGATATAAAAAACCAATTCGCTGTCATTGCGGAAAAATTCAGAGTAATCCCTCAATCAAACGACCATCATCAGTTTTTCCTCCAAAATCAAGTAAAGCTTTCAAGCGGATAGCAGGGTTGGTTTTTTTGTTGAGAACCAAATAATAATAAAAATTGTAGAGCACAACATATCTTATCCATTTGGAATCGCAAGAAGAGTCAAAAGACGACTTGTGCCCCTTTGCTTTTATATGCCGCGAAAGTACTTCTTAAAATATTCCAAGTTCCTGCCGCAAAAAAAACAAAAACGCCGTCATAGCTCTTCTTTCATAATGAACAAATTCTTTTCCACAAATCTTAAACCGCGTAGCAATTTCTTCATTAGAGTAGGAACGAACTTTGCCAATGCCAATCCGCAAGCGAACAATTTTTTCTTCTCGAGGACTCAATTTCGGCAGGATTGTATTGAAAATATCGTA
This sequence comes from uncultured delta proteobacterium, assembly GCA_903901335.1. GTDB lineage: Bacteria > Desulfobacterota > Desulfobulbia > Desulfobulbales > Desulfocapsaceae > CAIUQR01. The sequence goes on along the minus strand of CAIUQR010000008.1, from coordinate 135 downwards.
ACCGCCAATTAAACCCCAGTCACCAGCTGTCCCAGGTCCAGCTCAGCGACGCTGAGGTTTTGCGGCAGTAGTTTTCTGTAATCATCTTCCGTCATGGCAAACGGGAGTTTTTCAAAGAGATAGCGAAGGTACTTA
>CAIUQR010000007.1 GCA_903901335.1 uncultured delta proteobacterium | reverse complement strand
GGGGGATGATCAGCCTATTCAAGTCCCTTCCTTACCAGGTCAAGACCTCATTTGACGGTGAATCGCTGAAGCTTTCCTGCCGTTTCGATGAGATGAAGGATTCCGACAACATCAAGGGCTGATGGAGGGAAGATGCAGGATACCCCTTTCAGGAAACATCTCAACAATTGTAGCATCAACCTGAGAGGAGATTGGCAGAGCAAATCTCTCATGGCGAATCGACCTACATGGGGGCTTACGCCCAAGATAAAAAAATTAAATTTGACATCCTTTATTCCAAAGGGCTATCCTTCCAATAGAGTCTCGCTCCTCACTTGTCTCTGGTGTTTTCTTATCCCGTGCACGGTTGGTCCCGTCACGGGATTTGTTTTTCCTCTCAAATCACATTGGTTTTCGACAAAAATGTCAACCCATATTCCTGCACTCTAACATGTTGCGATTATTTGTTAGTGTTTTGACAATGAGAAGCAAGGCGGGTACCGTAGGAAGAAAAATCCCAGACTAACAAAAACCAGAAGGAGATTAATATGTATGCATTAGCTGTAAACGGGAGTCCACGAAAAGGAGGCAATACCGAATTACTTTTAAAAGAGGTTCTCGGTGAACTGAAGAACAATGGATGGGAAACTGAACTATTAAAAGTTGGTGGAACTGCAATTCGCGGTTGCATTGCTTGTCAGAAATGCTTTGAAAATAGAGACAATCAATGTTCAGTCAAGAAGGACAAATTTAATGATATTTTTTCTAAAATGCTCCAAGCTGACGCTATCATTCTGGGCTCTCCAACTTACTTTGCTGCCGTATCTGCCGATTTAAAAGCATTGATCGAAAGAGCAGGTTATGTCGCTTATGCGAACGAACATGCATTTTCTGGAAAAATAGGGGCCGCGGTTGTAGCAGTCAGACGGGGCGGAGCGACCCATGTCTATGATACTATTAATCACATGTTCCAAATGTCGAGAATGATCATTCCTGGCTCAACATATTGGAATATGGGGTTTGGTCTGAACAAAGAAGAGGTGTTGGGAGATGATGAAGGCATGGTCAACATGCGACATCTTGGTAAGACCATTGATTGGCTTGGGAAATCAATTAAGCCCAACATTGCTACCTATCCTAAAGGATAAGTTTTGATGAAAAGATCACTTCTGGTGATTCCCATTTATTTGGATGGATGTGGTAAAAACCAAATTCTTGCCGCTTTCGCATGATGTGATATTGATGAGGAATAAGGTCATGTTTAGAGCATCGCTTTCAGCGCTAACCTCAAGATGTTAGTATTTTTTAAAAGTACTTAACCAGTAAGAAGATGATAACAAGGTTGTTTTTCATTAAATATTTGCTCAAATCACACTTCCTAAAAAAAAATGAAATTCTGCGGGTTTTGGCTTATAACCCTTAAAGTGGGCTGACCCCAGCAACCCAAGGGCTTTTATCCCCTCCAACAACAGAGGGGATAAGTACATTGAAATATACTGCTCCTAAAGCCTGCCTTCGGCACTCCCCGTCTGTTTCAGCGGATTGAGAGCAGTTTTGAGACTTTTGTATAATTTTAGCATGTCGGCATCCCAACTTTCTAGATCCTCATAGCTGGCAATATTAACCCCCACCTTTGTGAGGTCAAGCTCTTCACTTTTGATGGGCTTTCTTTTTTTGTCATCGTAAAAAAGACGAACCATCGGTTGCTGGACGTTATTGGTTGAGCCAGTAACTACGCCAATCAAGTCGTTATCGAGCCTGACGCAGGTGCCAATGGGGTAGACACCGATCATTTTAATGAACTTATAGGCAAGCTCCTTTTCGAAGTGGCTGTCGCTCAGCTCATAGAGTGTTTTTAGCCCGGCCAATTCACTCACTCCCGTTTTGTAACATCGATCCGAGGTAATTGCATCGAACACATCGCAGATCGCAGTCAATTTTGCGGCAAAACCGATGGCGTCTCCTTTCAGGCCATGGGGATAACCGGAACCATCGTGCCGCTCATGATGGTGAAGGGCGATGTCGAACGCTTCAAAGGGGAGCTCCTTGCTGTAAGCCATCACATCAGCAGAAAAATCAGCATGTTTTTTTATGATATCCATCTCCTGCTGGGTAAGCTTGCCAGGCTTGTTGAGAATGTGGAGTGGTATCCGGGTTTTCCCGACGTCATGGAGGAGTGCCCCGACAGCCATGTTGATGGTTACCTCATAGGCTAATCCGCAGAAGTTGCAGAATGCCAGGACCAGCGAGCCAACGCTGATCGAATGCGTCAGGGTGTATTGGTCCTTGCTCCTGATGCGCATCAATAGCGGCAGGGCATCACGGTTCCGGGTAACGGAGTTCGCCATTTTTTCGATAAGTCCGAACACGCTGTCATTGTCCAGTTCCTTGCCTTGGGCTATGACATCCATCGTCCGTTGCATGGTATTCAACGCTTCTACTTTGATCGTCTGAGCGATGGCCAACTCTTCCCCTATCGGGACAACGGGAGTCTGGGGACTGCTCATCAACGCAGCCTGGAGAAGATCGCGATCAATTTTCTTCCGGGTCTCGATCGCACTTTGGGCGGGTTTGATGTCCAGTCCTTTTTCGGTATCGATGAAGACTTCGTCAATTCCCCAGACACGCATAATCTGAATAGTTTTCTCCGTTTGGATCAGGGTCTTGCTTAAGAAAACTTTTCCTTTGGCGTTGCTGAAGTTTAAATCATCAATGAATACGCCTACCCTGAGTTGATCGGTTTTTACCTTTTTTATCATCGTCTCGGTGGTAGCTGTGCTGAGGTTTGATCTTTCCACAAAATGGTGGATATGGAGTTAAGCCACACTTTGTATGCTTTCCACATACTATTCCCAGTGTCAGGTAGATTTTGGCACTTCAATTTAGTATGGAGGACTTGTTTTGAATTGTCAAATTTTAGCATTTGGAAGTATAGGAAATAAACACTCCTTAGTACCTTTGGTTGCGGGTTTCAGCCCACGTTAGTTTCATTTGTATAAAATTACAGAAATAATGTTAGTGATTTAGGCCATGTCCTGCCAGATCCTCCAGCTGAGGGCCAGGTAATCATCGAGGGTAAGGCCGGCCATGGAACCTGCACCGATGATATGATGTATGGTTAGCGATACATTTCGACAGTTTCAAAAAGGGGGCCGAACAACTCCCTATAATCAAGGAAACTTTTTTTAAAAATTGTCGGAAGTACTCCACTTCAGCGTCATTAACAACCAGATTTGCGCTTAATGAGAGTGCTTCAAGGTTATAGAGCGTTTGAAAGTCTGGCCCCAGAAGGATATAGAATATGCTTCTTCTCCTATCCATGGGAAGCTTGGCCAGATAATTATGGACTGTTGACTCTGCCGGTGCCCCCCCCTTCAAAACCTGTATGCAGTGCAACTACCGCAAAAGTGATTGACGTAAGCTTGTTGAGTGCATCAATAGCCGTTTCTGAGTACTCGATGTGATACCCTGATTTTTCCAAGGCCAGTGCGACCAACCCCTTAGCGCCGCTATCCGTCATAAGAACCAATGCAGCAGGTACATCCTTTATCTTGTCCCTATCCTTTAAAATCCCCGTGCTGAGCCAGCTCACATCGGGGGGCGGAGGCGGTAGTACACCACCCTTATGAACCTTTGGCCGCTCATCATCGCCGATCTTCCGCATCAGGTCCGGAAACAACGAAAATGCATCAGTTTTTCCAGTCTGTTGTCTCTTGGGGGCATTTTGCATAAACAATACGCAATCGCGTGTATAGCTCTATGTTTTATAACGATCACTATTCTCGATTATGAAAAGACGCAATTGCAGTGCGGAGCTATTTCTCTTTCAAACTCAATCAGCCTAATGCCCATATTCCTTGTACCTTCGCCGCAAACCAATGCATTGGCCATAGTTTTGAGGATTGTTTTTATCACTTCCTTCGCCTTATTTTGTGATACATCAACCTCACTGGCAAGAGCGTCAGTCAAATCACTTCTAGTCATAATTTACTCCTGCATTAATCAGATGAATTGATTAGTTGAATGACAAATTCTGTAACAGCATCGCCAATCTAAGCCAAAGATAAAAAACAACCTATTAAATCTCTATTCTGTTTCTGCCATTCCGTTTTGCTTTGTAAAGAACCTGATCACTTCGGTCAATAAGTGCTTTTCTGGTTATCTCGACATTGGCCATATCTGTGCTAACCAGACCAATGCTAACAGTTACAGTGATCAACTGGTTGTTATATTTTGTTTGATGTTGCTCAATTCCCCGGCGTACCCGCTGGGCGAGAACCTTTCCACCCACCTTTCCCGTCTCAGGCATAATAATGGCAAACTCTTCTCCACCATAGCGGGCTACTATATCATTTTGGCGAACCAGTTTGAGCATTATCTGACTGATTTCTTTGAGCACACGATCACCCCCAAGGTGACCATATGTATCGTTGACACTTTTGAAATAATCTATATCTATTAGGAGTAGAGAAATTGGGTGCTTGTAACGAACTGCTTTCTGGAGTTCAGATTCAATAACATCCTGAAAATACCTGTGATTATAAAGTCCGGTCAGGTCATCTCGGAATACAAGTTCGCGCAGGTTGTCATTTGCCTTCTTGAGGTTGAGGGCGAGTTGATCTGCATTCTGCTTAGCCTGCTTTAACTCTAAAACAAGCTGTTCGTAAGAAAAGTTCATTTTACTTAACTCTTCAACGGCGTCCTGCACAATTTGAGAAAAAGGCTTTATGTGACCGGGTTCGATGGTGAAAAGCTCCATAACTTCTCTCGATTTTTCCCCAATTGCATCAACAATCCTGTCTATTTGTTCATCCTTGAATTGGTAGATATCTTTGAGTCCTTGCCGCACTTCAATGGCTTTCTTGTTGCTTTGAGTGCCGTGATACAGAGCAGAAATTTTGTCTGCAAAATTTAATATCAGTGCAGAATTTCGATATGGCTCTATTGGTTCCTTACTATGATGATACCGAATCGGTCCGCAAATTGTATCGGGGAGGCTCCAAGTTGTTAAAAGATGATTGCTTATCTCTGTATGGTCAAAGCCAAACACCTCCTTTTCAGTGTCACAAAGGCTCATTCCGCTTACGCGCTTTTTATCCCGTATTTCCGTAAGAGTGGCAGAATCCGTTAACAGTATTATTAAAATCCCAATGTCTTGGAGAAGACCTGAGATGAAAAGATCATGATCTTTTTGACCAACGTTTTTGGCGAGTATTTCTGCAGCGACGGCAGCAGAAATTGCGCGCCTCCAGTATAAATTCAAGTCAAAACCGCCCTGTGTTGCATCCTGGAACTCCTGCACAATGACGAAGGACAACGCGATGTTTTTAAGATTTTGGGTGCCGATTAGAACCGTTGCCTGAGCAAGCGAATCCACACGCCTGGGTAGTCCGTAAAGTGAAGAGTTTGCAAGTTTCATTATCCTGGCCACTAGGACCGGATCGGCCATAACGATCTCTGCAAGTTCTTTAAACGAATTATCATCTTCGCGAACTGCTTTTAGAATTTTAATTGCAATTGCCGGGGGCGAAGGTAGCCTGATCCTTTCATCAAAAAAGTCTTGCACTGTTATCATGTGAAATCTCCAACTTGCGGATGAAAACCTTTACTCAACATCATTATAGGAAAAATAAATAGGTTATTCAAAGAGGATTGTCGATTGCTATCTCATAATTCAGTTATTATTTGAATAAATAAGAAGTATCCGAGCCTCTTGCAAAAGTCTCTGGTAATTGATTGTAGAGGCCCAGCCGGTGTTCCGGAGATATTCGTATAAGTATATGAAATAGTTCAGCTTCACAAAGTTTTTTCTGTTATTATTTGTTTGCGAGACAATAAAACAGGAGAACCAATATGAAGCTCAAAGACAAGATATCATGGATTATGGGGAGACTCCAGCGGAGTTTATTCCCAATTCTGGAAGAATGCTGTGC
>CAIUQR010000006.1 GCA_903901335.1 uncultured delta proteobacterium | reverse complement strand
TTATGGACATCTAAGCCGATATTCTTTATCCTTTCTTCATGGTCTGCCTCCTTGGTTTTGGCTCTGAGTTGATTGATGATTCTTTCAACTTAACCCACGCTGACAAGGTTGGCAGGCCTCTTTTGTCGGAGTGGTAACCATAATATCTATCAGTCCAATTCTGAATCTATCATGCTTCAAGTAGCGAAAAAATCCGATTGTCGCAATCAATAATTTAGTTAGAAAAATTTGAATTCAGCTGGCAGAATTTGACGAACTCCTTAGAGTATTTACGTACAGGTGGAAAAGTACGCTCTCTTTGGTTTGTGGAGGAGCAGCCTGAAAAGGTGAGTAACGAACTCTACCGAGATGGTAGAAGTTAAGTGGGCTGCCCTTTCTCAGAGACTCTAGCCGAGAGAAAAAGAATGGGTTTCCATGCCTCATGGATATTGACATGAAGATACAGGAGAATTAAGGTAAGCGCAGGTCTGGAGAAGGAGAAATTTCAAGTGGGATCGTGGTCGATGGAAATTTTTCTCAGACAGGAAGTCTTTAAAATATACGTATTTATTTGTGATGGAGTGCGGAAATGCCAGTTTATGAGTATGAATGCAATGAGTGCCGGAAGGTCTTTGAGGTGCAACAGCGGATATCGGATGAGCCGTTGACGCAATGTCCTGAATGTGAAGGAGAGGTCAAAAAAATAATATCGATGACTTCGTTTCAGCTGAAAGGTGGCGGCTGGTACGCCGACGGCTATGCCTCTGCATCGGCCGGCAAAGAGAAAAAAGCAGTTGCTCCAGCAGCAGCTCCGGCTGCGACTCCCTGCAGTTCCGGTGGAAGTTGTGCCGGTTGCCCCGCCTCGACATCCTGATAGTTTCTAAATACAGAAATCGTACAGCCGGTCAGGGCCAATTTCGACCGGCTGTTTCTTTTATAATCGCCATCGCGTCCCCGTAGGAATAGAATCTGTAGTCTTCCCGGATGGCCTCCCGATAGCAGGCAAGCAAGGTCTTCCGACCGCAGAGCGCCGAGACCAGAAAAAGCAGGGAAGAGCAGGGGAGATGGAAGTTGGTGATCAGGTTGTCGATCACCTTGAAGCGGTAACCGGGCATGATATAGAGACTGCACCAGTCTTTGATCGGTCTGACCTGGCCACTGTCGTCGGCTGCAAATTCAAGGGCCCGGACCGTGGTGGTGCCGACGGCCCATATCCTGCCGCCGTTTTTCCTGATTGCATTGATCTTTTCGGTGGTCTCTGGCGGGATGATCACATACTCCTCGTGGATGTGGTGGTCCACGATCCGTTCGCTCCGGACCGGGGCGAAGGTCCCGTAACCGACATGCAGGGTTATCTTGCCGATGGCAATTCCCTTGGCCGACAGGGCCTGCAACAGGGGGTCGGTGAAATGCAGGCCGGCGGTTGGGGCTGCGACGGCGCCTGGCTCATCCGCATAGACGGTCTGGTACCGCTCTTTATCCTCAGGGGTTGTGCCGTCCGCCCGTTCAATATACGGAGGAAGCGGCACCTGGCCGTATTCGGCCAATATCCCGGTAAGTTCTTCGCCTCTCTTGTAGCGCAGTTCAACGCGGGCCTTGCCGTCAGTGAGCAATTCCAGGACCCGGCAGGTGAGGCGGGGGCCGATGGTGATCAGCGAATCCGGCCGGGGTCGCTTTGATGCCTTCAGCAGGGCTGTCGCGCTTGCCGTGGACCATTCTGACGAATTACCGGTTTCAGTGTTCTCCTGTGGAAATCCAATAAGAAAGACCTCGATCTTGCCTCCGGTCTGCTTCGTTCCGGTCAGCCGGGCCGGAAATACCTTCGTGTCGTTGACCACCAGCATGTCGGTTGCCGGTATCAGGTCGATTATATCTGCAAAGCGGCGATGTTCTATCCGTCCTTCCGGGTGATGGAGAACGAGGAGACGCGAATTGTCCCGCTTATCGGCGGGATGCTGGGCGATGTTTTCTTCGGGCAGATGATAGTCGTACGACTGAAGGTTGAAATCCTGTTGCATGCTGATTCTGTTTTGCGGTAAGTAGAAAGAAACAATAACTCATTTTGGTGAAATCTGTCGTTTATCCTGCTGTGGCTGCCGGATCGATACCATTCCTGATACTCTTCTGAAAGAGCCGAACCTTCTACCATGATCCTTGTCGTTGCCGCAACTGAAATTGAGATGGCCCCTCTTGAGGCTCTTTTGCAGGAGGAACATATCCGCTGTCTGACCCTGGTCTTAGGGGCCGGACCGGTCGAGGCAGCGGTGCGTTTGACCGGATTTCTGGCCGTTCATCCCGAGGCAATCACGGCTGTGATGAATATTGGGGTGGCCGGCGGCTATATCCTGGATGAAAAAGGTCCGCAACTCCTTGATCTCTATCTGGCCGAGACGGAGACCTTTGGTGACTTGGGCATCTGTTTCCCGGACCGGATAGAGCCTCTCCCGGAAGACCTGACCGGGACGATGCGCTTCCGGATGGATCGGGAGCTGCTGACCAAGGCCTGCCGGATCTGCGAAGTTAATGCTATTTCTGTTAAAATAGGCAATTTTGTCACTGTCTCCGGTGCCTCCGCCACTCAGGCACGTGGAGAAATGCTCAGAAGCCGGTTTCAGGCCCACTGTGAAAATATGGAAGGGGCTGCAGTTGCCAGGGTCTGTTCGGAATACTCCCTGCCGGTGCTCGAGCTGCGCTGTATCTCCAACTTGGTCGAAGACCGGGACCTGAAGCGCTGGCGGCTGCAGGAGGCCTGTGAAAGAGCGGCATGGGCGGCGGCCGAAATCATAAAAACTATGTAATTACTCAATCCGATTAGGCTGTTTCTTCGCACGATTATTTATCAGACAAGTGCTTTGATTTCCTGTAACACCTCCTCACAGGCGCTAATCCCCCTTTGCATAAGGACCTTGCCTTTATGAAAGTCATCCCAGGCAAAGCCCTGAACATCCGGATAGATGACGATATCCGACTTCTGGGCAAATCCGCTGGTGGCCCTCCCGTGGACAATGGCGACTGTCCTGGAAATCACTTCCATGATACCCGGTGATCTGGATGTCTGCCGTACTGCCGGTCCCTGGTTTTCCACACAGACCGCGATAATCTTATCCGCCCCTTTTTGTTCCAGAATATTAACGGGTAAGGGATTGAGGAGACCGCCATCTACCAGCCATCGCTCCTGGTGCCGGACGGGGGAGAATATTGCTGGCAAGGAAAGACTCGATCGTACCGCTGTTGCAACATCGCCTGTTTCAAGCAGGACTTCTTCACCTTTCAGAATATCAACGCTGACCACATAGGTGGGAATGAGCAGATCCATGAAGTCTGCATGCTCAATTGCTGTTGCAACAAGATCCATGGCCTTTTGCCCTCTCAATAATCCTCGTAAGGGAAAGGTATAATCAAAGATCCTTTTACGGGTGAGACGTTTTGTCGTACACAGGTCAATGGTATGTTTTTTCAGGTGATCAATCGAACCCGAGGCGGCAAAGATAGCCCCAACCAGCGCCCCCATACTGGTTCCCGCGATCATATCAATGTGGATCCCCTCGTCCTGGAGAACTTTTAGCACACCGATATGAGACCATCCTCTTGCCGCACCGGCACCCAAGGCTATACCGATACGTACACCTGCAATTTCCCGGGCAACCGCTCTGGCCCCTTTGACGGGAAATCGCTTCTCCGTATCAATCTGGTCATTGAAGGCTTTATCTGATCGGTCCACCCATATTTGCGGGGTTTCAGAGAGGTTGAGTTCCCTTTTTAGCTGTTCTCTGGCAATTCCCTTAGAACCGCAAAGATGACTGACTCCCACCCGAACCCGTTCCAACCCTATGCCGGCTGTTTCTTCCAGTCTCTTGAGCTTTTCCCTTACATCCCGGAGTGCTCTATGCGTGTTATTGATGAGTAAGAGATTTTTATTGCAGAGCCTGACTGCCTGTTGTTCAAGATTTCCGAAGTAGTGGGAAATACTAAAAACAACCAGATCATATCTGTATCTCAGGCTCTCCAGGAGAAGGGGCAGAACCGAAACCAATCGTTCATTAAACCCTTTATCCACTTGGAGAACAGAAAATCCCGAAGGATGGCGAAACCAATGAAAATCCGTCCTCTCATAAATGTTTGGCGGCAAGAGATCGAAAAGGCTTTCATCCGGGCAAGAAATAATGCCGAGATCGAATTTTCGCATAATGCTTTCAAGTTCGAGATGAGGCTCCACAATTAAGACTTTCTTGTTCGACTCCGTTGAAACATGGTAAGACAAGGAATAGAGAAAATGTGAAAGGCCGAGATCAGGCTCAGTGGCAGAAATAGTATAGAAACCGGCTTTATGTTGAGCTGACTGTTTTTCAGAATCAAAGGATAATCTCCGGGCATAGAGACGGCTTAAGAACAACCCAATATTTTTGTTTGTACATAAGAATGTTTCAAAGTCATCTTTTTTTAAACAGAAGAGTGTCGAATCCAGGGTCACCCTTGCTTCAGCATTCCTTGGCAGGTCAGACAGCAAGGCCATCTCTCCAAAGAAGTCCCCCCTTCTCAATTCTGTTTGAAAGAGCAACTCGTCATGCCTCTCGGAGGAGATCACGACAACACCTGAGCGAATTATATACATCGAATCGCTTAAGTCCCCCTGCTTGAAAATTATGGAATCTTTTTTTAGATATAAGATATGAAAACAAGACGCGATTTTATTGATTTGAGAATGGGGGATTGAAGAGAACAAAGGTACTTCATTGAGGAAATGTTGGAGATCCATATGCGGGTCTGTGATTTTCATAGCTTCAACTTTAACCTGTAAAGTGGGTCACCGACAACAAAAACCGTTGTCCTGGAAAGTTGCCGCAGTCTGACGAGATATGTACTTTTCTGTGGAAAATACTCAGAAATGCCAGGAGTCCAAAAAGTCTCAACAGAGTGTTCGCCCGCAGGAAGATCGGTCCTGCAATTCAATTGCCCTGATGTCAATCGGCATTCGTAGTAGGTACTTATTTCTAGCACAAGAAGGCATGCGCTACAAGAGGCAGACGTTGCTTTTGTTTTCTTGACAAGTGCTATATGATGATGGTGTTGGGGGTGTGAATAACCTTCCATCAATGTCAAATCGCAGTAAAAAATTACAGATGGAGGATATATAAAAAGTGTAAAGACACAATAATTATTGGTTTCTTGCTGATTTGCTGTTTCATGAGAGGACAATGCAATGGGATCGTAAATAAAGTTGCATCAATATTATTGATCGGCTAGGGTTTTCTCAGCTTTATGTCGGACCATGGCCAGACAACCCTGTTTTTGGATTTGCCTAACTATTTCGTCTCTCTCCGCATCTGTAGTTACAAAAACCGAACGGAACACTCATGAAACCTCTAACCCTTGGGTTTTCACCCTGTCCGAACGATACCTTTATATTTTATGCCTTGGCGCATGGCAGGTGCGACACTGCCGGTCTGCGCTTTGCCGAGCCGCTTCTGGAGGATGTGGAAACACTCAATGACTGGGCCATGGCGCACCGGCTCGATGTGACCAAGCTCTCCTTTCATGCCCTTGGCCATGTGCTGGACGAATATTGTCTCCTTGGTGCCGGCAGTGCCCTGGGACGCGGCTGCGGTCCTCTGCTTGTTACATCTGCCGGGAAGCAGTTGAACAACCTTGCAGGCGCCCGGATTGCGATCCCCGGACGGTATACCACTGCGGCCCTCTTGTTCCGGATGTATGCCTCCGGATGCACCAATCTGGTCGAGATGCGTTTTGATACCATCATGGAGGCCATCCGTGACGGCAATGTCGATGGCGGCGTGATCATCCATGAGGGCCGCTTCACCTACGAACAGATGGGGCTTATCTGTCTGCAGGATCTGGGGCAGTGGTGGGAGGAGACTACCGGCCACCCGATCCCGCTCGGCTGTATCGCGGCCAGGCGACGTCTCGGGCCGGATTGCATCAGCCGGATCGAGACGTCTGTCCGGAACAGTCTCAAGTTTGCCAGGGCCAAGCCGGATCAGTGCCTTCCCTATATCCGCAGCTATTCCCAGGAGCTGGAGGAAGAGGTGGTCAAGAGCCATATTGACCTCTATGTCAACGATTTCTCGCTAAATCTTGGCGCCGATGGTCTCGCGGCGGTGGCAGAGTTTCTGCAGAGGGGCCGCACGGCCGGAATCCTGCCGCAGGGAGATTGGCCTCTGACTGAAGCCTGGAATCCCTGATGGAAAGTGGACTCATTCCTGTTGAACAATCCACAATGACCCCCATGCTTGGGGTCTATGGCGCAACAAAGACGGAGCGGAGGGCACTTCTGGCCTTTCTTGTCCAGGGATTGGCGGGACATGGCCTGAAGGCGGCCGTGATCCGGGAGGTCCCGTCTACAGGGTCTACTCCGCCCTCCGACCTGATCCTGGTGGAAGGAGGCTATCGCCTCCCGGCTGTGATATGGTTGGAAGATGGAGGGCAGCTGCCGCCTGTAGGGGGAGCAGCTCTGCGGTCTTTCGGCCCTGAAGGGCGAAAAGAAAAGGTGCTGGCCTTTCTGCTGGAATGGATAGCCAGGGTCTGGCAGCAGACACCGGTCTGGGGCTGTGTGCTGATCGGTGGCCGGAGTTCCCGAATGGGACAGCCCAAACATCTGTTGACGGACCGGCACGGGACGACCTGGCTTGAGCGGACGGTGCATCTTCTGCAGCCGCTTGTGACTGATCTGGTGCTCTCCGGGAAGGGCGAGGTGCCCGAATGCATGCAGGACATCATCCGCCTGCCCGATATCCCCGGTGTGGTCGGGCCGCTCTCGGGAATCCTTGCGGCCATGCGCCGGTATCCCTCTGTCTCCTGGCTTCTGGTGGCCTGTGATATGCCCGATATTCAGGAAGATGCGGTGCGCTGGCTGCTGTCGAGACGACGGCCCGGTGTCTGGGGAACGGTTCCCCGCCTCCAGGAAGGCGGGCCTGTCGAACCCCTTCTCGCCCATTACGATTTCCGTTGTGCCGCTCTTTTCGAGGATCTTGCCCGGACAGATTGTCTGCGCATCGGTATGGTGGCCGAAAACACTGGAGTCGAGACGCCCCTCATACCCGTATGGCTTCGGTCGTCATGGCGCAATGTCAATACCGTTGCAGAGCTGCAGGCTGAGAGGAAAGAACGGAACATCTGAACTTCCTTATTTCCTTCCTTTTTCCTTTCCAGCATCTCCTTTCCCGTGCTGTCCTTTGATGGAAATCTCTTTTGGCGTGGCAAAAAAAGAGAGAAAAATTTTCATTTTTCCGCTCAACGGATATACACTGTATTCAGAGCCATACCGGATATGTCCGATGCTCTTGCGAGGAGGGGACCCGTGTTTGACGAAAGTGAAAAAGACATTCCTGATTTTGATCCGCACTTTAAGATCTTTCATGAATTGATGGCCTTTAAGGTCCTGAATATTCTTCTGGTCTCCAGCCCGTATGATGCATTTATCATGGAAGAGGACGGATCCATTGCGACCCAGGTCATCAAGGAATATCAGGGCCTGAGCCTGAGTGGGGCGCCACGGGTAACACGAGTTTCTTCAGGCGTGGAGGCCATCGACCGGATCAGGAACGAAAAGTTTGACCTGGTGATTACAATGCCCTTTATGAGCGGCATGAACGCCTTCGACCTCGGCCTTGCCATCAAGAAGATCAAACCGGCCCTGCCGATCATTTTGATCGCCCATAATATCCGTGCCGTCACCCCCCTTTCGGCGAAGTGTGATTCTTCCGGGATCGACAATATCTTTCTCTGGTGCTGTGGTGCGGACCTGTTGGTGGCTCTGGTCAAGAATGTTGAGGATCATGTCAATGTGGTCGCCGATACCAAAAGGGCCATGGTTCGAGTCATCATCTATATCGAGGATTCGCCGGTTGATCGCTCCTTTTTCCTGCCGCTGATCTATCAGGAGGTCGTTCGGCAGACGCAATCTGTCCTGGATGAGAGCCTAAACGAGAAGCATCGGCTGCTGAGGATGCGTGCCCGGCCCAAAGTCCTGATGGCAACCGATTACGAGCATGCCCTGGCCCTGTATGAGACTTACCGGCCCTATGTTTTCGGAATTATCTCCGATGCCAGATTTCCCCGGGAATGCAGGATGGATCGCGATGCCGGGGTCCGGATTCTTGCCCATGTCCGGGAGGAACTCCATGACCTGCCGCTGCTTCTCCTGTCGTCGGAGCAGCACAACCGGGCCAGGGCGGAGGCGATACCGGCTGTGTATATCAACAAGAGTTCCCCAATGGTGCGGGAGGAGCTGCACCGGTTCTTCATGGATCACCTCGGCTTCGGCGACTTTGTCTTCCGGATGCCTGACAAGACAGAGATCTGCAGGGCCCATACCATTCGGGAGTTTGAGGAGAAGCTCAGGGTGATTCCCGAAGAGTCTCTCAGATACCATGCCAGCAGGGATCATTTTTCCAACTGGATCATGGCCCGGGCCGAGGTTGCTCTGGCGCGCCGCCTGCACCGGGAATATATCTCCCGTATCGAAAAGGCCGAAGACATGCGCGCCGACCTGGTCTTCAAGGTTCATTCTCTGCGGAAGCTCCGCCAGCAGGGGGTCGTGGCCAGATTTTCCGCCAACGGCTATGACCCCGAGATCATGGATTTTGTCAAGATCGGTGATGGTTCCGTCGGCGGAAAGGCACGGGGGCTGGCCTTTATGTGGGCCCGCCTGCAGAACATCCACGATTCCATCTTGACCCATGCCAAGGTCACGATTCCGAAGACCTGTGTGATCTCGGCCGACGGTTTTGACTCCTTTGTTCTGGAGAACGATCTGGCGCTGCCGGACGGTCTGGCTGACAAACGTATTGAGGAGATGTTCCTGCAGGCGACAATGCCTGCGTGGTTGTCGGCAAATCTCCACGGGTTCCTGCGGAAATGCACATTTCCTCTCTCCGTGCGTTCCTCAAGTCTTTTGGAGGACGGGCTCTATAAGCCGTTTGCGGGACTTTACTCCACCTATTTTCTTGCCAACAATCATCCGGATTTCAAGGAGAGGATCAGACAGCTTGAGGATGCAGTCAAGCTGGTCTATGCCTCCACCTGGTTTGAGGGGCCGCAGGCCTTCTCGAAGACCTCGGGCGACGGGCACGATGACTCGATGGCCATAATCATTCAACAGGTTGTCGGTGAACGGTACGGCGATTTCTGGTACCCTTCCGTCTCCGGCGTGGCCCAGTCCCATAATTACTACCCCGTCATGAAGATGAAGGCTGAAGAGGGGATCGCCCACATCGCCCTGGGGATCGGCAAGACCGTGGTCGAAGGGGAAAAATCCCTGCGTTTCTCGCCGGCTCATCCGACAAAGCTGGTCCAGTTCTCGACGGTTGATGATATCCTGTCCAATTGTCAGCGGAAGTTTTACGCCCTGAATGTCTCAGAAACTGCACGCTTCCGGCGGGAAAACTCCAATCTGGTCCAGCGGGGTGTGCAGGAGGCGGAGAAGGAGTTTCCGATCCAGGCCCTCTCTTCAACCTTCATCGCCGATGAACACCGGATCAGAGATACATTTCTGCCCGGTCTGAGAGTCATGACCTTCGCCCAGCTGCTCAAATATAATCTCTACCCCTTGTCCGAGATCTTAACCGAGCTCCTGCAGGTCGGCCATGAAGGCATGGGCTGTGAGGTGGAGATTGAGTTTGCAGTCAACCTGGCCCGGAACCCGGCGGATTCCGTTTTTTATTTCCTGCAGCTGCGGCCGATGGTGACGGGAGGTGAGAACCTGGATGTCCGGATCAATGAACAGGAGAAGGAACAGGCCTTCTGCTATTCAACGAAGTGTCTTGGCCATGGCCGTTTTACCGCCATGGCCGATATCATCTTCGTGAAACCCGAGACCTTTGATCCGGCGGCGACCAGGGTTATCGCGGGAGAAGTGGGCGCATTGAACCGCAGGCTGGCAGCTGCCGGCAGGTCCTACCTTCTGATCGGGCCGGGCCGATGGGGGTCAGCAGATCCGTGGCTCGGGATTCCGGTGCAGTGGGGGGACATCTCCAGGGTCGGTGCCATCATCGAGGTGCGCAACGACCGGATCCGGGCCGATCCGTCGCAGGGATCGCATTTTTTTCAAAATATTACCTCCCTGGGGATCCCGTATCTGACGGTTAACAATCGGGAGTCGGACCGGCAGGCAGAGGGCGGTCCGGGCGGAGGACGGGATCTTCTGGACTGGCAGTGGCTGCTTGCCCTCCCCCCGGAATATGACGGGAAATATGCCCGCCATATCCATCTTCCCCGTCCTTTTGTGATGATCTGCAATGGAAAAAAATCAGAGAGTGTCCTCTATGTTATTCGGCAGTCCGCTGAGTAGGCACTCGAGTCTACGTGTGCAAAGGAGAATCGATAATGGACCAGATTATGAGTCATATCATTGAAAAAGACCCGGAACAGCGGGCCTTCCATCAGGCCGTGCAAGAGGTTGTGGCTACAGTCGGCCCGGTACTTGATCGTAATCTCGAGTACCGGAAACAGGCGGTCCTGAAACGGATCACCGAACCGGAACGCGTTATCATGTTTCGCGTCCCGTGGATGGATGATGAAGGTCAGGTGCATGTCAACCGGGGATTCCGGGTGCAGATGAACAGCGCCCTGGGGCCGTATAAAGGTGGTCTCCGTTTCCATCCGTCGGTCAATCTGGGGATTATGAAATTCCTGGCCTTTGAGCAGGTCTTCAAGAACTCGCTGACGACGCTCGCCATGGGGGGCAGCAAAGGAGGGTCTGATTTTGATCCGAAGGGCAAATCGGACACCGAGGTTATGCATTTTTGTCAGTCCTTCATGGCCGAGCTCTTCCGGCATATCGGTGCCGATACCGATGTCCCGGCCGGCGATATCGGGGTCGGCGCCAGGGAGATCGGCTTTCTTTTCGGGATGTACAAGAAGCTCAAAAACGAGTTTACCGGAGTGCTCACCGGCAAGAGCCTGAACTGGGGCGGCAGCCTGATCAGACCCGAGGCTACCGGTTACGGGGCGGTCTACTTTGCCTCCGAGATGCTCGCAACACGCAGCGACACGATGGAGAACAAGACCTGTCTGGTCTCCGGGTCGGGCAATGTCGCCCAGTTTACTGTCGAGAAGATCATCGAGCTCGGCGGCAAGGTGATGACCCTGTCCGATTCGTCCGGCTATATCCTCGATGAGCAGGGAATCGATGCCGGCAAACTTGCCTTTGTCAAGCATCTGAAGAATGTGAAACGCGGCAGAATCAGTGAATATACCGAGCAGTATAAAAATGCTGTCTATACCCCGGTCGATCCGGCGCTTGGGCATAATCCGCTCTGGGATCACAAGGCCGATTGCGCACTGCCATGTGCGACCCAGAACGAGATCAACAGTCAAGATGCCGCCAATCTGGTCAGGAATGGCGTTCAGCTGGTCTGTGAGGGCGCGAATATGCCCTCCACCCCCGAGGCTGTTGACATCTTTCTTGATTGCAAACTGCTCTACGCCCCCGGCAAGGCCGCCAATGCCGGCGGTGTAGCAGTGTCCGGTCTGGAGATGGCCCAGAATTCCATGCGCCTGTCCTGGCCGCGGCAGGAGGTGGATAAACGGCTCAAGCAGATCATGAAATCGATCCATAAGACCTGCCTGGATGCCGGAGAAGACTATGGTGTCCGCGGCAACTATGTGGCGGGTGCCAATATCGCAGGCTTTGTCAAGGTGGTGAATGCGATGCTCGATCAGGGGCTGGTGTAGCAGACGGCTGATGCTTATTATCTCCATACGATAGAGAGCCAGTAGTCTGTTAGCTGGAAGTCTAAAATACTTGGTATTGCTCACGTGAGATCCGTATACGACCAGGAATGCGCCCGGGAGTTTGTTTCCCTGCAGGCCCGGATGGATAAATATTTTTATGATGTGACGGTGAACTGCCCGTATCATCAGCCGTATCCGGCCACGTTTTATCAGGGGATCTCCGGACCGATGCCGGACCGGGCCCTGGAGTTGTTTCTGGCTGCGGGATACCGGCGCAACGGGAACTATCTTTACACCATGCACTGTGCCGGTTGTTCCGGCTGTATCCCGATCCGTCTCTATCCGCAGACCTTTCGTCCGGACAGGAACCAGAGGCGGGTGTTGAAGAGAAATGCGGATGTCGATATCGGCGTCGGCCCGATACTGCCAAGTCCTGAAAATCTCGACCTCTGCGAAAAATTTCTCCGGAGCCGTTATCCATACAAGAATAATACGGCAAAGGGGTACTATTCAGGCTTCTTTCTCAATGCCATAACATCAACCTTCGAGTTCCGGTACAGGTTCCAAGGACGTCTGATCGGTAACGGTATTATCGATATCGGCGATAACTGGATGAACGCCGTCTATTTCTTTTTTGATCCGGATGAAGGGCGGCGGAGCTTGGGAACGTTCAACATCCTGACCATGGTCGATTTCTGCCTGCAGAAAAATATCGAGTATCTCTACCTCGGGTACTGTATCAGGAATGTCCCGGCGATGAGTTACAAGGAGCGGTTCCGGCCGTATTATATCCTTGTCGATAACAAATGGCAGGAAGGCCGGAAAGGCTCCTGATTCACCCTCTGTCGTTCATGCGTGAGTCAGGATGATGTGGGGGGCGATTTGATTTGGCGAAACCGGCTGTGATATCGTTTTTATAGTGATACCTGCTTGGCGGTCTCTTTCAGTGTGAATTCCAACAATGGAGGGAGCAATGAAAAAATGGCATATAGAAGGTATTATCAGTATCACCGACACCACTGCGAGAAAGCTTGTCGTCCCGGATTCAAATCAGATGTATCTCTGGTCGACGGCCTTTTCCCATGAGCCGCGCAGGGAGTTTTTTCTTGTTCCGTTTCTCCGCAGGATAGTGAGCTTTTTCCTGCGGGGTATGTAAGACAATCACAGCAGGAACGGAAAATATGACGCAAAAGCATAAGGCCTTGTTCTATCGGCAGGAAAAGGAGGCGCTGGTCTGCGAACTCTGCGCCCACGGGTGCACCATCAAGGACGGCAGGCGCGGTCTCTGCGGGGTCCGGGAAAACAGGTCAGGTATACTCTATAGCCTTGTCTATGGCGAACTGGTGGCTGAGCATATCGACCCGATAGAAAAAAAGCCGATGTTTCACTTTCTGCCGGGGAGCCTCTCCTATTCAATCTCCACGGTCGGCTGCAATTTCCACTGTCTCCATTGTCAGAATCATTCCATCTCTCAGGCTGTGCACCTGTCCGAGGTAGAGATGGCTGGTATCCGGCGGAGGCCCGAGCAGGTCGTCGCTGCGGCCCTTGCCGGCGGCTGCCTCTCTATCAGTTATACCTATGTGGAACCGACCGTTTTCTTTGAGTTTGCCTACGATTGCTGTGTCCTGGCCCGGCAAAAAGGGCTTGGCAACGTTTTTGTCTCCAACGGCTATATGTCGGAGAAGGCCGCCAGGACGCTGGCCCCTGTACTAAATGCAATCAATATCGATATCAAAGCCTTCAGCGACGATTTCTATAAAAAGATCTGTGGAGCCAGGCTTTCTCCGGTTCTGGAGACCGTGCGGCTGATGAAGGAACTGGGGGTGTGGGTGGAGATTACGACGCTTCTGATTCCGGGGCTGAATGATGGCGAAGCTGAGTTGCGGCAGATTGCCGCCTTTATCGCCGGCGCTGACCGGGCAATACCCTGGCATGTCACCGGATTTCACCCAATGCATAAGATGATTGATCGGCCTTCCACTCCTCTTCGCACCTTGCGCAGGGCCAGGCAGATCGGACTCGACAGCGGGCTCCAGTTTGTCTATGAAGGTAATGTCCCCGGCGAGGGCGGTGAAAACACCTTCTGTCCTTCCTGCCTGTCGGAGATCATTGGCCGTCTCGGTTTCA
Organism: uncultured delta proteobacterium; assembly: GCA_903901335.1. GTDB lineage: Bacteria > Desulfobacterota > Desulfobulbia > Desulfobulbales > Desulfocapsaceae > CAIUQR01. The sequence goes on along the minus strand of CAIUQR010000006.1, from coordinate 44,101 downwards.
GTATCCGTGCCGACAGAATGGCGCAGTCCAGCTGCCCCGCCTGCGGAACAAAGATCGCAGGCATCTGGGACAGGGCAGACTTGGCTGCCGGTCGATAAAACGGTATCTTCCTCTATCTGCCTGAAATGCCGCAGCCGTTTTTCCGGGGAGGGAGGCCTTTATGTGCCAGCCGTTCTTTAAAAAGCCTGCCGCTGATCTTGGTCAGCAGGATGGCAAAGAGCGCCGCCGCGATACCGAGCAGGACGTTGTAAAACGGCGGCGCAGCCAGGGCCATCCGGATGAGCATGGTGGAAAGGGCGAAACCCGAATTCCTGAAGACCGTGTAAAAAGAGGGATGGAAACACTCGGAAATCAACACGACCAGGATGTCGGTCAGGATCAGGATTGTATAGAAATCATAGAGAAAGTCTGTGTGTTCCTGGTGGGTTGCCAGCATCCAGCCGCTGTGTATGCCAAGATAGATGAAGATGGCAAGCAGAACCAGCGCGATCCCCTTCTTGGCCGAGACGAAACTGAAGAGATCCGCCGGTTTCATCGCCTCATCCGATGCCCGTTCCTGAACCAGATAGTAATAGCCGAGCATGGCAAAGATCAGCAAGGCGCCAAAACCATCGGAGATGATATGGAGGATCGCCTGCTCGTTGCCGGTGAAGGTGACGGGTTCCGGAAACTGGGCCAGCGATTTGAAGGCGTTTCGCATCAGGATGAGCGACAGGATCTCGAACTGTTTGCCGACGGAACGGGAAAAGGAGCAGGGAAGGGTGAAGACCAGGCTGATCACCTCCAGGGTGAGAACCACGGTAAAGGCCGCCTGGACCGCGTAAAAGTGATTGTTCGGGATCATCCCGCCCAGCCAGGACGGGATAAGTCCCTGTCGTTTCAGCTCAATTACAACCAGACCCGCCAGAAAAAAGAGAACCAGCGCAATCGAGATCTTCCTGTGCATCTTTTCATGCTCCCACAGGAAATGGAGCGGGTCGAAGATGTAGGTGATTTTTTCGTAGAGAGAGTACATGTTTCAGGTGAGAGTCTGTAGCCTTTTAGTCTGTTAGCGGTGCAGTCTATTGCCCTAATAGACTACAGACGAACAGTCTAAGCAACCTGATTATTTCCAATCTATTCAAACTCCAGGGTGCCGAAAAACAGGGGGAGATGAAAATCGGGCCTCGGCGCCTGCACGGGTGCCCAGGTCAACCAGTGCGGATGTGAGGTGGCATCGGCGCATTTATAAAAATTGCCTCGCCAGATGGTACCGGGGGCCGGGGCAACCGGCCGAAGGTAATCGTCCAGAATGTCCAAAGGGATGCGGCAGACGATGGTCCAGGTGACCGGTCCGATGATTTCCGGATTGACGAACTGCGGCAGAGAATGGCGACATTCGATCCGGTTGCAGCGGTCTTTCGGGATTTCGATGATCGTGCCTCTTTTTGAGTGAGGGTGAAAATGAAAGAGGATCGTGCCGCCGCAATTCATCTCCAGATTGAAATAGCCCCGGTCGACATCGGGGCCGGGCGTAAAAAAGAACTCGACGCAGCTGTCCCTGCAGACACTTTGTTGATGCCCTGTGGCCACAGCCCGGACATATCTGTCCTCGACCCGGAACAGCACGAAGACCGACGTGGCATCGTAGGCCATTCTTACCTCCGTTTTCGGGAAGTGCACGGGCCTTTTCCCCATATGGTGGCGAAGCGGTTCTGCCGGGATATCCTGCCAGGGAGGGGCATCCCACGTTGCTGTATTCTCGACAGGTGCGCTTATCTGTTGTATCTTGTAGAGCATATGGTAGTCTTTGGGCCGTGCAAAAATCACCACGAACGGGTGGCATGCAGGTATTTTTACAAAAGAAGCAAATCCTCAGGGAAAGTGTAAAATAATAGATAACGGTGCAGAAATTGCAACATATTTAAAGCCTGTTTACGGGCAAGCTTTTGGCATACGACCGTCTATCCAAACAATTTACGGACAAGCTCTTATCACATAGAGACGCATATGGTTAAAAAACGATCCTTTCAGGGTGATCTCGATCTGCTTTCACCTGTTAACCTGTTTCAGATGATCGGACTTGCCTACCTTTCGGGCCAGCTGGTGGTCCGCGGGCCTGAAAATACGGCCTATTTCATCTTCACCAAGGGAAAGCTCAACTATGCTTTTTCCCTGGAAGGCCGCAAAAAAATCGGTCAGATCCTGTTGGACTCTCAGCTCATTACGGTTGATCAGTTGAAAGCCTGTCTCGTGGATCAGAAGAAAATGGAAAAATGGAAAAAGCTGGGCTCCATAGTGGTCGAAAAAGGCTATATGAAACATTCCGAGATTATCGATTTTTTTCAAACGCAGATTAAAGACGTCGTCTTTGAGGCACTTACCTGGACAGAGGGGAACTTTACCTTTGTCGATACCTCTCCCTTGACCGATGAGGACATTGTCCTTGAGGAAAATATAGATTCCCTTATCCTGCAGGGGCTGGTTTTCTTCGATGACGTCAGTTTCGACCTCTCGCGAGAGTAGGGGGCTGAAAATTTCTTCAGCAACTAACGTGATGAAAGAGCAAGGTAACGAGTGAGTATGATATAATTTTCCGTATTTACGGACTCGCTTTCCGAATACTCGTACAATCTGCTTTCCGGAGGCCGCAAGCTTCAATTATCGCAAGGTTCTTTTCCTGGATACCTGTTGCCTGAACGACCTGTGGGTTACTGTCTGTACATAATTTTGCCGCAGTCCCTGAGGTTATAGCCCCCGAGAGCGAGAATTTCCTCGTGAAAACCGCGGTTCGATTTCATCAGCTCAAGGACGGCGATAACCTTCCGGTTGGCGATGAATCGTTCCGGGATGATGAGGTCGTAGCGCTCTTCTGCGACTGGGATAAAATCCAGGTCCAACGCCTTTGCTGCGGCCAGGATACCCATGCCGGTATCGACACTCCCGCCGGCCACCGCTGCAGCGACACTCATGTGGGTGTATTCCTCGTGATCATATCCCTTTATCTCGGCAGACTTGATGTTTGCTTCCCCCAGGATCTTGTCGGTCAGCAGACGGGTACCGGCCCCGCCCTGGCGGTTGATAAAGACCAGGCCGCCCTTGGCTATGTCTGAAAAATTTTTGATATTTTTCGGGTTTCCCTTCCTGACAATCAGGCCCTGCTGCCGGTAGCAGAGGTTGATGAGCCGGAGCGGCAGGCTTGGCAGAAAGCGTTTGAGAAAGGAGATATTGTACTCTCCGGTCTCCTCATCAAGCAGATGACAGCCGGCAAGGTGCGCCTCGTTCCGGCGGATGGCCATGATGCCGCCCATGGAGCCGACATGGGCGGAGGAGATGCGGATGATCGGCCGCTGTTTGTGCAGCTGGTTGGCGATCAGATCGAGGATATTATCGTGGCTGCCGATAAAAACCAAAGTGGAATCGACCTCCACCTTCGGCCTGACCAGTTCGATAGCCACCTTTTCGCCAGCGCCGACGCCTTCGCTGCCGGCTGGAATGGTCAGGAGTCCGTCGGCGCGGACCAGAGACATGACCGCTCCCGCCCCTTTGCCGGATGGGGTGGCCATCAAAGTGTCACCGACATTGCCGAGCGTTACCCGGACGAACTGGTCGACCCCCATGGACGAATGGAGCGGCCTGGACATCGTGGCCTCGATGATCTGCGGGGCGGGCGCTTCGAGCCCAAGGAATCCGGCGATCATCTCACGGACAAAGAGGCGCATGGTCAGGACTGCGGAGACCGGATAGCCGGGCAGGCCGATCACCGGCGTGTCGCCCACGATAGCCAGGATAACCGGTTTTCCAGGTTTTATTGCAACGCCATGGACAATGATCCGGCCCAGATCCGCCAGCACCTGGGCGGTGAAATCCTTGGTCCCGGCCGAGGCGCCGGCATTGAGGATGACGATGTCGTTCTCCCGTGTGGCTGTAAGGATCGTCTGGCGCAGACTCTCCGGATCATCGGCAAGAGGAGCGGCCCGACGTGCATCAGCCCCCCATTCCTGAAGATAACCTGCCAGGATACGCGAGTTGAATTCGATGATCTGGCCCGGTCGGGCAGGTTCTCCGGGTTGAATCAGTTCGCTCCCGGTCGGGATCACCACGGCCTTCGGCGGTCGCTTCACCATGATCTCAGTCACGCCGGTGGCAAGCATCGCCCCCTGGTCTATCGGCCGGATTCTGTGTCCTTCCGGCAGGATGAGTTCAGTTGCAACAATATCCTCGCCGATGGTGCGTACATGCTGCCACGGGGTTGCAGGCATGCCGAGCTCAACCTCGGTGTCGCTTGCCTGGTGTACATCCTCGATCATCACCACCGCGTTGAAGCCTTCGGGCAGCGCATTGCCGGTGTTTACGAGTTGGTAACGGTCGCGCGGCAGATGGACTGGCGATGAATCGCTTGCCCCGGCCAGGTCTTCGAAGTGAACGGCGATGCCGTCCATCGCCGCCGCATTATAGGAAGGCGATGAGGTGCCGGCAAAGACCGGTTCGGCTGTGAGCCTGCCCAGACAATCGTCGACCCTGACGATCTCAGTTGGGCTCCGGTCAAAGAAATGATGATCGGTAAGGGCCTGCCGCCAGATACGTTTTGCTTCGTCCAGCGGTTTGTTCGAGACGTAGATGGTTCTGTTCATAGATAGAGAGTGACCTTGACTTCGGTATCTTTGGTGAGGCCCTGGCTGTCTTCGTCAATCAGAAAAAAGCCATGGGCGCGGGAGAGGGTTGTTATCGCACCTGATTTTCCTAAAACCGGTTCGGCAACCCATCCAGTTTCTGCTCTCGACAATTGCACCCGGATCAGATCGCGCCGCCCCGGTGCCGAGTTGATGTTTCTTCCCAGCCGGGCCGTGATGACCGGTCGGGGCAGGGTTTCCGGGACACGCAGCCCGGAGAGGTGCCGGATGGTTGGTTCAACAAAAAAATCAAAACAGACCATGGCTGAGACCGGATGGCCAGGCAGGCCGAAGATCGGGGTTGTGCCGGTGAGGCCGATGATGATCGGTTTTCCCGGTTTCAGCGCCACCCCGTGCACCAGGATGCCGGGCTTACCGAGGGACGAAATGGCCTGCTCGCCCAGATCGCGCATCCCCACCGAGCTGCCGCCCGAGAAGAGGACGATATCGTTTTCCAGGACCGCCTTTTCCGCGGCCGGAAAAAACCGGTCCTTCCGGTCGGAGACGATCCCGTAAAGGGTTGCCTTGGCGCCTGCTCTTGTAATAAGCCCTGATAGGGTTATCCCGTTGATGTCACGGATCTTCCCCGGCGGGGGCGTGGCGGTGTACGGGACGATTTCATCTCCTGTGGACAGGATGCCGACCGAAAGTCTGTGATACACCTCGACCCGGTCGATGCCGAGCCCGGCTAGAAGGCCGAGATCCTGGGGCCGCAAGCGGTGGCCGGCGGGCAGGGCAGGGCTGCCCTTGCCGATATCCTCGCCCGGGGCGATCAGGTTGGTGCCGACGCCTACGGCCTTGACGACCTCGATCATCGTTTCATCGATCGGGACGGTGTGTTCCAGCATAATAACGGCATCGGTGCCGGACGGCAGCAGGCCGCCGGTAGCGATCCGGGCACAGGTGCCACGTTCGATCTGAAAGGTCGGCTGTTCTCCCATGGCCACATCGCCTGTGATCCGCAGGTAGCCGGGCATGGATTCGGTGGCCCCGAAGGTATCGGCCGCCTGAACGGCGTATCCATCCATCGTCGACCGGGCGTGGGCAGGCAGATTTTCAGGTGACATGATCGGCCTTGCGGTGATCCGGTCCAGGGCCGAAGCCAGCGGCACGGTTTCGGTCGGAGGTGTGGCCGTCCTCAGATGCGAGAGCAAAACCTCCCAGGCCTCGTCAACCCGGGTGAGTCCCTGGCGTCCGAGCATATCGCGTGTTTTTTTATGCATTATCTGTCACCCGCCGGTGCCGTTCAGGATTTTGCTGCCGGACGGCCCAGCTTGATCCTGAGTTCGATCTCTGAGGCATCGTCGGAAAACTTCAATGATTTGACAAAGCCGGCGACGGTGCCGGCCAGTGCATCCTGGACAAATCCCTTCAACGGGATCTTATTGCCGTTTATCAGGAGCGATACCTTGTCCTGTGCCTTCTCTCCGTCCTTTAAAAACCTTTTTCGGATAAAGGAGGCGATCTCTTGTGACTGATCCAAACCAAAGACATAGTCGCCTGCGATCTCCAGGTCAGTGGCCACGGCTATGACTCCATGGACCTCGTTGCGCAACAGCTGGTTCGGATCGCGCACCACCTCGATTTTCGAGACGCGCCGTGCCCCTTTGAACCCCTCCCCGATGACGATATCGACATCGGGGAAATAGCGATGGGCCAGGGTGGTGAGCGACAGGTTGCTGTTTTTCGTCTGCAGGACCATCTGATCCGGGGCGACCAGGAGGATCGAGTCGGCGCCGGCCTGCCGGTGCTTGTCGGTATCCGTCCCCGGCGTATCGAAAACGATCCCGGTTTCATTGCTCGATTTAATGACCGCCACCTTGTAACCAAAGGCCTTCAGGTGGCTGACCACCTCGGTGGCCAGTGTGGTCTTGCCGCTGTCATGCCAGCCGATAAATGTGATGATTGCAGCCATTGTCTTTCCTTAAAAAAAGGCGGACTCCAGCTCGGGAACCCGCCATTGATCGTACCCGATTTAACACTCTATACCAGAAAGATACGAACATCACAACCGCATTGCTCCTGCCTGAATTCAGGGGTTCCTGTTATGCCATCTTTTTCAGGCTGATGGGATTCGGCGCCATACGAACGTACCCCTTTCCCTGGGCAACGATATCGAGCGGAAGGCTCGCCATATCTGCCAGGTCGACCGTCATCTCCTGGAGAACCGGACTCTCCATGACCTTCACATAGGTCCGGCACTCCTCGCAGGTGACCACCCGGAATCCGGGTTCATCTTCGGATACAATGGTGTTCAGCTTTGCCACATCAACGGTTCCGCAGTTCGGACAGCCGATAAACCGGTACGAGCCGAAAGTGCCGCAAAAGGAACAGTGCAGATTGCGCTTTGGACCTTCGACGATGGATGTAAGTGCCGCTTGCGCCGAGCAGAGGGGACAGCGTCCGCTCTCCCACTCGCTGCCGTCCAGCGGGAAGGTCTCCCTCAGGGCCAGAAAGTAGGGCCTGCAGAGCAGGAACAGAATTCCGGCCAGCTCCTCTTCAGTACAGGAAAGGGAGGAAAGTGCCGGAATCTCACCCTGAGGCAATTGCATGAAGTCGATATCACCGTCCTTAAGCGCCCGGCAAAGAGGTGCAAATTCCTCAGCCGGCAGATCAAAGAGGGAGAAAAACAAGCCGAAGATCGGACCGGCGCTTTCTCGTGGATATGCCTTGGATTCCGCAGGCGACATCGCCGATCTCACTTTCGGCAGAAGTTCCGCTGCCTCGTGGTGAAAGCGCTGCCATCTGGCATAGAGCTCGAGCGGGTCTTTGAGGTGCGGCCGTTGTTCGATCAAGGCTTTAATATCAATGGTCATGGTTCTCCTTATGGAATTTTGGGGTAGGTGAAGGTGGCCTTCGCTCCGGTCAATCCTTCTTCGAGGAAAACTCTGAGCTGTCCCTTCTCCGCAGGGGTGAGTTGCAGGGGGGTAAGCGCTGTGTTGCCCTTCCCGCCTCCGGCGTTGAAGAATTCGATCACCTCGTCCAGGGTCGCGTAGATGCCGTTGTGCATATAGGGAGCAGTACTGGCGATGTCCCTGAGCGTCGGCGTTCTGAAGGCCTTCCAGTCTTTCTGATCCTTGGTGATAAGATACCTTCCGGGATCTTCGCTGAGCGTCCGATATCCCTCAAAATGATAGACCTTGGCGACGAACCGGCGTGTTGCCGCAATCCGCGGGTCTTTCAGGTGCTCGGGGTTTTCCGGGACATGGAGGACGTGGAACTGGTCGTCCGCCAGTTTGACGCCGTAATGGCAGTCGGCACACTTGCCTTTGCCCGTGAACAGTTTATACCCTTTCAATGCTTCCGGCGAAAGAGCATTCGTGTCTCCGTTCAGGAACCGGTCAAGTGGAGCATCACGCGAAACGAGGGTCCGCTCGAAGGCGGCGATCGCCATCGCTATGCGTGCCCTGGTTACGTCATCATCGCCGAAGACACTTGTAAATTCTGTAACATATTCAGGCACAGATCTGAGCTTCTCCTCCAAAAAGTCCAGGTTCTGGTTCATTTCGAAGGCAGACATCATCGGAAACAGCGCCTGTTCCTCAAGGGTTGACGCCCGTCCGTCATGGAATAGGTATTTCTGGAAGGCGACGCCAATGAGCGTGGGGGAGTTGCGCCAGTTCCGGGTCGTGGGATAGCTGAGCGAGATCTCGAGCCCGTCGCTGTAACCCTGCCTTGGATCATGGCAGGTGGAGCAGCTCATGGTCCCGTCGCCGGATAACCGCCGGTCGAAGAAGAGTTTCTTGCCGAGTTCAACCTTCGCAGGTGTCTGGGGGTTCTGCTCCGGGATCGGGACGTCCCCCACCGGCGCAAGCTGGCCGGTAAACCCGCATACCGGCAGGCAGAGCGCCACAAGGATCATCAAAAGTTTGCGTCTCATCGGGCTACCTTCCTGTCTGATGCAATTCCTCGTCGATGATCTTCTTGAAGGAGTCAAAGGGACGCTCACCAATAACCTGTCGGCCGTTGATGTAGAAGGTGGGCGTATTGTAGAGATCCATTGACTGGGCAAGGTTCACATCGCGGTCTATCTCGTTTGCGTGCCCGCCGTTGTCGATGGATGCGGTGAATTTTTTTAGGTCAAGCCCCAGTTCGTCTGCATAGGCTATCAGGCTGGCCCGGTCCAGCTTCGGCGAGCGGGTCAGCAAAATATCGTGCATCTCCCAGTACTTACCCTGGTCCCTGGCGGCAAGCGACGCCTCGGCCGCGATCCTTGCGAAATCACGATATTTGTAGGGATAGTTCTTGATCACCAGCCGGATCTTGCCGGGGTAGGTCTGGAGTATCTGTTTGACGGTCGGACCGGCCGCCACACAGTGCGGTCATTGGAAATCGACGAACTCGATAATGGTGACCGGCGCATCGGTCGGCCCCATGGAGGGAGAGTCGCCGATCGGGACATCGGTCTTCTGGTCCCCTGCATGAGCCGTCCCGAACAAAAGCAGGGCGAAAATACAGAGCAGTAGTTTTTTCATCATAGTAGATACAAAAGGGGATACCGTGGTATCCCCTCTCTCCTCATGATAGATTGTAATAGGCCGGGTTTACATCTTCCCAACTGCTTTTATCCATTTGGGATATTTCTTCTTTGCGGTTTCAAGCGGCACCATACCGTTCACCATGATCTGGAACGTCCCCGGATTTGCCAACGTCCCGAGATAAATATGGACCGGCACGGCGATAACAAAGATGCAGAATGCCACATTATGGACAAGGTGCGAAAGGAGCATCACGGTCGTGTTCCCCTTCAGCAGCCAGATGCCGAAGCCGGAGAGCGCAATGGCGATCCCGGCCACCACAATGGCCAGATAGTAGAGCTTCTGACCGGGATTGTATTTCCCCATCGGCGGGACCTTAACCTTATGGGATAAATACCCGCCCGCCACCTTGAACCATTGCACGTCGTCGTCGTCGTATTCAAGGGCATCCTTGAGATAATGCCGCATGGAGTAGAAAAGGGAAAGGATAAAAACTACCCCCAGCCAATTATGCACGGTCTTCATGAAATTGAACCCGCCGAACACGGAGCCGACAAATTCCAAATGGAACAGGAAGGCGAATCCTGTGATGATCAGCAGGATGCAGCTTCCGGCGAGTATCCAGTGGTTCAGGATCTCGTCTGAACTCGATTTTCTTACCATCTCTGCCATGTTACACCTCCTCATCCTTTTCCTTGTGGGGGCCGATCGCCAGATAGTGGATCGCAGCTGCGGCGACCACGCCGCCCAGACCGATCACTGAGAGCGGCTTCAAATACGTGTGCCAGAAGATCACGCTGTACGGGATGGTTGGATTCTCCTTCATCCCGTAGAGCTTGGGCTCATCCTTGAACGCGTAAATCGTGCCCAAGCCGCCCAGGTCTTGTTCGCCGTAAATTGTCTTGAAACCCTGTTTTTTGGCGGTACCGATGAGCTCAGCCCGGTCTCCGAACTTCAAGGCACCTGTGGGGCAGGTCTTGACACAGGCCGGTTGCATCGCAGCGCCGATCCTATCGAAACAGAGATGGCATTTCGTCACCTTGTTTTCCGCATCGTAGCGGGGGACATCGAATGGGCAGGCGTTGACGCAGAGCTTGCAGCCTATGCACTTGTCGCGGTCAAAGGCGACGGCGCCTTCCGCCGTCCTGTACAATGCGCCGGGAGCGGGACAGATCTTCATGCACCCCGCGTCATCGCAGTGCATGCACCGCCTGCTGACAAAGAGCCAGCGAACGGGATTTTCCGTCGACGGTACCTCGTTGTAGCGGATGATGTTGAATGCGGCACCTGCCAGGTCCGGCGGATTCTGATAGGTGCCGTTGTTCTTCGTTTTTATGCCTGGCAGCTGGTTCCAGGACTTGCAGGCAACCTGGCATCCCCTGCACCCGATGCAGTCTTCCGGAGTAACAAGGATCGCTTTGCGGTTTTTATCGTTTGCCATGTTTCACCCCCTATGCCTTCCGGACGTTGACCATAAAGGCCTTCGACTCGGGTATCATTGTGTTCGCGTCGCCCACGTTCGGTGTAAGCAGGTTTGCGCTGTCATACCCGCTGCCGTCCTCGGGAAACTGCCAGCCGAAATGCCAGGGAAGACCAACTTGGTGGACGGTCGAGTCCGCTATCTTAAAGGGCTTGAACCGTTCGGAGACCAGTGCAACCGCTTTTACTTCTCCGCGGGCGGAGGAAACGACGACCGTCTCTCCGTTGCTTAACTTCAGCTCCTTTGCCAGTTCGAAACTCAATTCTACGAAGTTCTGGGGCTGCATTTCTAAAAGCCAGGAACAGTGCCGCGTCATACAGCCGGTCTGCCAATGTTCCGACACCCGATAGGTGGTGCCAACAAAGGGAAACCGGAGATCGCACGAGGCATACGCATCCATCTTGTCGCCGAAGATCTTGATGGTCGGATTGATCCGCTGGCCCGACATCGAGTTTTTCTCGACCGGACACTCGAGTGCCTCATAATGTTCCGGAAACGGACCTTCATTGAGGCCGGGGCCGAAAATCGAGGCGACACCGTCCGGCTTCATGATAAAGGGGAACTTGCCGTCGGTGCCCATGGGCGGAGCTGGACCGTCGGGGATATCCCCCACCCATGCCGATTTTTCCGCATTCCATTGGAGCAGCGGCCGTTTCGGATCCCAGGGCTGTCCCTGCGGGTCCACTGAGGCCCGGTTGTAGATGATCCTCCGGTTTACCGGCCAGGCCCAGGTCCATCCCGGGAAGAGCCCAAGGCCGGTCGGGTCATCCTTGCCGCGCCGCGCCATCATGTTGACGGGCTTGCCGTCCTTCAGGATATAGGAATTGCAGTAGATCCAGCACCCACTCGAGGTTGTACCGTCGGCCTGCAGCGATGGAAAACTGGTAACCAGATCACCTTTCTTGCCGATGAGCTTTGGGGGAGTCACTTTAGTATCGTAGACATCCTCGAGGAAATAACCGTTGATCTCCTTGGCAATGGCATGAGTATCAACATGCTTGACCTTGCCTGCCGCGTCTTTTTCCCCGTACTCCCAGCTCAGATTGAGAATAGGTTCGGGATAGGCGCCGCCTTCTTTCTTGTAAAGCTCCTTGACCTTGAAATACAGCTCGTTGATGATCTCGGCATCGGGCAATGACTGGCCGATCGGTTCTATTGCCTTATAGCGCCACTGCGCCCACCGTCCGGAATTGGAGATACTGCCCTCTTTCTCCATCGAGGAACAGCACGGCAGCATGAACACCTCGGTCTGGATGTCCTTGGCATTCATGCCGGGGCCACGCCAGAAGGAAGCGGTCTCGTTGTCGAAGAGGTTGACATTCACCAGCCACTTGAGCTTGGTCATGGCCTGGCGGGTCTTGTTGGAGTTTGCACCCGAGCAGGCCGGATTCTGTCCCCAGGCGAAGAACCCGTCGTAGTCGCCTTTATACATTTTATCAAAGATCATGAGCCACGAAGCGTTCTGGCCCACGTCCAGCTTCGGCATCCAGGAGTAGCCGAAATCATTTTCCTTTGTCGCAGCCTGGCCGTAAATGGCCTTAAGATAGCTGGCGATATACTTGGGGCGGTTGGACCACCAGTTGACGCTTCGTGGCTCCTTTGTTGTCGGGGTGTTTTTCTCGTTGTAGGTCGCGAGGTCAACCATGGATGCATTCGGTGTCGGATTGTAGCCGGGCAGAATATGGAACAGGAGGCCATAATCCGTGGATCCCTGCACGTTGGACTCGCCACGCAGGGCATTGATGCCGCCGCCGGCCATGCCCATGTTGCCGAGCAGCACCTGGATGATGGTCATGGCCCTGATGTTCTGGGTGCCGACGGTGTGCTGGGTCCAGCCCATGGCGTAGCACTCGGTTCCGACCCGGTCCGGTGTGCCGGTGGAACCGTAGAGCTTGTACACCTCCAGCAGCTTATCCTTGGGTGTTCCGGTGATACTCACGACCTTTTCCACTGTATAGCGGGCATACTGTTTCTTCAGGAGCTGAAACACGCAGTTCGGGTTTTCCAGCGTTGGATCCTTGAGGGGTATCCCATTCGCGTCCATCTGGAAGGCCCAAGTCTTCTTGTCATAGTTTTTTTTCTCCGCGTTGTAGCCGGAGAACAGGCCGTCCAGATCCGCCGGCCCTTTAAAGTCAGGGCTTACAAGGAATGCGGCATTGGTGTAATTGACAACGTAGTCCTTGAAATAGAGGTTGTTGTCGAGGATGTAGTTGATCATCCCGCCCAGGAAGGCGATATCCGTTCCGGAACGGAGCGGGGCGTAAAGATCCGCTTTCGCAGCGGTCTGGGAAAAACGGGGGTCAACGCAGATCAGTTTCGCGCCCTTTTCCCGGGCCCGCATGATCCATTTCATCGAAATGGGATGGTTCGAGGCTGGATTCCCACCCATGGCCAGGATAACATCGGCGTTTTTCAGGTCAATCCAGTGATTCGTCATTGCACCGCGTCCGAACGACTCTGCCAGAGCCGCAACAGTTGCGCTGTGTCAGATACGCGCCTGGTGTTCTACGTATACCAGGCCCCAGGAGCGGATAAGTTTTTGCAGGATGTAGCACTCTTCATTGTCAAGGGCGGCGCTGCCCACGTGGGCGATTTTATCCGTCCGGTTGACCGTGAACTCTTTTTCTATCTCGATTTCCGTGCCGTCGGCCTGCTTTTCCTTGACCTTGGCCTTGCTGACCGTCTTGAAGCTTTTGTCCCGGGTGTCTTTGACGAGGCGGGCGATTCTGTCCAACGCCCAATCCCATTCCACCTCTTTCCAGGCCGTCCCGCCGGGCTCGCGGTACATCGGTTTTTTGACGCGTGTGTCATTGTTGGCGAGTTGCATCACCGAGGCACCCTTGGAGCAGAGCGTCCCTTCATTGATCGGATGATCAGGATCGCCCTCGGTGTTGATGACTTTTCCGTTCTCCGCGTAGACGATGAGTCCGCACCCAACAGAGCAGTACGGGCAGATTGTCGTAGTCTGCTTGGCATTCTTGATCCTTAGGCTCTGGGCATAGGCCTTTGCAGGATCCAGGTTCACGCCAAGCGTTGCGATCAGAACAGTGCTGCCTGACAGCTTAAAAAAATCCCGTCGTGATACTCCCATAGAAGGCTCCTTTTTGTTATCAGGATTGGTTTTCCGGGGTTTATTAGTGCTCCGGTGATTAATCATGGCTCTTCTTTCAGTTTCAACAAGTTTACAACTATATATGACAGGATAAAATAAGAAAATCAGGGGAAGCCCTTTTTTTCTGTAGGTGAATCACCCACAAGCCAGGAAGCATTCTTACCGAAACTTTCTTTTTCTGCCCAGAGGACAGCGCAACGGGTAAGTTCCGCCCCGCTTTTAAGACAAAGTTTCTGCTTGATCCGGTCCCGGTAGGTGCCGATAGTTTTAACACTGAGGCACATCTTCGCTGCAATCTCCCCGGTGGACAATCCGGCTCCGATCTGCCGGTATACTTCAAGTTCCCGATCGGTCAGCACATTTTCTGTCGGAGCGTTCTGAAATTCCGGATTGATCTGAAACTTATCCAGCAGGTGGGCCATCATGTTTTCGCTGATATGAATTTTCCCGTTCAAGATGTTTTTGATTGCAGCCACTATTGATTCGGACGCCTCCTTTTTCATCACGTAGCCGCGGGCTCCGGCGCGTATCGCCCGCTCTGCCCAGACAGACTCGTCGTGCATTGATAAAACCAGCACAGGAATATTCCGTTCACTGCCTGCAATTTCTTTGACCAGATCCAGTCCGTTGTCGGCCGCAAGGGAGATATCGACCACCGCCAGGTCGGGTTTCTCTTCCATCAACACCTTCCGGGCCGAGCGGATATCTTCGGCTGCCGCGCAGACGGTAAAACCATCTTCCTGATTGAGCAATTCCGTCATCCCCATCCTGAAGATAGGATGATCGTCCACTATTAATATTTTTATCATTATTTCAGTACCTCACCGGAGAGAACTACAAGGGTCCCTCCGGTCTCTCCAGGTTGGATGTCAAGGGATGCACCAATGGCCTTTGCCCGGTATTTCATGGTATGGAATCCCATTCCTTTCTTTTTACTGAACATCTCATCAACACCACAGCCGTCATCTGCGATTTGTACGTTCAGACGATGGGCAATCCCCTTAAAGACGATGTCGATCCGGCTGGGTTTCCCGTGTCGTGCCGCATTGAAGACGGCCTCCCGGATGATGAAATAGATATGGGTAGCAATGTTATTATCCACCAGTGCAATTCTGCTGTCAAACGACAGGGTGCATCGTATGTGAAAGAGATTTTCGATTTCTACTGCCAGCGTCTCAATGGAGGCTTCAAGGCCATGCTCAATGAGATGAACGGGATACAGTCCCTGGGAAAGACTGCGGGTCTTTTCAATGGCCTCCCGGATCAGCTTCCTGATGACACCTAATTGCTGTGCCTTGTCCGGGGCCTCGGCTTCCAGCTTTTTCTGCAGCACCTTGCTCAGCATTTCCACACCGCTCAGGTGGGAGCCCAGATCGTCATGCAGATCCCTGCCGATCTGGCTTCGCTCTTCCTGGCTCACGGCAATGACCTGACGCTCAAGTCGTGCCATTTCCTTTTCCGAGCTGATCTTCAGAACATGCAGCCACATTCCCTCCAGGACCATCCGCATCTGCCTGATGTCGGAATTATCATAGTCATTCCGATTATTGCAGACACCAGCGACGATGACTGTCTTCCCGGCATCGACGATCGGCACATCCAGATGCCGCTTGACCTCCATGGAATACGGATAGCTCAGGGGATTTTCCGTCGTCAGAAAATCATTGCAGATGTGGGGCTCTTTTCGCAGGACGGCAGCACCTGGAAAACCTCCCTTTTCCAAGGGCTGCGACAGGACTTCATTTTCTTCGTGACGATCCGTATCATGTTCTTCCACCCGGATACGGGAGCAGATTGTCACCTGCGACTGGGCATCGTTGACCAGAGCAAGATACCCTTCCGCACTCCTGGTGATCTGGACGATTCTCTTCAGGGTGAAATCATAGATATCCTTGCTCGAATACCCCTCCATTTTGCCAAGCTGCAGCAGGGTATCCAGTCTCAACTCGTCCCTATGCAGCAGGAGATCCTTGCGGATTCTGTCGTCGACCATCCGGTTTGCCAGAAGGGCAAGCTCTTCAAATTCACTGAACAGCAGGTCCTTATCGTTGATTTTCACCTTTGAGTCGGCAGCCTTTCTGAAGAAATCGGTAAACAGACTGATCTCATGCCCGATTTTCAACGAATACGAATAGGCGGCAACAAGGAGGAGAGTGACGGCAAAACTGCAGAGGACGATAAAAAGAAAAATATTCTTGAAGGATATCTTCTTGTAGATCTCCGTTTCGTGTTCGATAGCCTTTTCCATTTCGTTCATATTCATGCTCGTTACAAAGACCCATCGCCAGTCACTGTAGGCCTTCACATAGCTGAGCCTCTGCGAGATCCTGCCTGCCGGCACTTTCTGTTCCGTGTAGCTGACGAAATCACCTTCAGGTTTTTCAAGACCGGTATGCAGCAGCTCCTGTCCGTACTGCTTTCCCGTATTGCTGATCAGATCCCTGATGGAACTGCCGATACGCCGTTCATCACTGTTAACGATGATTGTCCCGTCATACCGGAAACTGAAGACCTCACCGTCCTTGCCGAACTGCATTTTCTGAACCCTGGCCAGGACATCATTCTGGATCATCTCTTCCATGTCATCAATGTACATACCAGCCCCGATGTACCAATCGAAGGGCTTGAAATACTTTACAAATGATATTTTTGGATAACTTCTGTCATTGTGCTTCGACCAGTTGTACCGGTAGATACCGGCCTCCTTTTCCCGGACGATGCGGATAAATTCTTCAATCACATCCTTTCCTGCCACATCCTCGGAGGGAAGGCTTCTTTTTCCTTCAAAGGAGGGATCATCGGCAAAAAGATCAATAATCCCGTCACCGACCCTTCCGGTGAAGTAATACCCGCGGCCGTTATTCCAGCGGATCGGCCGCAGGATTTCGACTACCATGGCCCTCAATTCAGCGACACTTTTTTCATCCTTATACAGACTGTATATATGCGATGCGATGGTATAGGCTGTTTGGACCTTCTGCCGTATCTCGTTTTCAATAATCATATCGGACTGTGACCGTTTATATTCGATCAAGTCGACCACATTTCCCAATTCCTCCTGGAGCCTGCTTTTATATCGGCTCTCATGATTCTCCCGGATATTTTCAATACTCTCCCGATAAGCTCGGTATTCGTTATACAGCCAGAAAGCCCCAATGAAGAGGATCAGCGAGAGAATCACCGTGATAGAGGTATAAAAGGGGGCTGAAGAAAGGGATAGTTTGTGCAATCTCACTGTTCACTCACTCTTAGGCGCGGCCCGGCCGCTGTTGATCCTTCTCGGACCGGGAGGCCTGTCCGCCGGCAATGTTTCAATCCTGAATTTTCTGGAGAGTCGGGCTGATCTCGGTCAGATAAATCGTTTCCATCCCCTGATGGTCACCAGGCCCGAACTCGAGAACAAGTCCACCGAGGTCGAATCGGCCGGTCGTTTCCATGGAAGAAATAAAATTCTCCCGTGTCAGCTCACCCGGAACCGATCCGGCTATCTGGAAGAAGAGTTTGCCGGCAATATATCCTTCAAGAGATATGAAGCTTATGGGGTAATCGTGTTGATATTTACTCATCGCCTCCACGTATTCTTTGACAAGCGGTATTTCCATATCCTCGGGGTAGGGGACGACCTGTGAAACGATCACATCCCGCCCATGTCCGCCCAGGGCCTGCTGCAGACTTTTCGTGCCGACAAAAGAAATATTGCAGTAGATCTGCTTCCTCTTTATCTTGCTTTTACTGAGCTTGATGAACTCGGCACAGGCGGAATAGGCCCCGACAAGGACCACTGCCTCCGGGGCGGCCCGGTTAATGTCGCGCAATCCCCCCATTACGGCCACCGTATTTCTCTCGTAGCTTCCTTTGGATACAAGTTTCATTCCCCGCTTTTCCAAAGCGATTTCTATGCCTTTCAGTCCGGAAAAACCATAGCTGTCGTTCTGGTAAAAACAGGCGATCCTTTTGATCTTTTTCCCCTGGGTCAGATACGAGACAAGCCGTTCCATTTCCTGGAAATAGCTGGCGCGGACATTGATCACATATTTACGAAAGGGGATCCGGAGAAATTCGGCCCCGGTGAACGGCGCAAAAAACGGAATCTTCCATTCTTCGACCAGCGGAACGACGGCCTCCGAGGTGGGCGTTCCAACCTCGCCTATCAGCATAAAGACGTTCTCCTTCTGGATCAGTTCCCGCGTGTTCCGTATCGCCCGGTCTGGCTCATAGCCGTCATCCCGGCTGATAAGAATGATATCCCGGCCGTTTACACCACCCTCATCGTTGATCTTTGAAAATGCGGCCAGAAGGCCTGCCCGCATCTCCAGGCCAAGGTTTTCGGCAGGGCCGCTCAGTGCGCAGGACTGGCCAAGGATTATCGGCTCCCCCCTGGAAGCCGTGGTGATCAGGGTCAGGCACAGAAGGAGGCAGCAGGCCAGAAGCCTTTTTCTTAAACGGCCTGCCGTGTGTAATTCTTTTAACGGCATGTTATCCCCTTTTGGATGTTTCCGGACGACAGGTATTAATTTGTCGTATTTCCCGGGCTGTTCCGTTTATGTTGTTGAAAACTTCGATGACTCTCTATACCATGTACCCTGCTCGCGGAAAAGATCCTTGTTTTTCTCAATTCGTTATCTTCAAACGGCAACCGTAGGACCACCATGAACGATAAAGTAACACTCAGTCATCTGTCAACAGTGATCACCCAGGAAGGGTCTGCACAGCAGGAAGAAAAACTGGCCATCGAGACACCCTACACGGTAGCCCTGAACGACGAACCGATCGGCTCTTCCATGGTGCTGCCGATAGGACTGGAGGAGTTCGGGGTGGGATTTCTGTTCGGGCAGGGTTATATAAAATCAGCCCAAGAGGTGAAAGAGGTCATGGTCTGCCCGGAAGGCCGAATTGCCGTCTACGCGGACGTGGAAGACACCGGACCCAGAGAGGTTATCATCACCTCGGGTTGCGGCGGCACGGGCAAGATTTCGAAGGAGATGCTGACCGGGGCCTTTGAGCCGCTCCAGGACTACACGATACCTTTCTCCGAGATCAAGGACTTTATCCTCCAGGTCCTGCATGCCTCAACGCTTAACCAGGAAACACACTGTGTGCATGGCTGCGGTCTCTGGGCCGATGGAAAGCTCATGGCCTTTTTTGAAGACGTCGGGCGGCATAATGCGGTCGATAAGATCATGGGCGCCATCCTGCTCGGCAGGGCCCCGGCCCGGGCGGCTATCTATACAACGGGACGGCTCACCTCGGATATGGTCCTGAAGTGCGCCCGGATCGGCATCCCGATCATCATG
The DNA here is from genome assembly GCA_903901335.1 of uncultured delta proteobacterium. Taxonomy (GTDB): domain Bacteria; phylum Desulfobacterota; class Desulfobulbia; order Desulfobulbales; family Desulfocapsaceae; genus CAIUQR01. The sequence continues at coordinate 25,085 of CAIUQR010000006.1, read as the reverse complement.
TCCAGGACCGCACCCTCCTCGCTGGGCTTGGCCATTGCCGACCGGTCAGGCGCTACCCTGATCGGCTATGCCCGACCCGACAGGATCAATGCCTTCACCCATCCGGAAAGGATTGTCAGATAGTCCGGTCGCTTACGGCCCGCCGGATATCCTTTTCACCCCGCTTTCACATCCATTTTTCCTCTGTCTCTGCAAACCAAGGCCGACTCGAAAGACCTCTCCCCAATGTGTCTGTCTGTTTTTAAGAAAAGGTGATTTTTTTAATGTTGTAAATGGCGGAGGAGTAATCCGTTCCTAACCTTCTTTAGCTCTCGTGACGTTCTCGCAGCAGTGATTTATTTCGAGTCAATAACTAATTCAATTAATTGGTTTGAAAAACAAAAAACAACAGATACAAACCAAAACCGACACCGAAAGCGTTTGTATTATCAGGCAGAGTTTCTTTTAGGCTATTGAAGATACAACCTATTTGTCTCAATTTTAACTGTTGACTTTGTGCCTGTAAGATGGTTGTAAATCCATAATGACAGAACAATAACGACCCTGTTTGCCGGGAGAGGTTTGCCCTTTCTCCCGCCGTGCGGCATGTGGGGTAATCGTAAAGTTAGGAAAATTTCTCTGGCAGGCAGGATCGCCAGGGTGGAAATAGTGGAAGTCTTTTAGGTACGTACGATCAGTGAGGATGTGTCGCGGCTGCGGCATGTGCCCCAAGGCATGTTTCGCGGGCGCCGTCACGGGTGAGAAAAAGAAATCCCATCATATCGATTCATCGGTATGCAGTAAATATGGGTACTGTTTCGACGCCTGCAAATTCAGCACAGTTTTGAAGGAGTAACGATCATGATCAGCCTGACAATTGATGACAAAACCATAGAGGTGCCGGAAGGGACGACCGTCCTGGAAGCCGCCCGGAAGCTTGATATCGATATCCCGACGCTCTGCTATGATTCCCGGCTGAAACCCTATGGGGCCTGCCGTCTGTGCATCGTCGAGATCGCAGGATTTCCGAAGCCGGTCACCTCGTGTACAACCCCGGCCGCGGCCAATATGGTGGTGAAGACCAACAGCGACCTGCTCTACAGACTGCGTCGCACAACCATCGAACTTCTCCTGTCCGATCATCCCAACGACTGTATGGTCTGCATCAAATCGGGAGATTGCACCCTGCAGGAGCTTGCCTACCTCTATGATATCCGTGAAAACCGCTTTCAGGGCGAGATGCGCGACCATAACCGTATCGATGAAAATCCCTTCATCATGAGGGAGCAGAATAAATGTGTGATGTGCGGACTCTGTGTCCGGGTCTGCGATGAGGTGGAGGGGGTTGGAGCCATCGGCTATGTGAACCGGGGGTTCGAGTCCAAGATCTGCCCTCCGTTCGAGAGGGAGCTGAACTGCGAGTTCTGTGGCCAGTGTGTTTCCATCTGTCCGACAGGCGCGCTTTCCGGCAAGATGTGGGCCGGGCTGCCGCGGCAGGAGGGTGTCAAGCTGACCGACTCGACCTGTACCTATTGCGGCTGCGGCTGCAACATTACCCTGCATTCCCATGCCGACAAGGTAATCCGGGTCTCTGCCAAGGCCACATCCCATAACCGTGGCTGGCTCTGTGTCAAGGGCCGGTTCGGCTTTGACTTTATCAACCGGGGCGACAGATTGACGACCCCGTTGATCAGACGGGAAAAGGGCGGAAAGCTCGAGCCCGCCACCTGGGACGAGGCGCTGAGTCTCATCACCACCAAGATGAACGGGATCAAAGAGAAACACGGCCCGGATGCGCTGGGCGGGCTGGCCTCGGCCAGGTGCACCAACGAGGAGAACTACCTGTTTCAAAAACTCTTCCGCAAGGTCATCGGGACCAACAATGTCGATCACTGCGCCAGATACTGACACAGTGCAACGGTGGCCGGTCTGGCCGCCAAATTCGGTTCCGGCGCAATGACAAACTCAGTGGCCGAGATTGCAGAGAATGAGGCTCTTCTGGTCATAGGTTCCAATACCACGGAAAATCATCCTGTTATCGCTCTGCGGATGAAGGAGGCGGTGACCAATGGTGCCAAGCTGATTGTCGCCGATCCCCGCAAGATCCCGTTGGTTAAAATCGCAGCGCTGTGGCTCAGACACAAACCAGGGACGGATTCTGTCCTCTTGAATGCGATCATGCATGTTATTCTGGAAGAAGGACTTGAAGACAAGGAATTCATCAACAAGCGTACCGAGGCCTTCGAGGAGTTCAAAAAATCCCTGGAGCCTTTCACTGCCGAATTCGGCGCAGAGGTAACCGGTGTTCCGGCAGAGGATATCCGCAAGGCGGCCAGAATCTTCGGCTCAGCCAAGAATGCGGGCATCTATTACGCGATGGGGATCACCCAGCATTCCATGGGCACCAACAACGTCCATGCCGTCGGCAATCTGGCCATGCTGACCGGCAATGTCGGCAAGAGGGCGGCCGGCGTCAACCCGCTCAGGGGACAGAATAATGTCCAGGGAGCCTGCGATATGGGCTGTCTGCCCAATGTCTATCCCGGCTATCAGAATGTGGCCAACCCGGATGTGCAGAAGAAATTCGAGGCTGCCTGGGGAACGGCGCTTTCCAATAAACCGGGCCTGCCGGCAACCGAGATGACCGGCGCGATGCTCGCGGGCAGCTTAAAAGGAATGTATGTTTTCGGTGAGAATCCAGCCTTGTCCGACCCGAACACGACCCATTCCCTGAAGGCCTTCAACAGCCTGGAATTCCTGGTTGTGCAGGATATCTTCCTGACCGAGACTGCGGAGCTTGCCGATGTGGTTCTGCCGAGTTCGTCGTTTGCCGAGAAAAACGGCACGTTCACCAGCACCGAACGGCGGGTCCAGAGGGTCCGGAAGGCCATCGCCTCGCCGGGACAGGCCAAAGATGATCTGATCATCATTGACATGATCACCAAACGCCTGGAAGGAAGCGCAGCTGCCGGAAAAGCTCCCGAGGCAGCCGCAGTCTTTGCCGAGGTTGCCTCTTTGTGGCCGGGTATAGCGGGTATGAGTTACGAACGCCTGGAGAAGGAGAGCCTGAGTTGGCCGTGTCCGAGCCTGGATCATCCCGGTACCGACTTTCTGTTCAAGGATACCTTCCCACGTGAAGGAGGAAAAGCCCTGTTCGCGAAGGTGCCGCAGATCCTTTCCAACGAGCTTCCGGATAAGGAATATCCGTTTGTGCTGACGACCGGCAGGGAACTCTTCCACTATCATACCGGCACGATGACCAGGCGTTCGGCTGGCTTGAACGCGGTTGCGCCCGAGGCCTATATCGAGATCAATCCCGTTGATGCCGATGGTCTTGGCATCAAAAACGGTGAGAATCTGAAAGTCACCTCGCGCCGGGGGACGATTGATCTGAAGGCGCGCGTTTCGGGGATTGTTCCGCCGCAGGTCGTCTTTATTCCGTTCCATTACAAAGAGGCGGCAGCCAATCTGCTGACCAATGATGCGATGGATCCGGTCTGTAAGATCATGGAGGCGAAGGTCTGCGCGGTCCGCTTGGAAAAATAGTTCAACTAAAAACACATAGACCTGTCTACCGGCAGGTCCATTCTTCTTGAGGGTGTTCCGGCAGTCAATGATGCATTTGCCGGGGCACCCTTTTTTGTAATTCCTGGTCATTTCTGGTGAGTTTAAAGGATCCAAGATACAGATATTGACAATAGCTGCTTTCATAGGTATGTCCGTTCTAACTGCGGGTAGGAAATCCCGGCAAATATCTGTCCTCTCTTACGCGGATAACAGAAGGAAAGCACTGCAATGACCCAGTTCTATAGAAATACATTTCTGACAACCAAAGAGGTCGCAAAACTCCTGAAAGTGAATGATAAGATGGTCTATTCCCTGATCAATGACAAGGGACTGCCTGCGACCAAGGTCACCGGTAAATGGATGTTTCCTCAGAGACTCGTTGAGGAATGGCTGGAGATGAATATCCTGAACTATCGGCAGACCGAGCTGGATATGTCGTCGGACACCGGCAGGCTGCTCCTGGCCGGGAGCGACGATCCGCTTTTTCAGCAGACCCTGTCGCTTTTTCAGAAGAAGGGGTTCGGCACCGTTGCGTTTTTTGCCAATCTCGGCAGCATGGGGGGATTGAAATGTCTGCGCCGGGGGCTGTGTCACATCGGAGTCTGCCATCTGCTCCAGGATGACAAGCAGGAGTATAATTTCGATTTCGCCCAGCGGGAACTCGACCGTCCGCCGGTCTTTGTCAATTTCAGCAAGCGCGAGCAGGGCATCCTGCTGCAAAAGGGCAACCCGAAAAATATCCAGACGATTGCCGATCTGGCAAGACCGGAGGTTCGAATCGTCAATCGTCCCCTCGGGACAGGCACCCGTCTCTTGCTTGATTATGAAATCGCCAGATCTGATATTTCAACAGATGCGATTGCCGGTTACCACCATGAAGTCTCCAGACATCTCGATGTGGGATTGGAGATTCTGGCCGGAAAGGCTGATGCGGGACCCGCCATCCGGGCAGTCGCAGGCCTCCTGAATCTCGATTTTCTGCCGCTTCGCTGGGAACGGTTTGATCTGCTCATTGCCCGGGAGCGCTTTTTTGAGCAGGGGATTCAGCAGTTCATGGGCTTGCTGCACGACATATCGTTTCAACAGCTGGCGGAATCGTTCGTCGGCTATGATCTCTCACTTTGCGGGAAGATGGTTTTTCCAGATAACTTAAACAAGGAGTAAATACTATGGCGAGAATCGTGTTTGCGTTAGCAGGCCTTTTGTTCTTTTTCTCGGTTTCAAACACCTTTGTTTCCGCCGATGATAAAGTTCTGAAAATGTCCACCACCACCAGTACCGAGTCTTCAGGCCTGCTCAATGTGCTGTTACCTGCATTTGAAAAGGATGAAGGCATCAAGGTGAAAGTGATCGCCAAGGGAACAGGGGCTGCCATCCGTGACGGCATGGACGGCAATGTCGATGTGATCTTTGTTCATGCCAAAGACCGGGAGGTGGAGTTTGTCGAGAAAGGGTATGGTACTAAACGATATGCGGTCATGCATAATGATTTTATCATTATCGGTCCTGCTTCAGATCCTGCAGGCATCAGGGGATCAAAGGATTCCGCCGAGGCCTTAAAAAAAATCGCGGCAGCAAAAGCCCTGTTTATCTCACGTGGCGATGATAGCGGCACCCACACCAAGGAGCAGGAAATATGGGCGGCAGCCGGCATTGCCCTTACAGATCATGTCCTGACCCTGAGCAAAGACGGCAAAGAGGTGAAAGTCTCTTCCAAAAAACCGGCGGACTCGGACAGCTGGTACATTTCGATAGGCCAGGGGATGGGAAAGACCATCACCTTTGCCGATGAAAAGCGGGCGTATACTCTGGCCGATCGCGGCACATATATCAGTTATAAATTTGGCAAGAAACCGGCAGTTGATGCAGAGATTTTGTTTGAGGGTGATGAGCTGCTTGCCAATCCGTATGGTGTCATTCCCGTCAACCCCGAGAAATTTCCGAATGTCCAGTATGATCTGGCTCTGAAGTTTGCAACCTGGCTGACCTCAGCCAGAGGCCAGGGAGTAATCGCCGGATACCTCCTAGAGGGTAAACAGCTCTTTTTCCCCGATGCAATAAAATAGACCTATCATCACTTTTTTTTGGTAATATTCAAGCCAAACCGGTAGAGGAGCGCTACGTTCCCGTGGAACGCGGCGCTCCTCTTTTGCAGAGAACCAAAAAATGCCTTCCTGTTGTGATGAATGGATCTTTTAATTGATAGTTTCAGATCGGCCCTGCTGCTCGTGTTGTCCTTTGATCATGAATTGCTTGTGATCGTTGGCTGCTCTCTGAAGGTGAGCGGCATTGCAACCCTTCTGGCTTCCATCTTCGGTCTGCCGCTCGGCTTTGTGGTCGCCTTCACGTCATTTCCCGGTAAACGCCTGACGATAACATGTCTCAATACCCTGCTGGCGTTGCCGACTGTGGTTATCGGCCTGGTCGTCTATTCCTTCATCTCCAGGCGGGGAATCCTCGGCTCGCTGGATCTTCTCTATACCCAGACGGCGATGATTATCGGCCAGATTATCCTGATCGTGCCGGTGATCACCACGTTGACCATCGCTGCGATCAACAGGATCGACAAACGGTATCGCATTACAGCCTTGACCCTTGGCGCGAATCAATACCAGATGGCCTGGGTCATATTCAAAGAGGCCCGGTATGGCGTCATTGCCGCGGTGATTGCAGCCTTTGGCCGGGTGATCGCCGAGATTGGTATCAGCATGATGCTCGGCGGTAATGCCAAGGGCTTTACCCGGACTATGACCACGGCTATGGCGCTTGAGTACGATAAGGGTGAGTTCGTGCTGGCGGTGGCCCTCGGACTCATCCTGATGGGTTTTGCCTTCGGCATCAATCTGATGTTCCACCTGTTCCAGGGGCGATCCGATGCTGTATAAAATCGAAGCCTTGACCAGGGTGCACAAAGGGCGGACCATCCTGGATATCCCGGCACTTACGATCCATTCAGGGCAGATTTACAGCCTGATCGGTCCGAACGGGGCAGGGAAGACCACCCTTCTGCACCTGCTTGCCTTTCTCGATATTCCCGATAGCGGCATGATCACATTCCGCTCGACTCCAGTCAGATATATTGAAAAGTCGTTGCTCCCACTTCGGCGTCAGGTGGTCCTGATTGACCAGTATCCGATTCTGTTTACCGGATCGGTCTGGAAAAACCTGGAGTTTGGACTTTCGGTCAGAAAAATCGAGAGAAAAAGGCGAAAACCCCTGATTGAAGAGGCTCTCGAGCTTGTCGGTATGCAGGATTTCTCTCATGCTGAAGCACATAAGCTCTCGGGGGGGGAAACTAAAAGGGTTGCGCTGGCACGGGCTTTAGTTGTCCAGCCCGAGGTTCTTCTGTGTGATGAACCTACGGCCAATGTCGATGTTGAAAATTCAGGGATTATCCTGGATATTCTGGAGAAGATCAACAGGGAACAAAAGATATCGATCATTTTTGCCACCCATTCCCATTCCCAGGCTCACAGGCTCTCCCTGCATACGCTGATTCTGAAGGATGGCAGGCTCTCAGGTCTGCCTCGTGATAATATCTTTACGGCAACACTACTGGGGCAGGTTGAAGACCGGATGGTCTGCAGGCTTCAGAACGATATCCGGATAACGGTCCCGGCAGGAAAATCTCTCCCCAAAGCAGTCATCGTCCGCCTTTTTCTGAATCCGGAATATATCGTTTTGATCAGAGAACGTGAGGCAGACGCAGGCCGGGAAAATCTTCTTCCCGGTACGGTGATGATGATCGCGGCGGAGAACGGGCGTATCAGGATAACGGTCGATATCGACATATCCGTGCATATTTTTTTATCTCAGTCGGAATACGCAAAAAACCGACCCTTCATTGGCGAGAAGGTATTTCTCTCTATTGATGACAGAGCCATAACAATTGAATAGATTGACCGCTTTTCATTCGGCGGCCTGAAGAGTTGAATCCATCCAGGTATCTCAGGCAGGGGGGACTTGTGCAAAAATGGAGCAAATCTTCCGACACAAACCCAAGAGGAGCATAGTAAATAAATGAAATTCGGTCATGAAGACCTCCCTCGCAGTCTGTCCCCAGCGATCATGCCAGTAGGCAATTTCCCTACAGTTCATGTAATCAATTCCCTTATAACATATTAAAATAGCAATTATTCCTGTACGAATTGGTTGTTATTAGTTTTTTTTAGGAAAAGTGTTGCCCGCAAAATCCAACGCGCTATATCCCTATATATTTGTGCGACTATGAAAGAGTGAATCTGTGGATTTAGGAGCCGTTACGAAATAGCATATTCCTTGCCAGTAAAAAACCCTCAAGACGTGATGTGCTGTTCAGCTGTTTTTTCATGGACCGTCAAATAGAAAAATCAACAAGGAGCGCGTATGAAAATCACCAGAAGGAGATTTCTGTCCATGTCCGGGGCCATTGGATCGGGTATAGCCCTATCCTCGCTCGGGCTGGATCTAACCGCTCTGAAGGCGCATGCCGCAGAGCTCAGCAAGATGGACCGGATCCGGACAGCCAGGCAGACGACCACCATCTGCTGCTACTGCTCTGTCGGTTGCGGGATGATCTGCAGCACCGATAAGCTGACCGGCAAGATCATCAATATCGAGGGGGATCCGGATCATCCGATCAATGAAGGGTCGCTCTGCGCCAAAGGGGCCGGGATATTCGGTTTGACCGAGACCAACCAGCACCGTCTGCGCAAAGTCCTCTACCGGGCACCTAAAAGCGACAAATGGGAAGAAAAAGACTGGAGCTGGACCCTGCAACGGATCGCCCGTCTGGTGAAAGACACCCGCGACGCGGATTTCCAAATCAACAACGACAAGGGTCAACTGGTGAACCGGGTGGAGAGCATCGGTCACTACGGCTCCTCCAATATCGGCAACGAAGAGTGCTGGACGTTGAGCGTCGCCTGCCGGGCTATGGGGCTCGTCTATATCGATCACCAGGCCAGGGTCTGACACAGCCCATCCGTAGCGGCTCTGGGAGAGTCGTTTGGCCGGGGTTCGATGACGAACCATTATATTGACCTGAAGAACAGTGACTGTATCCTGATCATGGGCAGCAATGCTGCCGAGAATCACCCCATCGCCTTCAAGTGGATCCTTCGCGCGAAGGATAGGGGCGCCAAGATCATCCATGTTGACCCGCGTTTCACCCGGACTTCCGCCCGTTGCGACTACCATGTGCCGTTGCGTTCCGGAACCGATATCGCCTTCCTGGGCGGGATGATCAAGCATATCATCGACAACAACATGATCCAGGAAGAGTATGTCCAGTATTATACCAATGCCTCGCAGATAGTTAACCCCGATTATGCCTTCAATGATGGGCTTTTTTCCGGCTATAATGCCGAGAAGCGAGGTTACAATAAGGATACCTGGACGACCAAGAAAGACGAAAAAGGTATTCCTGTGCGTGACTATACCCTCCAGGACCCCAACTGTGTGTATCAGGTCTTGAAGAGGCATTATGACCGCTATACGCTGGACAAGGTCTCCTCGATCACCGGGGTTTCCAAGGAGAACCTGCTCAAGGTTTACAACGAGTACGGCGCCACCGGCGCCAAAGACAAGGCCGGTACCGAATGTTATGCCCTGGGCTGGACCCATCATACCGTCGGCAGCCAGAACATCAGGGCTATGTCGATCATCCAGCTGCTCTTAGGCAATATGGGTGTCTGCGGCGGCGGCATCAATGCCCTGCGCGGTGAGCCGAACGTGCAAGGATCGACCGACCATGCCATTTTGTACAATATTCTGCCCGGCTATCTGAAGATGCCTTCCGGCTCCGTCGATACCCTGGCCAAATATAATGAGAAGAACACCCCCAAATCCAGTGATCCGATGTCGGTGAACTGGTATCAGAACTACCCGAAATACTCGGTCAGTTTTCTGAAGGCCATCTGGGGAGATAAGGCAACGCCGGAAAATGAATTCGGTTACTCCTGGCTGCCGAAGATAGACGACGGTAAGCATTATTCCATCATGCATGCCACCGATCAGATGTACGCCGGCAAGATGAAGGGCTTTTTCGCCTACGGCTCCAACATTGCGGTCAGTTCGCCCAATTCAAACAAGGTCAGGAAAGGCCTGCAGAAACTGCAGTGGCTGGTCAATGTCAATATCTTTGACAACGAGACAGCCTCGTTCTGGAAGGGACCAGGTGTTGATCCGAAGACAGTAGACACCGAGGTCTTCTTGCTGCCCGCTGCAGCGAGCATGGAAAAGGAAGGCAGTCAGAGTAACTCCGGGCGCTTGGTGCAATGGAGGTACAAGGCGGCCAACCCGCCTGGCGACGCGCTCTCGGATGGCGACATCTCGATGAAGATCATGGATGCAGTGCGTGAACTCTACCAGAAGGAAGGAGGTGCGTGTCCGGAGCAGGTCCTCAATCTGAAATGGGATTACAAAGATGCATTCGGCAAGTTTAATGCACTGAAAGTCGCTCAGCAGATTAACGGTCAATACGTAAAGGATGTAACAATCGAGGATCCTACCGGCAAGACTCCCCCGGAGGTCAACAAGAAGGGCGAATGTGTGCCTACATTCGTTAAGTTGATGGCGGATGGCTCCACATCATGCGGCAACTGGATCATGGGCGGTAGTTTCGATCAGAAGGGTCTTAATAAGATGCAGAAACGCGGCAAGGAAGATCCCACCGGGCTTGGTCTGTTCGCTGAATGGGCATACGCCTGGCCGGTTAATCGGCGGATTATCTACAACCGCGCCTCCTGCGATCTGGAAGGCAAACCCTACAACCCCAAGATGAAGCTCCTGGAGTGGGTCGGCGACAAGTGGGTCGGCGATGTCCCTGATGGCCCCGCGCCGCCGATGGCAGACAAGGAAAAGGGCAAATACCCCTTTATCATGAAGGTGGACGGTGTCGGCGCCCTGTTTGGGCCGGGCATGGTCGAAGGACCCTTCGCGGAACACTATGAACCGCTGGAGGGACCGCTCGCCAAGAACCCGATGTCCGCCCAGTTGACCAATCCGGCTATGACTGTTTTCAAGAGCGATCTTGATAAGGTGGCTAATGCCGACGCGAAATTCCCCTATGTCTGTACGACCTATTCCGCTACCGAGCATTGGTGCTCCGGTTTTACCCGCTGGCAACCCTGGTTGCTTGAGGCAATGCCTGAGGCCTATGTCGAGATCAGCGAGAAACTGGCTGGAAGTCTCGGCATCAAGAATGGTGAGAAGGTCAAGGTTAGCTCGATCCGGGGTGAAGTGAAATGTGTGGCCATGGTTACCAAACGCATGACACCGTTTACCGTGGAAGGAAAGGTCGTTCACCAGGTGGGCATGCCCTGTAACTACGGCTGGTTCAACCCGGAGAAAACCGATAACGATGCGACCAATCTCCTGACAATTGCCGTGGGCTGCGCTAATACTTTCTGTCCTGAGTATAAGTGCCTCATGGTCAATGTCACCAAGGCGTAAGGGGGTAAGAAGATATGAAACAAGAACTCGTAAAATTAATTGATTTATCACGCTGTACAGCCTGTCGCGGCTGTCAGATCGCCTGCAAACAGTGGAACGAACTGCCTGCCTCCAAGACCCATAATTCCGGCAGCTACCAGAATCCCCCGGATCTGCAGTGGAATACCTGGACCCTGATCCGTTTTCAGGAGCATGTCGATAGCAAAGGCACTCTGAAATGGCTTTTCCGGAAGGACGGCTGCATGCACTGCACCGATGCGGCCTGCGCCAAGGTCTGTCCGACCGAGGCGCTCTATCACACCCAATTCGGCAGCGTCAGCCTGCATGTCGATAAGTGTATCGGCTGTAAAGAGTGCATTGTCGCCTGTCCGTTCGGCGTCCCGAAATACGACGAGACAACGAACAAGATCTACAAATGCGATCTCTGCTATACCCGCCTGAACGGCAACCAGCCGCCGGCCTGTGTCCAGTCCTGTCCGACGGGAACCTTGCAGATAGGCGCCAAAGATGCCATGCTGAAGAAGGCATACAGCCGGGCAAAGGAACTCGGAGGAGATGCCAACGTCTACGGGGACAAATTCGTCGACGGCACGCATGTCATCTATGTCCTGCCGGAAAAGGCCGAGGTCTATGAAAATTTACCTGCGGATCCCAAAGTTCCACTGTCAATCGTTGTCTGGAAAGACGTGCTGAAGCCTGCTGGACTCCTGGTTGCCGGCGGCGTCGTGGCGGGAGCCTTCCTCCACTACATCACCAAGGGTCCCAAGACTCCCGATGAGGAAACCACAAGTGAAGGAGGCAAACAGATATGAAAAAAGGAATGATCAAGGCCACAGGGCCCGCTGAGCGCGTCGTGCACTGGTGTGTGGCTCTTTCCTGCCTGCTCCTGTGTATCACCGGTATGGGAATGATGTACCACTCCCTCAACTTTATTGGAACCCTGGTCGGAGGCATGGGCAACCTGAAGCTTGTCCACAACTTCGGCGGGATATTTTTTACGGCCAGTCTCGTCTGTACCATCCTGATGTGGTGGAAGGAGGCAGGTGTCTTCTCTTTTCCGGAAGATGCGGAATGGATCAAGGCCGCCGGCGGCTATCTCTGGCATGTCGATAATGTGCCGGAAGTCGGCAAGTACAATCCCGGCCAGAAGATGTTTTTTCTGACCGTGGCCCTGTTTGGTGCGGGAATGGTTGTATCGGGATTTATCATGTGGTTCCCACTCGGTTTTTCCGTCAAACTGGTCCGCCTTATGTACGTCCTCCACGCCCTCGGGTTCGTTGTAATATTTGCCTTTTTCTTTATCCATCTCTACCTTGTCACCATCGGTGCACCGGGTTCTGCACCGGCGATGTTCACCGGCTGGGTGACCAAAGCCTGGGTCAAAAAACAGCATCCGAAATGGTTGAAGGAAATGGAGAAGCACGGCACTCTTGTTGTCAGTGGTGACGAAAAAACATCCTGAAAAAGATGCTGCTGAAATCTGTACTATGTCTAAGGAGTGTTCGTAACTCCTTGAAGTCTCTTTATCATGAAAAAAACCGGGTCGTTTACACGTTCCCGGTTTTTTTCATGTTGGCTGGCCCATAGGACGCATCCACACAAGGTTACCGGATCATGGAAAGTATCAATAACGAAACAGAAACATTGGCGGAGGAAATAAGGCAGGTTCTGGCGGAGCAGCCCCATGTCGAGAGCTTGCTTAATGCCTTCGGTCCTCTCCTGCTGGAAAAAAGTCGCTGGCTTGCAGAAGTACGGAATTATAAAAAAACATTTCCGGTCGATGCAATCCAATACGAGGGAGGCATATCTCTGATGCAACAATGTCAGCTTTTCCTGCCGGAAGATCTCTGGAAAAGTGCAGGCCTGGCTGTTGCCCAGGGCCTCAGTCAAGGTTTTTCTCATCTGGCCGAAGATATAAAGGGCCTGTCGGAACAGATTGCAGAAGGGAGGTTCGACTGCTTTTCCTTGATCCATTCCACTGTTGAATCCGACGACGAGCAGCTGACCTCCCTGGCAGAGGGCCTTGGTGTTGAGCCCGCTTTACTGCAGGTCTTTTTGCGATTCCTGGCACGATTCATGCTGACCAAAAGAGCGCAGGATATGGCCGCCGAACTTGCCCCCCTCGCCTGGAAAAAAGGGTATTGCCCGGTCTGCGGCAGCTTTCCGCAACTGGCCATCATCCGGGATAAGGGACACAGGTGGCTGCAATGCTCAGACTGCAGCCATGAATGGCAGTTTCCCCGTTTGACCTGCCCTTACTGTGACCATGAAGATCCAGAGAACACGAATTACGTATTTGTGGAGGGGAAAAAGGAGGACACAGCCTTTATCTGCAGCAAGTGCCGCAGATATCTTGTTACCGCCAACCGTTCGGAAACTCTCCGGCAGACCCACCCCGATGTCATAGCTATCAGCCTCGCTCACCTGGATCTTATTCTGCAAGGCAAGGGTTTTATGCCAATGTCTGAGTGTGAATGGAATACCTTCAAGGCAGGCCCGGGCTGACTCTCGGATAAGAGCATTGCGCCTACCACTCCTTTCCAATATGTTTTTTCACCGTACGACGGTCCAGCTGGGTCGTTTTGGCTACTGCTTCATAGGTAACCAGGCGGTCATAAAGAATGCGACAATAGTCGGACAACATCTCCCGGGCTGTCATCGAACCGCTTTCTATCAGTATCGGCTTCCTGTTTTTATCAAGAATGGAATAAAAAAGACAGAGCCTGGTATGAAAGACAACAGCCAACAATGACAAAAATTGTCGGTGGGCAACAAAAAAGGGCATGGCCAATTTAATGACCCTGCCCTTACAGTTGATATGTTAATAAAGAAAAATCAGGCTTTCTTTCTCCGTGCAAATCCGGCAAGACCTAACAAGCCAGTTCCGAAGAGCACCATAGTTGTTGGTTCTGGGACTGCACCCCTAGTGGCAACCGATACATTATCAAGGATAGCCCCCTGATTGTTCCCCCCCCAATTATGAAAACTTAGAGAGCCTGAACCAATAGTCGTAATGGTTTCTGTAACAAGTTCTAGTGGCTGATTGTTGGGTACAAAAAAATTCTGAGACCAGCTACCTAATGTTACTGTGACATTATTATCCGGGGCACTCCGATCATTCCCGCCTAGATCGAAAGAGATGACGTAGGTCCCTGGACCAAATGTCATTTTAGAAGTTAAAATGCCGGCATTACCAGTAGAACCGTCCAAGTCAACATATAGACCGTTACCCGGATAAAAATTGTAAAAACCATTACCTATCAGATCGACGGACCCGCTGTTTCCAATGACAGGACCTTGTCCAGCAGGAGAACCAGTGTATGAACCAACATTCCAATTAGCAAATCCAGTATAATTTAATGCACCACTCCCGCCATTTTCACTGTTAAAATTATCAGAAAAAACAGTTCCAGCATTTGCCGATACACCACCACATATCGTCAATGCACCGACTAACGCTAATCCTGCAATATATTTTCTTCTCATAGCTCTCCCTCTTTTTAGACTTCATTCTTTATAAGGTTAAATCATGTATAAACTGTTCCAGCAATTCTTGTGCCAATTTGATCGCGATGGTTAATGGGCTTCCAAACAACCTTTTAATAAAAGGAACTAGCTCTCGGTAGTGAGAATGCCGTTTTTCAGGAATATATTTCCACGTAAGCGGAATATTTGGGCAGTGCGTCGGAGTTCCGGAATTCAACTCAATGGGCGACAGTGTGCTTTCTCCGGCCCCAAAATCCATATACTTCCCGGTCACCCGGTCAATTATTCTGAATTCGACCTGTATCGGCCTTTTTGTCCTTGGATTTGAATCTTGGGGGACAAAATCAACGTAAAACAAAAAGGGGTTGCATCTCACCGACACAACCCCTCGATTTTACTGGTACACCCGGAGGGATTTGAACCCACGACACCCGGATTCCAAGTCCCTTTTTTGGTCTTTCATTTACCTTCACGTTAAATCATTAAATACTATTTTTATATTGCATAAACAATATCATATCGTGTATTATTCTTCATGTAGCATAATTCAATTTCAGTCTGTTTCAACCCTTGAGGGCGGGACAGGAGCGGGACAGAATTCAGACATCCGGATTCCCAGACCGACACCGGACCAAAAAAGCGGAGCGCACCATGTCTACATGGATCAAATGTAACACCACCGGCATTCGATACCGGCTTCATGCCATCCGAAAGCATGGTGTCGGATTCGATAAATACTTCACGATCAGGTACAAGGTCGCAGGCAAGGAAAAATCCGAGGGCCTGGGCTGGGCCAGTGAAGGTTGGTCTGAAAAGAAGGCGGCAGCGATCTTGTCCGAGCTGAAGGCAAACCACACCGTCGGGACCGGCCCCCGAACCCTGACCGAGAAAAGAGAACTCCAGACACAGGCAGATGTTGAAGAGGCAGAGCGCCAGCAGGAAGAGAAGGCCCGGAATATCACTTTTGGCGAGATCTTCACAGAGCGGTATTATCCACAGGTGCAGCATAACCGGCGGAGTTTGCGAAGCATTCAGCGTGAGGAGGATTTATTCAGGTTATGGATTTCCCCTGTTATCGGTACCCGGCCTATTCGTGAAGTAATGCCCCTGTATCTTGAACGGATCAAGAAGAACATGGCAAAGGCAGGAAGGGCAGCGCGCACGATTCAATATTGCCTTGCAGTTGTACGGCAGGTATTTAATTACGCACTCAAGAACAGGCTCTTTGCCGGCCAGAATCCAGCAGGATCCACCGGCGGAGTCACGCGACCAAAGGTCGATAACCGGCGGACCCGTTTTCTTTCCCGGCAAGAAGCGGCTGACCTACTGGCGGAACTGGCGAAGCGATCCCCTAATCTTCATGACATGGCCTTGTTTTCTCTTTACACTGGCGCCAGGGCTGGCGAAGTATTCAACCTGCATTGGTCGGACCTTGACTTGTTCCAGGGTGTCGCCATGCTCAAAGACACCAAGAGCGGTAAAAACAGGGCTGTATTCTTGACGGATGAGGTCAAGGCTATGCTCGCGTACAGAAGGCCTGGCGATGCACAGGGCGGCAGCAACCTTGTCTTTCCTGGAAGAGATAGTTTGAAGGTTATGAGAATATCCAAGTCGTTCGAAAGAGCGGTGGATGTGCTACAGTTTAACGAAGGCGTGACGGACCGGCGGCAGCGCGTCACCTTTCACACCTTACGCCACACATTCGCTTCATGGCTGGCAATGGATGGGATTAACCCTTTCCATCTCAAGGAATTGCTCGGACATAGCGACCTGAAGCTCACAGAGCGGTACAGCCACCTTTCAGAATCGGTTTTGAAACAGGCAGCACTCCGGATACAGAAAGGATAACATCTTTCACCGGGATAGGGTAGCTCCCGAACAGCCGTACACCCTGCGGTTTTCCCGGTGATTCTTTACAGGGGCCTTTGATGGGTGCAGAGAAATGAGTCCAGACGAATTTATAAGCCTAAACACTGTTATCCTGAACATTCAAAGCTGTTCACCTGGCGCCGGGATGGACTGTTCCCAAGCGTCCAAAGAGCTGCATGCTGCGCTGACGGCAGTGCCCATAAGCCAGACCCCAACCTTATTTGAATATGATTCCGTGACGCAGCTTGTGGTCCTCTGTAATGAAGTCCCAGAGGCGGTAATTAATCGACTACTGAATTTTTATCCCGCCGGTGACGAATCGGCGCAAATGGCATCAATCGGTTTTCATCAAAACAGCATAATTGCATTCCTTGATAATGGGCGGATAAAGCATTCACTGCAAGCGCAGCATTCCGACTTGTCTGCCGTCGAACTTGCTATTGAGCGAATGAATACAGTGACACCTGCACCATTATCCGGGGAAGGCAACAGCGAAGAATTACAAAAAAGAACAACATTAACAGACTGGATTGAGACAAAAACTTGGACACCTCTTCAAGCTGCAATGCTCGTAAATGGCTGGCAACCATCTCTTTTAATGACGGGGATACCAAAAAAAAAGGCATGGAAACGCCTTACGGGAGAGACAAGAATGGTTTTCCCCAATACCTTCGACCCAGTTAGAGAGACACTGGAGTTATGGAGAAGTGAGGACAACGGGCAAGAAAGAGTAAAACCTTTGGATTTTTTGGCATGGTGTAAAACCAAAAAGATAATCAATTACCACTGGCCAAGTGTTATAGAGCAGGAATTTCAAAAAACAAAGCAGACGACCGAGCCACTTGAGGAAAACACCACCTTAATGGAGGTGTCCGAGCAGTCGGAACAGCCGGCCCCCAACAAAAAAACAGAATCAATCCCAGAACAATTATCTGAAGAACTGACCAGAAATGTTTTTATACCGGAGATATTACAGCGTCTTGGCTATGATGCTTCAAAAAACAACAAAAACTCGATAATCCGTCTTATGAATTACATCGATTATCGCGCAGGATTTAATCTTGAAATTCCACCTAAAGGAGGAAAAGTAAAAAAATGTTGCCTTCCTGAATGGGTTGTTTTGAAGATGATTGAGCATAAAACCAGGAACACGAAAAAATAGTTTGTGTTCTTTGTGTCACCTTTTCCCGCCTTTTTTGTGTTACCCTTCTGAAATAGTATAAACCTCTGGCCATATTGATTTTTCCCAACATGGCCTTTCTTTTTTCACCTCCCTACTGTGTCACCCTTTCAAGCAGATATTGTGTCAGATAACACATTGATATTGCTAATTTATTTCGTGACAACTGAAAAAACCTGCCGTATTCTTAGGGCACATGAAGGAATCATGATTCAAAAGGACCTGCCTTTGCAAGGGCAGGTCAAGAAGATGCAGCACAGAGGGAAGAAAGATGAATAACACAGCAGAGCAGGTAAAGGCGGCGAGGGATGCTATTCAGGAAGCGGCGGACAGATGGCAGGGAGATTTTTTGACCCGTCCGGACGTGGAGAAATTTACAGGCGGCGCGCTCGGCGTAGGTCACCTTGCGAACATGGACAGTGAAGGCAGAGGCCCGGAAGGTGCTTTTTATCTTGGTCGAAAGATTGTCTATCCGAAAAATCAGCTTTCGAGATGGTTGCAGTCGAGGATAGGGGTGAAATGATGGAAAAAAGTAAACCGGCCCCCCCGTTTCAGGCTGGCACCCTGGGAAAAGCCGGTTCAAACAACTGCCTTCATTATAACCACAAAAAGACTTATTTACAACTTGTTGAATCGTATTGTGTCGATCTTGTAATCGATTTACTGATAATCAATTGCCTGTCGAAATGGTCTTCTCTCATGGTTGACCGCCTGACCAAATTTAAGGACAAACTGGAGGGGCGGGAATGATCGATTTTGAAGAGATCAACAGAAGCGCCATTCCTGCCCTTCCTGGGATTCTGCCTTCCTTTTTACCTGGCGGTAAACTCCAAGGCCGGGAATACGTTTGCAGCGATCTTTCAGGAGGTCAAGGCGGCTCTCTCAGCGTCAATACCGATACTGGTAAGTGGGCAGATTTTGGAACCGGTGAGAAAGGCGGCGATCCTGTTTCACTCTTTGCAGCAATATGGGGAGTAAAACAAAGTGAGGCAGCCCGACGCCTGGCTGAAATAATGGGAACCGTCACAGAAGCACCGAAACGCCACACCACTGCACGAACGACCACAGAAACCACCTGGACTTCCACCCCGGCAGTCAAGCTGCCTGCAATTCGGCACCCACAACACGGCATTCCAGATGCTACATGGGAATATCTCGATAAGAAAGGCGGGTTGCTTGGCTATGCCTGCCGATACGATCAGCCTGATGGAAAGAAAGATATTATTCCATACACCCATGGCATTGATGAGAAAGGAGTAACATCCTGGCGCTGGAAGTCATTTCCGGAACCCCGGCCTATATATGGTCTGAACAAGCTTTCGGAACGACTTGACGCCCCTGTGTTGATCGTAGAGGGTGAAAAGACCGCTGATGCAGCCGGGCGCCTTTTGCCGGGTGCTGTTTGTACCACCTGGCCGGGTGGAAGTAATGCGGTTGGCAAAGCTGATTACTCTCCGCTAAAAGGACGTAGAATTGCAATATGGCCTGATAACGATGATCCAGGTCGGAAGGCAGCAGAGGCCATTGCTCAGCAGGCTTTACGAGTTGGAGCGCTTGAGATTTTTATGATCGACCCACCGCTTGACAAGGTTGCGGGCTGGGATCTGGCCGACGCGGAGCTTGAAGGCTGGACTCCCGGGCAGGTGGGCAAATGGATCGCAGAACACAAACGACAGATTGCTATTCCTCAGGCGCAGGCGGCAATCGGCGCGGAAGTATGGCCGGAACCGTTACCGCTGGTCAGTCGCCATGCAAGTGAACATTATCCCCTGGACGCGCTACCCGGCATCATCGGCGCGGCTGTTCGTGAGGTGGTGGGCTTTGTGCAATGCCCACTTGCCTTGGCTGCATGTTCTGCATTGGCCGTTGTCTCAACTGTAGCACAGGGCCTTGTTGATGTTCGGCGGGCTGATGGGCTGGAAGGTCCGGCAAGCCTTTTCTTTTTAGCTCTTGCAGATTCTGGTGAAAGAAAGACCACTGTTGATAGTCATTTTTCCGGATCGATAAAGCAATGGGAACGAGATCAGTCGACACTTGCGAAACCTGACCTTGTAAAATTCGAGGCTGAAAAAGGCGCATGGGAGGCTAAAAAGAGTGGCCTGTTGACTGCTATCCAGACCGCGTCGAAGTCCGGCAAGGACACATCCGAGCTTGAAATGCAGATGATTGACCTTGAGAGAAATAAGCCTGAATTGCCAAAAGTTCCCCGTTTACTATTCAGTGATAGCACCCCGGAAGCCCTTGCGTTCTCCCTTGCAGATAAATGGCCGGTTGGCGCTGTTATCGCCTCTGAAGCAGGAGTTGTTTTTGGTGGCCATGCCATGGGGAAGGAATCGGTCATGCGGAATCTTTCTCTATTGAACACCTTATGGGATGGGCAACCACTACGAATTGACCGAAAAAGCGGAGCCTCATACACGGTTGACGGCGCGCGGCTGACGATGGGCCTTGCCGTTCAACCCGAGACGGTGAAGGCATTTCTGGATGCATCAAAGGGCCTTGCCCGCGGTATCGGATTCCTTGCCCGGTTTATGATTGCCTGGCCGGAATCTACGCAGGGTGACCGGATGTTCAAGAATCCGCCCTCATGCTGGCCCGATAGGGAACGATTTCACCGTCAGCTGAATACCTTGCTTTCCAGGCCTTTGGATTTTGATGAAAACGGCAGGCTCAACCCTCAAATGCTTGAACTATCCACTGATGCCAAAAAGATCTGGATTGCCTTCCATGATGATGTGGAAACAGAGCTGAGACCAGGGAGGGACATGGCAGAGGCCAGAGACGTTGCAAGCAAGGCAGCGGACAATGCGGCCCGACTGGCGGCGCTGTTCCATGTGTTCGAGAATAGTCCAGGCGGTTCAATCGGTTCTGACCATATGGAGACAGCGGCCCGAATAGTCTCGTGGCACCTGTACGAGGCTCGGCGCTTCATCGGTGAAATTGCCTTGCCTGTCGAACAGACAAACGCCCTCAAGCTGGATGCTTGGTTGATTGAGTATTGCAGGAGGGAAAAGACAATGGAGGTATCCACACGGCATTTACAGCAGAACGGCCCATATGCCACCAGAAAAAAGGATGATCTTGACCAGGCTCTGGAAGAGTTGAAAGAGGCCGGAAGGATCCGGTCGGCTAAAGATGGGCAGAAAAAGTTGGTGAAAATCAACCCTGCTTTATTGGAGGGATGAAATGGCGCTACGTAATTGGATACTCAAAAAAGAGCGCATTGCTACTGCTACAGTTGCTACACCTGCTACTGTTCGGCCCGGTTATGAGTCAGATGTAGCAAAAGTAGCAGGTGTAGCTGTAGCAGAACATCAAAAACAGAAAATCAGGCTTCTTTCTGGCGATCGATCAGAAGAAGGCCAGGACACCCCGGCCATATGCCGAGGTTGCGCACAGTCCGAGACAATTCACATTGAAGGGAAACCGGCCATGCATGGTTGCGTCCGGCGGTTGGATGTTGGCCCATGGGCCGAAGAGTGGCGGCGACTTCCGGCAGACATGCAGCGATGTATTGTCCACTGACAGTAAATCTTCAAACATACCGCAACGTCAGGCCGCCCGAAGAGTCGCAGGGGGATGAGACTCGACAGGCAGCCTCACGTTGCAAAACAAGTTGTATACACATTGTGACGCTTAATCAAGAAACATAAGATGAATCGCTTGAAAACAATCAAAAAAAATCAAAACCCCGTGGAGGTCACAGAATGAGCGTTCCTCAATACTTAAGAAAGGCCAGTCTGATAACTGGCGATGAATCCGGCAAGGCTCTTGATTTGTCAGAATTACGCTTTCGGTTTTCTATCCGGCGCGGTGACACACAAACACCCAATTCTGCAGATATCAGGGTCTATAACCTTTCAAGAGACACCGCGAACAGGGTGAAAAAGGAATTCACCCGCGTGGTCATCCAGGCCGGTTATGAGGGTAATTATGGCGTCATCTTCGACGGGACCATAAAACAGGTCAGATTCGGCAGAGAATCACAGGTTGACACCTATCTCGATATAACCGCAGCGGATGGCGACAGGGCGTACAACTTTTCGATGACTGCAGTTTCCCTTGCGGCTGGGCAGACGGCACCGAACAATGCTGTGCAATATATCATAAAGGACATGGCAACCCACGGAGTGACGCAAGGATATATTCCAGACCTACCAGGCAACCCGCTCCCTCGAGGAAAGGTCATTTACGGCATGACGCGAGATGCTTTGCGCTCCCTGGCACAAAATACAGATACAAACTGGAGTATCCAGGATGGCAAAGTGAATATGATACCCTTGACGGCCTATATGCCTGGAGACGTACCGGTGATCACGGCAGCGACAGGTATGATCGGCCTCCCGGAACAGACACCGAACGGGATAAAAGTCAGGGTATTATTAAACCCAACTATCAAAATCGGGCAGGCTATCCAGCTGGACAATAAAAGCATTCAACAGATGCGGTATGGGCTGGGGGTGAATCAGCAGCAGGAAAACTTTTTTAATGAGCTCGCCAGCAAATTGAATGACGATGGTTTCTATTATGTGATGGTGGCAGATCACACAGGCGACACACGGGGAAACGATTGGTACTCGGACCTGACTTGCCTTGCGATAGACGCAACGGTTGTTCCATACAGCCAGCTCGACAAAATGGCCCCTCCAGGAAACGAATACATTGATATAATCGGCGGCAAGAACAAAGTCGGCTCGGTCAAGCGGTTCGGTTGATGAATAGGAGTTGAGACCATGAAAAAAACAACAACACGGAAGAAAGGGGCACCGCCGGAAGAAAAAAAAGCGGTCATACCTTACGAAACAACAGACCAAGAGCATAAAGCCATAAAAGCTTTGGGAGAGTTAGCACGCAGCAGGCCGCCCGCACCAACCATAAAAGTGACTGAAAAGCCAACAGGCGGCACAAAGATTGAAAGTAATCATCCTGATCAAATAACCGGTCTTGGCTTGCTCTTCCATTCGTTCGCTACGACATCGCCAGCTTTTTTAAATTGTATTTTAGATCAAATAGGCAATGCCGTTTCAATAGGGCCAAAATTTGACCAGAATGCAATAAATTTTGCACTGGCAGTCATTGACGGTATCCAACCCAAAGACCAGCTTGAAACCATGCTGGCAACACAAATGGCGGCAATCCATATGGCAACCATAACCTTTGTAAGAAGGCTTAACCATGTTGAGACCATAGACCAGCAGGACAGCGCCGAACGTGCCTTGAATAAGCTGGCTCGGACCTTCACCACACAGATGGAGGCATTAAAGAAATACCGTACAGGTGGCGAACAAAAGGTCACTGTGCATCATGTCACTGTCAACGAAGGTGGTCAAGCCATCGTCGGGACCGTTGAGCGATCAAAGGACCAGGGGGAGGGGGGGCACACATGAAAAAGAGCAATTACCCCATGTCACTGACCCGTTGTTGCGCGAGAACACGTCAAGGCGGCTCATGCAGACAGCCTGCCATGAAGAACGGACGGTGTAGACTCCATGGCGGCAAGAGCTTATCTGGCGCGGCTCATGGCCGATATGTGACCGGGAAATATACCAAGGATGCTTTGGAAAGTGGAAGACAGATTGACGACCTCTTACGTAAATGCAGAGATTCATTGAAGCAGTTTCGATTGGTTGAGTGCAATCAAAATGAATAAAAAGGTCGTTCCCTTTTATTTCTCCCGGAGAAGATGTCCTGTTGACAATCCTGACGGATCCAGGCAATAATATACATGCAGCCGAAAAAAACGGTTGCCGGGTTTGACAGCCTGAAATTACCCAGGGCGGACAACCGCCTTTTCTGTAAAAACTGGCGGTTTTTTTATGTCCACAGCACTGCGAAGCTCTTTTTTTGGGCGGCGTTGTGTGGGAGGCGAAAGCCTGCCGGTCTCCTTGGGTACCGGTCTGTCAACCCGCACAATGTCCGCCCTTTTTGCGTTTTCCAGCAAAGGGCGGAAAATTTTCCCTTTAAGCGTAGGAGGATTACCATGAGAGAAGAAAACGAGTTATCGAAAGTAGCGTATCAGGTTGGTGAGCTTGGAGTACAGGTTGATTTCTTAACCAACGCTCTCCTTGCAACTGGAGGGATGGAGTTTGGTGAGGAGGAAGCAATTTTAAAATTATTCGTGACGATCGGCGAAAAATTACAAGATGTCTGTACAACCCTTAATGATATGTCAATGTATTGGCCAAAGGTTGCAGAACTTCAGGCTTTATCTGGCCAGGAGGTGGAGCATGAAATTTGATAAAGATTTGCTCGAAAAAACTGCCTTTGCTGTAGGTGATTTCGGAATTCAGCTTGAATTCTTAGCCAGGTCATTAAATGGCGAAGACAGAGAATGGACCGAGGTTCAAGCCTTGTTTCCTCTGTTCACGATGCTTGCGGATAAAATAAACGATGCCTGCGACGTTCTTCATGAATTGACTGATGCCTACAAAGCGGACCTTGAAGAAACTGCATCTTCTTAATCCCCCCCTGTTGGCTGATGCTGGCAAGGGGACGTGAATGGAATAAAAAAAGGCAGAGCCAATTGAACGACCCTGCCTTGGTATATCGGAAAAGCGGAAAAGATATCAGGGTTGCTTTTTCCTACGAATCGCGCCTAATCCGACTAGTCCAGCGCCGAAGAGGAGCATGGTTGCAGGTTCAGGAGCTTGTCCTGGGGCAGACTTTGGATTGTATTCCACTATGTACCCTTTGATTTGTCCAAGGGCAGAGCCTTCATCATTCCATGCCCAACCGTTCCGCCAATCCATAGCAGCCGCAATACCATCGCCATTTGGCTCACCGTCCCACCACTTCTCATACCCCCATGCCTCACCGGAAACCCATTTAAAAGTACTCCCGCTAACTCGTTCAGCACCAATCCAATATTCATCACGATTACTGTGACTGTTGCCCAGCATGGTGGCTATAGTATCAAACTCTGCTTGAGATGTTATTGAAGCAAGGTCATACCCAGTACCAAGAGATTGTGCCGCTGTTCTAGCCTGATTCCAATCCGAATAGCTCACAGAAACAACTTGGTAAGTTGATGCATTTGCCATCCCGGTAAGTCCCACCATGATTAATCCAACCCCAAGTCCTGCTAAAAATCTATTCTTCATATCCCATCCTTTTTAAGGGTACTATTTTTATAGAACAAAAGCTATTGCCTGCGTAAGTCACTTTTTGCAAAACTTATGCCACATTGACAAGTTATTAATATTTATTGAAATTTTGTCCTGATAGGGGGATACCCCCTGTCTCAATGCGGTATATTGCGGTTTTCAGGAATATTTGTCCGGTAAACCGTAAATTGTCTTATCAGTATTTCCTGATTGTCGTTTAAAGTCTTTGCGCCATACTATTGTATGGCCTGGTTGCAATCGATTTCACCGACACAAGAAAATTTATAGAGGGCCGGCACGGCTCTCGCTATATCGGCTTTTTTTGTCCTTAGAAAATAAAAAGGCGGGACAGGAGCGGGACAGAATGCCATTAAAACAAAAAAGCATTTACCTGAATAATGGGTAAATGCTTGTATTTACTGGTACACCCGGAGGGATTTGAACCCCCGACACCCGGATTCGAAGTC
>CAIUQR010000005.1 GCA_903901335.1 uncultured delta proteobacterium | reverse complement strand
TTTTATTCCTGGCATTGCAGATTATATGTAATTTCCTAACATTTTCCCTTCCGAAAATGCTATTTGCTTAAGAAGAGGCTACATTAGCTTAATCATTTCCGGCTTAGCAGGCCGTTCCGTCACGAGAGATTTGCCC
Organism: uncultured delta proteobacterium; assembly: GCA_903901335.1. Lineage (GTDB taxonomy): Bacteria > Desulfobacterota > Desulfobulbia > Desulfobulbales > Desulfocapsaceae > CAIUQR01. Next base: position 5,497 of record CAIUQR010000005.1, on the reverse strand, counting down.
TGCCGGCCCTCGATTTGTGGCATATCTCGTAGGTTGAGCTTATTCCTGATATGCGTAACAAACGGGTCTGGTTATCCAAGCAGGCTTTCAATCCATCTGATTGCTTCATGATCAGAAACCTTGCCGAGATACCTGTGTGTCGTGGATAGATATGGGAATTACTTTGCTAACAATTTCGATTGACACCCCTGATCTTGAGGTATAGGTGGCAGCATGACGGCTGAGGTTGTGGGTCGATGCTTGATACCGACCATATTTTCGACCTTCACAACTATTTCCCTTGCGCCTGCATAAGTGATTGGAAAAATCGGCTGGTAAATAGGAATCAGAGTAACCTCTGACCTAATTCTGCAGACGGTTTCTCATTTTTTTAGGAATGAAAATAAATTCCACCTCATAAAAACATCTGTGATTTGATAAGATTATTGATTACCGAACCAAACCATTCCAGTTGATAGAGTACCCACGAGAACTGATCGGGAAAATATCGCGAGAAACCGGATTTCATATCTTCCGTCCTCCGGGCAAACAAGCACCTGAGCAGAACCATCAGATTCATTACCAGGAAGATGTCTACAGGTCCATGCCTCGGAGGTTTTTGCCGTCTTGGCACGGAAATAGTTGAGTCGACAAACATTCTTGCCCTGGCCGATTTTCCTCTCTATTGGAATAGGGCTTGCCACTGAGTTCCGGCTTTGCCAATCTGTTCTGGCATCGCCCTGGCTAACGGTTTATATTTACTCTTCGCCGTTATAGATCCTATGCAAACATATTTGCGTCTTCAGGCAAATAGACTAAAAAAAATTTACTTATCATCTTGATTTACCATGAATATAGACGACCGATTCCAATACAATCTTGTTCCTGCCCGAGAGATTTCCCGACGTGTTTCAAGGCTTCAGCACCGGTTACAAGAAGGGCCGATGGATGGTGCACTGATTCTCGATCCATTGAACATGTATTACTACACGGGGACTATACAACAAGGGGTTGTCTTTGTTCCAATAGAGGGAGAAGCGGTCTTTCTGGTCCGGCGAAGTTATGAGCGGGCACTGCGGGAAACACCTTTGAAAAGGGTTTTCCCTTTGAAAGGGTTTAGCCAACTTCAAGCAACGCTGACAGATCTTGGCCTGCATACCAACATCCTGGGGATGGCTGAAACCACCCTATCCGTTTCCGTTTTTAAAACGTTGGCCAAGGCGTTTCCAAGAGGGACGTTCACGGATATCAGCGCCCTATTGGGCATGATTCGGGCTGTGAAGTCTGACTACGAAGTGGGGCTCATCCGAAAAGCCGGAGCACGGCACGAGATGGTCTATGACGCCATCCCTTCTTTGATTCACGAAGGGATGACGGAATGGGCGCTCGGGACTGAAATTCACAAGGGGATGCTGGCGTTGGGATTCACAGGGGTAACACGGTTTGCCGCACTTGGCGGGGAGTTGGATATGGGGATCGTCAGTTTTGGCGAATCAGGAAACTATCCTACCGCTTCGGTGGGGCCGGGAGGTCTGATGGGGCTTTCTCCAGCCTTCCCCCTGATTGGGGGAAAGAAGAAACTTCGAAGGGGAGAACCCATATTTGTGGATACCGGGTTTGGGTATGAGGGATATTTCACTGATAAAACGAGGGTCTTCTCCCTTGGCGCTCCGCCTGCTCCGGCCTTGGATGCATACAAGGTATGTCTGGACATACAGGAGGCCGTCCGGTGCCGACTCAAGCCCGGCGCTATCCCGTCTCAGATATACGAGGAGGTCTACAACGAACTCGTTTATCCCCGTGGTTTTGAAAAGCACTTCATGGGTTTCGGCAGCAACCAGGTGTTTTTCCTTGGCCACGGTATCGGATTAGCTATTGACGAATTCCCGGCCATTGCCTGCAAGATACATACCCCCCTTGAGGCCAATATGGTCATTGCCCTGGAGCCTAAAAAGGGTTTGGAAGGCATTGGTTTGGTGGGTGTGGAAAACACCTTTCTTGTCACCGATGAAGGAGGAGAAAAACTGACTACCGGATCGGACGAGATGACGATTGTGTGATCTGATTTATTTGGGTATCCCTTGGCACGCTTAGGAGGGAAAGCCCTCTTCAAAGTTTAGACTGTTCCTTATCGTTCTTTGCTAGAATATCTTTAAGTAGATACGGAATGTTACGATTTCTAGGAGATGTGTTCACTATCCGATCACTATTAACCCGCAACGCTCTCGATATTCAAATAACTGATTACTTCTCCTTGCTCCGAAAGAAGTATTGCTATGTTGTTCCCTCTTCAGGGTTTAGCACTTTCCGAATCCTAACGGCCAGGTCATTTTGAGAGAATGGTTTCTGGATGAAATTCATCCCATCGACCAGCACGCCTTGGTTAGCAATTATATCGGAGGTATAACCGGACATGAACAGGCATTTCATCCCATTTTTAAAAGTCATGAGCTGTTCCGCCAGGTCTCGACCATTCATCTCGGGCATGATAACATCGGTGATCAGCAGGTGGATTTCTGCGGCAAACACTTCCACCAAGCGAATGGCTTCACCTGGGGAGCTTGCTGCCAGCACAGAGTAGCCGAGACGCTGGAGCATCCTTGTGGTCATTTTCAGAATCTTCTGCTCATCTTCTACCAGTAGAATGGTTTCTCGGCCACCCTCAGCAGGCGCCGCCCCCCGCTCTCCTAATTCACATCCAGTTGTTCCAACCTCCACATAACGGGGCAGGTAGATCTTAAAGATCGTGCCCTGACCTGGTTCGCTGGTTACATCCACGAAGCCGTTGTTTTGTTTAACCGCACCGTACACCATAGACAGGCCCAGGCCCGTGCCCTGGCCGACACCCTTGGTGGTGAAGAAGGGTTCAAAGATGTGAGCCAGCGTCAGCTTATCAATGCCACTGCCGGTATCACTTACGGAGATCTGCACATATTCCCCGGATACACATCCAGCATGTATTGCGCAGAAGTTGTCATCCAAGGTGCTGTTTCCGGTTTCGATGGTTATTCTTCCGACACCTGTGATTGAGTCTCGAGCATTGACACAGAGGTTTGTCAAGATCTGGTCGATCTGCGAGGGGTCCGCTTTGATCAACCACAGGCCAGGTATGGGTCTCCATAACAAATCAATGTTCTCGCCGATGAGCCGCCGAAGCATCTTGATCAGTTTTTCTATTGTCTCATTAATATCAAGTAATTTTGGCGCAATATTCTGTTTTCGAGCGAAGGCCAGCAGTTGCCGGGTAATATCGGCGGATCGCCAAGCTGCCCCGCAGATTTCTTCCAGGTCGGAATAAAGCGGCTGAGTCGGGTCTACTTGGTCCATGGCCATCTCGGCATGCCCAAGAATCACCCCAAGCATGTTGTTGAACTCATGCGCGACCCCGCCCGCTAACTGGCCCACAGACTCCATCTTTTGGGCCTGTATGAGCTGATCCTGCAGCTTTTTCCGTTCCTCTTCAACTTGTTTTTGTGAAGTGATGTCACGGATCGATTCAATAGCACCCACATAGTTTCCTTGACCGTCATAGAGTGGGGCGCAAGTGGCCCAGATTATAGCACCCTTGCCTTCGTACAAAGCAGAGGCAAAAGCCTCCGCATACAGAGTGCTTCCTTTTTTTCTAACATGCAGATATTCTTTTTTGAGTTCATCATCTTCAAGATCAAGGAGATCCAGGAGCTGTTTCCTTTTTTTTCCATAGAACGGTACAGTATAAGCATAGTCTCCTTGGCCGATCATCTCCTCCTTGCTTACTCCGGTCATTTCTTCCATGGCTCTATTCCAGGTAATGACCTTCTTGTCTTTGTCTATAACGAAGGTTGCATCTGGCAGAAAATCTATGATGTTTGCAAGTTCCTGTTGTGACTGCTTGAGAAATTTGTTCGCGTGGGAGAGCTCTTTGTTGGCCTGCAAGCGTTGCTGCATCTCCTCCAGGAGGGTTAATTCGGATGTCTGTAGTCTTTGGTTTAGTGTTCTGGAATAAAACAGCATGCAGGTCAAGATGGTCAGCACTGCAATGACGCAAAGACTCTGCCAACGATATACTATGAACATCTGGGTCAATGTTATTTTGCCGTAGCCTTTATAGATACCGACTTGAAGTTCCTGCATACATGTCTGTACCTGGGTATAATCGAAAGGAACTGTCCATCCTGCACTGTTGGCGGCTGTAGCAGCCGAACTTTGCTTGGGCATGGCAAGTAGTGCGATCGCTATTTTCTCAGCGATATCATCTGGGGTGTGTTTTAGTTTGGCGAAGGGCCATTCGGGATAGAGACGGGTGCTGAGACCATAAGAGGTACCGGGTTCTTCCTGCCTGTTTAGAATTTTGAAGGTGTCCGGCGCAATTTTCCCTTCGGCAATCATCTGTGCAAGAATAGGGGTGGCAACTGTGCCAGCGTCAACTTTTCCATCCCGGACGGCGAAGACGACGTCGTCATGCGTCCCGCCGAACTTCAGTCCTGTAAAATGCCGATACGGATCAACCCCAACCTTCTTAAGTTCTCTCCATGCCACCATCCAGCCGCCGAAGGAGGTTTCATCGACAGCGGCAAAGGAGTGGCCCTTGAGATTATCTATAGAGGAAATATTATCATGATCAGCCCTGCAGAAGATGCTCCCACCAAAAAGGGCAGTATAGCCCTGAGGCGTCAACCGTTTCAGCGTCACCATCCGGCTTACGCCATAGAGGTTCTGTAGTTCCACATAGATATAAGGGTTGACGATGACGAAATCGACTTGGTTGTTTTCTACCGCGGGAGAAATCTCCCTGAAGTTCAATGGTACTACCTTGAACTCTATTCCAGGCAGGCGCTCTGTGAGATACTGTGCAGTTGGCGACCATTCCTTCAGACATTCCACAACGCCTCTTCGGGCAAGCACCCCGATATTAATGGTCGTTGGATTCTCTTCCCTCGCACCGACACTGCCGATGTGGCCGAAAAAAAAGGCAAGCAAAAGAAAGCCTGAAATAACATACTTGGTTCCCTTCATATATATACCTTACGTCAGTTGCTAATAGTGGAAACCAAACCTTTCTGCCGCGTGCTATTCTGTAAAATAAGGAAGAAAAAAAGACAGCTAAAAACAGCAAGAGAAACCAGTAAAAAGTTTTTGCGCTGAACGCCTAACAAATATTATTTTCACCTCCATGCTATTATAATAGATGATTGTTCCACATCTCTTGGCCTGGAAATCAAGTACAGATAAGAAATTCTTCAGGGGGTATCCGCAAGAAAACATTTTTTTAAAAGCTCCCTAAAATAAAGATTGTCAGGAATTGGTGGGCTGATGCTTCCATCTCTTTTTAACGTATTTTCATGTCAATGGACGACAACTTCTGATTTACGCGATTAGGGAAGGATATTTCAAGGACAATGCATCCAATGTCAGTTTTGAATGGCCCATGTACTTCCCCTGGCGGCCTGCTAGCATAGTGCCCAGCCTCTAACCACATCTCAAACGCTTGGTCATACAATCGGCCACTGACTATAAAAACCTCTTCGGGATAGTAGTG
>CAIUQR010000004.1 GCA_903901335.1 uncultured delta proteobacterium | reverse complement strand
TGCCCCACAGGTCACGGTAACCGGTAACAAGGTATCTGTTGTCACCAATCACCCTATGTCCAAAGAACACTTTATTGTCACGCATACGCTGGTTCTTGAAAATGGGACCTATATTGGTTCAAAGTCCTTCACTCCCGCCGACAAACCGGAATCCAGCTATGAGTTACCCGCAGGCTATAAGGGAAAGTTCTACGCCACCAGTTTCTGTAATCTGCATGACTTCTGGTTGACCGAGGTTAAGGTCTGATTCAGTTCTCACCGAGAAAAGAGCGGATAAAGTACACCCTTGCCAGGTAATTTCGCAACGCGCACTTTAAAGGGTGTACCTATCCCGCTTTTCAATGCTCTTCCCCATCGTCAGTATCTTCTATCCGGTTCAATCCATCATATGCTGAGGAGATCTCAAGGTCTTTGAGGATATCTCTTGCTCTTGCAGCGTCGTCTTTTTTGACCATAAGTCGCATCGGCAGTGCATGAAAGAGATAGGGTGCCACATACTCTCCCTGGAAGAAATATGTTATCCTTTCGGAATCCAATAGCGATTTAATGAAGGCCTGATCTCCTGCATTGTGAGTCTCTAGAATCAGTTCATATTCTATAAAATCGTTTTTCATGATTTTCCCAACGGTTCATCAACCTGATTCGGGGAGGTCTCTGTTCTTCGGCTGTTCTTACATGACCAGAGATCTTTACTTCAGACGGCGCCTTTTTTTATTTTTTTCGAACTGTTTTCAAGCACATCCTGAGACCAGGACATGGCGGCCATGGTCTGTGGAAAGCCTATCGTTGAAACCAGAAGCAAAAGGGCATGAGAGATCTCCTCGGGGCTTGCCCCCGCCTGCAGCGCTCTGCGGGTATGTGAACATACCGATCCCTCCGATTGCCCGGCGGCTGCGGCCGCTAACTGGATCAGATGAGAGGTCTTCTCATCGAGAGGACCGGCCGTGCGTAGGGTCGTTCCGAGTTTTTCAACTGCATTTATGATCTCCGGGAACTTTTTGCTGATTTTCTTGTAAAACGACGGCTTACCTTTGTCAGACATTGATGCCTCCTTGTGTAAGGTGTGAACAGTGGACAATCCGAATAGATGTTGAATCTCCACAATAAGGGAATCACGAACATTTGCACTCAAATGCACTCTAGCAGCCATAATCGCTTGATTTTCATTACAGCTGAACCACACTCACCAGTCTTGATTCATATAGTAGCATTTTTGCCCGAAGTTTTTCACACAAATCCTGATTAGCGGGATTATTTTGACTTTGAAACTGTTTCGGTAATTTTCAGACCTTTTAAAAGTAAACAAACTCAATTAGAGAAGAATCAAATTTATTTTGATTATCTTAAGGATTTTTTAACCGAATATTACCAATAAAATCCAGAGAGTCGGGAACAGGAAAAGCCGGTAAAGAAAACCATCGTTTGCTTTACTGGCAGTTATTTTCTGTTTTTCTGTGCATCCGGCTTTCAAAGACAAATCTCAGTATAAAACCCTTAAGATAATCAAAGGAAATTTACATTCCCATTTTTATGAGTGCGATCGTTTGCCCTTGAAAAGGGTTCCCAGAAGCATCTTCTGTCAGTCAATTAATTTATAGGTTATGTTTTTGAATATTTTTGGTACATATGTGGGAAAAGGTTGCCCTTATAAATTTAAAATTGGAGCGAAGTGTTGGGTAAGGGGAAAAAAGAAATTCTTTCAGTTTTATTTGAATATACAGAAACGAAAGACTTTGAAAATTTTTTGAAAGATTATTGCAAGCGAAAAGCATTTATCTACAACGATGTGTTCCACGAAGGGGGTCGTGCAGGTTTCATTTTATCAATGAGTATGCACTTTGCTTCAAAGAACAAAAAGACCAGTAAATTTTTAGAAAAATGGATTGAGGAAATGGCTGCCGCCGATCACCGAAAACGTGAATCAAATTAGCGAGGACGAATATTGAAAACCATAGCAGGTATAGAAACCAGATGCCCTTGGTGTGGTAAAGTTGCTATCTGTAGCCCAAGTAAGGGCATTTGGTGCCGACATTGTAAAAACGGAACCAAAACAGGGAGGGGGGCACAGTACGTATAAAGTTGAATTATCTTAACTTTCTTAAGGAGATTTTATTTACAATCGGCAGAAACTCGTTCAAATTAACTGAGCCACATCCGTGGCTAAACACGACCTAAGGGAGGTTCATTGCATGATTGGGCGACGCAACGTGAATTTCTTTAATAAGGGACTCGTCATTGCATTGGCGTGGACATTTCTTTCTTTCTCTGCCGCCATGGCCAGGGATTTACCAGACCCGGCGATGACCCCAGGTTGGACAGACCCCAGAGTTACCCAGGAAACGATTAAGCAAACAATTTGCGTCTCCGGATATACAGAGACAGTTAGGCCGACTACCTCCTATACCAATAAACTCAAGCAGAAACAGATCAAAGCTTACGGTTATTCTGACACAAAATTAGGCCACTATGAGGAAGATCACCTTATATCCCTTCAACTCGGTGGATCTCCAGACGACCCTCGGAATTTATGGCCACAGCCCTATGAGGGGTCCTGCGGGGCACGGGTAAAGGACAAGATTGAAGGAAAGCTCAAAAGGTTGGTATGTAGCGGTAAGATCACGCTTGAGGAGGCCCAGCAGGCAATTGCCACAGATTGGATCGAGGCGTATAAAAAGTATTATGATCCGGCTGGGTGCAAATAAGTGGAAAATATGTGGATTAGTGAAAACCGATCTATCTCGATTATGAAAACGAAGCTCGTCATATTCTTTCTCATGTTTTTTGTGGTCTCAAACCTGTACGCCAATGAAAGTGTTTCGATTCACACTGAGAAAACCGTTGTAATACATAATGGTTTTGGCACTGGAAAAGACTACCTCAAAATGAGCGCTCCACAAAAGAACGCATATGTCAGGGGCGCTGTAAACGGGATGCTTGTTGCGCCCTTTTTTGGTGCTCCAGTCGAAAAAATGAACTGGTTCGAGAAGTACGTCGAAGCGATGGATGTTGGTCAAACGGTAGATCTTCTGACGAAATATCTGCAAAACAATCCTGCCAGCCTGGACGAAGGGCTCAACACC
>CAIUQR010000003.1 GCA_903901335.1 uncultured delta proteobacterium | reverse complement strand
TCGAAGATCTGAATATTCTACCAACGTTTCAAGATGAGACTACTGACGATCTTAGAACTGCACGGGAAGCATCACAGAGGAAGATGTACACTGGCAATCCTAAGATCATGATAGGATGGTCAACATGACCTTATCCTGAGTATGCGTAACTCAGGATCTTGAAAGCAATTTGACACCATCGGGCCGCAGTTCCCCTTTCGGCGACACATGTCTATAAAGCGTCTGCCGGGATATACCAAGTTCTTTGCATAGAGAGCTTACTTTTGTTTCTGCATGCCCCATAGCCGCCATTGCCAGGCGTAGTTTGGCGGCGGTCATTTTGAATGGTCGACCACCCTTTCTTCCTCGTGCTCGCGCTGAAGCAAGTCCTGCCCGGGTACGCTCGGCAATCAGTTCTCGCTCAAATTCAGCCAATGCAGCGAAAATGCCAAAAACCAACTTGCCGGCAGCCGTCGTAGTGTCGATGGCGGCACCATGCCCTGTCAGCACCTTGAGACCGATTCCACGACCGGTCAGATTGTGAACCGTGTTTACAAGATGATGTAAGCTACGACCGAGCCTGTCGAGCTTCCAGACGATCAACGTATCTCCTTCTCGTAGAGACTTAAGACAAGCTGTGAGGCCGGGGCGATCATCATTTTTACCTGAAGCCTGGTCTTCGTAAAGATATTCAGGATCGACGCCGTCACTGATCAGCGCATCTCGCTGCAAAGAAGTCGACTGTGATCCGTCTGATTTTGAGACCCGCATGTAGCCGATAAGCATAGTTGCTCCTGTCATTTATACGTTCGATTATGTGACAGTTCGAATCAAATACGTCTGGCCGTCAAGCAGTGTCACATAACCCGTCACTTAAATAGTGATCCACAAAGGGGTGACCAGGTTGTTAATGTGACAGATATTCCGCGGGAATGCCATTCATTATAAATATTGTGGTCAAATCTTTTAAAAACTCAGGATCTCTCCGTCCAAAAGAAGCCAGTGCGAACAAAGAGCGGGCTACCTCTGGGTTGTGTCTGGCTTCAGCGACTACTCCTCGAATTGTCTTAAACAGCTTTTGCCAGGGGGCTGTGCTTTCCTCATCAATTGGTAGATCATAAGTAAACCAATCCTGTGGCTCCCGCAAGAATAGCTCTGCCTGTTCTCCATGAGGACTCACCACTTTTGATTCGATTAGGTCGATTGCAGTGGCTGCAGCCTCCAAAAATTGTAACTGCACCGATAGATTCAGAAGTTCATAGGGATACCAAGATGTCTGCCCAGCCCGGCAGACATATCCGCTATATTCCCAAATATGCCGGATGCTTTCAGCACAAGGCCCGCACTGAGAAAGTGGAGTGTTTAGCTCCTCTAACAGAGTACGCAGCAGCCGAAACCAGACTCCTGCATGTATTCTCCGGCGTGGCAACTCGACATGGCCTGCCGTAAGTGCTTGCCAAGTACGCCGGTCCATCATTGTAATTTTATCGCTGGCCATGCGTGGTATTGATTCATAGTTTACCCAACTGAAAATCAGCCCAGGAAGTCCAAAAAAGGATTCCAGCCAACAGCCGTGCACAGGGCAGCTCAGCATCAAGGGCAGTGTCCACGCTAACAATAGGACTTCATTATCCGGATTTTTCAGACAGAGTGGGCAAGCCCGCTGGATTGGTGCGGGAGGAATCCATGCACGCCATCTTGAGACAGATCTCTTCTTACGGCGTTTTTTCGACAGCAATACCGAGAACTGGAATGCATAAGTATCCAGAGAGGACGGAATAGAATCGTCAAGACTGTCTAACAGCCATGGTACCCAACCGGCCAAGCTCATGCAGCGCAACAGATCCAACTCAAAACCACTCCGTTGAGCCAAAAGAGTCAACAACGCAAGTGGCAGAGAGGAATCCAGATCACTAATACGACCGTGACCAAGGTCATGTTCTAACAAAAGACGCATGTCCAGCTGGTAACAAGTTGCAACACGATGGAGCCACGAGGACATGGCTTCACCTTCTTTGGGATGTGGGTGTAACGGCCAGTGTCGTGTTGCCCTCATCTCAGATCTCTCTCGAATTGCCGACGTCGCTCACTAGGGCCAGTATAATCCGCCATACTAAGTGTACGGTTATTAATTGATTCTTCACCGCTTTCCACCGCTGCAACTGCCGCAACCATTAACAGGTGAGTTAGTTCACCGATGGTACCTTCGCTGCGAGACAGCAGGTATCGTGCCATATCCGACGTGGCAATTGGCGAGTGCCGTCGCAATGGAAAGGAAGCCGCGAAGCTGGCCAGTAGTGAGCAGCAATCATCGTTAACCTCCCATAATGGTAACAACATTGGCTCAAATCGGTTCTCTAACTGATCATCTGATCGAATGGCCAAATAAGCTTCACGTGTGCCAACACCTACTAACGAAATACGTAACTCATTACCTAGAAAGCGCAACAGGTTAAGAAATTCTTGTCGATTACTTCTATTCCCGGCCAAAACGTTGTGCAATTCATCAATCACTAGCATTTGAACATTCACCTTTCGTAATAATGCCAGCGCCAATTGTTCAATTTCCGGTAATCGTGAGCGTGGACGCAGTGGTGCACCCATTGCTGCAAGTAATGCGACATAAAAACGGGTCACCGATGGTTCGGAGGGCATCTGTACCACCAATACCGGGATATGCTCCTGGTCGATATCAGAGATGGATGGGTGGATACGCCTGAATTTCTCGATGATCATTGATTTGCCATTGTTAGTATTCCCAATCAATAAAAGGTTGGGCATACGCTGTTTGTTTGGCCAAGAATATAGGGTTTCCAGACGGTTCAAAGCTTCTACAGCTAAGGGATACCCAATCCACCGGTCAGTTCGGATTCGCTGTATCCGTTCAACCGCAGGTAGCCGAGCCAACCCCTGAGATGCTGGCTGTAAATGTGACAAGTCGATAGATGGATAATCTTCCATTGTTACCATTCCTCTATTTGATCAAATGGCTTGGCGGGCTCTTCGTTGTCATTCTTTGTCTTATCAAAATCAGGTAGTATGGATTTGGCTGCCGGTTCCGATGACCTGAGATGCTGGCGGCGATCCGCATCTTTGCGAGCTTTGCGTGTGGTTTTTTGAGCGGTAGTTATGATGTCACGCATTTGCTTGACCATCCGGAATAGTGAATACTCATCTACTTGTTCGCGTCCCTTTTGGCGTAATCTTTCCAATGCCTGGCGTTGCTCCCAAAGTGTGATGGCAGGGTGGGATAACGTGCGGTAAGGGATTTCTATGTATTGATTACCTTCTGGTTCCAACACCCAGATGCGACTGATATCACGTGGATCACGCCGGATCAAGAAGGCTGCTAAGCGATCACGTTTGGCAATCCAAGGTTTAAGAACATCACCATAGTAGTGTATATGGTCGAGGACAAAACCGGTGCGGTTTAGCTTTCGGCGAGCAATAGGAAGGAAATCAATTAAAAAGGCAGTGGCGTTGTTGACGACACTTGGTACGCCAACACTCGTCACTGCCTCAGCCCAACGTGCTTCTGGCGGTTGTAAAAGACTGCTATGTATAGAGCCATGATAAACTCCAACTGCCAATACGAACCATCTTTCTAGATCGTTAAGCGTCAGAGCTGCCATTTTTTCGGAATTGTACTCTCCACGTTGGTATGGATTGGAGAAGGTAGTCCCCGGCAATTCGTCATGGATCATTTGCATTGCTGTCCCAATAATCCGTTCAACAATACCGCCGTAATGCGGTTGGTTACGTGGCCGGTAATTCAATTTAATACCATGCTGTTCGCAACCACGACGTAATGCTTCACTCTTAAACTCAGCAGCGTTGTCGAGATAAAGTTGTTTGGGCTTGCCGCTCATAGGCCAGCTCATCTCCACGTTAAGTTCTTCAAGCCAGGGACGCTTGTCACAGACAATATGCGCTAGGCAAAGGCCGACAGAGACGGTAGAGGGAGGCTCCAATGTAACTACTATGCCGACAACACAGCGAGTAAATACTTCGATAGCGATGGTTAGGTATGGGCGGCCTATAGGTTGGCGGTCGCGCTCGTCTACGACAACTAGATCGATAACCGTGTGGTCGATCTGTACTTGCTCCAACGGTGAAGTAATTGCGGGAGGGACGCCACCGGCACTTTGCAGGTCACGAGTAACGTTTTGGCCTTCCCTGCTACGCGATATTTTCAAAGGGTCAAGACTGGCAATTCGTCGAGCCACTGTGTTACGTGCAGGAACCGGTAAATTTTGCGCTTTGCAAGCTTGCGTGATTTTACGATTAAGCGTAGCCAAACTACACTTCTGCTTATTCAAATACTGTTTTTGCACCAGGGTGCGAATAATACGTTCAACCGATTCCGGTAAACGTCTCTTTCCTTTCCCACCTCCAGATCGCCCTGGTACTAAATCAGTTACAAGGCCAGTTCCCTGCCGGGCTTGGTTGATGAGTACATACACTTGCCGCCGAGATAGGCCAAGTTGCCGAGCAGCGGTGTCAGTTGCTTGATGGCCTACGACATCAAGCTCAGCCAAAGGGCCAATAATCTCTGTTCTACGACAGGCTTGCTCCCATATCTCTTCGGGCAGGGTAGCAACCCCTTTTTCAGGTATTTTGGGGGTATCTGACATCATACCGAAACCTCAATATGTGCATAGGAGTATTGAGCATTGTCGAGATTAGTGCATATGACTATTGATATTTGTGTGTCAAAAGTCTATATCACATCGGCCCTTATGTCCAGTAAGTTGGTGCAGTCGACTTCTGAAAATGACATTGCCTTTAAAGAACAATTAATATGTATATATCAATTGTTAGATGCATTATTCTGTAAAAGAAAAAAAATCGGACTGGTTGAATAATTTGAAAGTAATATAAAGGATCGTTTGCTTTACTGGCAAATATTTTCTGTTTTCTTGTGCAACCGGCTTTTAAAGACAAATTTCAGTATAAAACCCTTGAGACAATCAAAGGAAATTTACATTTCCATTCTTATAAGATCGTTTTCCCTTGAAATGGGTTGCCAGATGCATCTTCTGTCAGTTAATTAATTTATAGGTTATGTTTGAATATTTTTGGTACATATAAATTGGAAATAGTGTGCCACGAGGCTGCACGAAAGATGAGGGTATTTCACCATTAGCACTGAGGAGCTTCCCTAATGGCCAACGAGAGTTCATTTGTTGCAATCGCCCATGGTGTCGCGGATGAGATACTCACCCTTCCATTTCGTGTCGTGCGAGGTGCGCCGCTACTCTATGAGATCCGAGTAAGCAATGCCCTCGAAGTAATGAGTCAGGAACAAGTACGAAAACCCAAAAGAGGCACATCGGCCTTTCAGACTGATTTGTGCGTGTTCGAAGACAAGACACCTGATATCGCTATCCCGCGTGTTGTAATTGAGTTCAAGACTGGAATCACAACACATGACGTGCTGACATACAGCGCCAAGGCATTGAAACACAAGCAGATCTACCCATACCTTCGCTATGGCGTTCTTGCGTCCAGCGAGAAAAGCATTCCCGGTCGCGTATTCACACACAACGAAGGGCTAGATTTTTTTGCTGCCGTTGCGGAACTTCAAGAGACAGAATTCAAGTCGTTTTTCGCTTCGCTTCTTCAAGCCGAAATCGAGTCATCGAAACGTCTTGAGGCAATCGCCTTCGGTACAGTCAAGACCAGATTGTTTCGAACTGAAGTGCAGATCAATGAAAATGTGCGCTAACACCCGACGTCCAGTTGCAGTGCCTACACTGAAATTGGTCACAGATGAAGATCATCGGAGAAACCCGGAGGTAATGGCCCGCAGAACTCTGCAACTTACTGGGAGCGGAAAGAATCGGCCTGCCAGGAAGACCCAACAAGGTGTTAGTCATTTGAGGAACCTACCGTGACTTTCCAAAAAGATGGAATTCCCATCTCCTCACTTGGCGAGTGGGAACAACTCGCTGGGCCGAAATCCAAAGGCCAATGGGTTGATGGTCGCAGTGCCAAAGAAACTGCACGAGCATGGCTTGAAGGAGGCGGCGAAAGACTTCCCGATGAAGTTATTGCCGCACTTGCAACGAACAGCTACTTTGGCGAGGTCCTTAGTTGGCAGGCAGAACCAGAAGCCAAATTCAGGTTCGACACCTTCGCAGGTGAGCCACGAAACAGCGACTTGTCCATCAATGCTATAGATAAATTTGGACACTATCTGATTACTGTAGAAGCGAAAGCCGATGAATCGTTTGGAGAAACAGTGGCTAAAACACTGATCTCAGCAACACGTAGATTGTCAGAAAATCCAAGATCCAATGGACTCAACAGACTCAATCAACTAAGAAGGTCAATCCTTGGAACTGAACCTGATCAGCCAGGTCAGGATGACAATATTCGATATCAACTAATAACAGCGTGCGCTGGAACTATCGCAGAGGCAGAACGACTCGATTACCGCCGAGCAGTAATGCTCATACATGAGTTTGTGACCGATAAGACCGAGGATAAAAAACATGGACGAAACGCAGACGACTTAAACACTTTTGTATCTCGCCTATCCTGCGGAGAATTTTCGAAATTAGAGCCAGGCATTTTGTACGGACCACTTCGAACGTTAAGACATTTAAAACCTGACAAAAAGGTCGATTTGTTTATCGGCAAAGTCATTCGCAACATAAGGACCACCAACGGCTAACCCGCTAACGAGAAAAAAATGGAACAAAAACTCTTGCTCGTCGATTTTGAAAATGTGCAGCAGATAGATCTGTCGCAAATAGAAGAAGACAGTAACGTTATCATTTTTGTGGGTTCCAGCCAGAAAGCGATTCCTATCGATCTGGTAACTTCCGCTCAAAAACTCGGTTCTCGTATAGAATGGGAAAGAGTAGATGGCAATGGAAGCAACGCTCTTGATTTTCATATCGCATGTCGCCTTGGTCGCATTCTGGAAAAATCTCCACGGGTCCATTGTACAGTTCTTTCGAAAGATAAAGGTTTTGATCCCCTTCTTCGTCACCTGAATAGAGTTGGGCTTAAATGCAAACGCATAAACAGTCTTATCGAACTTGATCCGAAATCAACCCCCAATGACGACCCTAACTACAACAGGGCATTCGAAATACTCGGAAAAATAGACAAAAAGAAACGACCCAGGAAACTCAAAACGCTTACTGTTCATATTTCTTCAATTTTTCAAAAAAAGATATCATCTGCTGATGTTGATCGTATTGTCAATTTACTCTTTGCGAGAAAAATGATTTCAGAAACAAAAGAAATTATTTCGTATAACTTCTGATTTGAAATTCTGCATGTTAGGGAGTAGAAAATTTTAGTGGTGTTTTGAATATATCAACCTGGAGGAGGTGCCTTGTATGATTGCGCGAAGCAACGTGGATTTTTTATATAAAGGACTCATCATTGCATTGGCCTGGATAGTTCTATCTTTCTCGGCAGCCATGGCCAGAGATTTACCCGACCCGGTCATGACCCCAGGATGGGCAGATCCCAGAGTTACTCAGGAGACGATTAAGCAGACGATTTGCGTTTCAGGCTATACAGAGACGGTCAGACCGCCCACCTCCTATACCAATAAAATCAAGAAGGAACAGATCAAGGATTATGTTTACACAGACTTAAATTCAAGCCACTATGAGGAAGATCACCTTATATCGCTGCAACTCGGTGGATCTCCGGACGACCCGCGGAATCTATGGCCACAGCCTTACAAGGGGTCCTGCGGAGCGCGTGTAAAGGACAAGGTTGAAGGAAAGCTTAAAAGGCTGGTATGTAGCGGTAAGATCACGCTCGAAGAGGCTCAGCACGCAATTGCAACGGATTGGATCGAGGCGTATAAAAAGTATTATGATCCGGCTGGGTGCAAATAAGTGGAAAATATGTGGAATAGTGGAAACAGATCTATCTCGATTATGAAAACGAAGCTCGTCATATTCTTTCTCATGTTTTTTGTGGTCTCAAACCTGTACGGCAATGAAAGTGGTTCGATTCACACTGAGAAAACCGTTGTAATACATAATGGTTTTGGCACAGGAAAAGACTACCTCAAAATGAGCGCTCCACAAAAGAACGCATATGTCAGGGGCGCTGTAAACGGGATGCTTGTCGCGCCCTTTTTTGGTGCTCCAGTCGAAAAAATGAACTGGTTCGAGAAGTACGTCGAAGCGATGGATGTTGGTCAAACGGTAGATCTTCTGACGAAATATCTGCAAAACAATCCTGCCAGCCTGGACGAAGGGCTCAACACC
>CAIUQR010000002.1 GCA_903901335.1 uncultured delta proteobacterium | reverse complement strand
TTCCTGGCTCTTCAGCAAGGTGAACGGCATTTCGTTTAAAATCCTGATCGTATTTTCTTCGTTGAACACTCATATCTTCCTCCTGCCAATTCCTTTAATATTGGCTTAACCGAGTGTCCACTCTTTTATAGCAGGATCACTGTGTGCCTGCTCAGCAATAAACACTTTGACAAAGGAGAAATTTGGTTTTTACAGGTATGTAGCCGTATCGATTCTAACTCTTGGCCTCGGAGCGTGTTTCTCTGGACAGGCCCTCGCCCTTGACGTTACGCCTCCCGTCATTAAGGCGACAGTGAACGGCACGCTGGGGGCCGGCGGCTGGTATACAAGCAATGTCAGCGTGACATGGGCTGTCTCCGACGCTGAATCCGCAATCACGAGTAAGTCGGGTTGCGGTAATAAGTCTGTCACCACAGACACATCCGGTATCACCTATACCTGCAGGGCCACCAGTAGTGGCGGCACTGCCAGTCAGTCGGTGACCATTAAGCGGGATACCACGCCGCCCCTCGCCACCATCACCATCCCGGCCAGCGGCGCAACGTATACCCAAAATCAGGCCATCAAGGCCAGTTACAGCTGCACCGATTCGCCTTCAGGGGTTGCCACATGCGCAGGCACCGTGGCAAATGGCGCCAATATCGACGTATCCACCGCCGGCACTAAAAGTTTTACCGTGAAGGCCTCTGACCAGGCCGGCAACCTGACAAATACCTCGATTAGCTATACCGTGGGCAGCGCGCCGGTCGCCTCGGTCAATGGCACGCACCTCTTTGCCTGGAACGACTTAGGGATGCACTGTGCGGACTCCGACTTTTCCATATTCACTCTGCTGCCACCATTCAACGATTTGAATGCCCAGCTGGTGGTAAACGGTAAGCTGATCAACCCCACGACTAATCCAGGCTATAAACTGACATATAATTCCAAAGCTGACGCTACAGGTTCGGTGAACACCTCCAGCCAATACAAAACCAACTTCTGGAATTATGATCAAGCCCTGTTTGGTGTCAACCTCACTCCCGATGTCGGCCTCACAGGCAATCCGACCCCGTCATACACCCCGGCCCCACTGACCTGGGATGCGACGTACAACTGGTTTGAGGCTTCCGGCATTCCGATAACACCCATCGACGACAATATGAATGCCAACTATTTCCCGATGATCAAGGTCAAAGCTCTCGACAGCAGCGGTAAAGTGATTGCAAGCAGCACCGCCGTGCTGCCGGTTTCCAGCGAAATCAACTGCAACACCTGCCACGCCAGCGTTACAGGCAGTGCTGCCGCCAAACCCGCAGCCGGTTGGGTAAACCTGGCTCCCAATTCTGAGGAAGACTGGCGGTTGAATATCCTGCGCCTGCACGACCAGAAAAATGTCGGCGCCACCTATACCACCCTGCTCACTCAGAAAGGCTACGGTACCAGCCTTGAAACTTCAGCACGCAACAACGGTAAGCCAGTTCTGTGCGACAGCTGTCACAACAGCAATGCCCTTGCAGTTTGGGGAATTAAAGGTATGCCCGGGGTGGTCTCCAATATGACTGCGGCTATGCATAACCGCCACGCCAACGTCACTCTGCCTGGTGCTAGCCAGACCCTGAACAGTATCGCCACCCGCGATTCCTGCTACAACTGCCATCCGGGCAAAAAAACCCAGTGTCTGCGCGGTGCCATGGGCAATGCTGTAGATACGAATGGCAAGCATACCATGGAGTGCCAGGCCTGCCACGGTTCGATGACGACGGTCGGCAACAAAGCGCGTGAGGGCTGGTTCGACATGCCCACCTGCCAATCCTGCCATCACGACGGTACACGGGAAACCGTGGCCATCAATCCCGACGGCACCTTCAAATCCTGGGCCGACACGCGATTTGCCTCAAATCCGGATACACCCGCAAAAGGTTGGACCTTGTTCCGTTACAGCAAAGGCCACAGCAACGTGCAGTGCGAGGCCTGCCACAACTCGACCCATGCCGAGTTCACAGATAAACCGAGTGCCAACGGCAACCAGGTGAACGACAACCGGGCGGCCATTAATGCTCAGGGGTATGCCGCGGCGATCCGCGAGTGCACAGTCTGCCATACGACTATGCCTAACACCGTCACCGGTGGCCCTCACGGCATGCATAATCTAGGCCAGACCTGGATAAGCAGCCACCAAGGCGCGTCTAAGGCCACCTGTAACTCTTGTCACGGCACCACAAGCAGTGGTTCTCCCTTAGCAGTGATCAAGATAAGTAAAACCTTTAATATCGGTGAACTAGGCACAAAGACCTTTGCGGCGAATGAGCGCGTTACGTGCTGGAGCTGCCACAACGGCCCTAATCCATAAACTCCCCTAATACGGGTGGGCTCTCTGCAGCATGGGTATAACCTGCAATGCCCACCCCCAATTAACAACCGACCCGGAGGGGCCCGGTATTGATCCCCCCCTGCATAGAGAGTGATCCCCTTTCGTTATCAGAACAATCGCCCTTGTCGCTCTTGCCTTTGCTCTTTTTTCCTGATACTTTTATATACTTTTTGCCTGGAGGTTTGATCGTTTTTGCTTTCTTCGCCGCCTTCTCCCGCTCTTTAATCGCTTTCGAATCCGGGCTCACATGACCTATCTGCTCTATACCAGATATTCTCTTATCAAAGCATCATGTACAGTTCTGCCCAGATCAGTCCCGGCAAATTCAGCAAAGGCGTGGAAGAATGTCTATTCTGATGGAATATCCCTCTGCCTTGCAAATTCGCATATTAAATAGATATACTATCCATTCTATCTATTTATTTACTCTATTGTTCTTTCTCGAGTATCAGGTCATGATTGATACAATCACTTAAAAGGACACATTTTACGTAGCAGCTTTTTTTAGAAACATTATTTTGCGAAATGGATTTATCCCGAATGCTGTTTTAAAATATTCAAATCCAACTCATTGGGAACAATCTGCTCAGCACCGAACTGGGCGTTTTTGAGGAAAAAGAGTTCGATCAAGATATGTACCCAAAGCGATAAGGTAGGTTGAAAAAAGTGGATAAAAAAGTAATGTAGGGAAAATACACAGCAGAATTCAGAGAAGAAGCTGTGAAACTTGTCACGGTCATCAATTGTAGATGATCTAGCCTCTTTCGCATTCGATTTACTCATAAGCATAAGGAGGAACAACCATGAAAAACAGTCAGGACCGACGGGAATTTCTTAAACTGATGGGAATAGGAGGCGGTGTTGTCTTCCTTTCAGGGCTGGGGCCGCTTGCCAATGCTGCGACTAAGAAGGAAGTAAAAAACGATTTTTTCTTCGTCCAGCTGTCCGACACCCACTGGGGTTTCTCCGACCCCAAAATCAACCCTGATTTCGGCGGTACTCTCAAGAAAGCCGTGGCGGCGGTGAACAGTCTCTCCACTCCGCCCGATTTCATCATGTTTACGGGTGATCTGACCCACACAACCGACGATGAAAAAGAGCGCCGCAGAAGGTTGAAAGAATTCCATGACATCGTGGCCAATCTCAAGGTGAAGACAGTTCGATTCATGCCCGGTGAACACGATGCTTCTCTTGACAAGGGCGCGGCCTATCAAGAGGTCTTTGGTAAGACCCATTACACCTTCACCCATAAGGGAGTGAATTTCATCGTCGTCGACAACGTGTCCGACCCGACCGGCAGTATCGGTGATACCCAATTGACATGGCTGGAAAATGAATTGAAAAAGCTCAGTAAGGACGCCAGGATCGTAGTCTTCACCCATCGTCCGCTGTTTGATCTTGCCCCCACCTGGGATTGGGCAACTCGCGACGGGGCTAAGGCAATCGAACTCCTGATGCCATATAAAAACGTAGTGGTCTTCTATGGTCATATCCATCAGGTGCACAACCAGATGACCGGTCATATTCCACATCATGCCGCCAACGGACTGATGTACCCCCTGCCGGCCCCGCTGTCCCTGCCGAAGAAGGCCCCGATTCCCTGGGATCCCGCCGCACCTTATAAAAATCTTGGCTTCCGCGACATTGAAGCGAAAAAGAAAAAAGACGAGTATCTGATCACCGAACTGCCGATTAAAGAAGGTTAATTATCATGTTGAGAGAATTTCAAAGATTGGCCATTGGTTTTGGGATCGCTGTTATTCTGGTGACTGGTCTTGCCTCTTTCGGCACATCTGCCGATCAGCCTGAGCAAGTGATCAAGATAACGGCGAAAAAATTCGAGTATTCGCCTGCCGAGGTCACTGTCAAGAAGGGTGTGCCGGTGACCCTGGAATTCACATCGCTTGATCGGGTCCACGGCTTTAATTGCCCGGACCTGGGCATCCGCACCGATATTGTCCCGGAGAAGGCGAACCGGGTACATTTTGTGCCGCAAAAAGCTGGGACCTTCGAGTACCATTGCGATGTATTCTGTGGCGATGGACATGAAGATATGACCGGGAAAATTATCGTGGCAGAATAGCAGTTCCGCACTTTAACTGACCTAGAGAAATATGAAGGTTCCGGTCGTCAGAAACCGTTGAGCTGTAGGCGGTCTGATTTTCGAAAGCACCTCAAAGCGAGGTGGTAAAGAGAGGAGGGAATTAGTGTTTTTTGTTTTGGTGTTACCTCGGTGTTACTTTTACAGAGACCGGGAACATATTACAGGGGTTCTCTTAGAGCTGGCACTCGCTTGACACACCAACCCATTTTTGGTTATAAAAAAGTAACTCCTTATTTTCACTTATCCCAGCCGAAGATGACGTAAATTTATTTCCTCAGGAAATTTCGAGTGAGGTGCAATCTTGTATTTTGCTCCTATCCAAAAGCATCCCCAATCATGGAAGAACACTCCAAACCTCTTGGATTATGCCGACACAATTGCCGGTTTCTCCTGGGATGCCATCCGCAGCGAATTGCAGGGGCTTCCCGATGGAAAAGGGCTCAACATTGCTCATGAGGCTGTCGATCGTCATGCCGATGGGGGGTTGCACGACCACCTAGCCTTGCGATGGCTTGGAAGTGAAGGCTTTGCCCGTGAATTTACCTATGGCGAACTCAAAGGGCAGAGCAATCGCTTTGCCAATATTCTCAAAGGGCTTGGAACAGGAAAGGGGGATACGGTGTCGGTTCTGGCCGGACGCATCCCCGAATTGTATATCGCCGCTCTGGGAATTTTGAAAAACACGAGCATCTTCTGCCCTCTTTTCTCTGCCTTCGGTCCGGAGCCCATCTATCAGCGCCTGAGCAAAGGAGATGCTAAAGTCCTGGTAACCACCGAACGTTACTACCAGCAGAAAGTAAGCCAGTTGAGGGATAAACTCCCGAAGCTGCAGCATGTGCTCATAGTTGATGTGAAATATCATCCGGGAAACGGTCTTCTGTCGCTACCTCGTCTTATGGCGGAAGCAAGTGATACGTTCATAATCCCTCCGACAGACCCGGAGGATATTGCCGTCCTGCACTTTACGAGTGGGACAACAGGAATGCCCAAGGGTGCAATTCACGTACACAATGCCGTATGCTTCCACTATATGACCGGAAAATATGTAATGGACTTTCATCCGGGAGATGTCTTCTGGTGTACGGCAGACCCCGGATGGATCACAGGCACCTCCTACGGAATCATCGCACCCTTGCTCCACGGAATCACCAATATTGTTGATGAAGCCGATTTCGATGCACTACGTTGGTGCCGAATTCTCGAGTCTCAAAAAGTAACTGTCTGGTACACGGCGCCCACCGCCATCCGAAGATTGATGCGATTAGACCTGGAGCCGGCAAGGGACTTTGATCTCAGCAATCTGCGCGTCATTCACAGCGTCGGTGAACCGCTCAATCCCGAGGCGGTTCTCTGGGGCGTAAAGGCCCTGGGACTCCCCATCCATGACAACTGGTGGCAGACCGAAACCGGCGGCATTATGATCGCCAACTTTCCCGCTATGGAGATCCGGCCCGGCTCCATGGGACGCCCTCTGCCCGGAATCGAGGCTGCCATTGTGCTCCGTACGGACAAGACGACCGTCAAGGTTGTCGAGGCTCCTGAAATTCTTGGGGACCTTGCGCTACGGCCGGGCTGGCCTTCCATGTTTCGGGGCTATCAGCATGAAGAGGAGCGCTACCGGAAATGTTTTGTCGGAGGCTGGTATGTAACCGGAGACCTGGCAAAACGCGACGCGGACGGATACTTCTGGTTTGTTGGTCGTGCCGATGACATTATCAAGACCTCCGGCCATATGGTAGGGCCTTTCGAAGTCGAAAGCACGCTCATGGAGCACCCCGCTGTTGCTGAAGCGGGAGTTATTGGAAAACCGGATCCTCTCATTGGGGAAATCGTGAAAGCGTTTGTCGCTCTC
>CAIUQR010000001.1 GCA_903901335.1 uncultured delta proteobacterium | reverse complement strand
AATTCTGATGAATTTGGGTGAAAATTAGCTAC
This sequence comes from uncultured delta proteobacterium, assembly GCA_903901335.1. GTDB lineage: Bacteria > Desulfobacterota > Desulfobulbia > Desulfobulbales > Desulfocapsaceae > CAIUQR01. The sequence goes on along the minus strand of CAIUQR010000001.1, from coordinate 8,015 downwards.
TTCCTTTATCCACAGCCTTTTGCATTCGATATCCGGTTCCGTTGAGGCATTACCATTGGTAATAAGACAGTTCGCTGCTAATTTACTTAACTTTGCAAGATTAATAGGTGGGTTGTGCGCACCTCTGAGTTTAAATACTTCAAGCCATCTTCCAAACTCTGAAACTTCTGGATGTGTTATTCTGGACTCCTTGTTTTTTCTGTATTTTGCATCCCAAATTAATAATAAATGATTGAAGTCTGGATTGTCTGGCGAAGTATCAGTTTGAAATAATATATCAGGTGCACGTTTTACCCCATAAATGTCTGCTAAGGCAACAACTTCGTGATGCTGATAGACCCATAGTAAGAGGAAATCGACTTGACCAAAGAGAATATTGGTATGCTCCAGAAGTAAGAGGGATTGTCAAAACGAATCAAGGAGATTTCCCCAAGAGTGATTCGGAATTGATATCCTATTCTAAATAATGAACATAACTATTATGTATTCTTATCCAATAGTCCGGATACCTCCTTATTCGCTTCGTCCGGACGGAATGCTGGCGGGCACGTGGAGCAATAGAGGTTTTTTCTCCAATGTGATTATGAAAGGTTGACTAGCTGTAGCGGCCCGCAATGATAAACGCCCGGACCCGCAATAATGATTAATCTGGGCCCACAATAAATGAGAATAAGAAATGGGTCGGACCCACATTAATCGCCACTGGACCCACATTAAATGACAATGGGCCCGCAATGATGACACCGGACCCACATTAATCGAGAACAAGATTCAAGGCACCATCTGGAAAAAGGTGAACAGTAGAAAGGTTGACATGGGGTGAAAATCAATTTTCAAGAGGTTTTACCTGGTAATCTCAATTAATTGATGTTTAAAAAAATCCTTGCCTGTACTCAAGATACAAATAGAGGTATCTTCACCTCAATATCATCCAGCCACTCCGGAAACCCCTCTAATATTCGAGAAGTATATTAAGGTATTAGAAAATTTTTCCCTATTGAGCAAGAATAGAACCCAATTTTAAACCTAGTTCCTTGATTGAGAATGGCTTCTGTATAAAATTGATACCTTCCTTCAAAACACCTCTTTCGGCTATAACATTTTCCGTATAACCGGACATATATAATACCTTCATCTGAGGTCTATTAGGTGCAAGAATCTCGTGGAGGGCCTTTCCATTCATCCCCGGCATCACAACATCGGTCAGCATCAGATGGATAATCCCTTTATGTTGTTTTTCAATCGATTGTGCTTCCACTGGAGATCCGGCGGACAATACAAAATAACCCGACTTCCTTAATGCCGTGCAGATAAACAGACGTATTTTTTCTTCATCTTCCACCACCAGGATTGTTTGACCTCCTGCGGGCAGGGGCTCTGCTTCAACATGCTTCCTCCTAATCGTCTCTCTGGTCAGAGATACCGGAAAATAGATTTTAAAAATAGTTCCCTGCCCTGGCTCACTATACACCCAGATAGTTCCCCCGTGTTGTTTGACAATGCCGTAAACGGTGGATAAACCCAAACCGGTACCCTTGCCAGAATTCTTGGTGGTGAAAAATGGTTCGAAGATCATTTGCCGGGTCTTCTCATCCATACCGGCGCCTGTGTCGGTTACAGCCAGCATCAGATACTCGCCCGGCTTAACATCGAGTTTTCCTGCCGCATGATCTTGGTCAAGGGCAACAACCTTGGTTTCTATGGTTAACGTCCCTCCATCCGGCATGGCATCCCGAGCATTAACCGCGAGATTGAGAAGGATCTGCTCCATCATCCCGGAATCTGCATTAATTGGGGGGATACTATCATCCAGCAACATCCTAATGGCAATATCTTCACCGATTAGACGCTTTATCATCTTGCTGAAATCCTCAATGATGGTATTGAGGCAAAGACTGCTCATCTCAAGAATCTGCTTGCGGGCAAAAGCAAGAAGTTGTCGAGTTAATCCTGTTGCACGTACGGCTGCTTGCAATACTTCCTCCAGATTTTGGTGCACTTCACTGTCAGGTGGGGTAATCTGGAGGCTCATTTGTGAGTAGCCCATGATTACTGAAAGCATATTGTTGAAATCGTGGGCGACACCACCTGCCAGGCGGCCCACGGATTCCAGCTTCTGGGATTGCTGGAGTTGTGCCTCCAAAGACTGCCTTTCCCTTTTAACTTTCTGTTTTTCAGCGGTGATGTCCCTGGCAATGGTGGAAGCACCAACGATCCTTTCACTGTCATCGCGAATCGGTGAAACCTGCATGGAAACGTTTAACAATTTTCCATCCTTGGTTGTCCAGATTGTTTCGATCTGATCGACAGGGAAACCGGCCTTGATCTTCTCCAGCATCCGCGGCATATGGTCCGGCTGGTCCTGTGGCGTGAGAAAGGAGATATTTTTCCCCAGGACTTCGCTTTCCTCGTAACCATAGATCCGCTTGGCCCCCTGGTTCCAGCTGACAATTATCCCTGCCAGGCTTTTACCGATAATAGCATCATCCGATGACTCGACAATACGAGCCATACTCCGTAAAGCCTGTTCTGACCTTTGTCGAGCCTCCTGGCTTCGGGCGGTGGAAATCGCCATTGAACACACCCTGGCCAAAGGCAAAGCCAAGGCCAGGTAACGCTCTTTATATTCCACGAAGGCCAGGTCATCAATTTCCAGGACACCCAAATGCTCTCCTTTGTATCTAAAAGGAATCGCGAACCCACGACCGGACTCCGTCCAGGAAAACTCCTCTCCAACTTTAAAAACTTGGTGTTCTTGTTCTTTGCCGACCGGGGTATAGCACATATGACCAGGGGCGAAAAGGAGGCTGAACAATTCCTCTATATGGCCTACCGCTTCTTTTTCACTGGTTGAGGCCATGAGAATATTCAGCAGATCAATCACCATCAGTTGATCGGCGAAAAAATGATCCGGCGGCGGCAGAGATACTCGGCTCTGCCTAAGGTCCATCATCAAGCGCTCCAAAGACAGCCGGATTATATCCAATCCTACCGAGATCGATTGACTTGGCAGATCGAGGTACTCGCCCATGGCCGATAATTCGGCAAGGCCATTGTTGTCGATGCCGGTATCCAACAGGGTCAGTTTTTTGGTTGTTTCCTGAAAAAATTGTCTCGCGGTTTCCCGATCAAAACCCCAGTCAGTCATTTGTTGCCGCCAATTCGCCAACCAACCGAGAGTCATCAGATAGTTTCCCTCGGCTATCAGGCTATCGACCAGCGCTGTCGGTGCTACGAGATAGAAGCAAAGTTGAGGTGCCAGCAAGATGATATTTGGCGGTCTTTCACTGGTGGAATTTTTGTCCCACAAACAACCGCCCCCGATGATCGCATCAACTCCCTTTGTTTGATCGGTTAAGAAGTTTGCCAAGGGGTTCTGCCCTTTCTGAAAGTTCTGTTGACAGGAAAAGGCGGAGGTCTCTATCTGCAGTCCAGAAAGCTCACGTGAACCGGCTACCACGGCCGATACCTCCCGCAGAAAATAAGGGCAACACCACAGTTTCATTTTAGGCCTCATCGGAAGTCACCCAATCCAAAGGATATTGCCCCCAATGATGAACCGCTTCCGCCACCCCCAGCAGTATCTCTTCGTCAACCAGGAAAGGGATCTCACCATGATTGTCTGACAGAACGAACCCACCACCCGGACCGGCCTGGGCGATTGCCTTCTTGACCTCTGACTCGACCTCCTCGGCGCACCAATAGCGCATTTCAAGGGCGTTCAGGTTGCCGACCAAGCCCAGCTTTCCTTGACAGACGGCCTTCAACGAAGCAAGGTCTTCCTCGGCACTGGCGCTCATTGCGATGAAACCCGCCCGGGAAATTTCATCGACGACCGACATTCCCTTTCCGGAAGCCAAGTGGATCATTACAGAACCCTTGATCCGGGAGACGACATTCATGGCTATCGGCAAGCCGTACCGTTCAAGAAAATCCGGTGACATGATCGAGGGGGAGAAAGCAGGATCGGAATACATGATTGATGCGGCCCCCGCTTGGAGTTGCGAGTTGGCCCAAGCAACACAGTATTCGGTGTTGATACGAAGGAGATGTTCCAGCAGATCCGGACGTTCATAGATCACATCAAGATAGGCCTCAAAACCCATTTGCATGATCGGCAGAGAAAGCGGTGAGACAATCACTCCGGCAATGGGAGTATCGTCGCCGACGATGGCCTTAAGGTCGGTCGTTGCTTGCAGGATGCCTTGCAAAGCCGGGTTTCCTTTTATCTCCGGAGGCTGAAGACGTAGAATATCTTCGGGATTTTTGATGATGGGCGCCCCGGCGTTGGGCGGTCCATCATCAAAATAGATCGCCTCACCGCCCCAAGCCAAGATCTCCAGAGCCGCGAAGGGATAGCAGCAGAGTATATCGTTGCCGAATTTTTTTTGAAGGCGTATTTGGCCCGCCACCACATTCCCTGGTCGAGAAAAATAGTCTTTAATGGTGAGTCCCATTTCCCGCGAAGGATGCATGGTTGCAGGCAACACATAAGGAACCCTGTCCGGCTCCCTGTGGGAAAGGGTTTCCTGCAATCTTTGGCTAGAAGTCATTCCCATATTCTGTTCTCAGTTAATGTTTGAACAATCCTTACCGCTTCTCCTGAGCTGCGACCCATGTGCTGTGCTCCAACTTCCTTCCAGAGTTGGGGGGCAAGGCGGAAAGGAGCTCCACCAACCACCACTACGGTCCGGCTGCCGGTCTTTTCAAGGCCTTCCATCACATCCTTCACACGCACTGCAGAGGTGAGCATGAGGCAGGAAATGAGAAGGATATCGACCTGATCCCGTAGTGTCCTCTCTACCAGATCGGCAGCCTTGAGACCATGTCCATAATCCAGCAGATTGAATCCTGATGAGCGAAGAGCCGAGATAACCATGCGCTTGCCCAGAGCGTGATGGTCCTCAATCACACCGATGGCTATTCTGGGGTGATGATCAAATCTAGAGGAACAAGCAGTCAAAAACACCTCCTCTACAACTCTCTCGCAAATCCGCCCTGCCATATACACTTGAGACAGAGATATGCGCCCCTCCTCCCAGGTAAGACCGATGTGTTCCAAAGCAGGAATAACCACATCTTCCAGGGGAGACAAATCGTTTCCTTGAGATAATAGGTTCTTGAGCAACATGGTACATTCCTCTTCATCTATATGGAGAAGAGCATCTACCAATCGTTTTGACAATGTATTGAGTTTCAGCACCGGTCCCTCCTGAAAACAAACTACAACGCTTAACGCAATGGACAATTGCCATCATCTGTATTGGATAAAAGTACATCTTGTTCAGAACAGGCAGGCTGGTCCTGCGGAAACAACATCAATAACCTATTACAGGTATATTCTATACCTTCTATAAATCGTTATCAAAAAAAACTTCATTGGCTTTCAATAAATCATGAATGCGATGACCAAGGACTTTTACAACCAGAAAAACGCACATCGAGAATGTGTGTATATTGAGTTGTTCAAATCAGTCTATCTTTATCGGAAATGGACTTTATGAAAATCAGAGGTACAGTAGTGATATGGCAAGACAAACATGGAGCACTTACCGGAGTGTAGGTCAGTTCCGTCATGAGAGATTTGCTCTGCCAACCTCCTCTCAGACTCATGTTATGATGGTTAATACATTCCTGATATGCTCACCATCTCAAATATTCATTTTAGCTGCCTTAGTTCACTGATCCGTTCTGGAGGGAAATGACGATAGAACGTCGTGCGTCCAATCTCAAGCTGTTTGATAATGTCTGATATGAACGGGTAGTTTTCGGAATCTTTAAGCATAGACTCAGCCGCACGAATTTTATCCATAGTCATGCTTGGTGGCCGACCACCTCTACGCCCTCGTTTGTGAGCAGCTGCAAGACCGGCACGGGTATTTTCAACAATCAATTCTCTCTGAAATTCATCGAATGCGGCGGTCACGTGAAAAAACAAGCGTCCCTCGGGAGTTCCTGTATCGATATTCTGGGTAAGAACCTTCAGCTTAATTTTACGTTGCTCAAGGTCATAGGCAGTGGCAATGATTTGCCTGATGGAACGTGCCAGCCTTGACAATTTCCAGACAACAAGCGTGTCTCCCTCCCTCATATAATCTAACGCCGCTTTCAGCTCGGCCCGTTCCTTGTGCGAACCTGATATTTTTTCGATAAATATCCGTCCACAACCTGCCTTTTCGAGAGCATCGGTTTGCATCTGCGGGTTCTGATCCATCGTTGAGACACGAGCATATCCAATCAGCATTTTTTTATTCCAAAAACGATTTTACTTGAGAATAATAGAACAAATGTTTTAGAACAGTGTTTTGAAACATCATAATATGTTTTTTTGCCTGGGGTGAGCACAAAAGAATGTATGTTTCTAAAACCTTGGTTTTTGGTATGGAAACTATGGGTAAAAAAATCCCCGAAGAAAGATTGTTGGATCTACAAAAGCGTTTAGATCTTCTGCCGCCAAGAAATACTGAACGGATGAAGATGATCCAGGCCTTCGCCGACCTTTATGCTGTTTCCGTTGGTAACGTATACCGTAGTTTAAAGGAAAAACGGACTCCAAAATCTCTTCGCCGTTCTGATGCAGGGATTACCAGAGTTCTTCCAAGTGCAGAGATGGAGATGTATTGCCAGATCATCGCTGCCATGAAATTAAAAACCCGCAACAAGAAAGGCCACCACCTACCTACTACGGAAGCTCTTCGTCTTCTCGAAAATTTTGGCGTTGAAACCGCTCAAGGTCTTAAAAAACCTCCAAAAGGAATACTTAAAAAGACAACGGTCAATCGGTATTTAAAACGATGGGGGTATGATTTTCTTTCCTTGGATGTTGAACCTGCTTCTGTACGATTCCAAGCAAAACATTCAAACGATTGCTGGCATTTTGATTTAAGTCCATCAGATTTGAAACAGTTGCCAGAATGGCCTGCATGGGTTGAGAACAGGAAAGGACGTCCCACCCTCATGCTATACAGCCTGATCGATGATCGCAGTGGTGTCGCTTACCAGGAATATCATGTTGTTTTTGGTGAGGACGTAGAGGCTGCTCTCCGTTTTCTTTACAGGGCTATGGCTACAAAGGAGATTGAAGGTTTTCCTTTTCAGGGTATCCCTCTGATGATCTACACGGATAACGGCCCCATTGCCAAAAGCCGTGTATTCCATAGGGTTTTAGAATATCTCGGCATTGAGTTGCGAACACACATGCCAAAGGGCAAAGATGGTCGCCGAACTACAGCCCGGGCAAAAGGGAAAGTCGAACGACCTTTTCGGACTATTAAGGAAATTCATGAAACTCTCTACCATTTTCATACACCAAAAAATGAAGAAGAGGCAAACGCCTGGCTTTTGAATTATGTCCTCCGTTACAACGAAAAGGGGCATCGATCAGAAAAGCATTCCCGAATTGAAGATTGGATCAAGAACCTGCCGACCGCCGGACTCCGAAAAATATGCTCTTGGGATAGATTTGCAACTTTTGCGAGGGAGCCGGAGCGCAGGAAGGTGGCTGGTGATGCTACCATTAAGGTGAATGGCGGGACGTATCGTGTCGACTCGACTCTTGCCGGACATGATGTGATTATATGGTGGGGACTCTTTGACGCAGAACTATTCATAGAGCATGAAGAAAAAAAGTTAGGCCCATTCTATCCCGATGAGGGGCCAATTCCTCTTCATAAATTTCGTTCTTTTCGTAAAACCAAAGCTGAAAAGAGAGCGGATTCCATTGAAAAGCTGGCCGAAGAAATTGCGCTCCCTAAAAAATCCCTAACCGATGACAATAGAACAACGACTGCGTTGATGAGGTGCCTTTCAGAAGGAACAGCTGTTATTGAATTTAAGGACCCTGATCCTTTTCAAGAATTCACTTATCCCGGTGTCCTGGAGGCAAAAATAGCAATAGCCAATTATCTCGGAATTCCTCTCACCAAGCTGCCGGAAGAAGATAGGCAAAAGATAGATACAATATTAGCCAGTACACTTCTAAAGAAAGAAATAATAGATGAAGTCAGATGCTATTT